>JAFGLM010000006.1 GCA_016928055.1 Gammaproteobacteria bacterium
TTACTAGACGTATAAGCCACGCATTGCGTGGCTTATACAAACCACTCAGTTTCAATCGTTATTTTATTATTTTATTAGTGTCCCTCTGTTTCTCTCTGTTTCTCTCTGTTTCTCTCTGTTTCTGTTCTAATGGGGGAGGTTCAGTCTGACCCCTTGATTTAATTTATTTCTCCTAGGTTCTATAGACAACCATCCTTTATATTTTGATAAATACCCGTAAGTAGCCTCCACAGATCTGGATTTGGATCCATAATCATTAATGCTTCACTATCATCATCAATAATAACAAAGCTATTGCTTCCAAATCTTTTCGTATTCGAATAAATCCTTACACGAAGCCCATTCGTGTAGAGTTCTTTAGAATTTTCAACCATATTTTCATCGTCAATATCAACAAATGCTGTATAAATAGCGTTTAATTCACCAGATACAATTGTTCCACCCAATACTATTTTTTCAGGATTGATATCAAGTTTATTCGGGATGTGAAATGGTCTGCTAAATGAAGTGAATGAATGCCCCTCATTAATTGAATTTCTCAGATAGTATCTAGACGGCAGTGGAAAATAGCCATTAAATATCTTTATGAAAATTAAATCTCTATAGTCACAAGATTTTGATTCAGAAAGCCTCTCACTCTCCCATTGAGAATAAATATAGTCCTGATTCAAAGAAATGTCGTTACTTTCTTTAAAGTAGACGAACAAGCTATATATCAACAGTAAAGTTACTATCAAAATTAATAAAACAGATAATACTCCAACTTTACTATTTCTATATAGCATCACCATGCTCCAACTATACCATTTATAATATTACCTGTTACCGTCTGTGATACATTCCCATCACTGTCTTCAAGAAATATTCCAATATCGCATCCAAGTTCATGACAATTAATATTTGGTGTATAAATCCTATTGTCTTGATATTTGACAACGAAATTTGCAATATCGTCTTGTTTGGTGAAAAATTCAAGCAGCCATTTTGCTCCCCTTGGTACTTTAGTTGCTCGTGATAGTCCAGCCGTCAACATTTGTCCCAATATTTCTTCATTTAAGGCTAATCCAAATGCAGCCATTTCTTTCAGAGTTTGAAACGCAACGAACTGTTCTAAATTTCTGACTGCTAAATCTCTAAGGACGCTAGATCCCAGCTCTGATCTCGTAGGAAACTGGGCCATTAACTCGTCTCCTTCTAAAGATTCAAGTTTTGGAATGAGCTCTCTAGCTTGGTTTTTCATACTATTCATTAAGTTCTTAATCACTCTATCTTTGCTCGCAGCATTATACGCAAACTGCAACGCCGCCGTCGCCGCTCCATTCGCAAATTTACCTCCCGTTAATTCACTGGTCGTTCCACCAATCAGTGCTGCAACCAGCACACCCAGAATGGGACTCTTGTCTGCGACCGTAAGCTGAATATCGGTCGTCGCTTTCGTAACAAACGCAGCAGCAAATCCATGTCCAAACTTTCCACCTTGAAGCTCGGCACTGACACCTCCTACCAATGCATGCAAGCTAATCTGCCCCGCAATTTGTTTGGCTGTTAACCAATTTTTTCCAAATTGATAAGTGCCAGGCGTATTCGGTAGAAAACTATTTTTTGCGAAGTAATCACCAATCGCCTGAAACGCCATGGCTGACGCACCATGAGCTACCGCACTTCTAAGCGCGTCAGAGGACGACGCACCAAAAGCTCTTGCCATTTGATACTGTAGAACCATGCCACAAGGTATGCATATTGATGTAATGGAGGAAACTATCAAGGACGACAGCTCCGGCCCCATCAAGCGAAACATTCCTCTTAACGCCTTATGCAACAAAAACCCGCTCGGATCCGTTGCATTCATTGGATTATTCAACACATAGCTATAGCGGTTATAACTTTGTGTGTTGGTTGCCGCCTGGATAAACGGATCTGCCTGAACAAAACGTGCCAGGATCGGATCATAAATACGTCCGTTCATATGAATCAGACCCACTTCATCCAACATTTCGTGGCCGGTATAACCACGCGGGGTCACACTATTATCGTATGCGGCCTGTTGTGCAGGCGTTAATGGTTGATAGTTTTCACTACGGCGCTGACCAAACGCGCTGTAGTCCATATCGATAATACCCAGGTTGGTACCGGCACGGGCAACCTCCGGATGCGGCTGGTATTCCACCATTATTAAGGTTGAACCCAGGTGATCTTTCACCAGGTAATGATGTTTGGTATCGGTCACCAGATCAGCCGAATCAACGGTATCGATCAGAATTGCAACACCATTGATATAGTGTTTTACCTGTTTTGTGCCGTTGGGCAGGGTCACGCGTTCGACGTTACCCAAATATAAGGTCGTGGTGATTTCAGACCCTTCTGTTTTCACCTGCTTGAAGCGGGCACGCCCGGGACCGTATTCAAATGCGATTTGTGTATCGCCTTTAGTAATAAGACTGGGCTTGTCGAATGGCGCGTATTCGATATCACGGCCGGTACTGTCTTCGGTTAAATTTCCGTTGGCATCGTATTTGTAGTAAGACCCGTCTGATAATGACGTCACGGCATGCGGCCCGGCAACCGGGCTGTAGGCGCTGGGACCGTAGGTGTAGGTGCCCGGACTGCTGACCGGTGTCGCATCGTATTGCTGATGCGTTTGCGTTTTAATATTACCAAAGCTGTCGTAGGTCCACTCGCTGTCACCTAAACCCGGCCGAATAGCCTGATACAAACGATTTAAATCGTCGTAGAAAAAGTCTTCGCGTGCATCGATCAAGGCTGTACCGGCATTGTCATAACGCGTTTTCTGCCTCCATTCCAGATTACCTAATACATCCCATTGTGTCTGGTATTGCAGGACATCGTAAACCGGCCCGATAAAACCCGTGGCAACGTTTTGTTGCTGAATCATGCCGGTATAGTGATTGTATTGCTTGGTAACACGGTAACCGTTACCCAGATCTTCAAGCAGTGGCTTACCACTGGCATCGGTGTCGGTTAGCTCGTAATAAATATCACGGTAGTCACCATTGAGACGTTCAACGGATACCACGTATTGAAGATAACCATAATCGTTATACAGATTCTGAATACCATTTTTCGTGTAATGAGCCGTGGTGCGCGAAGCATCGAATTGTTGAAAGACACGACCAAACTGATCGTAATTCACTTTCGCATAATATGTTCCATCAGACGGCAGCGTGGTGATGGTTTCATCACTGCGACCGAAACCGTCATAGGTGTACGTCTGGGTATAACCATTTGCCGTATCTGTGACGTTTAGCAGCGCTGCGTTACCAGTTAAACCGTCGTCAAATGTCCAAACAGCATGCGCAAACAGATACTCGTCGTTACTCGCATCGCGCGCATAATCCCAACGCTCCACCTGGTTGCCGGCGATGTTGTAACGTTGTTCGGAACGCTGATTCTTCGCATCGATTTGTCGAATCAGTTCACCGAAGGCATTGTATTCATAACTCCAGTTACCTTTATCCGGATCGCTCATCGCTAATTTGCGACCCATATCATCATAATCGACTGTGGTGACAATACTGCCGGGCGCACCGTTAGCCAGATCATTACCAATCACTTCAATATGCACCAAATTTCCATTGGCATCGTAGTTATAACGCAATTGCCCACCCATGGCATCGGTCACCTGCATCAGCTCACCCAGTGAATTGCGTTGCTCAGTTCGCGCCTGGTTATGAGCATTCCGGTTAATGGTTACGTAACCATCGTATTCCATGGTGCTGGTGCTATCCAATCCATCAGGTCCTTTGGTAACAGTCTCTACGACACGACCCATTCGGTCGTAAGTTTGCCGCATCCATACAGGCGTTCCGGTTGAGAAATACGGTTGCGATACGCGTTGCGTTTTACCGCGTATATCGTATTCCGTATCCTGATAAACCACCTGACCGTTAAATGCGATGCCCTCCTTACGAAGACTGCGGCCCAGACGATCAAAATATTCAATATTCCGAGCGCCACCCGATTGTGTCTTGGTCATCTTGTACAAGGCTTCAGAATGGCTGCAGCTACTGCTACTACAGAGGCGCACTTCAGTTTGCAGGAAGGCACCGGTACTGTCGCTGCGGAAATACTCGCGACCTAGTGGATCAATATAGATATTGGTAACAACACCATTGATATCGCGTGTTGCCGTCGGCATACCCAGCTCGTTGCGTGAGATAATTTCCGCTGCTGTTTGTCCATAGGCATTAATTTCCCTTTCAACATAACGACCGCTGGCATCGAATACTTTTTCTGAGGTGCGTGTTACAACGTTGTACCCATCCCAGCCCTGGGTTTCGATTCTGATTTCGTTACCGAAGTTATCGTAACTATGCGTTGTGGTCAGGGTTTGATCCTGCGTCCCACCAGGTTCGATGGTTTCTGTTCGGAGCAACCATTGCAGGGAACCGAAACTGGCATCGTTATACGTGAAGCTGGAAGACCGTACAGAAACATCAGTAGGCGTGCCATCGCCGTAGATTCGTGTGGTTGTAACAGTGCTATCGCTTAAACGCCCCTTTTCGCGTTCTTCGTTGTTACCGCCATACTGGTTAACAGCGTGTTTAATTATTACGTCACCGGTACCACTATCATCGGTATCTGTGGTTATGGTCGATTCGGTAACATTGCCATATTCGTCATAGACTGATTCGGTAACAATAGTCTGCAAAACAGTACCATTGCCACTGATAGCAACATTCATGTTACCGGAAGCCGTATAGTAGGTTTTCTCGATACTTTTCTTAAGTATGGGACGATAAGGCGGTGATGGCATATTATTAGTGTCACCATCCCAGCCCTGTAACTGCCAGATATTTTCGGCATGACCCACTATCGTTTTGTTTGGTAATTGGGTAACTGTCTCCAGCGGCATGCCAATAAACGGATAATCCTGCCGATAATGACTTGTTGTAGTAATACCGGTTTGCTTGTCCAGGGTTGTGATACGCTCGAATCCCAAATAGCCTCTTCCGGATGCCTGTATTTTGGCTTCACCGTAGTAATAACTCACACTGCTGCTGCCTTGCGGTGAACCAGCGTATGGTGTGGTACTGGAGACCTCCGTGACAACATATTGTGATCCCATCACCTCAAAAACCGGACCCTGGCCTATACCCGCACCTTTGCCAAGAGTATGAGAGCCTGCAGGTAAGTCTGCCGACCAGTCACGATTCAGGGCATCGTAAAATGCATCATTATCAGCACTGGCATAGGTTATCGGCGTGTCCCAACAGCTCGGTGTACCTTCGAATTCGTAATTGGACATTTCGCATTCTTCTGTTTCTATCGAAACATCCAGTTCAATTCGCTTGTAATGTCCGCTTGTACTGAGTGTGCCGTACTGAATATCAGTATGATTACCCAACCCGTCGGTGATTCCGGTAATAACATCGATAGGTTCATTGGTGCTGTTGTAGAGACGCACACCCACGTAGAGAAAATCCCCGTTCGGATCTGAAGGAGTACGAACTATCACATCGTCCTGACGTCCGTCGCCATTAATATCCAGAAACAGATGGTTTACCGAGCGTACAGTCTGCGTAAGGTATCCATACTGGGTAAGAACAGGCTTGGTTTCTACCAGTGTTTCTACCTCGCTCCTGATAATCTGTGGAGCGCTAAAACTGCCGTTTTGCCAATAATAGGCATCCAATGTTTCGGCGGATTCATTGTGATGGATTACTTCTGTTTTTCCATCACCATTCAAATCTACAAACTGAATGGTCTGTAACGCAGAACTACTGCCAGTTAGAAATTGCTGACGCGGTGTAAATCCGGCGCCCGTGCTGAGACTGAAATATGACGCACCGCTGTCATAGAACATCAGATCAGTATAGCCATCGCCGTTAAGATCAACTGTTTTGATATCAAGAGAATTTACCGACAGAGGATTATAGCCGCCCGCTACAAATGACTGATAACCGTTATCGGTTAATATGAACGGTCTGAGTTCATGTAATACCGGTTCGTATACACAGTTAATAGTACAATTATCAGTTTCTTCTATCTCACCGTGGTAATCAGCGAATATGGTATCAACTCTACCATCGCCGTTAAAATCAGCGGCACCAAATCCTGCTGACTTATCAAACGTTCGCCAGGAAAGGCCTATTTCGCCATTAAGTGTCGGATGTATACCTGGCTGATACTCATAACCGTCTACAACCGGTATAACCTGCATATCACCGAAATGGTATATCTGATTTGAAGTTGTCGGCTGCGACAAATCACGTTCCAGATGTCTTACAAGAAGACTATTGTCAATAATATGAACAACGTCGACCAAACCATCCGAGTTTACATCTGCATACTGGGCATCGACAATCAGCGGGGGCGTAAGTATGTAATTACCGCTAATACCCCATAATCCATCTTGTTTCAGCTCCGCCAAGTAGATCTTGTAACGCGAGTCAGCATCATTTTTCACTATGACATCATGACGACCATCGCCGTTATAATCGATCACCGCCCAGTTAATCTTGTTTTCAAAATTACCGTTTGTAATACCCCCCCTGTTATACAGAGCCGTACCATCAGATATCGCGTATCGAAGAGTCTTGGTATTACTATTGATAGCCTGAACCCAATAAATGAGGTCCATTTTACCATCGCCATTAATGTCTGCCGGCCGGTAGTCCAGCAACATAAGCTCTTCGGTACCGTTAAAATCAACCCCGACATATTCACCAAATCCGGGATTTGTGCTGCTCCAGTCAAAACGAGTTTCCGGATAGCAATCATAATTTCTGCATTCCTGGATACTATCCAGCTTACTCACACCAAATGAAGCTACCGGCAGATAATCAAACTCATAATGCCGCAACTCTGTACCATTTGTGGTTGAAACAATCCTGTGTAAACGTTGTGAGCTTTCCAGCAAGTATCCTGCAATATAACCGTTGCCGCCATCCACTCGTGGCTCATAATCAAAATCAATCGTAGCATTGGGTGTCGCTCCACTTCCAAAAGCGTATTCAATGCGTTGAATTGTTTGCTCATGTGTCGATGTATCGTTGTAATATTTGTAAACGATGGCATTTCCAACACTGTCTTCGAAACGACTGATAGACCAAACATAGGATTGAGTTCCCAGGATAATTCTGGAATCAGTAGTTTGGCCATAATAACTTCTGGACCCATCCTTTGCTTCAACCACAAATGTCTGCGGTGACCCGTAAGCACCCTCAAAAATTGTAACTTTGGAATAATTGTCGATTTCAGTTTTGTAAACAGAATCATTCTGCCAATATTCCTCCGCGACAGAATGATTCGTATTGATTAAGCGCTGACCATTCAAACAGAGCCGGTCTTCCGTCGTCAGACTAATTGGTTCTGCTTTTCCGTCAATCTGCAATGTTTGGCTGCAACGCGTAATGGCCGAAAGACCGCCTATTGACCATCCTTTCCCGGCAATACCATTGCCACTATTACTCGAATAATCAACGCTAATCTGCGGTACAACACCCGCCGTACCCGGAGCTGTGGCAATATCAACGCTATACGATGCGCCACCAGCCTCATCAACACGAAACTTGGCTGCCAGCGATCCCACGTTATCGTTTGATTCAATTGGCGGCGTAGCCATTACCGGTGGCATCGGTTGTTCAGGTGCTGATGTTGCGCCCGGCGGATCAAGGGTGATATCAGCAGAATTGGAAGAAAACGCACTACAAACATGCTCGGCCTGGGTTGTACCCTGAATAGAACACGCACGTACACGATAGCTATATAATTGATTTGGCAAGCGAGAACTTAAAGTCTGTTCAGTATCGGCGATCTGTAATGTGAGCACGTTTCCGTTTTCTTCCAGCTGGTAATAATCAACAGCGCCGGTTGAGCTATCCCAATCCACAGTAAATCTTCCGTAATCAGGCTGCGGATTTATGATTGAAATATTTTCCGGAACACTCGGTGCTTGCGGACATGCTGCAGTAGTTGCATTGGCTGTTACCCATTCCGATGATCCACTAAATGCATCATTCCATGTGTAATAGGCATGTATTCTAAAGTAGTAGGTCGTATTGCCTTCTAAACCTGAGACCTGCGTACTGCTTTGACCTGTAATTCCGGACAGTGAACTATCAGTTGTCCAGTTCTCATTGTCTGTTGATACCTCAATGTCAAAATAACCTGTACTATCGACAGGATACCCAGCGGCTCCGGCTAACCACTGCAAATCAACCTGGCTACAGTTGTATGGTGCTATCGCCGGTACACTGGCGGTTAATGCCGGTTCACTGGGAGGCCTTACAACGGTAACTGTAGTGATTTCGGTACTCATTGAATCATCAATAAAATCCAACTGTACATAGTAATCATAAATACCGGTAGTTTTAGGCGGTGAGACACTATAGACACCCAGATCGTAACTACTAAAAACCGAGACCCAGGTGCCGTTATTTGCCCGTTCATATACTGTGGCTTGTCTTTCATTGATACCGTAACCAAAAAATCCCATTTGAGTCAGTGCGTCGGTATAGTCAATTTGATATACACCATCGTGACTGACTCCGGGTGCCTCTATGTTTATTGGCGGGCAAGCCGGTTTTTGTATCACATTTGATTCTGCCACCGGCGACCAATCGCTCATGTAAAAATCGGAAACGTACCGCGCACGTACGTGGTATTTATAACTTCCAAGAAATGAAGTGCTTTCATCTAGATATTCTGTAGATACCAGTGAATCATCAAGCACCTCAAAACTTCCACCATCACGTTGTCGTTGGATTTCATATTGATTAGCATTGGAGCTTGCAGACCAACTAACGTTGATATCGTCCAGGCAATTGGAACTCACCAGTGAAGCCACAACTGACGCGGTTGCTACAGGAGGAATAATTACAGTAATTGAACTGCTTACTTCTGAAGAGCCGCACACACCAGAATTACAGCTCGTTACATAGTATTCATATCGTCCATTTTGAGTAACATTAATGGTTTCGCTAAACGCGCTGACGCCATATGTTGCAGGCGCAACTTCAACCCAACCGCCTCCATCCCGTCGTTGATACAATTGATTAACTATATTTTCGGAAAGTCCTGTAGTTATATAACTGACTGTAAAAACCCCATCAACACTGGTTAGTGAGGATAAAGTGGGTGTTTCCGGTACAGGACTTCGCGATGCGTTTATTGATATAGCATTTGAACATGCTTGATAACCACTAATTTGGTTACATGCTTTAACAGAAAACGTGTAATCAGCGGCCGGTAAATTTGCCGGGGTTTGATAACTGGTTGTTTGTGTGTCGAGATATACAGTTACGGTGCCGGTTGGCGTGCTGGTATATTCAAGTTCGTAACCAGTGAATGTGCCGCTGGCCGGACCCCAACTAACTGTTTGCACTTGATCATCACGGGAATTTGTCGGACTAACGGATATTGACGATGGCTCACCCGGTTGCTGGATAAAAGCAATAGTTACATCATTGCTGTGTTCTCCACAAACACCTTGATAACAAATAACCACATTATATGAATAAACACCACCTATACGACCCCTTATATATTTAGTGTAATAGGTCGCATCTGGTTCATCCTCTAGAAGATCATAACTACCGATATATGCCCAATCACCGCCGTTGATCCGTTCATAAATATAATATTGAGCATTATTCCATGTATCAGTCCATACCAGGTCAAAATCACCTATTTGATAATTAGAGCCTCGATATATTGAAAGCTCTGCCGGTGAAGGTGGAGTAATTATTGTTGAACTACCCGTCCGCCAACCAGAACAATTAGTTAAGGTACTGACGGTATTACAGGCGCGCACCTGGTAATTCCAAGTGCCCGGACTTAAACCGGTTAATGATGTACTTAAACCAGCACCGTCGTAACCGTTTGTCCAGGTACCGGAACTACTGATCTTGTAATCAAAATCATAACTGGTAACCAATCCGCTTGCTGCGCCCCAATTAACCGTTACATCACCACCACTGGGATTGGGACTGGCAGAAATTGAGCTGGGCACACCCGGGGTAATAGCAACAATGACAGAGCGCTCACTACTATAGGCACTGCAACCGGAAGTATTGCAGGCACGCACACGATAACCCCAGACACCATTACCTCTGCTTGAGCGAGAAGCACTGGTAGAACTGGTTGTGTAATCACTGCTCCAGCTGCCGCCATCTACCCGCTCCTGCCATTGATAACTGGTGGCATTAGTCACACTACCCCAGGAAATACTGTAATACCCATCACTATCGGTTGTCGCCATATTCATTGAGGGCACACCCGGTATCGGTGGAGGCGGCGCAGGCACAGTAATGATTAATTTGTAACGACTACAACTAGTCTCTTGATAATAATCCCAACCGTCGTCATACCAATAACTTCCCATGATCCAGAATTCGTGCGTTCCTACTGGTAAACTATTGAACGAGTACTGACTTGAAACCGTTGAGTAATACGTTGTTGTACCACCGGTTTTTTTATAAACCGTAAAACTTAGATCGTCACCGCCCGACGGCAATTCAAGAAAAGTCCAGGCCAAAGTAAATGTACCATCGCTATCGGCATAGTTTGTTGTATAAGCAGGCGCGCTGTACCACCAACTGTTCGGAAACGTATAAGTCTCTGCCTGAGCGGGTTGCGCAAAGCCTGTTAATCCAAACAACAATACCGCCAGATATATCGTTCGTGACAGGGCGCGACGCGGCTGGGCCGTATAGGCTGTACGGAGTGTTAGAAACTGGTTATGAATATTTTTAGCAACAGAATATACGGAAAACGACAAAAACCCGAGCATGGCGTGCTCCCCATTTTGTGTTATTAATAGCGCCCGATTCTTATATCTGGACCCGGCAACCTGACAGTTCCGCATCCCTACAGTATTGTTATCCTGAAAACCCTGAGGCGGAAATTACCTCAAGATCGCTGGAAGCGCAACCGCCCAAAATAATGATCAGGGCGTTTTTCAGGTTTACTTATGTCGTGAACTAAGCGCGAGCCTCAGAGGTGGAATTTGGGAGTTAAGAAAAGGGGTGGTAAAAAGAAAAAGGCGCGTCTGTGAAATCAATCCATCACGGACGCGCCTGAATAATTAAGGCAGAAAAATCGTGTTAGCTGTTATGTCACCTGTTTATATACTTTTTCAATTAGCCACACACAACTTCAGGCTTAGTAGCTATATCTCATGCCAAGAAAGACTTCCCGGCCCGTGCTGTTGTATTCACGAACGAGATTCAGGTTACTAGCACCTGGACCCGTAGTGTAATTACGTTCCGCTTCTTCATTGAGGTTAATGACTTCCAAACTAAATGTAATGCTGTCATTTAAATTATAGAAGGCGGATAAATCCATTCGGGTTGGACCGGTATTGGCTTCTTGCGCATTACCATTGGAACCGCTAACTCTAGTCAGATAGTCATCACGATTATTGACGGAGACGCGAGCACCCCAAACATCCGTTTCGTAATAAAGAGTGTAGTTGTAGCTTTCTTCCGATAAATCTGGAAGGTTACTGACAACCACGCCTAGTGATGTATCAAACGGCGCTTCGGCATTAACATGGGTGAAGTTGAAAATAATGCCAAAGTTTGACCAGAACCCGGGAAGCGAACTAAACGGTTGTTGGTAAAGGATTTCATAGCCATCCAGATCAAAATTCTGCGAGTTGATAGGTTGCGACAGATTCCAGATACCGGTGTAGGGATCTATTGCACCAGGAAGATATGCCGGATCGCCCGGATCGTATTCAGGTCGCTGCGCTACCACTGCCGCAATACCGGGATTTAAAGTTCCAAGCACGGTATCGGAGGCAATAAAACCCGTAATATCTTTTTTGAAGTAGGTGAAGGCAAGCAACGATTCCTCGGCAAAATACCATTCAATGCTTAAGTCAATTGAATCGGAGCGTATCGGGTTGAGATCCGGATTGCCCACCCCGATGTTGCCGTTAACCGGGGTAATGCTGGTAATTCTCGGCACCAGACTGCTAAGGGCTGGGCGTGTAATATTCTCACCCAGATTCAATCGCAGCAACAACTCGTCCGTCATTTCCAAGGTGGCATTGACGGAAGGTAAGGTATCGGTGTAACTATTGCTCGCAACCGTATTGATCAGTTCTCCGGCGATATTAGATACGCCGGAGGCAGTGGTGTCGGTTTCAACATATCGAACGCCAGCATTCAGTAATAAAGGCATATTTCCCACTTCAGTGCGCCAGTCCCCCTGAACATAAATGCCTGAAGTTTCTTCCTTAACATTGAATGTTGAACCGTCGGTTTCAGCTCTCACCCAGGTAGCTGTATTGACCCCATACAGTTCGTTGGCGACACTAATATCTTCAACCATCCAGTTGGTGGGGAAACCGGCTGGCGCATCGAGCGCCGAAGCGAAACCGCCACCCACCTGAGACTGGAATGTAACGGCCAAACCAGCATAGTTATCAACCGGTGAATCGCCTGCCGGGGCTGTCAACCCCACCGGATTAATCCTGGCTGAATCCACTTCACGGGTATTGGCTATAAAACCGGTTTTAATGTTAAAGGGATCCAGATCAATGTTTAAGTCGGCTTTAAATGTATCGTTAGTACGCTCGACAAGATCGCGCCTGACGGTCAGGCCACCGCCAATGGTGTAATTCGAGGTATCCAATATATCGAACCCATACGTCATGGCTGCCATGTTTGAATTTCCAGTCATATCAAACGAGAAATCGGCGCCGCCAATTGGGCCATCGATGTTATAGCGGTCCTGTTCTTCGTCATGTTCCGACTTGGCCGTGCCATACATGACTTCCAGGCTAATAGTGTCTGAAAAGTCATACTTACCGGTAGCAACAATTTGCGTAAAGTCTGTGGTAGAAAACTGACCACGGCTTTCAGAGCGCGGACGCACATCGGTAAAGCTACCTGCAATAATGTATTGACCAGTCGGGTCCAGAGTGAGTGATACAGGCGTAATGCTGTCCCAGGAATTTCTAAACTGAGCGGCATAGTTATAGGAAATGCGATCATTCTCCAATTTCGAACTGGCAATATCCAAGCCAAATTCTAGATTGTCCGTCGGGCGGAACTGCACTGCTGCTGTGATGCCAATGCGATCAACGGTATTACTAAAGTAATCCATACGCGGCAATCGTGGGGTAAAAAGATAAGACAATGGATCATCTGCAGGATCGTAAATTGAAAAGTTTTGTGCAAAAGCTGCTGTATTGGGCGTACCGGTTACTACCGTACCAGTGGTATCAGCCCAATCATCACCTTGAAGAATCGGTGCACTAAATCGAACCGAACCAAATCCCTCCTGTCTGACAGTACGCTGAGATACTGCGGCGGACAGTAATACACCAACCGTATCGTCGGCAAAAGTCTGACTGTATAACGCGGTAATACGCGGATCGGTTTCGTTGGCAAGATTATCAGCGGTTAATTGCACACCGGCATTGAAATGCAGGCCTGGATTATCAAATGGTTTGGCCGTATACATTTCGATGGTACTGGCCAAGCCACCTTCTTCGATAGAAGCCATTTGGCTCTTGTTAACATCAATTCGGTTAAAAAGCTCAGAGGCGAAAATATTAAAGTCCAATGCTCGACTTCTATTTACGCCGCCAGACGAATCAATACCACCACCACTGGCTGGAACTTCCATTCCATTAAGGGTCGTCCGGGTAAAATCAGGACCCAGGCCACGTACGGTAATTTGCCGCCCTTCACCGCCTTCACGAGTGATTGCAATGCCTGGCACACGTTGCAGAGACTCCGCCAAGTTAAGATCGGGCATTTTACCGATGTCTTCTGCCACGATACTTTCCTTGCTGTTTACAGCTTCGCGCTTATTGCTCAAGCCTGCTTCCAAACTACCTCGGAAACCTGTTACAACCACTTCTTCCAAACTGCCGGCATCCTGTGCATACAGTGCAGGTGACAGCATGAGAAGAGAGGCGGTGGACAGGGCACCGGCAAGGCCGGTTTTCAATAGAAATTTACTCATTTCTTACCCCCCAATGGGTTATTTTTAGAAAAAGCACAACTTAGTTAATTTACCGAAATCCGGAAATACATAAAGCTTGACCAAAGCAGTGGGTTTCGATTCGCCAAGTCGCATGTAGTGTCGGGAACGTATCTTCTCATGACACCGGTGTCAACCAAAATATACGGATATTCATGCGTATATTCCGCTAATTGTTAACTCCAGATTTACGTAAGTTTTGCTCAATTTCAGAATTCCAATAGAGCAGCAAATTATCAAACCAAACGATAATTATTCTCAACAATAGGTAGGATGCGGAGCAGGAAATATCAATTATCGTTGCTGGTCTGCGGTCATGGTGGCAACGGTGGTGGTGGGACACCCCGTATCAAGCAATTATTGAAAGTACGCAATACTGCCTTCCCGACCCAGTTCAATTCCCGAATCAGGAATCGAATCCGAGTCCACAGTCTCCTCAGCGCAGGTCGTACCAAACCCCTCGTCCGCTGCCGTGCTGATTGAGGGTGCCGCGTTCGACCAGTACCCGGAAATGCTGCTTGAGCGTATTACGGCCGGCTCCGGTAAGTTTGATGGCCTCGCCGATCGTCACGCGACCATGCTCGCGGGCGAACTCGACGATCTGTAGCTGCAGTTCCGGCATAGCCGCCAGCACAATCTTCTCGCGCTCGACCTTTTTCTCCAGGCGCCGCACCTGTTCGGCCAGGGAGCGGAGAAAGAACACCAGCCACGGGTGCCAGTTCGGTGCTTCCGTGCGGATCGTTCCCTGTGTCTGGCGCAGCGCCAGGTAATAGGCTTCCTTGCTCTGCTCGACCACGTTCTCCAGGGAACTGTACGGTACATAGGTGTAGCCGGCTTGCAGGAGCAAGAGCGTGGTCAGCGCCCGGGAGAGCCGACCGTTGCCGTCCTGGAAGGGATGGATCTCCAGAAAAACGACGACGCCCAGGGCGATGATCAACAGTGGATGCAGTTGAGCGGTTTCCCGCTCATGGCTCACCCAGGCCGCCAGCTCTGTCATCAGGCGGGGTGTATCGAAGGGTGACGCCGTCTGAAAGACGATACCGATCTGCCCGCCCGCCTCGTCGAAGGCGGCAACGCTGTTCGCGTTGGTCTTATAGTTACCGCGATGCCAGGAGTCCTTTTCGCTGTATCGCAACAGGATCTGGTGCAACTGCTTGATGTGGTTCTCGGTGAATGGGATGTCCTGCCACGACGAGAACACCAGGTCCATCAGTTCGGCGTAGCCGGCCACTTCCTGCTCGTCGCGGGTAGCAAAAGTCTTGATCTCCAAGTTCGACAGCAGTTGCTCCACCTCTCGGTCGGATAGCTTGCTGCCCTCGATTCGGGTCGATGAGCCGATACTCTCGATGGTGGCTACGCGCCGCAGGGCCAACAGGCGATCAGGCGCGAGCGTGCCCAAGGCGCGCCAGGCGCCCTTGAACTCGTCGATTCGGGCGATAAGGCTCAGGATCTCCGAGGTGATCTGGATGGTGTCTGTTTTCAGCATGTGCCAATACTACACCCATTTACACCCATTTTCGAGATACACCTATTAAGACGCCTATTTACACCCAATTTGCCGCAGCGGCCGTGCGGGCTGATTAAGGGTTCCTGCGGGGTATCGAATCGGAATCGGGCTGAATGACGATCTGCCACGTGATGATTTGGGGTTGCCCACTCTGTAGGCGGTTTGATACAGAACTGGCAGGCAAAGGATAAATCGGGGCAAAAAGAAAGGTGCGTCTGTGATAGGGAATTTGCCCTGTTACAGAACGCACCTAAGTACTAAGGAGAAATCATGGCGGACTGCCTATGCAGCCTCAACAAACAGACCAGGAATACCAACAATTACCTTGCCTGGCCCGGAATTCGTTGGCACAACATACCGCCCGATGACACCGGTGTCAACAATAAATTGACAACGTTGTCAATTTAATAACTTTTTGGTCCAAAAGCGATGCCAGACGATTTAATAATATTTCGATAAGCCAATTGATAATAATTCTCAATAACTGGTTAGGAATAAAGTCAGGTACAGAAGATATAGAACGATGCCGAAGAGCTGATTTTGTATTGCGTGCCTAAACCAAATGGGCGCTAAGTTCCGGTGCAGCTGTTGGTTGGAACCCAGAGCATGCGCCGGTCGAATTACGTATGATGACTTCAGGAACAACAACCATATCGGTTGGGCTATCTGTATCCTTGCCATGGTCAATAGCAGCGATCAGTTTAACAGCGGCCAATGAAGACATATGGGTGACCGGGCGTTTGATTGTGGTCAGAGTAGGCAATATCAAAGATGCCAGGCGGCTATCATCAAACCCCGCTACCGACAGACTGCCCGGTATGTCAATGCCCAATTTGCAAGCAGCGTGCATTGCACCGGCGGCCATATCATCGTTGCTGGCAAAAATCGCTGTGGGCGCATTGTCCAGCGATAACAGTTTCCGGGTGCAGGACTCCCCTGATTCAAAACTGTAGTTACCTTCAATTTTCAATTTTTTATCAAAGGCTATCTCGTATTTTTGACAGCCCTCAAGAAATCCCCCGAAGCGTTCACGTGTCGACAAATAATTATGCGGCCCCGATATAAAACCTATTCTCTTGTGCCCAAGTTGGATCAGATATTCTGTTAATTCACGCACAGCTGCTCTTTCATTTGAGACAACAATTCGGCGATTATCATCAATCGCAGCGGCGGCCAGACGGACATAATGACTGCCGGCGTCGTGTATCGCTTTTGAAACCTCATCGTGCTCTGAAACAGGCGGTAGGATAATGACTCCGTCAACGTGCGAACGGGCGATAAATCGCAGGATATCCGCAACATAGTCATGGCTGCTGAGTTCGCAAGGATGAACGACCAGTTCATATCCGGCCGGCCCGCAGACCGATAGTATGCCTCTTTGTATAGCGTCGATATAAAGTGGGTCAGGATTATCGTAGATAAGGCCGAGCAGGTAAGAACGTCGGGAAGCAAGCCCCCGCGCCTGAGGGCTGGGTACATAATTCAGATTTTCGATTACTTTCAGAACATTTTTACGTGTCGCAGCGCCGACTTTGGGTGAATTGTTGATTACGCGCGATACGGTTTTTTTGGATACGCCCGCTAATCTGGCGACATCACTAATCGTCGAATTATTGCTCTTAACCATTACCAAAAAACCACTATTGATTCAAAATGGCAACAATCAAACATCTGCAAATGTTCGCACTGTCTGAACAGATGAAAATTAGAATACATAGGTCGTTATTCTTTCAGAGGACCGCTCGGTTTTACAGGCTGTGAGTGGGCATACACAGGCCATTGCTCCTGCAGCGATACCTTTTAGTACCGATCTTCTTTCTGGTTTAATCATCTTTGCGTTTGCCCTAATTGCAATTCGTCGGGAGCATTGGTTTCAGATGCCTGGGAGCTTGAACGGTAATATCGTAGAAAACTCCAAATTTGTCAGATGATACCGGTGTCATTTTTTAAATGCAATACGGTCATAGAGATCATAAATCACATAACTCATTGATTTATATGGAGAAAAATGCGTAGAAGCCAAAAGCCGGCACAATATTTAGTCGAATCGACGCGTAAAAACACGAACCGATCCTTAAATCAGAGTTTTGTGTGCTGCCAATCGGCCAGTTAGGGAAGAGTTTGTTCGGAGATTGATTGGACAAATAATTTTTCAACAATTATTGCCGGATGGTTACGGCGCAATTCATTAAAGAACGATAATTATTTTGAAAGAAAAATTGTATTATCTGATGGGGATAGACGGCAAATTAAATCATACCAGTCCGCCGTCAACGACAAAGGTTTCAGCGGAGATCATCGCGCTGTCATCAGCGGCCAGGAACAATGCTAAATTGGCAACGTCTTCTGGTTTGAGTTGCTTTTTAATGCATTGTGTTTCATTGATCCAACGCTTGGTATCTGCATTAACATAGTTGGCCAGTTGCCGCTCTGTCATCACCCAACCAGGTACAAGTGTGTTGACTCTGATGCCATTAATACCAAAGTCTCTCGCCAAACTACGCGTCAGCCCGGACATAGCAGCCTTGGACGCAGCGTAAGCATGCATTTGCCCCTGTTTTATGCTCCAGCAGACCGATCCAAAATTAATGATCGACCCATAGCCCAGCTCTTTCATATGATCGTAGACTGCTTGTGCTGCAAAGAAAGAGGGTCGTAAATTGACGGCAATTTGATCATCCCAAATTTGCTTTGTAACATCCTTGATTTCAATGCGTGCATCATTTGCGGCATTGTTAATCAGTACCGCTATATTGCCCAGCTGCTGACGCGTTTGTTCAATAGCGCTTCTGAGCGCATCAATATCACGTAAATCACATTCGATATATAACGGCCGGTTTTGAGTTTCACTTTCCAGGCGATCACATAATTTCAGACTTTCCTCCCGTTTTATATCGACAAAACTGACTTTAGACCTTTGGTTACAGAATGCGTCTACAATCTTTTCACCGATACCGCTGCCGCCACCAGTTATAAAAACCGTTCTGCCCCGCAAGCTCGGATAGGTGGCCAGATTGAGTGAATTTTCTTTCATTTTATTTAGTTTGTTTTATAACCGTGCATTGAAATAAATGGATTTACTTTTCATGAATCATGAACTTATATTATAAATCTTGTTTACCTGATGTATAGATGACAATTGATTCAAGGTTCTCAAACCGTATCTTGATATCGCTCCGGGTGAGCCATCGCATCCTCAATAAATGTTAGTGCCTCGTCAATAATTACTAACATGGCATTTTTGGCTCTTTCAGGGTTACGGTTTTTAATTGCTTTATACACTTTAGTATGGTCTGCAACAACGCCTTCGCGATCAGCCTTAATGGTACTGGTATAGCGAATACTGACATTTAATGCTGTTTTGACAAAATTACGCAAGCGTATATAGAAACGATTTTTGCTGGCATAAAGTATACTAACGTGAAAAGCGATATCGGCTTCCAACATTTCTTCCGTGCTGGCTGAAGAAGCTTTCATACGTTCAAGCGATTCTGCTATTGCACCAATTTCCTTCTCATCTGCATACCGTGCGGCAAGTGACGCTGCTTCCGGCTCAATAGTGATACGTAGCTGTAAAAATTCCTGCACCACTTTTAAGGATGGACTGCGTTCAAGCAACCACTTCAACAGGTCAGGGTCGAAGATATTCCATTTTTCCTCCGGCAAGATTCGTATGCCCTGCCGCGGTCGACTCGATATAAGACCTTTGGCAGACAGCATCTTTACGGCTTCCCTAACGGCACTTCGGCTCACACCAAATTGCTCACATAGGTCGGCTTCAGTGGGCAACCCTTTATCCACCGTATAGTCACCGCAAACGATCAATTTACCGAGTTCCTGAGTGACTCGTTGTGAAAGGTTGGAATTTCTATCAATAAGGGCCATTGGAATCATCCGTTAGATATGACTATTCAGTACTCAGGCAAAGGTATCCTCTTGGTGGTTTATTTTCAATAATAATATTAGATGTTAAACAAAACAGCCCTGCTAAACGCAGATTCTGTTTATAGGTCGGTATTAATGAATATTTGCTTTCATTCGGTAAAATCTCCCTGACTTCACCTTTGGGTAGTTGGGCTGGATTTTGAACCTTGATTGCTGATCCCGGATGTTGGGCAACCATTGCCCAAGAATAGACATAAACTACAGTATACCCAGGCATTTAATTATAATATTATATGCCAGATAGAATTGAGGTCTGCATAAGCTTTTCCTGCGTAAAAATGAGAATGTTAAAGCCGTCCAGCAAGTACTCGAGTTTCGATGCTGAATAGAGGATGGAAGAACATAAGGGGATATAAAAATGATTGAATTTAGTTCGTTGGACTGGATCGTTCTGGCCGGCTTTTTTGTGTTGCTGCTGGGTGTAGTTGTTTGGTCCGTTATGCAAAAGGAAGAAGACACCGCGGATTACTTCCTGGCCGGTCGTAATGCGGGCTGGTTAGTAATTGGCGCCTCGATATTTGCGTCTAATATTGGCTCTGAACATCTGGTCGGATTATCTGGAGCAGGTGCGGAATCCGGTATGGCGATGGCGCATTGGGAACTGCAGTCCTGGATCATTATTATGCTGGGCTGGATTTTTGCGCCTTTCTATTGGAGCAGCAAAGTCTATACCATGCCCGAATTCCTGGAGCGCCGCTATTCGCCGGCGTCGCGCACGTTCCTGTCATTTATATCCCTGATTAGTTATGTGCTTACCAAGGTTTCTGTCACTGTTTACGCGGGCGGCGTAGTTCTCAAAACGGTATTGGGTATCGATACTTTATTTGGTGTTGATTTCTTCTGGATATCGGCATTGGGTTTGGTAGTGATCACCGGGATTTACACCGTATTGGGTGGAATGAAGGCGGTTTTATGGACATCAGTACTTCAAACCCCGGTATTGATAATCGGTTCATTGGTGATACTGTTTGTCGGCCTTGATCTGGTTGGAGGTATTGGGGAATTGGAGCGTATCAATGGCGAGCAGATGCACCTGATACGATCAGCAAGTGATCCGAATTTTCCCTGGCCCGGCGTGATATTTGGGTCCTTTATAATCGGTTTTTGGTACTGGTGTACCGATCAATATATTGTGCAACGTGTATTGTCCGCCAAGGGAATTCAGGCCGCTCGCCGCGGAACGATATTTGCCGGATATCTTAAGCTCTTGCCGGTATTTATTTTCCTGTTCCCGGGCATGATTGCTTACGCTTTAAATGCAAAGGGCATCGTTACTTACGATAGTCCTGATCAGGCATTTCCGACACTGGTTTCAACCTTGCTGCCGTCCGGTATTAAAGGCGTGGTAATCGGCGGATTGATTGCGGCATTGATGAGTTCGTTGGCATCGCTATTCAATTCATCCGCGACGCTATTTACTATCGATTTCTATAAAAAATTTAAACCACAATCATCCGAAAAACACTTGTTGCATGTCGGTCGAATCGCAACCATTACTGTTGTAATACTGGGTATAGCGTGGATACCCGTCATGCAAATGATTGCAAATGTTTTATACGAATATTTACAGCTTGTTCAATCATTAATTGCACCTGGCATCGCTGTTGTATTTTTATTGGGCGTTTTTTCCAGGCGTATTACGCCAACCGCCGGTTTTGTTGGATTGGTGTCCGGCTTTGTGCTCGGCATGTTGCGTCTGTTATTAACAATATTTGATGATCAGCTGGATCCTAACGGATTTTTACATTCCATTGTTGCTATGAACTGGCTTTACTATTGCACGATGTTGTTCTTCATGGTTGCTGCAATTGTCGTTGTCACCAGTTTCTTCACAAAACAGGCAAGCGAACAGCAGATATCGGGACTGACTTATGGTTCGATAAGCGCTGCACAACGCGCTGAAATTCGTGCCGGTATCGATAAATGGGATATTATTCACACCGTTATTATTGTTGGTATTGTTGTTATGGTATACATACGTTTTTGGTAAGTAGATGTAGATGATTAACTTAATAGCGATATTAACGAACAAATAAGGAACCTCTGAGTTAATCAGAGGTTCCTTTTTCAGGGCTTAATTAAATACCATAACAAATCCGCCATTGGGTTTGAGTTCCAATGCCAGATTGTCCGATCTCGTAATATTCCGCTTCAGGAATGAAAATTCCTCTGCACCGTCTGTGATCATATAACCGTTATTGCTGTCGATAAACGATAAGTCGAGTAACAATTTTTTGCTAATCGCTTCACCGTTAATGCCTGCGACATACCATTTGTTACCTGATCGACGTGCAATTACAGCCAGCTTGCCGGGGTAACCATCGATAAAGTGTGTATCGTCCCATTGCTCCGGTAAACCACGAAGAAATTCTTTTACATACTCAGGGACGGTTTTTATACCGTCAGGTGTTTCCGCGATATGTTGTATGCCGGATAAAAACAAAACGGGCAGGGCAATTTCAAAACCATTTGTTGTTTTACGAATTCGATCCGGTATTTTGCCGAATACCGTTGGTGTGAAATCCATCGGATCAAATGCATTGCGTGTAAATGGCAACATTGCAGAATGACTGGCTTCCAAATCAGTCGATTCCTGGAAAAACGTCAAAAACTCAAATCCTCTAACGGCCTCCATGGTCATTAGATTGGGATAGGTTCGTTGCCAGCCCCGCGGAATGGTGGCGCCATGAAAATTAACCAGTAATTGATAGTCTGCTGCATCCTTTAAAATATCATTGTAATACTGCATCATCGATTTACCATCACCGGCAAAGAAATCGATCTTTACGCCCTTTATACCCATTGTCTGCAGCCGGCTGAATTCCTTTACGCGCGACGCGTGCGTTAGCAACATGCTTTTGGGATGATAATCTGTTTCATTCCACGCGCCGGATGAGTTATACCAAAGCAGCAACCCAACCTTTTTTGTTTTTGCGTAATCTGCCAGTTCTTTGATATTGTCATAACCAATAGTCGTATCCCAATTAACATCGATCAACGTATATTCCCACTGCATATCAGCTGCGTAATCGATAAATTGTTTTTGCACGTCGTAGACTATTGAGTCATCCTTCAGGATCGCCCAGCTCCATGAAGCCTGCCCTGGTTTAATAAATGATAAATCGATTTTGATAGCCGGATTGGCCAGGTCGGTGCCAAGTGTCGATTCCGCTATCGTTGCCAGCGAACCAACTGCAATAATTCTCCAGGGGGAATTGAATGGTAGTGTCGATTCCGGGAAAAGTGCACCATTCGTGAATACTTCCGCGGCCATTGGGAAGCCGAGCATGTATTCTCCATTCGGTGATTGCTGTTGCAGACGCGACGCGCAATAGCGGCCATCCATATTGGTTTCGGAAATCAACAGCCATGTTCCATTGCTTTCAAACAGTGCGGGAAACACCCAGCCGGCTTCTGAGGGGGCAGCGGTCCCGACTGGAATAGCCATCCGGTAATGCTCTTCGTAAGCAGGGTTGGTGTTTTTCCATCCGGTTTGGGCGACTTGCATTGGCTGCAACCATGCTTTGGCGTCTGACTTAAATTTAAACGTAGTGAGTTCCTGAATTACTCTTTTGTTTTCGCTGGACTGACCCGGAAAGTGGTAACGAAATGCAACGCCATCGTCCGATACACGAAAAACGATATCCATTTCTCTCTGATCGTTGTTAACAAATGAAAACGTTTTTTCATTTGCCTGATACGTTATATCCCTCCGTTTACCGGTCATCATGGTGTATCGATCTGAAACCGAATTGGTTGTGGAGGCTGATACCAAATCAAGATCATCTAAAAACTCGGCATCATCCATCTTAATGCCCAGTCTTGATTCTTGTAGAACCACGTCGTCGTTATAGGAAATCGTGTAATAAACCGCCTTTTTCCTATCTAACGATAGTGTAACTGAAATTTTCTTATCAGGGCTCGTTATCGAATAAGTCTCACTATTGCTGCAGGAGCAAATCAGTATGATTGTCAATATGTGAATAAAGATAATTCTCATGACCTTCATATTGCTTATTTTGTTGTTAAGAATTTAAAGCTCATACGGGTTGAGTATTCTTCTCCCGGGTTGAGCATGGTTGATGGAAAATCAATCTGGTTCGGCGAATCCGGATGGTGTTGAGGTTCCAGACAGAATCCTGTTCGATGCGCATAGACACGATTTTTACTTTTTAATGTGCTATCCAGAAAATTACCCGAGTAAAACTGTATGCCAGGCTCCTGCGTATAGACTTCCAGGATTCGACCGGATTTCGGATCTAAAACTCTCGCGGCTAGTTCTATATCAGATGGAGTATTCCTGTTTAAAACGAAGTTATGATCGTAGCCGAGACCATATTTTAATTGTTCATTTTCTTGATTAATTCTTGCACCGATAGCTGTTGGATCTCGAAAATCAAAGGGGGTATTGGCAACCGGAGCAATTTCTCCGGTTGGTATCAGAGTGGCGTCGACTGGGTTGTAATGATCTGCATTGATCATCATTTGCTGATCAAGAATATCGCCCTCACCGGCAAGATTAAAATAACTATGCTGGGTCAGATTCACGATTGTCGATTTATCAGTCGTTGCATGAAACTCAGTAAAAAGCTCATCATCGTTCGTCAACGTGTAAGTTGCAGTAACCGTTAACGTGCCTGGGTAGCCTTGATCTCCATCCGGGCTGATCAATGAAAGTTTTACTCCTGCAGTTGAATCAGTGGTAAATGGTGTTGCTGACCAGACTTTTTTATCAAATCCAACAACACCTCCGTGCAAATGATTGGGCGCGTTATTGGTGTCCAGCTGGTACGTGGTATCGTCGATTTTGAATCGACCTTGCGCTATCCGATTGCCATACCGGCCGATCAATGCGCCAAAATATGGCGTGCCCTTCAAATAAGGTTCTAATTCATTAAATCCCAAAACGATATCATCAAAATTTCCATTTTTATCTTTGGTGTTAATGGAAGTGATAATACCGCCATAATTAATAATTTTAACTACTATGCCATTGCTGTTGGTGACAGTATAAAGCGATATTTTTGTCCCGTCCGGCATACTACCGAAGTCGGATTCGGAAACTGAAGGTGTCTGGTTCATAGATACGATTCCATCGTCTTGTTGTTTATTGCAGCTTGAACTTAGAAGGGAAAGACCGATAAATGATATTACGAACATCGTCTTCCGAGTGAAAGTACCAAAATTCAGGTTGGAGGTGTTGATAACTGTTCTGGCTAGGAAATCTACAATATATCGCCTGATCATAGAAAAATTCCTCGTTGGTGTTTGAGTAAATAAAATGCTTAAAGTCTGAATATTAATTTCGCATAGATGAAATCTGCTAATCGCCTTGTAATGGATTAAAATCCGGCCAGCCATCGGCAGTCCATTGAATTATTCTGGCTCGTGCGTCGCGGTTGGGGTCAAACAGCGGATTGCCTTCAATTTTCCGGTAATCTCTGGCGTGGTAGACCAATACATCAGTGACACCGTCCTCTGCGACAGTAAAGCAATTGTGTCCCGGACCAAACCGATTGACTGCAGCATTGGTTGCGAACACGGGTTCCAGCGATTTATGCCAGGAATGCGGATTCATTATATCTGCATCAGCATCCGCCCATAATAATCCCATGGCATAGTTGTGATCGGTAGCACTGGCCGAGTAAGTCAAAAATATTCTATTGTTTTTTATCAGAACAGCTGGTCCTTCGTTGACTTTATAACCGATGACTTCCCAGGGTAAATCGGGCTCGGATAACATTACTTCGGGCCCTTCAATTGTTGTGGGACTCGTCATGCGGGCGATATAGAGGGCGGAGTTGTACTTACGCTCCTGATCCCGTTGCGCCCACACCAGATAACGAATGCCGCGGTGCTCAAACGTGGTGGCATCCAGTGAAAACGAATCACGCGCCGTCACTAATTGACCACGTTCTGTCCATCGCCCCTGCATTGGATCCGCTGATTCATTGGACAGCACATACATACGGATGCGCGGGGGATCACCAAACTTTCCGGCAGCAAAATAAATGTACCAGCTTCCGTCAATGTAATGCAGTTCCGGCGCCCAGATCGGGCCGGCCATCGGTACGGCTTCATGTTTGCGCCAGATAGTTTTGGCCACGGCTTGACCGAGTCCGTTTATGCCAGGGGCGCTGCGTATCTCAATACGATCAAATTCAGAGGCTGTCGCAATAAAGTAATATAACCCATTGTTATGTTTATAAATCCAGGGGTCGGCACGTTGTTTAACAATGGGATTATTGTAGGTTTCCAGTTGAACATTATTCTGCTCGTGGAAACACGAGGTGATCAATAATGCCAGAACCGAGGGCAGTATGGTCTTGCAGGCGCTAAACCAATAATCCAACACTCGGAGACCAGTGTTTTCCATATTTCCCCCTTGATATCGCACAATCTGACAGGTAAATCGCCTTAATTACTGTGGACACAGTATACCTTAGAATATTATTATAATATAAATAAATACCAGCAATTGAAGGGGCGCGATTAGCGTAGCAATACCACAAAGTGGCATGAGTAATGATGCTGGTTATCGCCTTAATCTAAAGATTGGAACATCATTTCGCACTGTTTGATTTAAGTCGATCAAAGCCTATTTTATAAATCGCCTCTGGAGACAATGTATGCAATTCAGAACGAATCGGTTTCATATTTTCTTGCTGGGCTTGTTAATTGCAGCAAGCGCCTGTGCTGAGAAACAACCTGAACAGCTGTTTATTCACGATCCCGTCATTGGTAAGGATGGTGATATGTACTATTTGTACAGTACCGGCCCGGGCATTACCTTCTATAGCTCAAAAGATTTGATTCACTGGGTGCACGAGGGACGCGTATTTCCGGGTAATCCCGGCTGGGCTCTGGATGTGGCCGGCACGTTTAACGGCCATATCTGGGCGCCTGATATCCTACAACATAACGGAAAATTTTACCTGTATTATTCTGTTTCTGCGTTTGGCAAAAACACCTCCGCGATGGGCGTAACGGTTAATAAAACGCTTGATCCGGATTCAGCTGAATATAAGTGGGAAGATCAGGGTATTGTATTGCAGTCTGTTCCCAATCGGGATTTGTGGAATGCGATCGATTCAAATGTCGTGATCGACGACGAGGGAATCCCATGGATGAGTTTTGGTTCGTTTTGGGGTGGATTGAAGCTGGTCAAACTTAATGATGATTTGATTTCAATTGCTGAACCGCAGGAATGGTATTCAATAGCCAAACGTGAACGTTCGGTTTTAATTGACGACACCGATTCAGGTCCGGCCGCCCTGGAGGGGCCGTTTATATTTAAGAAGAATGGTTACTATTATCTGTTTTTATCGTGGGATAAATGTTGCCGAGGTAAAGACAGCACCTACAAGATAATGATTGGCAGATCAAAGAATGTTACCGGGCCTTATCTTGATAAATCCGGCAAGGATATGGCGAAGGGTGGGGGAACTTTATTGCTGGCCGGTGATGAGAACTATTACGCGTTGGGTCACAACAGTGCCTATACCTTCGATGGTAAGGATTATCTGGTGTTTCATGCATATGAGGTCGCTGATAACGGCAGGCAAAAGTTAAAGATACTTGAAATGAATTGGGACGAAGATAAATGGCCGGTTATCGATAAAAGCGAATTGAACAAGTATCGAAGTGTATTAATCAAATGATGATTTCAGGAAAATCAATGTAACGGAAATTTATTAATCTGGAGACTGTTATGGAAAAGACCATTGGGTTTATTCGAGTAACAACAGCTGTTTTTTGCCTGGTGTTTCTGAGTAATACATCGGGATTTGCCGCGACACAACTTGATTTGTCTATTCAGGCAGACAAACCGGGTTTAAAAATAAGCAAATATTTATACGGGCAATTTGCCGAACATCTGGGTCACGGTATATATGAAGGTATTTGGGTTGGCAAGAAGTCTTCTATCCCCAATACGAGAGGATTTCGTAAAGACGTTGTCGCGGCATTAGAAGCACTGCAGATACCGGTAATTCGTTGGCCGGGTGGCTGTTTTGCCGACGAATATCACTGGCGCGACGGCATCGGGCCTGCGAAAAATCGTCCGGTGAAAATTAATACGCATTGGGGCTGGGTTGACGAAACCAATGCATTTGGCACGCATGAGTTTTTTGATCTGGTTGAAATGCTGGGAACGGAAGCCTATATCGCGGGCAACATCGG
Organism: Gammaproteobacteria bacterium; assembly: GCA_016928055.1. Classification (GTDB taxonomy): domain Bacteria; phylum Pseudomonadota; class Gammaproteobacteria; order HTCC5015; family HTCC5015; genus JAFGLM01. The sequence continues at coordinate 27,596 of JAFGLM010000006.1, forward strand.
CAGCGGTACGCCTCGTGAGATGGCCGAGTGGCTTGAATATATGACCGCTGACGGAAATACCGAGTTGGCGAAACTACGCCGTAAGAACGGACGTGATAAACCCTGGAAGGTATCTTTTTTTGGCGTGGGCAACGAAACCTGGGGTTGTGGTGGCAATATGACGCCACAATACTATGCTGACCTATACAAAAGATACGCAACTTTTTTAAAAGCGCCCGACGGCAACCGTCCGAAAAAAGTTGCCAGTGGTGGTAATGATGCTCATACCGATTGGACAGAGGCGCTATCCGGGATTAAATGGAATATAGATGGTATCAGCCATCATTATTACACCATCCCTAGCGGTGAATGGCCGGTCAAGGGCAAGTCCACCGGATTTCCCGAAAAAGAATGGATATCGACATTGTTTAACACAATGAAAATCGATGGTTATCTAAAACGCAATGAAGAGGTACTGGAAAAAAACAATCCACAAGGCAATATCGGTTTGTACCTTGACGAATGGGGTACCTGGTATGATCCGGAGCCTGGCAGAGAACCGGGATTCTTATATCAACAAAATTCATTGCGAGACGCAGTGGTTGCCGCGCTCAATTTCAATATTTTCCATCAACATGTAAAGCGCCTGCATATGGCCAACATTGCGCAAACTGTGAATGTACTGCAGGCGATGATTCTGACCGATAAAGAAAAGATGGTGTTAACGCCCACCTATCATGTATTCAAAATGTATGTTCCATTTCAGGATGCCACCTTTATTCCGAATCAATTCAAAAGCATGCCAAAATACACTCTGGGGGATGTATCGGTACCACAGGTATCTGCTTCAACCGCTCTGAGTAAAGAAGGCAATGTAATCATGGCGTTGGCTAATCTGGATCCACACAATACCGCGCAGATAACGGCCAGTATTCAGGGTTTTAGTGCTAAATCAGCAAAAGGTAGTGTGTTAACTGCCGACGCTTTGGATGCGCATAATACTTTTGAAAAACCGGATATCGTTAAACCTGCGCCTATTGATGTTAAGGTACAAAAAGGCAAGGTTAGTCTGGAATTACCGGCCAAGTCAGTTACAGTGATTACGATTCTAAAATAAATTATCGGCAACAAACCATTGAACAGCCGGCACGTTATTCCGTACCGGCTTTTTCTTTGGCACGCAAAAGGCGTACGTAATAAATGCCCCCGGCAATGGAATCCTTATGCGCAACAAATTTGGTTACCAGATGACCATCGGAGTTTTTCGCAACAGCGGACGGAATAGGGTAATCAACGCTATAAAATTCAGCGCCATGTTCGCCTTTTAACGCAACAGAAGCTATTTTTATGTCGTTGATAAAAATATCAAAATTTCTACCCCTGTCGGCACCAAAATAGGTAATTTGCAGATACTTGGCTTCCTTGCTTTTATCGTTAAGTTTGTAACTAAACCAGTTAAATGCGTGTCGCCAGTGACGCAACATATTAGCCCCGGACTCTGTTTGCTCGCCTTTGAAAAAGTGATCGGACTCGGGTTGTTGTTCTCCCGGCGCGACCTGATCGATGGTGATAGCTTCCAATGCCAAACGGGCTTGTTCTGCTTTAGCACTTGTGGCCCTGAATTCTTTTAACTCGTCTTTTTTCATTGCAGGCCAGTAAACAACATAGCGACTGTCGTGTACGCTGTAAAATGGTACAAGTTGCAGTGTCTTATGTTGCGGTGTGTCGACACCGCTTTGTATCGTAAAAGATAACATTTCACCGGGACTGCGTTTAATACTTTTTTTCACATCTTCAAGATTACCCACTAAAACCGGGGACTCATCCAAAGGACATAATTCACCTTGCGGAATATGTCCCATACGGCTGTCATCACTGAGAAAATTGAGTTTTTCATTCTTAAACGGATTGGTTTTGGCTGCCAGTACGATTGGGCCGTATCGCATCGCGTAATAATCTGATTTATCCGGCATCTGTTGAAGATTAATATGCATAGGCATTTTTAATAATATTGAATCGCCTTGCTTCCAGCTTCGCCGGATAGAAATGTACTCACCCGGAGCAGAATTAACTTTCACCGGTTTATCGTTAATTGTTAATTGCAGCAATCCCTTTTTTACCCACTGCGGATAGCGAAGTTTCAAGGTAAATCGACCGTCCGAGTCAACGGTGATTTTTGAAGTATCTGAATCAGGAAAATTTGTATGCTGGCTAAGTGTTATATTTTTTTCTTTCCAGTGGAGTTGTGATGGCACAAACAGATTGACATACAGATCATCACTATTATGGGCATAGATCAGTGTTGCATACTTGGCATGATTTTCGATTCCGGAACCGACACAACACCACATGGCTTTTTGTGATTGGGAATAAACACGATAATGTTGCGGCCGCATTGGTGTAAAATAGACCAGACCACCATTTTCCGGGTGTTGTGTAGAGAGAATATGATTGTACTGGGCGTTCTCGTAGAAATTGATGTACTTCTCAGAGCCGTTTGATAGAAACAACATTTTGGTAAGGCGTAGCATATTATAAGTGTTACATGTTTCCGGTCCTTCGACCTCTGTAATCATCGGTTCAAAATTGTCTATGGCATTAAAATGCTCACGCACACTATTACCACCAATAGCAACCGTTCGGTTATTCACCACCGTGTCCCAGAAAAAACCGGCAGCTTCATTCCAGGATTGATCATTAGCAAGATCAGCAATGCGTTTGTAGCCGATTACCTTGGGTATTTGAGTATTGGCATGTAAGTTGGTTAACCGGTCTTCATTTTTTAATAGTGGATCCAATATTTCCCGGTGAGAAAACCGTCTGGCCAGTTGAAGATATTTTTCATCGCCCGTTATGGCAGCAACGTCAGCGAGCACCTCATTCATACCGCCATGCTCGGCACGCAGCATAGTTTGCATCTGTTCATCCGTTAAATGTGACGTTAACCCCATGCTCCAGTCCGCCAATTTAACGAGGATATCACGGGCTTCTTTTATGCCCGCGTGAATATAAGCATCACGCAGACCGGCATAGACTTTATGCAGGTTGTACCAAGGCACCCAATGATTATTCAGAGCAAAGTTTTCAGTATTGATTTTGCCCGCCGCAATATCATTCCAAAGTGCTTTGCTACCCGGTACACCGCCGAGGTAACCATCACCGTTTTTATCCTGACATTTTTTTAATTCAGTAATCATGTACATAAGGCGCTGATAGACTTCTTTATTATCTGTATCAGCATATAACATCGCCAGCGCGCTTAAATAGTGTCCGCCGATGTGCCCGTCAAGACCGGTGTTTTCCCAGTTACCATAACTTTCAATTTTGGAGGGAATTCCTGCTTCGCGTCGATATGGTGCCAGTAAACGATCCGGGTCCAGTGACATGACATACTGCAGATCATTGAGTTGTGCGTGCAGAAATGGACCGGCAGTAATTTTTACTTCACTTAAAGAAAAAGTTTTTAGTGTTGTTTGTTCAGCACAAGCCTGGTGCAGGGAGCATAGAAGCAAACACAGGTATAGCGGGATTTTTTTCATTTGATCAGGCGACAGAAGGCTTACCGAACACCGGCATACCGTTGTCATCCCATTTCAATGGTTTGACATAAGTGTGGCGATCAGGATTCCATAATGGGTCACCTTCAATTTCGGTATAGGTGCGGGCGTGATAAACCAGCAAATCCTGAGTGCCGTCTTCGGATACCGTGAAGCTGTTATGCCCGGGGCCGTAAACACCGTGTTCATAGCAGGTCTGCAGTACCGGCTCCTGCTTTTTATGCCAGTTATTGGGATTGAGTAAATCAACATCTTCATCAGCGTACAAAAGCCCCATGGCGTAGTTCTCATCGGTTGCGCTGGCCGAATAACTGATAAACACTTTACCATTACGAATAAGCACAGAAGGCCCTTCGTTTACCCAGAAACCACGAATTTCCCACTCCAGTTCCGGGATGCTGAGTCTGATCGGCTTGGCGGCAATTCTATCCGGCGTATCCATTGGCGATATATAGATATTCGAATTGCCTCGTATGCCGTTTTCCTTTTGCGCCCAGACATAGTAGAGGACACCCTTGTGGGTAAAAGTTGTCGCATCCAGGCAGAAGGTGTCCATACCGGTTTCAATCTTCACCGGTTCTTTCCATTTTCCTTCCAGCGGATTATCGGCATCGGTACTGATACAGTACATGCGATGTTGAAATAACTCGTCCTTAATTTCGCGAGTCGGTGCTGCGGCGAAATAAACGTACCAGGCGCCCATATTATGATGAATCTCGGGGGCCCAGATCAGTTCACACAGAGGTCCGCTATCCGGTTTGCGCCACACATCTACCGTTTTTGCAGCGGGTAGTTCGGCTATGGTTTTCGCGCGACGCAACTCGATTCGGTCATACTGGGGAACCGAGGCGGTAAAGTAATAATAACCATCAGTATGTTTTTTAATAAAGGGATCCGCACGTTGTTCAATAAGTGGTTTTAGTAAAGTCACAGGAAACTCCTAATTAACCAATCATTAAAATAGTTAAACAATTATTCAACGATGTATTTTCCGGTTAATCCGGGTTTGAGTTGATGATCTTCCTGCATTTGTTTGTAGTAGTCGTCTGTTATTTTGTATTTAAACATCAGCAAACCCATAACGAAGTGGAAAAAACCAGGGATGACAGAAAGCATTAGCGCGATACCCATTAGCGTAAATTGACTCTGAGCTTGATCGGGTACATAGTTGTAATAGGTTAGCAGTGATCCCAGAACCAGTCCGGCGATACCCATACCTGCTTTTTGGGAAAAGGAAATTCCACCAAAACCCAATCCGGAAACACGTTTACCGGTTTTATATTCACCATAGTCAATGGCTTCGGCAATTGCCGACCAGAATACGGGTGCCTGTAAATCCACTACAAATGAGAGCAGGAAATACAAGATGAAGGCCGGTACCATGTCTCCCGGATTAACCGCTAAATACATAATTACGCTTATTATCGCGACGATAACCTGGCTCCAGCGGAAAAGTTTCACCTTACAGTAAAATTTGGTAATCCAGGTTGAAGCAACCATGGCCAAAATGGCCGCGATGACGCCGGTTGATAAAAACGCTGACATTATTGTCGCATCTCCGCCAAGATAATATTTTGCATAGTAAGCCGCAACACCGTTACGTATCACATAGCCGATTGTGCCGACAATGCACACGGCACAAAGTACCAGCCACTGATCATTTTTGAGCAAAATCTTTATTTGAGTAAGCAATGATTTTTGCTCAATCTTATGCTTAACACGCTCAGTCGTTGTAAAGAAACAAAATAAAAACATTATTGTGGCGATCGCAGCCATTAACCCCATTGAAGCTTGATAACCGGCGGCAAGATTCTCTTTACCCCATGTTGCAGCCATGATCGGCACGACAATCGATACCAGAAACGCGGCAATCTTGGCAAAAAAGAGCCGGTAGCCATTTGCGGACAAGCGTTCTTGCGGGGAGTTGGTTAATACTCCAATAAGAGAAATGTATGGAATCGTAACTGAAGTAAACATCAGTGTTACAAAGATATATGTCGAGTACGCCCATATCAGCTTGGCATTATAGCTAAAGTCCGGAGTACTGAATGTTAAAAAAATAGATATACCAAATGGAACAGATAGAAATAAAAAGTAAGGCCGATAGCGACCCCAGCGACTGGTGTATTTATCGGTTATTAATCCCATTAACGGATCAGTAATAGCATCGATCAATCTTACTGCAATAAACAACACGCCAACGTCGATAGCCTTTAAGCCAAAAATATCCGTGTAGAAAAAAGTGATAATCAAAAACATTGAAGATATGACGACATTGACCGCCATATCGCCTGCACCGAAGCCGATTTTTTCGAGTACTGTTAGTTTTTGTGTATGCATTAGTGTCTCCGGACTGTTTTATAAGTTGTTCTGAGCGAATAAACGTTTTCTGGTCTTTATTGCTTCAGGAACTAAAAAAACCTCGGGATTTATTGGGAAATCCCGAGGTTAATAGATCGCCTTACAGCGAGAGGGAGGTAAACTATTTCGATACATTAAATCCCCTGATTCAAAGCATAATACGCCGCATTATGGCGTAACTCTTTCTTAAATTCCCGAATATTGGTACTTGCGTCTATTACTACTAATTCTACATCCGCCATTTCCGCGTAGTCGGCAATTTGTTCTGTTGTGACACCTTGTGTATGCACACTATGATGTGCTCCGCCTGCATGAATCCAGGCTGCTCCGGAAACCGACAAATTCGGCCTCGGCTCCCATAAGGATTTTGCTACAGGAAGGTACGGCAGGTTTTCAGGCGGGTTAACCACATCCACTTCATTTACAATGATGCGGAAACGATTGCCCATGTCAATGCAGGAAATATTGATAGCGGGCCCCGGCTTGCCGGTGAAAACCAGGCGTGCAATGTCTTCCTTGCATCCAATAGTATGTGCCTGTACTTCAACACGAGGTTTGTTTGCCGAGATTGACGGACACAATTCCAGCATATGCGCACCCAAAACCTGATCAGTCGCGCCGAAGTGGTAGGTATAGTCTTCCATAAAAGTTGTTCCGCCTTCGCGTCCTTTCGACATGACTTTTACAATCCGGTTCATGGCTGAGGTTTTCCAGTCACCTTCCGCGCCATAACCATAGCCAAGACTCATTAAGCGTTGCGTTGCCAAACCCGGCAGGTTTGTCAATCCGGTCAGATTCTCAAAACAGTTGGTAAAGGCACCAAAATTGCCGGCTTTAAAAAACCGCAGCATTGCCAGCTCCAGACGGGCATCATTTTTTAATCTGGTTAATTGATGATCATCCGAGAATAGGGATTCATCAATTTCATATTCCTGTTTATAAAGGTCAATCTGTGCATTAACATCAGCGTCAGAAACTTCATTAACGGCTGCAGCCAGGTCGCCCAAACCGTACGCGTGAACTTCGTAGCCAAATTGAATCTGTGCTTGTACTTTATCACCCTCGGTTACTGCAACCTGACGCATATTATCGCCAAAGCGAACAATCTTTAATGTCTGGCTTTCATGCCATCCCATCGCAGCTCGAATCCAGTCGTCAATCTGGATTTGAACAGAGTCTGTCGCCCAGTGACCAACCACTACCTTTCTTTCCTTGCGTAATCTTGTACCGATATATCCAAATTCGCGATCGCCATGCGCACTCTGATTTAAATTCATAAAATGCATATTGATTTCTGCCCAGGGTAATTCGGCATTAAACTGGGTATGCAAATGCATAAATGGTTTATCAAGGGCCATCAGGCCGGCGATCCACATTTTTGCAGGCGAAAAGGTATGCATCCAGAGAATGAGACCGATGCATTTTGCAGAGCTATTGGCTTCCCGGCAAACAGCCAGAATTTCATCCGGTGTGGTCACCACGCCTTTTGAGATAATATTGATTGAAATATTTTTAGATGATGTTAAAGCCGATGCAATATGCTGACTGTTTTCGGCCACCTGTTTGAGTACACCTGGGCCGTATAAGTGCTGCGACCCTGTTACAAACCAGATTTCCTGTTGATCAAAAATTTTCATCATATCCATCCTAAAAAATTTAAATTTACATAGTCTATTCGCATTCTGACCGGCACGAGCAATGCTTGTTAAGTCTTTTGCCCGTAATAGGCATTCTTGCCGTGTTTGCGCAAATAGTGTTTATCGATGATCGATTGCTTCAAGGGTTGAATATCTTGATTAATAGTTTTTGTTAAATAGGCAATCTTTGCAATTTCTTCCAATACAACCGCATGGTATACGGATTGAGCTGCATCTTTTCCCCAGGTAAACGGAGCGTGTCCCGCTACGATAACCATGGGAATTTCATCAGGATTTTTGTTTTTAAAACACTCGGTGATTTGAACGCCGGTTTCTTCCTCGTAATCACGAGTGATTTGCTCATCAGTCATGATTGCGGTACATGGAATTTCACCGTAGCTGAAATCGGCGTGTGTAGTGCCAAGACACGGGATGGCTGTTTGCGCCTGTGCCCATGCAGTTGCATAGGTTGAGTGAGTGTGAGTAATACCGCCAATAGAATCGAACCGGCGATATAGATGCGTATGTGTTTTTGTGTCGGAGGAGGGGCGTAACTTGCCGTCAACGATGTTGTTTTCCAGATCGACCAGCACCATGTCGTCTACTGTTAACTGATCGTAAGATACACCGCTTGGTTTAATAGCAAACACACCCTTATCGCGATCGAGTTGCGAGACGTTACCGAATGTGTAAATGACCAGGTTGCGCAGTTGAAGCTCCAGATTGGCTTCGTAGGCCTGGCGTTTTAATTCAAGGTAACTCATTGAGCGGCTCCGTTTACGAATGCACCTAACGCCTGATATTTTTTATACAGGTCGTTGTACGCGGATGCTGCCTTGCTGTCAGGTTGATACGTTTTACAGACCGGCGACGCCATGACTTTTTGTGCGCTGGCAGCATCAGGGTAGGCACCGCCAATCGTTGCAGCAAATATAGCAGCACCCAGTGCGCAACTTTGCTCGCTCTCAAGAACATCAATCGGACAATTCCAGACGTCAGCACAGGTTTGCATCACAAAATCAGATTTTTTGGAAATACCGCCTATGACAACAACGGAATCTATTGCGACGCCTTCTTCCTTAAATCGTTCAATAATCGCTCTGGCGCCGAATGCCGTTGCCTCGACTAGCGAACGATAAATTTGTGGAGCGTGACTGCCCATTTTTAAACCGGCAATGGCCATGGCGACGGTCTGGTCGGCATCCGGTGTGCGACGGCCATTTACCCAATCAAGCGCGGTAATGCCGGATACAGCGACCGGTATCCTGCTTGCCGCTGCGCCTAACGCAACCAGAGTTTTGTCTTCAATCTCATGTAGCAGCTTCGATTTAATCTCGGCATTCACCAATTCGGAATCCTGCAGTAAATTCGACACTGGCCAGTTAATAAGGTCACTAAACCAGGCGTAGAGGTCACCAAATGCCGATTGGCCCGCTTCCAGACCGATCATTCCGGGCAACACTGAGCCGTCCACCTGGCCGCAAATGCCGCGGATACATTTATCACCAATATCCTCATAATGGGCCACGGTGATATCGCAGGTCGAAGTTCCCATGACTTTGGTTAAAACCCCGGGTTTCACGTTGGCAGCTACAGCGCCCATGTGACAGTCAAAAGCGCTGAATCCAACGGGCGTGCCCTCCGGTAAGCCCAGCTTGCCGGCCCATTCGGTGCATAGAGGACCCACAATTTCTGAAGCGGTGAAGGTTTCAGCAGGTAAACGGTCACATATGCCGTCCAGAAGTGGATCTATGCCTTTAAAGAACTCATTTGGCGGGTAGCCACCCCAACTTTCATGCCACATGACCTTGTGCCCGGCTGCACAACGGCTGGCGCGAAACGAACTGGGGTGAATGGTGTTGGTTAGCACAGCCGTCATCCAGTCACAATGTTCCACCCAGGAATAGGCGGCAGCACGTACAACCTGATCCTCACGCAGAACATGCAAAGCTTTGGCCCAGAACCACTCGGAAGAGTAGATGCCCCCTTCATACTTGAGGTAGTTTTCAGCGGCCTTATTAGCCGCCGCGGTAAATTCCTGCGCTTCCTTCACGGCTGTGTGGTCTTTCCACAATATAAACATCGCGTTGGGGTTTTCAGAGAACTCGGGTTTAAGTGCCAGAGCTATGCCATTTGAATCCACCGCAATCGGTGTGGAACCGGTTGTATCAAAGCTGATTCCGATAACCTGATTTGCCGCGCCTGCCGGGGCTTTATCCCATAATCCGTTAACCACAGACTGCAGACTTTCAATGTAATCCAGGGGATGTTGCCTAAACTGGTCTTTTGCGGGCTCGCAATAAAGACCCTGCTTCCAGCGCGGATAATGCACCACGTTCGTGGCGACTTCAGCACCCGTAGTGGTATCAACCAGCAAGGCTCGGACTGAATCTGTACCGTAATCCAGCCCCAATGCGTAAGATGTCATGGAATCCCCGTTTCTAGTTGCGACGCCCAGAAGGGCTATCTACCGGCTTAAACGCATTTGTATGATAATATTATGCAATTGGCTTGTAAAACCTTTTGTTGGCTATTAATGGAGGCTGTCTATGACAACAGTTGCGGCCTTTAATCCTGGCGATCCGGCATGTACGACTATTTTGCCGGGCTGCCGATCCGCCTGCACGATGACCTGCGCCAGACCGTTAAATGCCCTGCGCTGCCATGCCGCATGTGGTTTGTAGACCTGAACAACACCCGGATAGGAATTTAATTCTTCCCACCAGACGGTTTTAACAAATGGTGTGCCAACCGCGACAAAACTGTTGTTGCCTTGCTTAAGAATGTTGGGATCCAGTATGTAGTCCTGGTTTTTTGCGCCGCGCGCGATATTTTTTGCGATCCTTTTACCATTTATAAAAACAGACTGATGCTCGCTAATGCTGGCCGTAAAAAGCGACACTTTGGTGTCGCGAGTTAAAACAGGTAACAGGAAAGACCCGCGTATAACAATCAGCTCATCGCCGGCCGGCTTGTTAACTTCGCTGGTCTGTTTAAAGTCAGCCCACTGTGAATCATCGAATCGGTAATTCGTTTCGGTATTTACTTTGTCTTTTAAAATTAGTGAAGATTTCAGCTTTTGTATATCTATTACACTTACGCTATCCAGAAATTGTTCCGGTTCATGGTCTGACGGATTCCCATTGCCAACACCGATAATTTTCCCAGGGCCCTCAAGCTTAAAAGTGATTTTATTTTCGGCTGTTGGTACAACGCGACCTGAGCTGTCTTCCAATTGAACAGTAATAACAGATATATCTTCTCCGTCAGCATTAATGATTGTTTTGTCAGAGAGCAAACGAATAACGGCTGCTTGATCCGTGGTATCCAATGTTTTCTCGATATAGTCTTTCCCGTTTTTATATGCTTTTGCCAGCAATGTTCCCGGTTTATAAGGTACCTCCCATTTGATATGGGATAAATGCGGCATGGATTTACGGCCAAGGCTGTTGCCATTCAGAAAAAGCTCAACTTCATCAGCATTACTGTAGGCACGCACTTCGATTGGTTCCTCATCTCTTTTACCTTCCTGATTCCAGTGTGGCGAAAGATAGAGGACGGGTTTGTCAGTCCACCAGCTTTGCAAATAATAAAAGGGATCTTTGGGAAAACCGCAAAGGTCAATGACACCGGATTGTGAAGTCACTTGCGGCCAGCCATAAGGATTGGGTTCGCCGCGGTGATCAAAACCGGTCCAAAAGAAAATGCCGGATATGAATGGCCTGCTGGCGCAAAACCGAAGCCCGTTTTCTATGCTGGTGCTATCCTTTTTGCGATCGGTTGGTGCCAAATATGCTCTATCCGGATTATCCGCATAAATGCCCCGCGTGCTGCGTGTTGTACTCTCCTCGGTTAGCCACGATGGTTGATTTGGAAACGCGGCATGATGTCCGTCGATATCACCATGGTATTCATAGTTAAATCCCATTAAATCGATTACAGATGAAATTCCCTGCCCCCAGCCACCGCTCATGGCAGCGGTTACGCGTCTTGATGGATCGAGTTTTTGCACAAAATCTTGCATTGTTTTAGCGATTCTCGCACCGGTTTCGTTTCCTTCAATAGCCCATTCTTCGTTACCAATGGACCAGGCGATAATGCTTGGATGATTGCGGTTTTGTAAGATCATTTGTTCCAGTTCGTGCAAATGTTCCGTCGAAGAACCCATTAAACGATTTTCCACCAACACCAGCATGCCCAGCTGATCAGCTGCATCCAGTAATTCAGGGGTTGGTGGATTGTGTGCAGAACGATATGCGTTGCTGCCCATTTCCTTAAGTCGTTTCAGGCGAAACGTTTGCAGTGCATCCGGAACAGCTGCCCCCACACCGGCGTGATCCTGGTGATTATTGCTGCCTTTGATCTGCAAATGTTTGCCATTAAGAAAGAATCCCTTGTCCGGATCAAAGCGAACGCTGCGCATTCCAAAATTTGTTTTATAACGATCGATGGTTTTATTTTTTGATTGAATCGTCGTGTCGAGCCGGTATAAAAACGGATTTTCGAGAGACCATAGAGCCGGTTTTTTAACACGAATTTCCTGGCTTGATTCTATTGTTTCACCCGCCGCGAGCGTTATTGTTTCCGGGTTGCTTATCGCGACAGGGGTATCTTGCTGACCGTTCAGAGTATGCAGTAACTTTACTATTGCGTTGTTTTGCGATTCATTGGTGATTTTCGTTTTGACAGTAACGGTCGCTGTCTGATTTTTATTGATGGTTGTAGTGACAAATGTGCCGTATTGGGCAACATGTACCGGCGCTGTTTTGCTTAACCAGACATGACGGTATATTCCGGCGCCTTCATAATACCATCCTTCTTCCATAGTGGTGTCGGCGCGCACGGTGATCACATTTTCGGAGCCATAATTTAGATAATCGCTCAAGTCATATTGAAAACCGGTATAGCCGCTGTGGTGTTCACCAATATAAAAACCGTTTATCCATACTCTGGAGTCACGATGCACACCATCAAATTCAATAACGATGCGTTTACCGAGATCAGATTCGGGAATAAAAAAAGTCTTACGATACCAGCCGATACTATTTTCAGGAAAATTTCGTCCGATTGCCCGGTATCCCTGGTTTTGTGTTCCATTTTTATCGAATGGAAGTTCCACCGCCCAGTCGTGCGGTAGATTTAAAATGCGCCAGGCCCGGTCATCGAACTTCGGGTTTGCAGGTCCGTCACCGTAACCGGTTTTTGCATAATAGGAAAAATCGCGAACACCATGATCAAAATCCTTCTCACTGTTCCATGCGTGGCCCAACGCAAAACGCCAGCCATAATCCATGTTAAGTTGTTCACGTACGGAAAATTCCGTCGCGAAGGTCGGTGTGGGAAAGAGTAAATAACAAAACAGAGCCGTTAATAAAAGAATGAAAGAGTTTCTCCTCATAACGGCGCTTGATATGCGCCGCCGTTTCATGGCGCGGCGCTGACTATGGCATCAACGATATCCTGATCAAATACAGTGTTGTCACTGCGATCAAATATAGCCATAGTGTGATCGCCGATATAACCGTTGTCCCAATAGATGGGCACCATGCCATGATCCACCGCGGCCTGGGTGATGTATTCGTTCCAGTCAACTCTGAAGTCTTCGTGGCCCGCAATATTAGTGCGCGAAATCACGCCGTATTCACCCAGAATTACCGGGACACCCTGATCAACAAAGTTTGACTTCATGGCGCTAAATTGCGAATCAACCCAGGGTTCATTACAGCAGCCTTCGGTCGCGTTGGGATCGGGTGCGGTTTCACCCCACTGCCAGATATCGTCGCTACTCGTATCGATAGTGAACTGATACGGATCGTAATAGTGCACTTCCATAAATAGTCTATTAGCAGCACTATCAGTAGGAATGATGGCGTGATTCACAGTGTGTGTGATGTTAGTGTTAAAGCCCTGCACAACCAGATAACGGTTGGCATTGTGGCCGCCGGTGGCGCGCACAGTGTTGACAAAGGTCTGATTGAAGCTGTTTTGAACCGTGTAGTATTCAACGGTAGGGGGATTATAGTTGCCCTCAAATAATACTTCGTTAGTACCGGCAAACAGCAGATGTTCATCGTAATCGCAAAAGTGCGTGGCAATCTGATTCCACATGGTGGCAAGCCGGTTATTTAGGGCATTCTGATTAGCGTAGGTGGGGTTATTCAGCCAGCCACCATCCCAGTGTTCATTGATAATCACGTACATATCGGCATTAATGGCGTAATCGACCACTTCTGCCACGCGATTCAGCCAGGCGGTATCAATAGTGAAAGTGGCTGCGTTGGAAAAGTCACTCCAGGCTACCGGGATGCGAATGGTATCGAACCCGGCAGCTTTAACGGCGTTGATCAGCTCCTGGGTGACGACTGGATTGCCCCAGGCGGTTTCATCGCCGGGACCCATTGCCTCGAGTGTATTACCCAGATTCCAGCCTACGCCCATCAGTTGCGATAACTCGACGGCGGTCAGGGTGCCGGTTAACGGCTCACCTGTACAACTGCCTGACGAACTGGAGCTGCTGGAACTGGAAGAGCTTGAACTTGAACTACTGGAGGAGCTGCCGCTGCCGGAACCGCCGCCGCCACAGCCGGTCAGATTGATTGCCATCAGAAGTAACAGCAATAATCCGAATCCGGATAATTGAATCGACCGGTACTGGCTTGTGGACTTCCTGTCCTGATAATGCTCGCCCTGAGTCTTTTCTCGCTGGCTATGCATTGCGGCGTCTCGTCTGTGACCATCAAATAGTCTGTATGACTATATTGTAGACCAGTGATGCCCAAAAATTCACCCTTAAAATGCCAAATTCATCGTATTTGGGGCAATGCAGAAGCCAATCTCACTTGCTAGTAGGCTCTTTAAGTACATCCCAGTCATCCGTTCTAAATGGAGATGCGGGTAAAGCTTCAGAGTTCATCAGATTGGCTGTTTCCGGATTGTCGGACCAGGCGTAGCGAACTGCGGCTGGTTTAGTTATATCAGGATGGCTGACCAAAATTATATCGCCTTCGATACGTGCTTCAGCGGGCAAAAACTGTTTGTCGGCAGCAGCAATCGTAAATCCAGCAGGCGGCCCATCGCCACGGACCTGTAAACCTGTACCCGCATATTGAAATTTCAGTTCGATTTGATTGCCTTTGATTCGATGACTTAGCAGGCGAGGCCCCGAGTAGAGCAGACTGTCTTCACCATAAACAACATGCCGAGCTGCCAGCGCCAGTCGATGTCCCACATCCTGTTTATTACGAGGATGGATATCATTCGGGTTGCCAATATCAATCGTTACTGCTTCCGCGGTATTCGGCAAACTGAGTGCACTTGATTGAGATTCACGTAACACGGCCCATGGACTACCGTGTTCGTTATCACCGCCAGATATCCAATTAGCCAGTTGTACCCACAGGAACGGCATATTTTTTTGTTTCCACTCCTGACGCCAGCTATTAATAAAATCGACAAAGAGATTTCGATATTGATAGGCGTCGGCGACTGTTGCATTGGCTTCACCCTGATACCAGATAACGCCTTTGATCGGGTATCGCTGAATGGGATAGATCATTTTGTTGTAGAGCAGGGTGGCGATCTGATTTTTGTTATCGTCTGGATTTAAAATGATTTTGTCGACCCTGAATTTCCAGTTACCGGATAATTGATGTTGTGCGCCTCCTTTCACCCGAACAAAATTTAGATTCGGGTCGCCATGAATACCACCACCACCGCCGCTATCTTCAACGCGCACCGCAATGGTGTTGACGCCACTTTTTAATAATTTAGCTGAAACAGAATAACGTCGCGGCACATTCCACTGCTGTATTGTCTCACCGATTTTTACACCATTAACCCAGGTCTGATCCGAATCATCAATCGGGCCCAGTCCAAGTGTGATGTCATTTTTTGCCTGTTCGGCAGTCAATGTAAAGGTGGTTCGGTACCAGGCGATACCATCCATGCCGATATATTCCTGAGCTTCCCAAAGTGCTGGAACAGTAATATTTGCCCAATTGCTGTCATCAAGATTTGCATTCGCCCATACGGCCTTGCCATTGACTATGCCCCCGGCTGATGCCGACCAGTGTGCCAGTTTGCGTTCAAGCGCGAGCTGATTTTTTTTATCCTGCTCCACCATTGGTTGTAATAATTTGCTGAGTGATTTCTCATCCATGTCCAGACTGTTAATACTCATCCACGGCTCGATTCGACTTCCTCCCCAGCTGGAATTAATTAATCCGATGGGCACACCGGTTTTGGCGCGCAACTCACGCGCGAAAAAATAACCCACTGCAGTGAAATCGCCAACGGTTTTGGGTGACGCCGATTGCCACGAACCACCTGCCAGTTGTTTTTCCGGCTGATTAGCCCACGATTTGGGAATTTTAAAATGCCTGATTTTGGAATCATTGGCACTTGCCATTTCAATTTTTGCATTGTTTGAATCTTTTACAGTCCATTCCATATTGGATTGACCGGAACAAAGCCAGACATCACCGACCAATACATTTTTGATCGTGCGTTTATCAGTGCCATTATCGACAGACAAAATATAGGGGCCACCGGCCTTAAATTTGGGCAGGTAGACATGCCAGCTGCCGTTTCCCGCCGCTTTTGTCTTTGCATTGCGTTGGTCCAGTTGAACGTGAATACTGCTGCCGGGCTCGCTCCACCCCCAGACATGAATTGGCTGATTGCGTTGTAATACCATCTCATCGCTGAACAGTAACGGAAGTTCCAGTGCAGCATGCGCGAACGATGCGAATACTATCAGTAAAGCAAGCGATATCGTACGAAGGGTGGTCATTCCTGTTCTCCTTTAGTTTTTTGACAGGTTAAATTTTCCTGTCCTTTTATAACGTATTTGATGTTGGCCAGTGAAACTTCGCCTGACCCTGCGCCTTCAAGTGCAAAAGGCAATGATATTTGACCAAATCGATCCGATGGCCTTGCCAGACACGAAAGCTTGATAGCAACTGTTTTCCAGTTCTTCGCTGCCTGCGTGTTAGCGTATTGCGTCAGTGAAAACCGCCGCTCACAATCTTCCCCGCAACGCATCATTAGAGCAAGGTTATCGATATTTTTAGATTCAACTTTTAAATCAAAGGTTATTACGCCATCGGGTAGATAGCTTGACAGATCGATCGGTTGCCCGTCGGTGAAATATAAAAGTGCATGTTGCGTATTATTCCATGCCAGGGTTAGCGCATCGCCTTGAATATCTTTATCTGTTGCACTGACAAGCACATCGCCGTCCGGCGTTGCAGCGAATGCTCCGCTTAATATTTGCCTGTGTTGCTGGTTCCGGATATACACACGCCAGGGTTCCAGAGCTTTTCCAATATATAAAGGTATCTCTGCGGGATTTGCTGTGGTTAGGTTTGAAAAGTTTTCTTCCAGTGAGTCCAGTTCTTTCTGGGCGGATGCATAAGTCAAGCTGTAACCCAATCCAAACAGTGGGTCATAGTGACTATGATGTGGATTGAGGATTTCCTGTGATGGATTTTTTGGCCATGAGAATGACAGTTTCCCCTTAAAGTCATAATCTACCACCCCATCAGTTTTGGTAAATAAAACATCGGCTACGCCGGCGCCTTCACTGCCGGGGAGCCACGCTGCCACGAAAGCATCTGAAGCATTTAATTCCGGATTTACCCAAAGTGGTCGTCCCGACAAAAATATCGAAATAACAGGAATATTTTCAGCACTCAGTTTTTTAAGTAACGCCAGACTTTTTTTTCTGCCCGCCTCAAATTCAATTGTATTGAGATCGCCGAGCCCTTCAGCGTATGGATCCTCTCCAAAGACAACGATAGCAACATCAGGTTTCTGTTTATAACTTCCATCGACTGATAATATCGTTTTACCACCAGCACGGTTTACTGTTTCCCGAATACCTTCGTAAATTGATGTTGCACCTGGAAAGTCTTCGTTATTGTGTGAACCCTGCCAATGCATACTCCAGCCACCGCATTGTTTGCCAATATCATTGGCACCGTCACCGGCAACTAATATTGTCTGTCGCGGATCAAGCGGTAAGATGCCATTTCGGTTTTTAAGCAAAACCAGGCTTTCACGCACCGCCTGTCTTGCGACAGCGCGATGTTGTGGATGCCCGACGATAGTTTTATTTTTTGCAGCAGCAGAATCTGAAGGTCTGTGTTCAAACAAACCGGCACGCAATTTCACTCGCAGAATTCGCCGCACCGCGTCATCCAGACGCTGCTCGGAAATTTCACCAGAGCGTACCTGGGTCAGTGTGTTGCGTATCATGGCTTTCCAGTCACGAGTTACCATTATCAGATCAACGCCCGCGTTAATTGCCGCCGCGCAAGAACTGTTAGTACAACCGCGTAACTGTCCGTGACCATTCCAGTCACCAACGACCAGCCCATCAAACCCCATTCGATTTTTCAGTACTTTGGTTAACAGGTAGTGATTGCCGTGCAATTTATCCCCGTTCCACGAAGAAAAGCTGGCCATAATCGTTTGCACGCCGGCCTGGATAGAGGCGACGTAACCAGGATTATGGATTGTGACCAGCTCCTGTTCGCTGATTCGCGTATTTCCCTGATCGTCGCCTTCCAGAGTGCCCCCATCACCGATAAAGTGTTTGGCAGTAGCGACAACATGTTGATCGTCGAGAAAACTGCTGTCTGCAGGATTGCCCTGCAATCCGGCAACCATCGCTGCGGCGAGTTGTTTTACGATATCCGGATCTTCTGAATAGCTTTCGTAGGTACGCCCCCAACGGTCATTTTGTGCAACTGCCACCGTGGGTGCAAATGCCCAGTTAATTCCGGTCGCATGTAATTCACGAGCGGTTATATCGCCGATTTGTTTTACAAGTTCTGGATTTCGGGTTGCGCCCAGACCGATATTGTGTGGAAAGATCGTGGCACCTTTAACCAGGGCATGCCCGTGTACGGCGTCGGTGCCCCAAATAACAGGTATGGCGGCGTTACCGTCTGTTGTGTCCATGGATGCATCGTAAAAAGCATCCGCCATTGCCAGCCATTCAGATGCGGTGGCATCAGGATTTTGGTTGGGTTTTGAAGTACCACCATTCAACACTGAGCCGATATGATATTTTTTTATTTCCTCGGGGGTAATGTGAATGATTTCCGCTTGCATAATCTGGCCGACTTTCTCTTCCAACGACATGCCGGCCAGTAATGATTCGATTTTTGCAGTTTCGGCAGCAGAAGCTTGTACTGGGTTGCTGACTTGTGGCCAGAGACTGATATCGGTTATATGAGTTTCCGTCGGCTTATTTTCTTGATTGCATGAAGAAATTAATGACAAAGCGCAAAACAGGGCAAGCAGACCAAGATATTTATTTTCAGGCAAGTTTAATTCCTCAGTTCCCATATATGGGGTATATGAACAGAATCGATGTTGCTGGTTAGTTTGCAATTTATTTAAGAAGTTGCCGCCGCTGCGATGGCGCAGCGGCGGTGAGGCTACTTTACCTGGAAATCTTTGTTTTAAAAGACAATCCAGTAATCTCTATCTTTTGATAACAACAGATTTTCCTGTGTAGATTACAGTGTGATCGGGTTTCGCATCAAAATTCACGGCATCTTTTGTTTCGCCGGAAATCCAGCGTACATTGATTGTGCGTGTTTCCGCCATACCTTTAAATGAACCTGTGCGATCACCAATGCTTAATGTGCCGTCGGAATCGTTGTACAAGACAGGAATTCTTGACCATTCGCCTTTTTCATAATCATAGCTGCGACCGTCATCTTCATACAGTTCAAAGCTGCCATCGGAGCCGGTGTAAACAAGCAAGGTAATCGGTGCGTTTAAAACTTGATCTGCAAATTGAATGCTCGGCCCGGTTGGAACAATTGAACCGGCCTTAACGAATAACGGAATACGACTTAGCAGCGCATCAACAGTCACGCGTTGACCGCCGGCAAATTTTTTGCCGGTATAAAAATCATACCACTGAGTCCCGGCCGGCAAATATAGATCACGAGTGCGCGCTTTAAATTGTGTGACCGGGGCTACCAGGAATGCGGGACCGAACAAATATTGATCACCCAGATTTTTAACATTCTCATCCTGCGGAAAATCCATCACCAATGCGCGCATTAGAGTGCTGTCTTTAAAGTACATATCAGCGGCTTGTGAATAGATATATGGCATCAAACGATAACGCAAATTGGTGTACCAGACCATGCTGTTATAAACATCCGAACCTTCCTCGGCGATATTGAATATTTCACGATACGGGTATTCGCCGTGCGAGCGAAACAGTGGAACAAATGAACCGAACTGAAACCAGCGTAAATTGAGTTCCTGCCATTCCTGTTTATGTGCGGGATCCTCGTTTTCATAGCGTTTTTCCACAGAAAAACCGCCGATATCAAAAGTCCAGTTGGGCAGACCGGCCAGTCCTGCATTCAGGCCGGCGGATATTTGCTCGACCATATCATCCCAGCGTGCAGCGACATCGCCGCTCCAGATTGCCGAAGCAGTTCGCTGCAAACCACCCCAACCGGATCGTGTCAGAATGAACGCACGTTTGTCCGGATCATGGATACGTTCATTTCTGTATATGCCTTCGGCATGTGGCAGGGCGAAGGAATTAAAAAATTCAGCGCCCGAACCCAATGCCGTTGGGCCCATGCGAAGTTTTCGCTCCGGTATATCCAGATTTGAATGCATATCCGGTTCGGTGGCGTCCAGCCACCAGGCGTCAAAACCCTTGGCATTAATGGTATCTTCAAGTTGTGACCAGTAAAGATCCTGTGCCTCAGTGCTGTAGGGATCGTAATATGAACTGGCGTAGCCGGGACCTACCCAGTCACGAGCCTGTTGTTCCAGATTGCGTTGATAGATAAAGCCCCTGGCATCCAGTTCCTTGAAATGATCGGTTGTTGGATAAAACTTCGGCCACACCGAAATCATAATCTGCGCATTAAGCTTGTGTACTTCATCGACCATCGTTTTGGGGTTTGGAAAACGTTTTGGATCGAATTCGTGACTGCCCCAGCTGTCTTCTTCCCAGTAAAACCAGTCGAGCACAATATTGTCGAAGGGGATTTTACGTTTACGATATTCTTTGACAACATCAAGTAACTCATCCTGGGTTTTATAACGTTGGCGGCTTTGCCAGAATCCATATGCCCAGCGCGGCAACATCACGGCTTTGCCGGTCAATTTTCGATAACCGGAAATCACGTCATCGATATCATCACCGGCAACAAAGTAATAGTCGATGGCCTTGCCGGTTTCTGAGGCAAACGAGATCTCATGTCGTTCGTTATCGGGTAATGGGTCCAGATGCAGTAAACCTAAATACCCGTCGTTGGCAATCCATTCAATACGAATGGACTTTTTCTCGCCGGCAGTCATATCCAGGTCAAAATTGTGATACCACGGATTCCAGTTTTGCCGCCAGCGATCAAAGACCAGCTTGCCGTCAACTATTAATTTAAAATGACTACTGGCGTATAAACGAAACTTATGTTTACCGGTTACGTCGGTTTGCAGACTGCCTTCCCAGACAACGCGACGATCAGGGTTGCTCGGAACTTCGGCAGGCCAGTTAGCTTGATCTTTTATATAGTGGTAATTGGGGTCGGTTTCGATTCGGGTTGCTTTCAATTCATCCTTGATATAGTACTTTGCAGTCAACCCGCCTTCGTTACCATTAGCGTCATAAAGTTTTAGCGATTTGCTTAGCGGTTGATAATCCCGCGCATCGCCAAAACGGGTAATGCCGTTATTATCCCACAACAAACCGTAGTTGCGACTTGAGACCATAAACGGAACAGCGATGACCAGGTTGTGCTGTGCAAGCACAATATCTTCGCCGTTATAATTGAACTGTCCGTTTTGATGCTGTCCCAAACCGTAAAGCCCTTCATCGGTATCGCGGTTAAATTGCTGGCGTATGGCGTAGGAGTCTTCATCGGGTTTAACGGGATCGGCGGTAACCGGCCCGAATGATCCGCTATCATACCCTGCCAGTACTACCTCGCCGGCTTTATTACGAAACTGAGCAACACCCGTTTTAAGATCTGCCTCAGCAGTTAATTCGGATGTTTTTATGATGACTTTTCCATGTTTTGCTTTAACTGAAAACTCAGTATTGCTGTCCGGCGCTGCATTAACCATCAGGCTTTTTGGCGTAAACAAATTGCTGTGCGGTACGGCTGTTACACGAATAATTTTATCCGAGATGACCTGTAACCGGATTTTTTTAGCCTGACCTTCCTCTGGTGTAAAAACAACGCTGTCAGACGTTGTGGTTACTGCATCGTTGCCTTTGTCGCAACCCGTTACTAAAAATATTAGAGCAAATACCGGGATAATTGCTTTCCATAAATGATTTGTGCCAATCATTATCTATTTCCTCGCTTAGTACATCATTGTAATTAGTAAAAGGACTGCTTGTTACATGTCCTCCGTCATTCCCGCTAAAACGGGAATACAGACCACTTTGTCATTCCCGCGAAAGCGGGAATCCAGTTATTTCGTGACTCCTGCTTCTGGATGCCCACCTTCGTGGGCATGACAGAAAATTTTATATTCAACATTCACTCGTCATTCCCGCGTTAGGGTCTCTCCCCGCGAAGGCGGGGACGGGAATCCAGTTATTTCGTGACTCCTGTTTCTGGATGTCCACCTTCGTGGGCATGACCGAAAACTTTATATTCAACATTCACTCGTCATTCCCGCGAAAGCGGGAATCCAGTTATTTCG
This sequence comes from Gammaproteobacteria bacterium, assembly GCA_016928055.1. GTDB lineage: Bacteria > Pseudomonadota > Gammaproteobacteria > HTCC5015 > HTCC5015 > JAFGLM01. Next base: position 49,833 of record JAFGLM010000006.1, read on the forward strand.
TGACTCCTGCTTCTGGATGCCCACCTTCGTGGGCATGACAGAAAGATATTAATTCGTTTTATATGTCGCCATACGAACTTTCAGGTAATGTGGCCGCGACGTGAAGTTCAAACCCCAATCCGTCTGATCACCGTTCCAGACCCGTTCGAATACCCACTTACCATTTTCATAATGTCCTTCTTCAACACGTTCGATCATGTATTTCTTGTTTTTAAGTTCTGTCGATGCGCTGAATTCAACACGCGCCCGATAGCCGGTTACCAGATATTCATTGGGACTGAGTTCGGCAATGATGATGCCGCCGGAAGGAGGCGTGTTGCCTGCAGGCGGATCAATCCAGAACATGGGGCGGCCATAGGTGATGGTTGCATCCCATAATCCAAGATCCAGTTTTTGGGTATGATTATCGCCATCCGGTTCTGATACGCCCCAGACTTTATTTTCAAAACTGAGTTTGGCCCATACATCCGCCATCGGGCGCAACAATTGATAGTTTTCGGCAAACGGTTGAAACGCTTCTTCATTAATTTCTTTTACACCTAAGGGGTAATTGGCGTAATCCGAATAATCCAGGCCAAAAGGTGAAAAACCGATACCGTGCTTGCCCAGCACTGAAAAGAAATAGCGGGCATAGGGCTGATCGTTACCGATTTCAGCGACAAATAATGCATTATCCGGGCGACTGTAGTAGTCAAATATCTTCATTGCCTTATCGTATTCGCGCATATACAAGTCCGGCGATATCATAACAATGGAGGGCGCCGCGATTTTCCATAGGTCAATCACATTATCAGTCGGACCGCCACTGGCATAGGCGCCGGGTTTGGATGGATCAAAGGGATCGCGCAAGGCCACATTTACATTCATCGGCAGGGGATAAACCGCTTTGCCTGCTTCGGCAATTTCATTGCAATAAACAGCGATATGCCAGGCGTGAAAGAATTCGTCGGCGTCGTTGCCAAAGACTTCTCGCCAGTTACCGGGTTTTTTGTTTAATGCTTTTACAAGTTTTTCCGGTACAGAGGATCGAAATACTTCTTCTGCCGTTCTGGAAAAATCGCGTGCTGAACCGTAGGTGCCGACTTCATTTTCCACCTGCACCATAATCACAGTATGTTTTTTGTCCACTTTCTTTAAATGCTGAATTAACGCAACAAATGCTTTTTTATCCGCTTCCAGCGTGGTTCTGAAATGCGGCGACAATGAATCGAGCGTGTCACCGTCTTTTTTAACAACACGCGGAAATCGTTTGTTATCCAGTTTTACCCAGGCCGGTGAATAGCCAGGGCCATTGTTCTTCCAGGTTGCAAACCAAAGCAACACAAGTCGAACATCGTGTTCGCGAGCTTCTTTTATAAGCAGATCAACGTAAGAAAAATCAAACTGTCCTTCAACCGGCTCAATCTGTTGCCAGGCAACCGGAATCTGTAATGTGTTAGCGTGAATTTTTTCTACTGCAGGCCAAACGTTCTTTAAAGCCGCCGGATAGTTCGTGGAATTATTCGCTTGTGTAGCCAATAATAGAAACGGTTTTCCATCTACCAAAAAAGCATGTCGGCCGTTATTGCTTATTAATTTTGGTGGATCAGATTGTGCGTTGGCATTACACGGCGGTAGTATTGCAGTCAATAAAAACGCACAGATGATTCCTGATAATGGCTTACTGATCATGATTTTGATTGAACAACATTTATTGAATGGTTTAAAGCGCATAACACGATACCTCAGAAGAGTCTCTTCATCTTGAAGAGATAAAAATGGCGTCTACATAAAATTTTCAAATGTAGACGCCACCGGATCTATTAAATTATCTGGAATTAATTCAAATCAATAAGCTTAAATTTTTATTCCAGTTTATTTGAGAGCTCCCTGTATTACTGAAAAGCAATACAGGGATTCCTCACAAGATCACCTAAAAGCTAGCTCTGAACGTCAATGCATAGCGAGTATCCTGGACTGTAGCGCTCGCAATGTGATTGCCGGGTATATTTTGTTTTTGAATAGTATTGAGCTTTTCGTTGGTCAGGTTATTGGCTTCAAGACCGATTGAATATTGCTCGGTAATATTGAAGAAAACGGAACCGTCCCATTGCCCATAGTCATCCTGATATACCGGAATATCCCAGCGTATCCCATCAAAAGTACCGTTATATCCATTTGCGCCGATAGAAAGGAGAAATTCATCACGCCAGGTATAAGCCAGTCGGGCTGAAATCAGATCATCTTCAAACATAAAAATTGCACTGTACGAGTTTTCAGATAATCCCTCATATGGCATAGCGTCAGCATTGAATGGTGAACCGTCTGTATCATATTTTATACTTGACGCTGCAACCGTTGTATCACTGTCAATGTTGGTGTAGCTGAATTCCATTCCAAATCCAAAATCAAAGAAGTGACGCCAACCAAGTTCCCAACCCTTGACGTCAGCCTTTTCTTGGTTCATTGGTCTTTGAATTACATAATCAAAATTGTAATACGTTTCAGTGAAATTAGCTACGCGAATAAAATTACTAATATCTTTGCTAAACAGATTTAGCCAGACACTGCCGATATCGCTGTAATACCACTCGAACGCCAAGTCTAACTGATCCGCTTCCATATAGCGGAGTCTTGGATTGCCTCCGTAAGCAGAGCCATGGTAATCAGTTAGGAGTGGTGAGTTATCAGGCGCGCCATCGTTCTTATCGACATACAACTGGACAGAACTCCGTAAATCAAAAACATTTGGCCTTGCGATAGCTTTCGAATAAGCAAAACGAGCTAAAAATTCGTCTGTTATCTTCCACCGCAAATTCAGGCTGGGCAAGGTATGAGTATAAGTTTCCGAAAATTCAGCCAGTTGCGGGGGGTTCATGAAGGACGGTCGTATTGCTTCAGCCGCTAGAACGCCGGGCGAGCGAACATAACCAGTTGCTAAGTTTTTGGTTTGTACCCAGCGTGCGCCGACATTCCCATCGAGGCCGATATCGTCCCAGCCAAAACGTAACATTAAATAAGCGCTGCTAACATCTTCTTCCTGGATGCTAACATGGGAAGGGTTAATCAGGGTGGGCTCAAAAGTAGTAACTCTTTCACCTGTATCCGGGTCAATAGTGAAATAACAACAATCATACAAGGGGGCTGCTGCCTGATGAACTTGAATGAATGTGTCAGGATAACCTAGGGCTAAAGATCTATTAAATGCTACAACAGATCCAGGTATCGGTAGATCGCCGCGAAAGAAGTTATCAAACCGGTTGACTGTTACTAGGTTACCTAGATTCAATTGAGAAATATTGGGTAATGGAACCCCACCGGGTACTGCCCACCATTGCATCCAAGGTTGAAATACTGGTTTCCAATTGTAGTCAGTGTTGATGGTTTCGTAATCACGATCCGCAAAACGTACGCCAAATTTCAAAGAATTTAGTCCGGGAGTCTCACTAAAGGTATATTCCGCGTCAGCGCGCACTGCAAGTTGTTCCGCTGTATTATCTTCCTCGTGGTCCATAGTAAATGCAGCATAGTAGTTATCTGGATTTGCCAGAAAATCCGAGTCAGTTGATATGCGGGGTATCCCGCCAGAAGCATCCACAAACATATCCGGTACCTGGACACCAGCCGCGATGGTGGCATCCAGCGCATCAGTTGTTGATTTGACATACTGAAGATCTGAATTGAATGACCAACTGCTGTTTATTTGCCATTCCACGCCGGTTGATACATCGGTTGTGATGGATTCACGATTCGAGATTCGAATATCTGATCCGAACGGGATACCGCCATGACTTGGGTCAGTGAGAGTGCCACTTTGGAAAATACCGTTACTGTCATACACGGTGTCGGGTCCCGCCACTAAGTCGTAAGGGTCGTTACTGACAAACATTGCGTCTTCATCCCAAGTAAAATCATAGCGGCTGTGAAATACTGTAAGAAAGTATTCAATGTTATCGTTTGGACGTATTTGTAATGCAGTATAAAGACCTTGACGTTCTCGCTCAGTACGCTCAGTACGCCAGTCAGCACCTCTAGGAATATATGAGTCATTTACTGTGTCACCGTTACTGTCATACGGGAAGTAAGGTCTGTTAAATATTACGTCAATGCGACCTTTCAGCTCAGAGTGCGCTACGTCAATCAGGAATCCTACTTCACCGATACCTGTGTCCCAACGATCACTATATATAGCCGACATGCCTGGCGTTGTTTCTTCGATGAAGTTTTGATAGTTGGCAGTTAAAGTAACCCCAATCAACCGCTCGTCGATGTCAAATGGCATACGAGTGCGCAGATTGACTGTACCCCCCAGACCGCCTTCAATCATATCGGCCGAAGGATTTTTGTATACATCAACGCCAGCCATCAATTCCGGTGGAACGTCTTCAAAGCTAAGAGCGCGTCCGCCGTTGGCGGTAAATCCGTCGCGGCCATTGATTTCACCTCGAACTTGAGGTAAGCCGCGTACCGCTACGCCTGTTCCTTCACCAGAAAGATGTTCCGGGTCGCCTCGCGTTATAAAGCGGTCGATGGTGACGCCGGGTATACGTTGCAATGTTTCCGTAACGCTACGGTCAGGTAAATTAGCGATATCATCGGCGACAATCGAATCAATAATTTGTTCGGCATCAAGTTTCATTTTTTGTGCCGACTGCAAATTCCCACGCAGACCGGTAACTACCACTTCTTCCAGATCTGCATTTGCATCGTTGTCTTGTGCAGCAGCCGGCATCATAACGGCCAGTGTGCTGAGCAAGACTATCGATGCTTTTGCAAGCATTTTCGGAACAAGGCTGGTTGGATACAGACTGTGTTCCTCATCGTTTTTAATGTACATAAACTTTTTCTCCTATTTATGAAATTCATCCCCACTCGTCTTTATTTTCGTCCTGATTACTACACTAAGACGTGCACTCAGCGTCTGAGAACAGGCAAAAAGTGCACAACTACTTTCGGATAACAAAAACAGTAATTGTTTTTGTATATCCACCAAAAAAATCTGATGCAAATCCTTTGCATATTTTTTACAGAGCAGTGAGCAGATAAGATCGCCCCGCTTTGGCTGTATAAACCGCTTGTTGGCCGTCGGTATCCAACTCGACTACCCGTCCACTCGAAACTTCAGAAAATTTGAATTTTTGTTTCAATAAATCTGTACGAACAGCGACAGGTCCTGATTGACCATTGCTTAATGTTGCTTGTTTTAATTTACCGTCAGACCACTGCATGGAAACGGTTATGTCGCCGCGCGCACGCAAGCCTTGTACACTGCCTGTCGACCATGTTGAGGGCAGGGCAGGTAACAGATGCACTTCATTGTTCTGACTTTGCACCAGCATTTCAGCGATGCCCGCAGTCGCACCAAAGTTGCCGTCGATTTGAAAAGGAGGATGTGTATCCCATAGATTGGGTAATGTGCTTTCTTTCAATTGTTCGGCCAGCAAGCGATGCGCGTGATCACCATCCAGCAGGCGGGCCCATAAATTAATTTTCCAGGCTTTGCTCCAGCCGGTACCGCCATCGCCTCTTGAGCTTAAAGATTTTTTTGCAGCGACCGCGAGCTTGGGAGTGGTAATGGGCGAAATTTGATTTCCGGGATGCAGGGCATACAGATGCGACACATGTCGATGTTGATCGTCAGGATCATCAAGATCCTGTCGCCATTCCTGCAGTTGCCCCCACGATCCGACACGAATACCGGGATCCAGTTGGTCAAGCACGTCAACCAGTTGCGATTTAAAAAAGCTATCACCCAAGCATTGAGCCGCGTCACGGGTATTGCGCAACAGATCATAAACAATTTGTTGCGACATGGAGGCGCCGATAACAAACGGACCATGCTCGGGTGAATAGCTGGGGGATACCAGTAATTGATTACTGTCCGGACCACGATATAAGGCCTGCAACCAGACGCGGGCAGCTTCTTTCATAACCGGATACGCGCGCTGACGCAGAAAATTAACGTCGACAGTGAAAAGATAATGCTCGTAATAATGTTGAGCCAGCCATGCAGCCGCTTCCGGTTGCCAGAAAGCGGTTGGCCAGTCGATAACGCCGGTGAAACCCCAAATATTGGTGTTGAGAAATAATGTCCAACCGTCAACACCCAGTAACATCTTTGCCGATTGACGTCCCGGTTCAACCAATGAATCAATGAAATCAAATAATGGATAGGTTGCTTCAGATAAATTGGTTTGTTCCGCAAGCCAGTAATTCATCTGCAGATTGATATTAACGTGGTAGTCCGCATTCCAGGGAGGTGTTGCGGAGTTATTCCAGACACCCTGCAAGTTGGCCGGTAACGAACCAGAACGAGATGAAGCGATTAACAAATAACGGCCGTATTGAAAATAAAGTACTTCCAGCGCTCGATCCGCTGCACTGTTACCGCCTTTGTATTCTGCGAGTAATCGATCAGTAGGCAGTGTTGGTGCTTGTTGGCCGATATCCAGCGAGACGCGATCAAATAGCAAACGATAATCTGCTTCGTGTGCGGCTTGTAATTTTGTGTAACCTTTTTTTGCGGCGCGGTTGATGCGTTGCTGAACCAGCGTATGCGGATTTTTGCCGCGATAATGCGGGTAATGTTGTGCGTAATCGGTAGCCGCTGTTAACAGCAACCAGGCTGCATCGGCATTTGTGATCGTTATGCTGTTTTTGTCATCTTCACGTTGACCGCCTTCAGCGAATACCTGCAGCTGTGCTTCATAACGCAGTCCGTTATCGTTTAGTGCCCCGGCGATGGTGAGGCGGCCTTTCTTTATGCTGGTTTTTTTGCTTCGGTTATCCGGTACGTTGATATTGGCGGTAAATCCGATTTGCCCCGGTTGGTTTGCCGTCAGGCGAATAACCAGAACGTTGTCCGGGTAGCTGGCAAAGTACTCGCGGGTATAGCGAACACCGTCAGCTTCATAGCTGATTCGCGCAACGGCACGGCTGATATCCAGTTCGCGTTTATAGTGGCTGACATTGCGATGTGAGAAGGAGAGACTTAAGTCACCAAAACTCTGATAATTTCCGTAGCCGATGGCTTTGCGACCGAGTTGTTGCGCAACCGCTTCAGGTTGCAGGGAGCCTTGTTGTGCCAGTTGCTTTTGAACCTGCTTTAATTGCGCAACCGCGGATTTTTCCGGAACGCCAAAATCGTATCCTTCTCTGGAACCCGGTCCGCCGGTCCAGAGTGTTTTTTCGTTGAACTGGATAAGATCAAGATTCACGCCACCCTGGATCATCGCACCGAGCGCGCCGTTACCAATCGGTAAGCCTTCGCGCTCCCAGTCGGAAGCCGGTCTGTCGTACCAGAGGAGCAGGGGGGTATCGGTGGCAATGGCGCCGGCTGACGGGAAATGGCATAAGAATGCCATGGCAATCCAGAATGCTGTTCTGGATATCCCCCGCATGCTAATTGGCTTTTCGCCAATTTTTTTTGAATTATCGTTCACTTTCGATACCGATGACGGTTAGAAAAGTGCGTCCCCTTAGCTAATTGTCGGATATACTATAGCTTATTGTCACTTATACTATAACAAACCGATTTAATTGCAAATAGAAATTGCATTTTTCTTGACCGACGGTTTGATGACCGATGTTGCGAGGAGAGGTTGAATGGGAAGAAAACCGGGTATATTGGAACGGTCGGTGATTCATAATCCCGACCGGAATAATCGGATATATCCCAAAATTGTAAAATCCCTGAGCGCTCTGTTGCTCACCGGTACCGTATTAATAAACCTGGCATGTGGCGCCGGTACCAAATCCGTGGTGCCTCACTATGAATGGAAAAATATCACGGTCGGAGCAGGGGGTTTTGCACCGAATATTGTTTTCAGCCGGGTGGAGAAAAACCTGGCGTATCTGCGTACCGATATGGGCGGTGCTTATCGCTGGGATCAGGACAAGGGAAGCTGGTTGCCACTACAGGACGGCATGGAAGAATCCAGCTATTTTGGTATCGAAAGTCTGGCGCCGGATCCAAAAGATCCTGATGTCGTATACGCGGCAGCCGGTATGTACCGGCATGAGCCGGCAGCCATTTTGCACTCTGCTAACCGTGGTCAGACCTGGCGCATCACACCGGTACCTTTCCGTATGGGTGGCAATGAGGACGGACGGGGTTTGGGTGAGCGGCTGGCTATTGATCCAAATCAAACCTCTATTCTGTATTTTGGCTCACGCCACGATGGACTTTTTCGCAGCCTGGACCGGGGTGCCAGTTGGGCCAGGGTCGAGTCTTTCCCGCATTCCGGTTCAGGCATGCGTTCTTACCCACAACCGACCAATGCCGGTATCAGTTTTGTCGTATTTGATCCAGCCAGTGGCAGTAATGGATCGTCGCAGTCGATATACGTCGGAGTGGCCGATCCCGGAGAACAACATCTTTATCAAAGTCACGATGGCGGCAAGACCTGGACCGCTGTTAAAAACCAGCCGCCCGCGCAGTTGTTACCGGTGCAAGCGGAGCTGGATGATCAAGGTGTCCTTTATGTTGCCTATTGCAATGGCATCGGACCGAACGGCGTCACCGATGGTGCAGTCTATAAATGGGGTACTCGTTCCGGCGATTGGACCGATATCAGTCCGCAAAAGAGGCCGGGTAAACCCGGCGGCGGTTATATGGGCATCAGCCTGGATCGGCAGAAACCGGGCACAGTGGTCGTCGCCAGCATGAATCGCTGGCAACCGTACGATACGGTCTGGTATTCCAGCGATGGCGGGGCAAGCTGGTTTGATATCCAACCGGTCAGCAAACGTGATGTCAGTGCAACGCCTTATTTATATTGGGGCAACCCGGAGGCGGATTTTGGCTGGTGGATCGCCGGTCTGGCTATTGATCCATTTGATTCCGGACATGTTGCCTACACCACCGGCGCGACGCTTTATGCAACCGATAATATATTGGCTCAGCCCACGATCAAATGGCAGCCCTGGATAAAAGGTATAGAACAAACCGCGATTATTACACTGACCAGCCTGCCCAAAGGCCCCCCTTTGTTAAGCGGTTTTGGTGATATCAGCGGTTTTGTGCATGAAGATCTGACTGTTTCACCGCAAGTCCAGTTTGTTGATCCGGTTTTTGCCAATACCAATACCATCGACTATGCCGGTCTGGTGCCCAATATTGTTGTTCGCAGCGGAACGCCGGCGCATCGAACCGAAGGCAAAGGTCCGACTCAGGCTTATTCCATTGACTTCGGTAAAACCTGGCAGACTGTTGAAGAACCGGAACACCCGGCCAGACCCGGCGATCTGGCCATGGTCGTTTCAGCGAGTGGATCGCGGTTAATGATCAATACACCGATTGCCCGCTGGTCAGCTGATCAGGGTAAAAGCTGGCATAAAGCATCAGGCTTACCGGAAAATAGTCGACCGGTTGCAGATAAAAGAGAACCGCTTGTTTTTTACGCGATGGATTTTAATACCTCGCGGCTGTTTATTTCACGCGATGGCGGCGAAACATTTGTAGCAATTGAAAGCAAGGGATTACCAGACAATATCAGTAAGGATCGTCCGGCCTGGCGGGAAATTCCCTGGCCGTTGATGGTGGACCCTTATCAGGCCGGTGAGCTTTGGTTTGTTTCGCATGCAGGATTATTTCATTCTATTGATAGCGGCGAAACTTTTGCTAAAGTCGAAACCAATATTCAGGTGCAATTACTCAGCTTTGGTAAACCGAAAACGGTTGGCTCAAAGGCAACCTTGTTTGCTATTGGTAGTCGCGGTGGTGAACGTGCCATCTGGCAATCCGATGATTCCGGTTTGCACTGGATAAAGTTAAGCGATGATGAACATCGGTACGGAAAACGTTATCGTACTTTAAGCGGTGATCTGCAGCATTATGGTCGCGTTTATGTTGGCACGGACGGTCGAGGTATTGTCTACGCGGAACCGGTGGAGAAGAATGAAGAGTGAAAAAAGGAAAAACCGGAACACGTTTCTTGTCATGTTTCTGAAACCTGTCCCAAAATCGCTGGTGTCCTATTAAGAGATTTTGATGCTTATTAAAAGTCCTTTAATACTGAAGAATGTCGATTGCTTATGGTCTGTCGGACACGAAAGTTATGTTTGGAGATTGATCCCCTCTCCCTCAGGGAGAGGGTAGGGTGAGGGGGTAAAAATTGGTTCTATCATTCGCAAAGGCATTGCGAAGTCAGTCGACAGATGCTAGGCGTCTGTTGTGGCATTACTTGCGAGCGCGCCGATTGGATGGTTTTAAGTTTCGTCGACAACTAGTCATCGAACCTTATATTGTAGATTTTGTATGTCTTGATGCTCGGTTGATCATCGAAGCTGATGGTGGACAGCATGGTGATCAGCGGAAATACGATAACCAAAAAACAGCGTATTTAGAGACCCGGGGTTACCGGGTTCTAAGGTTTTGGAATCATGAAATTCTGACAGATACGCAGGATGTTTTAGAGAAAATTCATCGCGAACTTATTCAATCCCCTCACCCCAACCCCTCTCCCGGAGGGAGAGGGGCTTATTGATTCAATTTGATGTTAAAAAGCAGAGGTAGTGAAAATGATAACAAAAGACACGGCAACAGAAACGAGTACGCTCTTTATTATCTTGATTAGTTGTGTAGCAACCATCGGTGGCTTTTTATTTGGTTTTGACAGCGGGGTTATCAACGGTACCGTTGATGGCCTGCAAATCGCCTTTAACTCCGACAGTGTCGGCACCGGTTTTAATGTCGCATCCATGTTATTGGGTTGCGCCGTCGGTGCTTTTTTTGCCGGTCGTCTGGCAGACTATTTCGGTCGACGCATGATATTGATTGTTGCGGCGGTATTTTTTCTGATTTCCGCCTGGGGCTCCGGTGTTGCCGTTAGTTCTGCGGAGTTTGTTTTTTACCGTGTGCTCGGTGGTCTTGCAGTCGGCGCCGCCAGCGTCATGGCCCCTGCTTATATCAGCGAAGTAGCGCCGGCGCACTATCGCGGTCGCTTAACCACGGTGCAACAGATTGCGATTATTACCGGTATTTTTTCCGCTTTTGTCAGCAATTATTTTCTGGCCGGGATTGCCGGTGCATCAACCCATGAATTCTGGTTTGGTTACGAAGCCTGGCGCTGGATGTTCTGGGTTGAAATGTTACCGGCAGCAATTTTTTTCGTTTGCCTGATGTTTATTCCCGAAAGCCCGCGTTATCTGGTGGTCTCCGGTCGTAAAGCAAAAGCCTTGTCAGTATTAACCCGACTCTATGGTGCCACTGAAGGGCAGGCAAAAGTAACGGAAATTGATGCGTCGCTGGCAGCCGATCACCACAAACCCAAATTCTCAGACCTGTTGGCGCCTGGATCAAAGTGGCCCCGCAAAATTGTCTGGATTGGAATCGGTTTGGCAACCTTTCAGCAATTGGTGGGCATCAACGTGGTGTTCTACTACGGCGCCGTGTTATGGCAGGCGGTGGGATTTTCTGAAAGCGATGCATTGTTGATCAATGTGATATCCGGTGCCGTTAGCATAGGCGCCTGCATTGTGACTGCATTGTTAATCGATAAAATCGGACGCAAACCTTTGTTGTGGAGCGGCTCGATCGGCATGGCGATTACGCTAGGTGCAATGAGTATAGCGTTTTCTACTGCAACGCTGGATTCGAGTGGTCAGCTACAGCTATCTGATCAGATGGGTGTTTTGGCACTTATTGCTGCTAATGCATACGTGTTTTTCTTTAATACTTCCTGGGGCCCGGTGATGTGGGTCATGCTGGGTGAAATGTTCCCGAACCAGATTCGCGGCTCGGGCTTGGCCGTCAGCGGTTTATTCCAGTGGGGTTCCAACTTCGGCATCACCATTACTTTCCCTATTTTATTGACAACTATCGGTCTTGCCGGAGCCTACGGTTTCTATGCCTTGTCCGCAGTAGTCTCCGTTTTCTTTGTTTTATATATGGTGCACGAAACCAAGGGACTGGAACTGGAAGAGATGGAAGGTTAGTTTGTGAAAAGAACACCCTCTCCCGGAGGGAGAGGGTGTCTAGCGTATTAACGAAGTTCTGATTAATTCACTTTTGTCATGCCGGACTTGATCCGGCATCCAGTAAATTCAAAGAGTTACTGGATTCCGGCTCCCCGCCTTCGCGGGGACAGGCTCCGAATTCCGGGAATGACTTAATCAGAGATTCCTTAAGTATTCGGGAGAAACGATGAACAAAGTAAAATTATTTTTCTGTTTGTGTTTAAGTTTTTTGGTAACAATCAGCGCCGTCAGTCACGCTGCGTCCGAGCCGGCCGAAATTACCGGCAAAGTGACAATCCCACCGGGACCGGAATATTTACACAACGCCGTTTTCTATCAGATATATCCGCAAACATTTTTAGATACCGATGCCGATGGTATCGGCGATCTGGAAGGCATTATTCAAAAACTGGATTATGTAAAAAGTCTGGGAGTCGATGGTTTCTGGATTAATCCCTTTTTTACTTCACCGTTTAATGATGCCGGTTACGACGTATCGGATTATTACAGTGTTGCGCCGCGTTACGGCAGCAACGCCGATGCCAAACGAATGTTTGACGAAGCGGAAAAACGGGACTTAAAAATTTTAATCGACTGGGTCATCAGTTATAGCAGCATCGATCATCCCTGGTTTCAGGAATCCGCCAAACAGGAAAAAAATAAATATTCCAACTGGTATATCTGGACCGATAACACCTGGATTAATCCGCCGATGGCCTATCGCGATGCCTTTATCAAAGGCTACAGTCGTCGCAACGGTCAGTTTATGCGTAATTTTTACTGGAGCCAGCCGGCTCTGAATTTTGGTTTTGCCAAACCCGAACAATCCTGGATGCTGCCGATCGATCATCCCGATGTGCTGGCATTGCAGGAAGAACTTAAGAAAGTATTACGCTTCTGGATGGATATGGGCGCCGACGGTTTTCGTGCCGATATGGCCGGCGCACTGGTTAAGAATGCCAATATCACCGGTAACGATCAGTTTTTCAGTACCCGCGATGAAGGCACCAAAATATTCTGGAACAAAATTCGCAAATTAATGGACACGGAATATCCTGGTTCATTTATGGTAGCCGAATGGTCGCATCCGGAATCTGCCTTAAATGGCGGTGGTTTTCATGCCGATTTTTTTCACTGGTTTCAGGGTTATAACGATCTTCTGCAAAAAGAAAGCTGGCGAATTCTGAATGGCTACTCGGAAGGACATAGTTTTTTTGACAAGGAAGGCAAGGGCAGCGTAACCGATTTTCTCGCCAGTTATCTCGATCAATATGAAAAGACAGTCGGCAAAGGTTATATCAATCTGCCGCTCGGTAATCATGACCTGTCGCGTTTGAATATCAAACGCTCAACAAAAGATCTGGAAATTATTTATGCCTTTTCGCTGACCATGCCCGGCATTCCGTTTATTTTTTACGGAAATGAAATCGGCATGAAGCAATTATATGGCTTACCGTATGTCGAAGGTGCCTATAAACCGCGGGCAGGCGGACGTACACCGATGCAATGGACTGCAGGCAAGAACAAGGGTTTTTCGCAAGGAGATCCTGATCAA
>JAFGLM010000031.1 GCA_016928055.1 Gammaproteobacteria bacterium
CTCGTTATCTAACTGATCCATCTTCTTCCTCCGAATACAACAGGGTAAAAAAAATAAATCAGTTACACAATTTTATTTACAGCCTCGATGAAGTAACAAAAACGCCGCTATAAAAGCGGCGTCTCCGATTGGGAAAGGATAGTAACTTACTGCTTGCCAAAGTCTCTCTTTTTACCCTGGATTCTCAAGCGCAGGGCATTCAACTTGATAAAACCTTCAGCATCCTTTTGATTGTAAGCGCCGATGTCATCCTCAAAAGTCGCAATCGCTTCATCAAACAGACTGTCGCTATCCGATTTACGGCCAGCGATTATGACATTGCCTTTATAGAGTTTAACCCGCACAACACCATTTACATATCTCTGAGTGTTATCAATCATGGCCTGCAGAGCTTGTCGTTCCGGGCTAAACCAGTAACCGTTATAAACCAGTTCCGCATAACGCGGCATTAACTCGTCTTTTAAATGCGCCGCCTGCCGATCCAGCGTCAAAGACTCCATCGCTCTATGCGCTTTCAGCATAATGGTGCCGCCCGGAGTTTCATAACAGCCGCGGGATTTCATGCCAACGTAACGATTTTCAACAATATCAGAACGTCCAATACCATGCTGTTCGCCAAGCCGATTAAGCTCTGCCAATAATTCTGCAGCCGATAATTCACGGCCGTCAATCGCTACCGGATCGCCTGCACGATAACTGATTTCAATGTGTAACGGCTTATCCGGGGCATTTTCCGGCGACACCGACCAACGCCACATCTCTTCGTCCGGCTCGTTCCACGGATCTTCAAGCGGACCGCCTTCGTAAGAAATGTGCAATAAATTTGCATCCATCGAGTACGGTGACTTTTTACCACGCTTTAATTCGACCGCAATGCCGTGTTGCTCGGCATAAGCCATCAGCTTCTCGCGAGAATTCAGACTCCACTCACGCCAGGGGGCAATAATCCTGATATCCGGTGTCAGCGCATAGGCGCCCAGCTCAAAACGAACCTGATCATTGCCCTTGCCGGTTGCACCATGCGAGACGGCGTCGGCACCGGTTTCGCGGGCGATTTCAACCAGCCGTTTGGCAATTAAGGGCCGCGCAATTGAAGTGCCCAGCAGATATTCACCTTCGTAAAGTGTATTGGCGCGAAACATTGGGAATACATAATCGCGTACAAACTCTTCACGCAGGTCTTCAACATAAATCTCTTTGATACCCAGGGCTTTCGCTTTCTCTCGCGCGGGCTCGACTTCTTCACGCTGACCCAGGTCAGCCGTAAAGGTTACAACTTCGCACTGATATTCATCCTGTAACCACTTCAAAATAACCGAAGTATCCAGTCCGCCTGAATACGCTAATACCACTTTTTTGACCGTTGCCATGCTTGCTCGTCTTCTATTACCTGATTGAATGGGAAATTCGTGGATTTAAATAAGGCGCGGATTGTACACCATTTTCAATTGAGCATTTCGATCCCCAGTACTAAGACCCTACATATATCGTTTATCAAGTATTTTAATATTCATTATTTGAATTTATAATGCAGCCCGCTGCCAAAAGTCCAAAAACCCGCGCGATGCGCGGAAACGGCGATCAGCTTATAATCCCCGCCCTGGATTTGCCGGCAGTAATAGTTACCATGTTATGCGCGAAGGGGACCACGAGTCCTTAGTAGAGCCCTACATGGTTAGAGCATGTGGGTCACAAGCCTTTAGCTTAGCGCCGATCGCCTAATGCCATGCGGATTGCGAGGTATTTTGAGAAAGGTTCAAGTATATTGATGCCTGCTGACCCCCCTGAAAAAAACCGATAAGGAACAGTTATGACCGAGACTGATATCCAGCAGCACGATATCGATCCACAGGAAACCCAGGAGTGGTTAGACGCGTTAGATGCCGTGTTGGAAGCGGAAAGCCCTCAACGCGCACACTACCTGCTGGAAACCCTGGTTGAAAAAGCGCGACGCACCGGGGTCTATCTGCCCTTTTCCGCCAATACCGCCTATTTGAATACCATTCCTCCACAGCTGGAAGAACGTTGCCCGGGTGATGTTGCCATGGAGCGTAAAATTCGATCTTATGTTCGCTGGAATGCGATGGCCATGGTGGTACGCGCCAACCGCAAGAGCGGTGAACTGGGCGGACATATTTCCACTTTTGCTTCGGCGGCAACACTTTACGATGTCGGTTTCAATCATTTCTGGCACGCCCCCAATGAAAATCATCCCGGCGATCTGATTTATTTCCAGGGCCACGCTTCACCCGGTATTTATGCGCGCAGCTTTCTTGAAGGCCGCTTTAATGAACAGCAACTGGACAATTTCCGTCAAGATACCAGCGGTAACGGTTTAACCTCCTATCCGCATCCCTGGTTAATGCCTGATTACTGGCAATTCCCAACCGTTTCAATGGGCCTGGGGCCGATCAGCAGTATTTACCAGGCGCGTTTTTTGAAATACATACATGACCGCGGCATAGCCGATACCAGCCAACAAAAAGTCTGGTGTTTTATCGGTGACGGTGAAACTGATGAACCAGAAACGTTAGGCGCAATTTCTTTGGCAGCGCGTGAAAAACTCGACAATCTTATTTTTGTCGTCAATTGCAATCTGCAAAGACTGGACGGTCCGGTACGCGGTAACTTTAAAATCATTCAGGAACTGGAAGCGGTTTTCCGTGGTACCGGTTGGGAAGTAATTAAAGTCATCTGGGGGAGTTACTGGGATCCCCTGATTGCCAAAGATCATGAACATCGTCTGTTAAAAATCATGGAAGACACCGTTGATGGCGAATATCAAAATTACAAAGCCAACGGCGGTCAATATACTCGAGAACATTTCTTCGGCAAAGATCCGAAGGTCAAGGAAATGGTTGCCACCCTCTCAGATCATGATATCTGGCGATTAAATCGTGGTGGACACGATCCGCATAAAGTCTACGCAGCGTACGCCCGCGCAGTTAAAACCGAGGGCAAGCCGGTTGTGATTCTGGCCAAAACCGTCAAAGGCTATGGACTTGGTGAAAAAGCAGAATCTCGAAATCCGACTCATCAGCAAAAGAAACTCGGTACTGAAACGTTAATGCATATGCGTGAGCGTTTTCATTTGCAGATACCGGATACTGACGTTGAGCAGGCCAATTATTACAAACCGGCCGATGACAGCCCGGAAATGCAATATATGCATGAGCGTCGCAGAGCACTGGGTGGTTATTTACCGCAACGACGCAATAACGCGGCCGCATTAAAGATACCCGATCTTTCGATCTTCGACGCCATTCTTAAAGGCAGCGGTGATCGCGATATGTCTACCACCATGGGTTTCGTGCGGATTCTCACAGCGCTCAGCCGTGATAAAAATATCGGTCAACATATCGTGCCGATTGTGCCGGACGAAGCGCGCACTTTCGGTATGGAAGGCATGTTTCGACAGATGGGTATTTATTCGTCGGTCGGTCAACGCTATGAACCGGTCGATAAAGACCAGGTAATGTATTACAAGGAAGCCAAGTCCGGACAAATTATTGAAGAAGGTATTAATGAGGCGGGTGCTATGTCCTCGTTTATCGCTGCCGGTACCGCCTATAGCACACTTGGCATCAATATGATCCCTTTCTATATTTACTATTCAATGTTTGGATTTCAACGTGTCGGCGATCTCGCCTGGTTAGCCGGCGATATTCAGGCCAAAGGCTTTCTGGTTGGCGGTACCGCCGGCCGCACGACACTTAACGGTGAAGGCCTGCAACATCAGGATGGTCACAGCCTGGTCATGGCATCCACCATCCCGAACTGTGTAGCCTACGATCCTACCTATGCCTATGAAATGGCAGTTATTATCCATAACGGTCTAAAGCGCATGTATGAAAAACAGGAAAATGTTTTTTATTACATTACCGCCATGAATGAAAACTATGAAATGCCGGCCATGCCCAAGGAAGTTGAGGCGGGCATTATCAAAGGCATGTATTTGTTACAGGAAGGCAGCAAGAAAAACAAACTGCATGCGCAACTGCTGGGCAGTGGCGCTATTTTGCGTGAAGTCATTGCCGCCGCTGAATTACTTGAGAAAGATTTTAGTGTTAGCTGTGATATCTGGAGTGTAACCAGTTTCAATGAACTGCGTCGCGAAGCCAGTGATGTTGAGCGTTATAATATGCTGCATCCTGAAGAACAACCACGCCAAAGCTATGTCGCTAAATGCATGCAGGATAGTAAAGGTCCGGCAGTCGCGGCAACAGATTACATACGCACTTACGCGGAGCAGATCAGACCCTATATTAATCAGCGATATACTGTATTGGGAACCGACGGTTTCGGTCGCAGCGATACGCGTATTAAACTGCGCGAATTTTTCGAAGTTAATCGTTACTATATTGCCGTTGCAACTCTGAAAGCACTGGCAGATAACGGAGAAATCGAAGCTGCCAAGGTGAAAGAAGCGATTAAGCGATACGGAATTGACAGCAATAAACCCAATCCACTGATCGCATAACAGGATCCACACCGAGACACCACCTGGAAAATAAACGGTATTAAGCATGGCAAAAATTATCGAGATTACAGTTCCCGATATCGGTGACTTTGACGAAGTTGAAGTTATAGAAGTATTGGTTCAAGCCGGTGATCGGGTTGAGGCGGAAAGCTCTCTGATAACACTTGAATCCGATAAGGCTTCGATGGATATTCCATCGCCACATTCGGGTACCATCAAAGAAATCAAAATCAAAGCCGGTCAAAAAGTTTCTCAGGGTCACATCATTGCAACCATCGAAGCAGATGAAACGGTCACCAACAAGCCGATTGCTGAAAAAAAACCGGCCAAAATAGAAGCTGATAAACCCGCTGTTGCTGTTAACACAGGACGTTCCGCAGCGACCCCGAGACCAGCACCTCTGCCAACCGTGAATGAGGGCGGATTCCGTAAAGCCCATGCAAGCCCGGCAGTGCGCAAATTTGCCCGCGAACTGGGCGCCGATCTGGGTCGCATCAATGGTACCGGCAACAAGGGTCGCATTCTAAAAGAAGATGTGCAGAATTTTATCAAGCAGATACTAAGCGGTAGTGCTGCCTTCATGCCGGCAGGTGGGGGCCTGGCGGTTGCGCCACCGCCGGAAATCGATTTTGCCGCCTATGGTGAAATCGAATCGAAAGCGCTCAGCAACATCAATAAATTAACCGGCAAATACCTGCATAGCAGTTGGGTACGCATACCACACGTCACCCAGTTTGATGAAGCCGATATCACCGAGCTGGAAAAATATCGCAAGCAACTTTCAGAAAAATACAAAGACCAGGGAATCAAGATCACGATTATTGCTTTCCTGCTTAAAGCAGTCGTCAGCGCGCTGCAGGAGTTTCCGCGTTTTAACAGCTCGCTCGACGCTAGTGGTGAAAATCTGATTTTTAAAAAATATTTCCACATCGGTGTTGCCGTGGACACACCGGACGGATTGGTAGTACCGGTTATTCAGGACGTGGATAAAAAAAACCTGCTGCAACTGGCAGAAGAAATAATAAGTACGGCACAACTGGCACGCGAGAAAAAACTTAAAATTGATAAAATGAAGGGCGGCTGTTTTACCATCTCCAGTCTCGGTGGAGTGGGAGGCACTGCATTCACACCCATCATCAACCAACCGGAAGTGGCGATACTGGGCGTCTCCCGCTCATCACTAAAACCGGTCTATCAGGACAATACTCTTGTGCCGAGATTGATGCTGCCCTTGTCATTATCGTATGACCACCGGGTAATTGACGGCGTCGCTGCGGCCAAATTCACTCGTTTTCTTGGTGAGATACTGGCTGACGCGCAGCGCCTGCCGTCGTGATGGTCACATACGAATTAATTTGTTTCAAACGCAGGCTGGTCCATGAGTAAAGAACTAAAAGTAGAAGTACCCGATATTGGTGAATTCACCGACGTCGATATTATTGAAATACTGGTTGCAGAAGGCGATCAGGTGAACAAGGATGATTCATTGATTACCCTGGAAACCGATAAAGCCTCGCTGGAAGTGCCTTCACCCGCGACAGGCAAGGTGAATAAAATTCTGTTACAGGTTGGTCAGAAAGTATCGAAAGGCTCGCCGATCCTATTGTTGACTGTCGAAGAAACCGTCACCGAACAGAACGCTCCATCACCATCGCAACCGCATCAGCAGGCGCAGACTATTGCTTTGCCTTCGGGTATCGAAAGTGATATCCACGTCGAAGTCGTCGTATTGGGTTCCGGGCCTGGCGGCTACACCGCGGCGTTCCGTGCGGCCGATTTAGGTAAGAGTGTTGCTCTGATCGAGCGCTACCCCAATCTCGGTGGTGTTTGTCTGAACGTTGGTTGTATCCCATCAAAAGCGCTGTTGCACACTGCACAAATTATCAATGAAGCGGCTGAGATGTCGGAACATGGCGTTAGTTTCAATAAACCGAAAATCGATCTGTTAAAACTTGCCGGCTGGAAAGACAGCGTTATAAAAAAACTGACCGGCGGTCTGGCCGCCATGGCCAAGCAACGCAAGGTTCAGATTATCAACGGTAACGGCCGTTTTCTGGACGCACACCGTATCGAAGTTGAAGGCAAAGACGGCAAACAGATTATCAGTTTTGAAAATGTCATTATTGCCGCCGGCTCGCAGCCGGTAAAAATCCCAGGTTTTCCACATGACGATAAACGCATGCTGGATTCAACCGATGCATTACTGTTAACCGATGCCCCCAAACGTTTGCTGGTGGTCGGTGGCGGCATTATCGGTCTGGAAATGGCCATGGTTTATGCGGCCTTGGGCAGTAAAATCACCATTGTTGAATTATTGGACGGGTTAATTCCCGGCTGTGATCGCGATCTGGTCAGACCACTGGAAAAAATCATCAAAGCCCGTTACGAAAATATTTATGTCGGCACCAAAGTTACCGCCATCAAGGCCACCGGTAACGGAATGGAAGTATCTTTTGAGGGAAGTAAGGCTCCCGCCAAAGATTTGTTCGATAAAGTACTGGTAGCTGTGGGTCGCAAACCTAACGGTCATAATATCGGTGCGGAAAATGCCGGTATTCAGGTTGATGAGCGTGGCTTTATACCGGTTGATAAACAACAGCGAACCAACATCACGCATATCTTTGCGATTGGCGATATTGTCGGGCAACCGATGCTGGCGCATAAGGCCACCCATGAAGGCAAAGTCGCGGCTGAAGTGATAGCGGGCCATAAAACTTTTTTTGATGCACGGACAATTCCATCGGTGGCCTATACCGACCCGGAAGTTGCGTGGACAGGGCTTACGGAAGAACAGGCTAAAAAAGACGGTATTGAGTACGAAAAAGCCGCTTTCCCCTGGGCGGCCAGCGGTCGCTCATTGAGTCTTGGCCGTAGCGAAGGAATGACTAAATTGCTGCTGGATAAAACCAACCGTCGATTATTAGGCGCGGGTATTGTGGGACCCAATGCCGGCGAACTGATCGCGGAAGCATCGCTGGCAGTTGAAATGGGCAGTGATATGGAAGATATCAGCCTAACTATCCACCCACACCCTACTCTATCGGAAACGATAAACTTCGCCGCCGAAATCGCCGAAGGAACAATTACAGATTTATATATTCCGAAGAGAAACAAATAGTTTTGTGGCTTAACCTCTGAATGCTATCTGCCGGGATCGCGCAACAGGCGATCCTCTGGAGCCATTTCCACAATCGACGCACCGCCCCTGTCCGACATCAGACTAACAAATTGCTGTTCCGGCATCGGTTTGGCAAAAAGATAACCCTGGAACTGTTTGCACCCCAGTGATTGCAGAGCAATTAATTGCTCCCGAGTTTCGACACCTTCAGCAATGACATTCAAATGCAGACTGTAGGACAAAGAAACAATCGCTTCCACAATGGCCTTGGCATCATCATTGGTATGAATTTTGTCGACGAATGATTTGTCTATTTTCAGGTGATCCAATGGGAAAGTTATCAGATAATTCAATGCTGAATATCCGGTGCCAAAATCATCGATAGCAATCTTAAATCCCATTTCGTGCAAGCGTTGCAACATCGCTCGGGTACTGGTGATGTCTTCCATCAATAGACTTTCTGTAATCTCAAGTTCGAGTCTTTGCTGCATGAGATCAAGTTTGACGTTATCGGCGATTTGCTGAATTCTGTCTGGAAGTTGCCTGTCGTGGAACTGACGAGCAGAAAGATTTACTGCCAGTCTTATTAACGGCAGCGATTGCGCCTGCCAGCGCTGCAATGCCTGCATAGATTCTTCTAACACCCAATAACCAAGCGGTTGAATGAGTCCGGTTTCCTCCAGTACCGATAAAAATCCACCCGGCAATAGAATGCCCCGGTCAGGATGCTGCCAGCGCAACAAGCTTTCCGCACCGATAACGCACTGGCTGCTAACATCAACCCGTGGTTGATAATAAAGTTCGAATTCTTTTTTGTTTATCGCACGTCGCAATTCCGCTTCAAGCGATAAGCGCCGGCTGGCAATCTGGTTAAACTCGCCGGAATAATAGCGAAATTGATTGCGCGCCTGTAACTTGGCCTGACGCATGGCTGTTTCTGCATTAGCCAGCAACAAATTCGCACCATCTGCATCACTTGGAAAAATACTGATTCCGATACTTGCAGTCAGAAACAGATCCTGGCCCTGAATTTTTAAAGGAACTGCGACCGCTTCAAGTATTCGATGCGCGAGAAAACCCGGATCTTCCACACGTTCTGCATCGGTAACTAACAAACCAAACACATCACCGCCAAAGCGGCTGACCGTATCACTGGAGCGTACACATTTACTGATTCTTTCCGAGATGTCCCGCAATACCTGATCGCCGATATCCTGCCCAAGACTGTCGTTGATATATTTAAATCGATCCAGGCCGACCAGAAACAGTGCGACTTTCCTGCTGTCCCGTGCGGCTGATTTGATTGCGTGACTCAGACGATCCTTAAGCAGTGCACTGCTGGCCAGACCAGTCAGTTCATCGTAATAAATCAGCTTAATGAGTTCTTCCGCCTTTTCCTTTACGCGTTTGTCGAGATTCGAATTGGCAGCATCAACTTCTTTTTGCAGGTCATCGACTTTTTTAATCAGTTCAACATTCAATAACACGGCTTCGTGAAGCCGTACAGTGTCTTCAATCAACTGTGCCAATTTTTTATCGGAACAAGGTTGCAGTAACAGTTTATCGATCAAACCATCATTCAGTAATTCTTCCAGCCCCTGAAGTTCATCCGGTCTTGCCAGAACAATGCGCGCCGGCCGCGGATAATGCTGATGCAATAACTTAAGTAATTCAACAATCTGTGACCGATCAATGGCGATCTCCAGCAATACAGCGTGCAATGTCCGGCTACCCGCCATTGCCGCCCTGATGAACTTATCGGCTTTCGCTGCGCTGGCTTCGCATTGAACATGATATCCATGCGCCTCCAGTGTTTTCACTGCCAATCCGATCTGCGTTCCTTCTGAACCTAATACTAAAAGTTCGAATTGCTGCGCCACTGGATTGAGATCCGATTTACTGTAATTGCGTTGAGACATGGGCGCACACAACTGCGCGATCGTATCGCCGGTCTAGCAGAAAATCTTTCATCGGTAGTACTTTTTCTGAATGATCGTCGGTCGGCGGTAGTGCTTTGTTCAGAATCGTCGCCAGAGTGGCCACATCAACCGCCGCATCGATACAGGCAAACAAATTTAAAGCAGCTGAAGTCAGACGCTGAGTGGAGGCGTCAACCCCATGAAGTACGCGCAGCGAATCCGGCGAAATTCGTCTGACCCGGCATAAAAAGCTGAGCCCATCAATATCCGGCAAACGATAATCGGCCACAATCAGCTGCGGCGGGTGCTGCAATATATAAAAGATAGTTTCATCAGCACGCTGAAATAAACTCAAACTATATTGTTGCTGCAATGACAGTTGTTCCAATTTCTGTCGAAAGCGTGTGCCACCCACACCGATAACTAACCTATCCATAGCGTGACGGGGTTACCCGCCTCCTCACTGTCAAATTCGCCAGTAATCACCACTTCGCACCTCCTTGTTGGACCCGGTCTGATCCATAGAACGCTCCATAGTGGGATATCGGCCGGACGGACAGGATCTTGATTAATTCTAATCAAACGGGTTTTTCGCGAGATGAGGGGGTGATTTTACCCGCATAATGCCGGTGTACTGGCAATTAAACGTAGAATTGTTCTTCGGAATTGTCCTGGTTTTTAAACAACTTGCCATTCGAAGAATCATTGCGGCTATTGGCAATCAGGAGTTGGCGCATGGCGTCTGCAGAAACCGGCCGACTGAATAAAAATCCCTGAAACTCCTCACAATCCAGGGTCCGCATTGCTTCCAGTTGATCTTCGGTTTCAATCCCTTCGGCCACCACCTGCAGGCGCAAACTCTGGGCCAGAGAGGTAATAGCTCGCACTATGGCTTTGGCGTCACGACTCTTGGTAATGTCGATAACAAAAGTCCGATCAATTTTCAAATAATGAATCGGCAATTTAATCAAATAACTCAACGATGAATAACCGGTACCGAAATCGTCAATAGCAATCTTGATACCCATTTGCCGTAAGGAATTAAGTTGCTCGCGCACCTGTTCCATGTCACTGAGAAAAATATTCTCAGTGATTTCCAGCTCCAGAGTCGTCTTCGACAAATCCAGTTTGCTATGTTCAATCGCTTTTTCAACCAGATCCCTGAAATCGCCGGCTTTCAACTGAATGGGTGAGACATTAACTGCGACATGCAGCGAGTGACCGACCTCAGCCTGCCACTCAACAACGGATTTGCAGACTTCATTTAATACCCATTCGCCCGCCTGACGGATAAGCCCGGTTTCCTCCAACGCATACAGAAATTCTGCCGGCGGCAACAAACCCCGTTCCGGATGCTGCCAGCGTAATAACGCTTCAACACCAATTATCTTTCCGGTAATCACATTGATGCGTGGTTGATAATGAACCTTAAACTCACCGTTCTCCAATGCCGCGCGTATCTGAGAATGCAAAATAAATCGTTCATTGGACTGACGGTTGATATCTTCGGAATAAAAACGATAACTGGCGTCCGGGTCTTTTCTGGCCTGATGCATCGCCACTTCAGCATGACTCAACAATGCCTGCGGGCTGGAACCATCCTCCGGGAAAAAGGCAATACCAAAATTGGCGTCAAGATAAATCTGTTGTTCACCTATCTGGAAAGGTTGCTGCAATAACCCCAGCAGACGCGTTATCAGTTCATTGGCTGGCTCGCCAGGCGCGGTATTGCTGATAATTAATGCGAACCGATCACCGTGCATGCGTCCGGCGGAGTCGCCTTCCCAGATTAAGGCCTCAAGTCTTGCCGCAAAAGCACATAACAAATCGTTGCCGATTTTATGCCCCAGGTTTTCATTGATCAGACTAAAATTTTCGATACCAATATAAATAACTGTAATAGTCTGAGCGGATCGTATTGCTGATTGAATGGCAACCGCCAGACGATCATGCATTAATTCAATGCTGGGTAATCCGGTTAGCCGATCAAAATAGATGGCTGCACGCAACTCCTTGGTGGTGTGCTCGACGCGTGCTTCCAGTTTTTTACTCAAACTCCGCAACTGAATATTCGCCTGCCTCAACTCTTCATTTAACTGACGATTTTCCTGCGCCGAATTAAATACCAGAAATGCCTCTTCGACAGTCCTTAATAACAATTCATAGCTGCAGGGCTTGGTCAAAAACCGATACAAGCCGCCTTCATTGACGGCGTCCATGACTGTCACCAGATCGCTCTTTGCCGTTAGCAATATCCGTTTGGCTTCCGGTGCAAATTTGGCGATTTCGTGTAACAGCTCAATACCGGACATGGTCGGCATTCGATAATCGGATATCACCACTCCAAGTGAGCCTATATCTCGGAGGCTGGCAACCTGTTCAAGTGCTTTTTCCGGATGCTCTGCAGCGAGCACATCATAACCGTGACGCTTGAATAAGAACGTCAGGGAAGTCAGAACCGAGGGTTCATCATCTACGATCAATAGCGATGGCATAACGCAATGTCGTCAGTGTTTGCAGTGTGGAAGTGAATTGTACGCTAATGTTGCTGATAGTGAACATAAAAACTGCTTCATAAACTGTGACGTGGTTTGAAAAGACACTTATAAATTTCGCATAGATTGTTCAAGTGCCGTTAAAAAGCATTTATTTTCCTCGCTTGTCCCGACCGTAACCCGCATACAGTCTTTCAGTAGTGGATGTGATCTATCCATGTTTTTAATTAATACTCCCAAGTATATCAAATTTTCAAATAGTCTTGCTGACGAACCATCCGGCACTCGGAACAATATAAAGTTTGCCTGACTGTCAAAAACCTGCAAGACCGGCAATTTTTTCAGTTCCTTCAACATCCACGAGCGTTGCTGTCGAATTTGCGCAGATTGCTGCAAAAACACATCGTAGTGATGACAGGCAAATCGCGCTGACAATTGAGTTAACACATTTATGTTATAGGGTAAACGAAGCTTTTCAAAATGCTGTAACCAATTCAGGGGACCGGCCAACACTCCAAGGCGAATACCAGCCAGACCCAGCTTGGAAAATGTTCTCAACAACAAAACGTGATCATATTCAACCAATGCATGAGTCGCGCTGGTCTCGGCAAAGGGATGATAGGCCTCATCAATCACCACCAGGCCCGGCGCATTTTCTATAAGCTCCTGACAATGGTTCCACAAAAACAAATTGCCGGTCGGATTGTTGGGATAAGCCAGATACAAAATTTCCGGTTGGTGTTTTTGTAGTGCCTTTAACATCGCCGGCATATCCAGCGCGAAATTGCCCGACTGCAGCGGCACTCCAAGATAATCCATACCTGTTACAACTGCGGTATGCCGGTACATAACAAAGCTTGGTTCAGGCGCCATCACAATCGGTCTTGCGGATTTTCGTGCCGGCGCATCCAGCACAGCCAGACTTAACAATTGAATTAATTCGTCGGAACCATTGCCCAGCATCAGCTCGCATTGCTGTGGCAACTGCAAAACGCCTTTTATGGTTTGCTTTAACTCGTCAGCGGCGGCATCAGGATAACGATTCAGTTTTGCAGTTCGCAACACCTCCAACCATTCCTGCTGTAACGGCGCAGACAAAGAATAGGGATTTTCCATGGCATCCAGTTTGATTAAACCCTCACTGGCCGGCACATGATAGGCCGAAAGTTCCTGTAAGCCGGGACGCAACAGCTTGTTAATACGTGAAGTCACAATGCAGGGAAAGTGATCAGGAAGATTTTTCGGGCAGGCGATATTCTGCCGAGCATGCGTGCGCATCCAGCCCTTCGCCACGCGCCAGCACTGATGCGGTACCGGCCAAAGCGGCCGCACCTTCCGCGCTGCACTCGATAATGCTGCTACGTTTCTGAAAATCATAAACACCCAGCGGCGAAGAATATCGCGCCGTGCCGGAAGTGGGCAGTACATGATTGGGGCCGGCGACATAATCCCCCAGTGCTTCTGCCGCATAACGACCAACAAAAATTGCCCCGGCATTTTTTATTTTTTCAACGCTGGCAGCGGCACCCTCGAAAGACAATTCCAGATGTTCAGGCGCAATGCGATTGACAATTTGCAACGCCTCTTCAAGATTCGCTACCTTGATCAGGGCACCGCGTTGTTTTAACGATTGGGTAATAATTTCGCGACGATTCATTTTGGGCAGCAGCCGCACAATGCTTTTTTTAACCAGATCGAGAAAATCATTATTCGGGCTGATTAAAATGGACTGCGCCAGCTCGTCGTGTTCGGCCTGCGAAAACAAATCCATCGCCACCCAGTCCGGATCAGAACGACCGTCACTCACCACCACGATTTCTGAAGGGCCGGCAATCATATCGATACCAACAGCGCCAAAAACCTGCTGTTTGGCGGTCGCAACATAAATATTGCCGGGACCGACTATCTTATCGACTTTGGGCACGGTCTGCGTACCGTAGGCCAGCGCTGCGACAGCCTGTGCACCACCGATCGTCACGACTTTATCGACTCCAACCAGCGCAGCCGCCGCTAATACCAGTAAATTGATTTCTCCCTTTGGTGCAGGGACCACCATAATCAATTCTTTAACACCGGCAACTTTGGCCGGGATAGCATTCATTAACACTGATGAAGGATAAGCCGCTTTACCACCCGGCACATAGAGTCCGACTCGCTCGAGTGGGGTAATGTGCTGACCGAGTCGATTACCGAATTCATCGACATACGACCAGCTCTGTAATTTTTGTTGTTCCGCGTAGCGTCGTATACGCTCGGCCGCTATCTCCAGTGCTTCGCGTTCACTTTCACGCAAACCATTGAGTGCCGATTGCAACCTGGAGGAAGGCAGAACCAGTTCAGCAGCCGACTTGATATCAAGACCATCAAACCGTTGTGTGTATTCAAGGACAGCTTTATCACCACGCTTGCGTACATCCGCCAGTATATCCGCCACAGTCTTCTGCACAGCGCTATCAGCTTCGGTGTCACACGCCAACAACGTATCTAACTGCTGCCCAAAATCAGCATCCCGACTATTTAATGTTCGCAACTTTGACATAACGCTATCTCAATTATTTCGGTATCTTTACTCAACGATAATTCTTTATTAGCAGCCAGTCTATTCAACGTATTTACGGCGCTTCTGTACCGCATTAGCGAGATGCTCCAGTAACTCTTCGCTATCTTCCCAACCCAGACAGGCATCCGTAATACTCTGGCCATAGGTTAACGGCTGACCCGGAATGACTTTCTGCAGTCCGGCAACCAGGTGACTTTCTATCATCAAACCAAAAATACGGTTCTCACCGTGTTTGATCTGACGCGCAATATCATGTCCAACATCGATCTGCCGCTCATATATTTTGCGACTGTTGGCGTGACTGGTATCAATCATAATGCGCACAGGCAATGCAGCTTTTTCAAGCATAGCCGAGGCGTCATCTACACTGGCTGCATCGTAATTAGGATGCTTACCACCGCGCAATATCAAATGACAATCTTCATTACCACGGGTTCGTACAATCGCAGACTGACCCTGCTCCGTAACACCGATAAATGCGTGCGGCTTACTTGCAGCACCAATTGCGTCAACCGCTATTTGGACGGTGCCGTCGGTACCATTCTTAAACCCGATCGGACACGATAAACCCGAGGCCAGTTCACGGTGCCCCTGACTCTCCGTGGTGCGCGCACCTATCGCTCCCCAGCTAACCAGATCTGAAAAATATTGCGGTGTAATCAGATCCAGAAACTCCGTTCCCGCCGGCATACCTTGTTCCGCCAAATCCAATAACAACTCGCGTGCAACACGTAAGCCACGGTTGATATTAAAACTGTTATTCAAATCAGGATCATTAATCAATCCTTTCCAGCCAACTGTGGTACGTGGCTTCTCAAAATAAACCCGCATCACAATTAACAAATCTTCCTGTAAACGCGTTCGCACCTTCGCCAATCTATCAGCGTACTCATGTGCTGCCTTAGTATCGTGTATGGAACATGGTCCGATAACCACCAACAATCGATCGTCTTTGCCAAGTAACTGGTTATGGATGTCCTTGCGCGCCTGGTATATCGTTTCAGCAGCAATGTCACTGATCGGATATTCGGCATGTATCTCTGCAGGCGTTGAAACCTGTTTAATATTTTCAATTCGTAAATTTTCTGTTTTGTATTTCATTTCAACATCCAACTGCTAATTCCTGTTAACCGCTCCAGCCAGTCGATCAATTAATTGTTGTATCTGGGCATGCTTCATTTTCATCGCTGCTTTATTCACTATCAAACGAGAGGTAATATCAGCAATCAATTCCTGTGGTTCCAGACCGTTCGCTTTAAGCGTATTGCCGGTATCGACCAGATCCACAATCAGATCAGATAAACCTACCAGTGGCGCCAGCTCCATCGAACCATAGAGCTTGATTATTTCAGCCTTGATACCACGTGCCGTAAAATAATCACGGGTAATATTGGCATACTTACTGGCAACGGTGAGGCGCTTGTTACGTCGCCTGTCACCTTTTTTGCCGGCAACCATCAAGCGACACGGCGCTAATTTCAAATCCAGCACCTCATATAACCCTTCGCCACCATGTTCCATGAGCACATCTTTTCCGGCCACACCCATATCAGCGGCACCGTATTGCACATAAGTCGGCACGTCAGTCGCGCGGATAATCACCACTTTGACCAGGGCGTCCCTGGTTTCCAGAATCAATTTGCGACTGCTATCCGGATCGTCGCACAATTCAATGCCTGCCCCCGTCAGCAACGGCATGGTTTCGGTTAATATTCGCCCCTTCGATAAAGCAATTGTCAGTGTATTCATGATTTTTTAAAAACTATTCAGCATTTCCGGCGCCTGTTACCCAAAGCCGAATAAAATCAGTTTGGTTTACGCTGGATACTGGCACCCAGTTGACGCAGTTTTTCCTCAATGGCTTCATAGCCACGGTCAATATGGTAAATGCGATCGACAATCGTTTCACCATCGGCAGCCAGTCCCGCCAGAATCAAACTCGCCGAAGCACGCAGATCGGTGGCCATCACCTGCGCACCGGTTAATCTGGGGATCCCCTGTGAATAGGCGGTTCTGCCTTCAACGCGAACTCTGGCGCCCATACGCTGCATTTCCTGTACATGCATAAAACGATTCTCAAATACCGTCTCGGTCACTGAACCGGCACCGTTAGCAATAGCATTCAGCGCTGTAAACTGGGCCTGCATATCGGTCGGAAATGCCGGGTATGGAGCAGTCTTAACATCCACCGCCTGCGGCCGTCTACCGTGCATATTCAGTTCTATCCAGTCTTCACCGGTTGTAATATCCGCGCCCGCGTCACGCAATTTCTGTAACACCGAGTCCAGCAACTTTGCATCCGTATCCTTCAGTTTGACATGTCCGGCAGTAATAGCACCGGCAACCAGATAGGTACCGGTCTCGATCCGATCCGGTAGAACACGATAACGCGTTCCATCCAGTTTTTCCTTACCTTCAATGACCAGGGTATCGGTGCCGACCCCATTGATATTGGCACCCATTTTGATCAGAAAATTGACCAGGTCAGTGACTTCCGGCTCACGCGCCGCATTTTCAATCACTGTCTGACCATCAGCCAGCGTGGCAGCCATCAGCAGATTTTCGGTACCGGTTACCGTGACGGTTTCCATAATGATACGTGCACCGTGCAAGCGTTTGGCGGACGCTTTTATATAACCATCTTCGACCACAATATTGGCACCCATGGCCTGCAAACCCTTAATGTGCAGGTCGACGGGTCGCGTGCCAATTGCACAGCCACCCGGCAATGAAACATCCGCTTTGCCAAAACGCGCCAACAACGGTCCCAATACCAATATCGAAGCACGCATGGTTTTAACCAGTTCGTACGGCGCTCTAAATGACTGGATGGTGTTACTGTCAATTTCGATATTGAGTTTTTCATCGATAACCAGATTAACCCCCATGCGCCCCAACAACTCCATTGTCGTAGTGACATCATTCAGATGTGGCACATTGGAGATCACCACCGGACTATCAGCCAGCAAGGCACCGGACAAAATCGGCAGCACAGCGTTTTTTGCGCCGGAAATGCGTATTTCACCCTGCAGAGGGGTGCCGCCTCGAATAATCAGTTTATCCATAGAAATGCGTCGGGGGAAAAAGCGGGCATTTTACCCGCAAATGCGTGTGTTGTGTTACTCGGGTGGAAATAACACCTACCGGGAGTAAATCCCTTTTAAGGAGCGCTCTACGGAGCAACAGGCAGCACGCGATCAAGATCACTGACGCGCGCGATCGCCATCAAATCATCCGGTAGATTACAGAACCGGATCGTGCGGTTTTGCTGACTCATCCGTTTCATCCATTCCAGCATTAAGCCCAGTGCGGCGCTGTTACCGCGCTGAATTCCTGCCAGGTCGATAACCAGGTCTGCCTGATCTTCGCTGAACAACAAACTTGATTCAGCCAACAGCAACGGCACGCTGTCAAAATTGAGTTCGCCTGATAACCGGTACTGCCCGTTTCCCTGACGAACAATGCCGGCGGTAACGTTATTCTTCTTTGTCTTTGCCATTATTCGTTTGCTCAGCGCCGCTATTTCGTTCCTGCAGAGATGAAATCAAATGATCGATTCCATGCTGTGATATTTCGCGCGAAAAACTGCTGCGATAGTTGGTAACCAGACTTACCCCTTCGATGCCGATATCATAAACTTTCCAACCATCCTCCGGTTTGAAACGCAAACTGTAATCGATCGGTATACTGGGGCCATTGCTACGAACAACTTCTGAATGAACAACCGCTTTTTTATCCGGTTGGTCGGATTCGCGAAAGGGTAAAAATTTCACTTCTTCATTGCGATATTTCGTCAACGATGTTTCGTAAGTTCGCACCAATAGATCACGGAACTGTTCGACAAAGCGTTGCTGCTGATCCTTATTGGCCTGGCGCCAGTATTTTGCCAACGCCAACTTGGACATGGCAACGAAATCCAGGTGCGGCAATATCAATTCGATCACCTTGTCACTCACCTTATCGGACCGCGCCGCATCATTGTCGTTAATTTCCCGCAACGCAGACAAGACATCGCTGGTTACTGTCTGAACCAGTTCCTGCGGTGCCCTGTATTGTTCGGCCAATGCGATATTTATGGATAGCAAGCCAATTAATATCGCAATTACACATTGCCCAAATCTGTTTTTCATTTTCAGTTCCAAATAGTCTGATATAGGTTCTTAGTCCGTCGCCGCTGGAGGCGGTTCCTGATTTTTACAAAAAGGTAAATATGTCACTCGCCGGATGCTTTACTGTAAAGAAACTGCCCAATCAGCCTCTCAAGCACCATAGCCGATTCGGTTAATTGCAGAATATCGCCGTCTTGCAGGTATTCCTCTTCGGCACCCGGCTGCAAACCGATATATTGCTCGCCCAACAAGCCTGCGGTCAGAATACTTGCCGAAGTGTCAGTTGGAAACTGATTAAAAGCATCGTCAATCTGCATAATCACCTTAGCCTGATAGATTTGATTGTCGTATTCGATAGCAGCCACCCTGCCCACGGTTACACCCCCTGCCTTGACAGGTGAGCGTACCTGTAAACCACCCACATTTTCGAATGATGCATTAACATAATATCCGCCATCGCCACTGAAACTGGCCAGGTTACTAACTTTCATCGACAGTGTGAAAAACGCTGCGATACCGGCAGCCATAAACAAACCAACCATTATTTCCATCATGCGAGTTGACATGATTACTCTCCGTTCAGCATCAAAGCAGTCAATATAAAATTTAAACCCAACACAACCAACGATGCATTAACAACACTTCGTGTTGTGGCGCGACTCACGCCCTCAGACGTCGGTATACAGTCATTACCTTCAAATACCGCTATCCAAGTTGCAACAAAACCAAATGCGATACTTTTTATCACCCCGGTATATACATCATCCCATAAATCAACTGAGTTCTGCATTTGCGACCAGTAAGCTCCGGCATCAACACCCAGCAATCCCACTCCGACAAAGTAACCACCGGCGACACCTACTGTGCTGAAAATGGCTGCCAATAACGGCATGGCAATAAATCCGGCCAATAATCTTGGCGCGATAACCCGTTTAAATGGATCAACCGCCATCATTTCCATACCGGAAAGCTGCTCGGTTGCTTTCATTAATCCTATTTCCGCAGTCAACGCTGAACCGGCACGACCCGCAAATAACAGAGCCGTGACAACCGGCCCCAATTCCCGCACCAACGATAAACCCACCATCACACCAAGCGACGATTCAGAATTAAAACGAACCAGAATGTTATATCCCTGCAAGCCAAGAACCATACCGACAAATAAACCAGCGACCACAATAATTAAAATTGTTAATACACCTACCGAATATAACTGTTGGATTAATAATCTTGGTCGAACAATAACGGCGGGGATGCCTATAATCGAACGCAATAAAAACAGTACAGAACGTCCCAGCCGCTGCAGAAAACTCATACCAATACGACCAAGACGTGCAACGATATCTAACATTGTTATTTACTCATTAATCTTTTTATTGATCTGCGCAAACAAATCTTCAGCATAATCCTCGGCCTGATAGTGAAATTGCACCGGCCCGTCCGGTAACGCTTCGAGAAACTGTTGCGCCCAACTGGAAGCCGCTTCGTGTTCATATAAATACCTGGGTGTGCCCTGGTCAACTACCTTGCCATCGGCAATCAAATAGATGTAATCAGCGATTGACGTGGTTTCAGGAACATCATGTGAAACAACGATACTGGTAATATCCAGGGCCTGGTTAACGGTCTTGATCAGCTTCACCAGCACACCCATGGAGATCGGATCCTGACCGGTAAAGGGCTCATCGTACATAATCATCATCGGATCGAGCGCCATCGCTCGTGCCAACGCGACTCGCCTGGCCATACCGCCCGATAACTCCGCCGGCATTAAATCTCTTGCCCCGCGCAAACCGACCGCCTGCAATTTTGCGATGACCAGATATCGAATAATACTTTCCGGCAACCGGGTATGTTCGCGTAACGGGAATGCCACATTATCAAAAACCGATAGATCGGTTAGAAGAGCGCCACTTTGAAACAACATACCCATGCGCTGTCGTAATGCATATAAAGCATTTTGATCCAGTTTATGCACATCAAACCCATCAACCTTGATGGTACCGGCATCCGGCTTCAGCTGTGCGCCAATCAGTTTCAATAAGGTGGTTTTACCGGTGCCGCTGGGACCCATAATCGCAGTGATCTGACCGCGCTTGATATCCAGATCGACACCGCAAAAAATGGGCTTACTGCCCCTGGAAAAATGAAGATCGCGGATTTCGATCAATATTTCGTTTTGTAAAGATTGATTAGTCAAGATGTTTGTCAATTGCCTTGTGCGGCCTGCATTTTTACATTTATATACTTACAGTCAAGCTGTTTAACGAATATCGGCTGCTTTTGTTACAATTTGTTCAACTTTTAACGGACTTCAAGGTTTTCACAAACAAGGGCAAACGTGTATGATTGCGTCGGCCGCGTTCAGAACCTTTTAAAAACATTAAACTCTGCTGCAATGCATTATCAATTTTACTTCGCACTCATTCTACTCTGCCTGCTTACCCTGTCAGGCTGCGCCACACTGGATGGGCCCACGGAACCACAGGATCCATGGGAAGGTTTTAACCGCAGTATGTATACCTTTAACAACAAAGTCGACCGCGCCATCCTCAAACCGGTAGCCAAAGGCTATCGCGCGATTACCCCCAACGCGGTTGAAAAAGGCGTCAGTAACTTCTTCAGCAACCTGTGGGAAATTAAGGTCATCGCCAACGACGCACTGCAATTCAAACTCTTGCGGGCATTATCCGACAGTGGCCGCTTTCTGGTAAATAGCACCATCGGCATTGGTGGTTTATTTGATGTCGCCACGCACATGGGGCTGAAAAAGCACGATGAAGACTTTGG
This sequence comes from Gammaproteobacteria bacterium, assembly GCA_016928055.1. Classification (GTDB taxonomy): domain Bacteria; phylum Pseudomonadota; class Gammaproteobacteria; order HTCC5015; family HTCC5015; genus JAFGLM01. Next base: position 21,472 of record JAFGLM010000031.1, read on the forward strand.
TCAGACACTCGGTCGCTGGGGTATCGGCAACGGTCCCTATCTGGTGCTGCCGTTCTTTGGCCCCAGCTCAATAAGAGACGGCGTAGGCCTGGTCGGCGACTATCAACTCGATCCAATTAAGGAGGTCGAAGATCAGGGCACACGTAATGCCCTGTATTCAACCCGAATCATCAGCACTCGTGCAGAGCTGCTGGAAGCAGGCGAGATCGTCGACGAGGCGGCATTTGACCCGTACATTTTTCTGCGCGAAGCGTATCTACAACGCCGAAAGCATCAGGTTTATGATGGTACCCCGCCGGCAAACGATGCAATCGAGGAAGATGAAGAGATCGACATTTTCTCCGATGAATAAGACTGGCGTAATAAGCAAATATGGCGTGCTTGTTGGGGAGTTTTCTAGCTTGATCGATTCCGAGTTTTATTGATGCTAACCACATTGTTCCCTTTCTGCCTGGCAGTGCTCATCGGATTTGTCATATTGATCTGGGGCGCTGAACGCTTTGTTATCGGTGCCGCCAGCACTGCTTTTAATCTCGGCGTGACACCCCTGGTGATTGGCTTGACGATAGTCAGTCTTGGTACTTCGACACCCGAGTTTATTGTCGCAACTATGTCTTCGCTGGAGGGTCAGGCGGGACTGGCTATCGGTAATGCTATCGGTTCAAATATTGCCAACATATCGCTCATCCTGGCATTTACCGTCATCATTCTGCCAATTTCCGTACGCAGCGGTATCGTATCGCGTGAATTACCACTGCTGATGCTCGTGACGTTTATCGGTTTACTGCTGTTATGGGATCAGGAACTTAGTCGTTTTGACGGCATATTACTGATCACCGGCATGGTGATGGTATTAATCTGGATAGTTCACCACGCCAAGCAGCAACCGGAAGAAGAAGTAAAAAAGGAATTCGACATTGAAATCAAGCATAGGATGAGCACCCGCAAAGCAATATTGTTGTTGTTATTCAGTATTGCGCTTCTACTTATCGGTTCACGTGTGTTGGTTTGGGGTGCGATCGGATTTGCAAAACTTTTTGGTGTCAGTGATTTAGTCATCGGTCTGACCATTATCGCCATCGGTACCAGCTTACCCGAGTTAGCCGCCTCGATAGCCGCCGCCTGGAAAAACCATCATGAGTTGGTATTGGGTAATCTGATTGGTTCCAACATATTTAACATTTTCGGCGTGCTCGCTATACCAGGCTTGCTGGCGCCGGGAAAAGTGGCAGCGGAAGTTGTCACCCGGGATTTACCGATTATGACTATATTGACTGTAGCCTTGTTTGCTACTGCCTATAGTTTTGGAGGGCGCCGGGGACGCATCACACGTTACGAAGGATTTGCTTTACTAGCCGGCTTTTTTGCTTACCTTGTGTATCTTTATTACACGACGGTGTAAAGTCGGTAATAGCCTTTTATAACCATGCGACGCTTTAAGCAAGAAGAAACCTGTTAGCATTTGAGCGCAACAAATGTCCCGTACCGGCATAATTCTGTTTTTGTTTCTGGTCAGTATCGCGATTGCCACCAGTTGGTTAAAACGTTCTGCGACCTTAGAACCACAGCAAATACAAGGCAAAATCTATACGGCTGATTCTTTTATGGATAGTTTCCAAATTCTGCAATACAACGAAATCGGCGAATTGTCTTATCAATTGAATGGTATGCGTATGGAACATTATCTTGAAGATCGCAAATCCATAATTATCAAACCGGAAATTTTCGTACAACTGGAAAATTCGCCCGATTATTGGCAAGTGAATGCAGAACAGGCAATTGCTCTGTCTCGAGAGCAGGATGAATTAACCTTTACCGGTAACGTCGTTTTCAAACGCCCGGCCTCATCCGCAGCTGGTAGCTTTTCAATGCATACTGATCATTTGACAATACACCCTGCTACGGAACACATGGCCACCACTGGGACGGTAACCTTCGCTGATGACAACTCAATCATTGTAGGCGAAAACCTGGAAGCCGATATTAAGCAAGGTCTATTTACTCTGCATAGTGTTAAAGGTCGCTATGCACAATAAAGCATTTTTTCTGGGCTTTCTTTTTTGCGGTTTTATCAATGCAGTGTCTGCAGTCGAACGCGACTCCCAACAAACCATAGAAATTGAAGCCGATAAAATGATGTTGGATGAACCCGGCGGCACCATGCAGTATGAGGGTAATGTGCGACTGACTCAGGGCAGCATCATGATAAGTGCAGATAAACTGATCGTAACCAGTAGCAATAGAAAATTACAGCGTATGCAAATAGTTGGCAATGACAAAAAACCTGCGATGTTCCAGCAAAAAACCGTATCAGGTCAGTTGGCAAGCGGACAGGCGCAGCGAATGGACTTTGATGTAGTGAAATCGCTACTGATATTATCCGGTCATGCTGAATTAAAACAAGGAAGTCGTTTCGTTCGCAGTGAGCGTATTGAATACAACACGACTTCCAACAGTCTGCTGGCGGGTAAACAAACCGACAAAACAGCCGGCGATTCTAATGCGGGACGTGTCCATATTGTTATCACACCCGAACAAAAATAATTCAATCACGATTAGATAGTCTATGAATACATTGCATGCCGAAAAACTGGTGAAACGATATAAAAATCGTAATGTCGTCAACCAGGCTTCGATTACCGTAAATAGCGGTGAAATTGTAGGCCTGCTTGGTCCAAACGGGGCAGGCAAGACCACCAGTTTCTACATGATTGTCGGCTTGATAGGCTGTGACGACGGTTTGATCAGTCTAAATCAACACGACATTACCCATCTGCCGATGCATACACGCGCCAGGATGGGCATCGGTTACCTGCCTCAGGAAGCATCGGTATTTCGCAAACTTTCAGTCGCTGACAATATCCTCGCCATTCTGGAAACCAGGCCTGAACTGAATCACACAACACGGCAGGAAAAACTCGAAATTCTTCTCGATGATTTACAGGTCAGCCATCTACGGGACAGCAGTGGAATATCCTTATCGGGCGGGGAGCGCCGCAGGGTGGAAATCGCGCGAGCTTTGGCGGTTGAGCCGCATTTTATCCTTCTTGACGAGCCCTTTGCCGGGGTTGACCCAATTTCCGTAATCGAAATTCAAAAAATTATCCGCCAACTGGCCAATAAAAACATCGGTGTGCTCATCACCGACCACAACGTGCGGGAAACACTCGGTATCTGCCAACGCGCCTATATTTTGAGTAATGGTGCAGTCATGGCGGAAGGTGATCCTGACACACTCTTGAGCAATGCCGACGTGAAGGCGGTATACCTGGGTGAAGGCTTCAGATTGTAGACCTTAAAAAAGCGATCTGAACGCTGACTATTCGGCCAAATAGCGCTGATAATTTGAAAAATCAGCTATATTTCTCAAAACAGGCATGAAAATTGCGATATGTCCATTCAACCCTCAGCTTTGACAGGCTAGAATTGCAGCTATGAAGCAATCTTTACAGCTGAGGCTCGGTCAACAATTGACCATGACGCCGCAGCTCCAACAGGCTATTAAACTGTTGCAGTTGGCGTCGCTCGAACTACAAAACGAAATCCAACAAATCCTGGACTCCAATCCCATGCTGGAACGCGAGGAGGAATCTGAACCGCCTGTTAACAACGATTCCAGCAACCCAGGCACGTCCTCTGATAATCAAACTGTCGAATCTGAAAAACGGGTTGAAAATGCCTATCAGGACACCGACGACGCAAGCCCGGAGACCACCGATGCCGGTTGGGAAAACGACTGGACCACCTCTTACCAAGGCAACTCCGGCAATAACGAATCCGCGCCGGACCGGGAAATCTACGAACGGCAGGACTTTAAAGAAACATCCCTACGGGATCATCTGCAATGGCAGTTGCACCTGTCGCAAATGAGTGATTCTGATCGTGCTATCGCTATGGCGATTGTTGACGCGATCGATGAAGACGGGTACCTGCACGAAGATCTGCAAGCCATTTTTGATGCAGTATCCAGCGGTTACGAAATTGAAATGGATGAAGTAGAGGCGGTATTACACCGCGTGCAGCACTTTGATCCCATCGGCGTGGCCGCACGCAATCCGGCCGAGTGCCTGCTGTTACAACTGCAAACATACCCGACTGACACACCCGGTTATGACACCGCCAGGGATATTATCTCGAACCACCTGCCACTGTTGGCTACGCATGACTACGCCCGCCTGAAGAGAGTCACCGGTGCCGACGAGCAAACCATAAAAAATGCTGAATTACTGATCTGTTCGTTAAACCCAAAGCCAGGTGCGAGTATCGCCTCAGCGCGGACTGAATACATCGTACCGGATGTATTCGTGCAGAAACGTAATGACAAATGGCATATTGAACTCAACCCGGACCTGGCACCAAAGTTGCGCATCAACTCCTATTATGCCGGTATGATTCGCCGCAGCGAGAAAAGTGACGATAATAACTACCTGCGCAATAATCTGCAGGAGGCACGTTGGTTTTTAAAGAGCCTGCAAAGTCGCAATGACACCATTTTGAAAGTTGCCAAAACCATCGTCCAGCGGCAACGAGCCTTTCTCGAGTACGGGGAAGAAGCGATGAAACCTTTGGTTTTACGCGATGTTGCCGAAACACTGGAAATGCACGAGTCGACTATTTCGCGCGTTACCAACCAGAAATACATGCACACACCGCGTGGTATTTTTGAGTTCAAGCACTTTTTTTCCAGTCATGTCAGCACAGCTGATGGTGGTGAGTGCTCTGCAACCGCGATTCGCGCTATGATCAGGAAACTAATCACCGCTGAAGACAACAATAAGCCCCTCAGCGACAGCAAGCTTGCACAGATGCTGGAACAGCAAGGTATTAATGTTGCACGACGCACTATTGCCAAATACCGAGAAAGCATGTCAATACCTCCATCAAACGAGCGTAAACGTCTGACTTGAGGTATATGCGTATTACATTTAAGCAAGGAGTAAATAGGATATGAATATCGATCTGACCGGCCATCACGTTGATCTGACTGACGCTTTGCGTATCTACGTAAATGACAAACTGAGCAGGCTGGAGAGGCATTTTGACCATGTCACCAAGACGCATGTGATATTGGAAGTGGATAAAAAACGGCATATTGCCGAAGCCACCATCCATGTCTCGGGAGGGATTGGCAGTGTGCACGCCAATTCCGAGCATGAAGATATGTATGCTGCGATCGATTTGCTGGTTGATAAGCTGGATCGCCAAATTTTAAAACACAAAGAAAAGTTGACCGATCATCATCGTAAAGAGAAAACCGGCTGAATTCAGAAAACCATGATATTAAGTGAGCACATTACCCCCAATGCGATTTCCTGCAAGGAATCGGCCAGCAGCAAGAAAAAGGCGCTGGAAAAACTAAGTCATTACCTGGCGCTTGCCCAGTCGGAACTCAATGAATCGCTGGTATTCGACAAGTTACTCGAACGCGAACGGCTGGGAAGTACAGGTTTGGGAGAAGGCGTTGCTATACCGCATTGCCGTATGGCAGAGGCCAAACGTGCCATGGTGGCGATGATTACACTGGATCACGGTGTCGATTTTGATTCACGCGATGCCAAACCAGTCGATATTTTGTTCGCTCTGGTGGTCCCGGAAGACTGCAATGAAACCCATCTGAAAATTCTGGCGGCTGCCGCTGAAATGTTCAGCGATCCAGCCTTTTGCGCTGAAATGAGAGCCTGTAGCAACAGTCAAACTCTTTACGAAATGTTAATTAGCTGGCAACCCAAGAGCCTTTCCGCATAAACCATGCATAAACACACTGTCGGTGAAATTATTAATGCACTGAACCGCAGGTTTAAGCTCGGCTGGGTAGCCGGCCAAAACTGCGCCGGTCGCGACATCAGTAGAGAGTTTAAATGGGGTAGCCATCCTAAAGTCGTGGGTCATCTGAATCTGATTCATTCCAATCAAATTCAGGTAATAGGCGCAATTGAGATGGACTACCTGAATAATCTTGGCGAACAGGAGTACAAAGATAGTGTCCAGAAATTATTCAGCTCCAATTCTTTCGCTGTCATATTATGCGAAGGCCTGAAAGTCCCGGATACCTTTGTCCCGCTTGCCAATCGGTATGAAGTGGCCCTGCTAACCTGTGAAAACCCCAGCAATGAACTGGTAGCAGAACTTCGCTATGTGCTGACCAGCATGCTGGCCGACAAGCAGATTCTGCATGGTGTTTTTATGGAGGTCATCAGCCTTGGTCTTCTTATCACCGGCGATAGCAGCATCGGTAAAAGCGAACTGGCGCTGGAATTAATCTCACGTGGCCACCGCCTGATTGCCGATGACGCGCCGGAATTTGCGCGCATCACTCCAGACATCGTCTCCGGCCATGCCCCGCCGGTTCTTCAGGATCTGCTCGAAGTCAGGGGTTTGGGTATACTCAATATCCGGGAAATGTATGGCGATGGAGCGATCAAACACAGCAAGTATCTGCGCCTGATCATCAATCTGGTTAAACCCAATGACAATGAGCCGCTCGACCGAATCAGCACGACCAGCAGTATGCGCGAGGTTCTGGGAGTACAGGTCGTTGAAATTACACTTCCCGTAGCACCGGGTCGTAATCTGGCGGTGATGGTAGAGGCTGCAGCGCTCGATTACCTGCTTAAGTCACGCGGTTACGACGCCAGCCAGGAACTTATTGAACGTCAGAAAAAACTGCTCCAAACCTGAGCGATTCTCCAACACCACCAATATCTACTCGTCTGTCAGGGCAATTGCGTTATAATCGCCAGCTTCGCTTTTATCCAGTTCGTTTTGATCCAGACAAACGCGGTATGAAGTTAATTATCATTAGTGGCCTTTCCGGTTCTGGTAAATCTGTCGCTCTGCACACGCTGGAAGACGAAGAATATTACTGTGTGGACAATTTACCGCCTGCACTTTTGCCGTCATTTGTCGACGAAATCCATCGAAACCCGTCCCGTTATCAAAAATCAGCTGTTGGCATTGATGCCCGCACCATCAGTGCGGATTTTGAAAGCTTGCCGCAATTTCTGCAGGAACTGAGAAACCATCACGCTGATATCAATGCCGAACTGGTCTTTCTGGACGCCGATATCGACGAGCTAATCAAGCGTTTTAGCGAAACACGCCGTCGACATCCACTATCCACCAAAGGCCTGCCCTTAATCGACGCCATCAATCTGGAGCGGACGCTACTCAGCGCAGTCAAGGAACAGGCCGACCTGGTGATAGATACCACCACTCTAAACGTGCACGATTTGCGTAAACTGGTGGTCGAGCGTGTTCGACCCGCGGATACGCAGACCGCGCTATCGGTACTGTTCCAGTCATTTGGTTATAAAAATGGGGTACCCGGTGACAGTGATTTTGTTTTTGATGCGCGTTGCCTGCCAAACCCACATTGGGTGCCCGAATTGCGTCCATTAAGCGGGCAGGATGCGGAAGTCGCTGCCTTTTTGCAGCAGCAACCAGTCGTCGAGGAGATGTTACAATCCATCATCAGTCTGCTGGAAACCTGGTTACCGCGTTATGAAGCGGAGAAGCGCCGCTATATCACTGTTTCTATCGGCTGCAACGGCGGACAGCACCGATCCGTATATCTGACTGAACAACTGAAGAAACATTTTGCCGAAAAACAGGAACGTGTCAGCGTTCGCCATCGGGAACTTCAGTAACATCGGAACAAATATGAGCGTTGGGCTACTCATCATCACACACAATGGTATCGGTAAGGACATCCTCACCACCGCCACTGATATTTTTGGCGGTTTGCCGATGCAGGTAAAAGTCATCAGCATCTCGCCTAACGGTTCATACGACGCCAATCTGGAAACAGCCATCAAACAAATACAGGATCTTGATAGCGGTGAAGGAGTCCTCATCCTGACCGATATTTTTGGTGCCACGCCAAGCAATATTGCTATAAAGGCTGCCAGAGGTAAAAACGCCTGCGTAATTACAGGTATTAATCTACCGATGGTGGTCCGGGTACTGAATTATTCACAACTGCCGCTGAAAAAAATAATTTCAAAAGCAACCAGCGCGGGCCACGACAGCATTATTGAATGCAGCTAGCACTTTAGGATCGAATTAGGCAATGATTGAAAAAGAACTGACTATCGTAAACAAACTTGGACTGCACGCCAGAGCCGCTGCAAAACTCGTGTCGCTGGCATCTGGATTTGACTCTGATATTGAGATCGCACGCGACGGTCGTCGCGTAAACGGTAAAAGTATTATGGGCGTGATGATGCTGGCGGCCAGCCAGGGTGCTAAAGTGACCTTCTATGTTGATGGTACCGATGCTGATGAAGCCATGCAAAAAATGGAAAGCCTGGTCGCTGACAAATTTGGCGAAGGCGAATAAAAATAGCTGCGTATAAAAAACAACCCTCCCGCAGCTAAACCTGTCTTTCGATCAAATCCCTGCTACACTTGCGACGCGCAGGATTGGCCACCAGTGTAATAACAGGCCACCGGTATAACCTTTTCACCGTGTCCAGACCATGACTGACAGCAACTCCGAAAATACAAATGCACGCGTCAGCTCGCTTCGCCAATTATTGGGAAGCGGCACTATGCAGCAGGCTGGGCGCATGCTGAATTCGCTCTACCCCTCCGAAATTGCCGACCTGCTTGAATCATTACCCCTGCGCGAACGTAAGTTTGTCTGGGAAATGGTTGATCCGGATATAGAAGGCGAAGTTCTGATTGAACTGGGTGAAGAGGTTCGTGACAGCGTTATCCAGGAAATGGAAGCCGAAGAAGTCATCGCCGCGGTGGAACACCTTGACGCCGATGACATGGCGGATTTGATCCTGTCACTGCCCGAAGCGGTTATCCGGGAAACTCTGGCCAGCATGGATAAACAGCGGCTGCAGCAAGTCGAGGCTGTTCTGTCTTATCCGGAAGATACCGCCGGTGGTTTGATGGAACTGAATATGGTGACCATACGACCGAATGTCACCGTTGATGTTGTCTTGCGTTACCTGCGGCGGCTTGGAGAATTGCCCAGCCATACTGATCGTCTGTTTGTAGTCGATCGCTTTGGCCGCTATCTTGGCACGGTGCCATTGGACAAAGTACTGACGCGTCCGGATGACACGCTCATTGTTGATATCATTGACGCCAGAGTTGAACCTGTGTCGGTCAATATGCCGGAAGCTGAAGTAGCACGTTTATTCCAGGACCGCGACCTGATTTCCGCTCCGGTAGTCGATGAATATGCCCGTTTGCTGGGCCGCATTACCATCGATGACGTGGTCGACGTTATTGTTGAAGCGGCTGACAAGACCGTTATGAGCAGTGCCGGTCTGGCCGAAGACGAAGATATTTTCGCACCCATTGTTCGCAGCACGCGGCGACGCTCCATCTGGCTGGGCGCTAATTTATTTACTGCATTTTTAGCCGCGTGGGTAATCGGTCTTTTTGAAGCAACCATTCAACAAATCGTAGCATTGGCGGTATTGATGCCGGTTGTTACCAGTATGGGTGGTGTTGCGGGCACCCAAACATTAACGCTGGTCATTCGCGCTGAAGCACTTGGTCAGGTGGGACGCAGCAATATCCGTTCGCTACTTATCAAAGAGTCAGCCATTGGCTTGTTGAATGGCTTGCTATGGGCTCTGGTGGTTGCCGTGGTTGCGACGCTCTGGTTTAAAGACATAAAAATCGGCGCTGTCATTGCCGTCGCTCTGATTATCAATTTACTATTCGCCGCCGTTGCCGGGGTAACGCTGCCCTTTATTCTGCGTAAAATGCAAATTGATCCGGCGCTTGCAGGCGGCGTCATTTTGACGACTGTAACGGATGTTATTGGTTTTATGGCGTTTCTGGGAATTGCAACCCTGACCTTGCTGCAACCATAAAACAGCTTTATGAATATGCCTTCTTTAATAATCAGCCACGCCGTCCCACAACCAGGCAGCTCCTCGCACACCGCTGGCATCACCGTACCTGGGTGCCACCAGTTGAGTTCGAACTACATCAGAAAAAACATACTCGCCCCAGAGCGCGGGAACATTTTTATAGAGACGTTTTATATTCGACATGCCACCGCCCAAGACGATGACGTCAGGATCGAGCATGTTGATCACATGGGATAAGGCACGCGCCAGCCGATCTTCGTATCGACGAAAAGCGGTTTCAGCGGTTGCGTCACCCTGCTCGGCCAGTTTCGCAATCTTTTCTGATGTCTGAGTATTGCCGGACAGTACGTTGTAGTCCCTGATAAAACCGGGACCGGACAAATAGGTTTCGATGCAGCCTTTTTTCCCGCAGTAGCACTCAAATCCGGGTAAATCGTCTTCTCGGGACCACGGCAACGGGTTGTGCCCCCATTCACCTGCCACTGCATTAACACCGGTTAGAACGTGGCCGTTGACCACTATACCGGCACCGACACCGGTGCCCAGGATGACACCAAAAACCACATTAGCGCCTTTTGCTGCGCCGTCAGTGGCCTCAGATAAGGCAAAGCAGTTGGCGTCATTCACCATGCGAATTTCGCGACCTAACAGGGATTCAAGATCGGTTTTAAGCGGCTGGCCGTTTAACTCGGTGCTGTTCGAGTTGCGCATCAAACCACTGACGGGAGACAGCGCCCCCGGCGTCCCAATGCCGATGGTGCCGTGACGGCGTCCGGCCTGCTTTTCCAGAGTCGCAACCACACCGGCAATGGCACGCAAAATATCACGATAGTCACCACGCGGCGTGTTGATGCGCTGCTTGGCCAGCACCTTTCCATCATTGGCCAGTATAATTCCCTCAATCTTGGTTCCACCCAAATCAATACCAATGCGCATAACGTTTTCCTGTATTGAACCCTGTATCACTCATTCTTGAATATTTACATAGCATCCGTTGCAGTGCACGAGTTTATTGCAGCCAGAACAACATCTTAGGTTAAATTGCTTTTCCAGCTTGCCAGAATTAGTATGAGCAATATTACAGTTAATCTGTCTTTGCATGAAATCTTTTCAATTACTTTTAAGCAGAGTCCACCATGTTTCTTGAGCTTCGGCATTTACGTACCCTGACGGCGTTAAGAGATTTTGGCAATCTGGCTGCTGCAGCCCAGCAGCTTTATCAAACACAGTCGGCGTTGTCACATCAGCTTAAAGCGATCGAAAATTACTATTCCGCACCCCTGTTTGTCCGCAAGAGCAAGCCACTGCGTTTTACTCCACTCGGTGAGCGACTGCTGCAGCTGGCGGATGAAATCCTGCCGGCGGTACAGAATACCGAACAGACATTACAACAAATTTCAGGCGCCAGCCGCGGACGATTACATATCGCAATTGAGTGTCACGCCTGCTTTGACTGGCTGATTCCCACTATGGATGGTTATCGTAAACAATGGAGCGAGGTGGAAATGGACTTGTCCACCGGCTTCAGTTTTGAGCCGATTCCGGCCTTGGCACGTGGACGGGTTGACGTCGTCATCACCTCCGACCCGCAGGAATTGGCCGGCATTGATTATGTGCCCCTGTTTCGCTACCAGGCGTTACTGGTGCTCGCGAATAACCATCCGCTGACAGCGAAAAAGGTTATCGAGCCGGAAGATCTGCGTGATCAAACCTTAATCACTTACCCCGTCGAACGAACGCGGCTCGATGTTTTTAACTATTTCCTGATACCGGCGGGTGTGGAACCGGCCCTGCAGCGTACTTCTGAGCTAACCGTCATGATTTTGCAGCTGGTCGCCAGTGAGCGTGGAGTTGCAGCATTACCGAATTGGGTGCTGACAGAATATTTAAACAATAATTATGTTTCGGCCAGACCATTAGGCAAACAGGGTGTCTGGTCTACGTTATATGCTGCTGTGCGTAAGAATGATCGACCGTTGGCCTTTGTTGATGCCTTCTTGCAGCGCGCGCGTGAGACGGCATTCAAGCTCCTGAAAAATATTGAGCCTGTGTCATAAAAAATTATTTAATATTTAAAAAAAATATGTCAAACCTGTTGCAGAACTACATCTCCTGCCCCAAAGGCATCGAGTCGCTGCTATTGGATGAATTGCTGGCTCTGGGTGAATACAGTCTGCTCAAACAGCATATTGGCGGACTCTACGGTAACGCCAGCCTGCAAACACTTTATCGTATTTGCCTGTGCAGTCGTTTGGCCAATCGTGTGCTGCTGCAACTGGACAGCCGCAAAATCGAGAACAAAGAGTGTTTACGCGACTGGCTACTGAATGTCGACTGGTCCAAACATATGTCAGTTGAGCAAAGTCTGCACATCCGTTTCTTCGGTGAACTGCCTGATATCCAGCATACACAATACGGTGCACAGTTTGCCAAAGATGCCATTGTCGATTATTTCCGTGCACGCGGCGATCAGCGGCCATCCGTTGACCGGGAACAACCCGATCTGCGTTTTCAGATTAATATCGATAAACAACAGGCGGGTTTATATCTGGATTTATCCGGTGAAAGTTTGCATCAACGTGGTTACCGCCAGGGCGTCACAACAGCACCTTTGAAAGAAAACCTCGCCGCGGCACTTCTGATACGTGCGCAATGGCCACAGATTGCACAACAAGGTGGCGCCCTGGTCGACCCGTTATGCGGTAGCGGTACCCTAATAACCGAGGCGGCACTCATCGCTGCCAACATTGCACCGGGATTATTCCGCAAACGCTTTGGTTTTGATCATTGGCGGCAACATAAAACCGATTTGTGGCAAATCGAAATCGAAAATGCTCGCTCACGTATTAGCCGCTCCATCCCGCCCATTATTGGTTACGATGAAGATGCGCGGGCTTTGGGTATCGCCCGACAGCATATCGGTACACTTGCATTAGGTGAAAGCGAACCGCGGGTCTACAAAAAATCTCTGCAGGAATGGAAAAAACCCAGCCATATCGATTTGAAACCCGGACTTCTGATCACCAACCCGCCTTACGGTGAACGTATTGGCGATAAAGACAAACTTGCCGACTTTTATAAATTGCTCGGCCAAAAATGGATCAACGAATGTCCTGACTGGCACGCCGCTTTATTTACCGCCGATCCACAACTCGCCAAAGCGACGCGCATGTATTGGAGCAAATCTTATGTCCTCTATAACGGCGCGCTAAAGTGTCAACTGTATTTACTGGAACCTGCGCGTGGCCTGAAACAGGATTTATCTGAGGAGATGATCGCGCAAAAGAAACTCGATGGAATTGATATACAATCATTTACCAATCGCCTGCGCAAAAACCAGCAACGTCTCGGCGGTTGGCTTAAACAAAACAATATCGAATGCTACCGTTTATATTTTGCCGATATTCCGGAATTTGCAGTAGCCATCGACATTTATAGGGATTGGGCAGTAGTACAGGAATACCAGGCACCTAAAAACATTGACCCGGAGAAGGCAACACAGCGCTTGCAAGCGTTGCTGTTAAGCTTGCCCTCGACACTCTCCCTAAAGACGGATCATATTGTTTTCAAGCAGCGTCGAAGACAAAAGGGCAAAACTCAATACGAAAAACTGGAACAACGGCAGGAATTTTTGCAGGTCAATGAAGGTAATGTGAGGTTACTGGTTGACCTGCACAGTTATCTGGATACCGGTCTGTTTCTTGATCATCGCCCAATTCGTCTGCAACTGGCAAAAATTTGCAGCGGCAAACGAATGTTAAATCTTTTCTGCTACACCGCGGCCGCCACCGTACACGCGGCCGGCGGTGGCGCCCGCGAAACGGTCAGCATTGATATGTCTAAAACTTATATCGATTGGGCAAAGAGAAACTTCGCTTTAAATAAAATGGATATTCTTAAACATAAATTAATTCAGGCTGATGTGCTGGACTGGCTTGAGAATCAAACCGAACAATTTGACGTCGTGCTTCTGGATCCTCCGACATTCAGTAATTCCAAACGAATGCAGGAAACACTTGATATTCAGCGCGATCACATTGAATTAATTAATAGCACTATGCGCTGCGTGGATAACAAGGGCGTGCTGCTATTTTCCTGTAATTTCAAAAAGTTCAGGCTGGATCCTGAAATTTGCAGTCGCTACCGGGTTAACGATATTACTGACTGGTCAATCCCACGCGATTTTGATCGGCTGGGTAAGATTCATTACTGTTATGAAATCCGCCGCATTAATTAAAATTAATCCTCAGCACAACTCTTAAGCGCCTCCTCGACGACACCAATATGTATGGAATACTGATAAGCCAGTCGCTCGCAACCACCTTCAGTATTTTCAGCAAGATTGTTTTCCTGGCAGTGTTTGAAAAGCGTTTCCTGATAGTTTTTCAGAAAACGGTCAAAACATTCTTTTTTTTCAGCTTTCTGCGCTCTGACCGACTGCATTATTTTTTCCACCTGTCTGTCACTATAAGAGGGTGCCGGTATATACGGGTCGGGGCTTTTCTTTTTGGCCCTGGCCTTAATTGCCAGCTCTTGCGGTGTGATTAGAACAGCCAGACGTTCAAATGGGTCAACCTCAGGTTTTGGTGCGGGATAAAGATCAGCATCACTGGGTTTTTCCTGTGTCAACAACACAATAGCCGACAATATTACGGCCAGCGCAACAACGCTGCCGACAACCGTCAATAGCAATCGAATATAGATATTGAGTTTAATCGCAGCGCTCCGACCGTATTTAAACCATTTACTATTATTGCCGGAATACCGATGAGATGGTAGTGAAAAACCCAACCTGGGAAACGGGCTTAATCGTATATTTGCTGCCAAAACGGCTGAAATTCAGGTTCCCGTCCTCCGCTAAATCCTTTATCCTCGGCAAACACGCTATTTGTGATCTCGAATCAAGACCGCCGCCGCAGAGAGGGGAAAACAAATATGAGCAGTATCAAACAGACACTTGAACAAAAAGGTTATGACGTCTGGTCAATTGATGTCGATCAGGTCGTACTGGATGCCATCAGGCTGATGGCGGAGAAAGGTATCGGCGCGTTGGTGGTCACAGAACACGAAAAGATGATAGGTGTTATTACAGAACGCGATTATGCTCGTAAAATCGCCTTAAAAGGACGCGCATCTTCCAATACCAATATCAGGGACATCATGTCGGATACTGTTTTTTACGCCAGCCCCGATAATACCGTTGAAGAATGTATGGCTATGATGACTGAAAAGAGAATCCGGCATCTGCCTATTATGGAGGGTGACAAGCTGATTGGCCTGATATCCATTGGCGATTTGGTTAAAGCCAAAATCGCCGAACAAAAATTCCTGATTGATCAGTTATTGCACTATATTCACAGCTAGCAACGTAAGTTCATGTTTTAGTTCAAAGAGTTCATTAGGAGGATCGAAATGCCGGAATATGCATGGCTACTAGCCTCGACCATCGGACTCATTCTGGTTTTAACTCTGGCCAGGCTGATATTTAAAAAATCACCAGCCCCTGATGAAATGGGCCGGACTTACATTCGACAACAACTGCAAAAGCGCAAAATAGCCAATGCGGACGTGTCTGATAATTGCATCTCAGAGCTGGTTGAAATCGCTATCAGCTCCGCTGAAATTGAAAAAGCCGCCGGTAATAATTTCAGAAAAAGCTTTACCATGCTGCTGGATTCAATGATCGATGTCATCCTGTTGTGGCGCAGCAACCCGGAAGATATGATGTTTCAGCCGATTGGTGATGAAATCAGCATGTTTCGGGAAATAATGGAACGAAATAATGTGGCTGTATTACTGGGGAGCAAAGAAAGCGTGGCAGGCTGAAGGCGGAACACTTAAGCCATACCCGTCAGTTAAATCTGCTGCAAATAGGCAACACCTCCCAGCTCCCTGATTGCCAGCATAATCTCAATGGCTCTTTGCCTGACATAGTCTGACGGCTTATTGGCTTTACGCCATTTTGGATTTGGCAGCACTGCGGCGAGTAATGACGCTTCGTAGCGATTCAGGCGGCTTGGTTTTTTCCCGAACAGGCGTCGGCTCGCCGCGCCTACGCCATAGATGCCGCGACCAAATTCGGCAATATTCAGATAAACCTCAAGTATGCGCTCCTTGGGCCACAACGTTTCAATCAACACGGTAAACCAGGCCTCGATCCCTTTGCGTATATAACTATGCCCGCTCCACAGGTATAGATTTTTCGCTACCTGTTGTGAAATTGTGCTGGCGCCGCGGCGTTTGTCCGAAGATTCTTCCATCGCATCAGCGATCATCTTCAGATCAAAACCGTAATGCACAGGAAACAGCTGGTCCTCTGAGGCGATGACCGCGACACTTAATTGCGGTGAGATATTTTTCAGCGTCACCCACTCTTGAGCCGGATGTTTCTTTGAAGCCCACCAGTCCTTGAGCATAAATGCAGTGGTTGGCGGATTAAGCCAGCGAAGCGGCAAAACCAACGCGACGCTGACAAGGACAAAAATGAGCCCAGACCAGGCAATCAAGCGTCTTAATTTTCGAATAGGTTGATACATGCCGACGTCAGTTTTCTCCAGCGCCAATGGTAGCATCGAGTATCCACCCGAGAGGTGTAATTTGCCGCATATTTGCGCTGTGAAATATCACCGCTCCCGCCTGTGTGATTCCAGCCAAGATTTCCGGTACATATTACTCGCAAAATCGATGGCTGGTCGTCACATAAATTCTAAATTGTTGACGCCGACACATTCTCGCTCATCGCAAAGGTAAACAATTTTTAAAAACACTATTGCATGGCATGAACACACCGCATTACTATTACACCATTATCAGTTTTTCGCGCAACTAGACAACCAAACAATCATGCTGCGGAGGTCAACCAATCATGGCGAAAGTCGTAAAGAAAACATCGAAAAAAACGTCCAAGAAAGTGAACAAAAAAGCAAAATCCAAAGTAGCCAAAAAAGCGGCCAAAAAGAAAGTAGCCAGGAAAAAGGTCGCTAAAAAGGCTGCCAAAAAGAAAGCGGCCAAAAAGCCGGCCGCGAAAAAAGCTGCCAAAAAGAAAGTAGCCAGGAAAAAGGTCGCTAAGAAGGTTGCCAAGAAAAAAACAGCCAAGAAACCGGCGGCCAAAAAGAAAGCGGCCAAAAAGCCGGCCGCGAAAAAAGCTGCTGCTAAACCCGCTGTAGCAAAACCCGTAGCCGCCAAACCTGCTGCGCCAAAACCAGCGGTAGCAAAACCGGTGGTCGCTCCGGCAAAACCTGCGGTAGCGGTGAAAAAACCGGAACCAGCTCCCAAACCGGCAGCACCATCAACTCCATCATTCAGCTATCAGCCACCAAAACCAAGCTATGAAAAGCCGTCCTTCAGCTCATCGGATGACGACAGCCTGGATGATAGCTTTAGTGGCAATTCAAAATGGCCACCCTATGGATCTGATGATGATTGAGGATTAGCGCTCATTTTTTAATTGCATGAGCGCAGCATAAGAAAAAGCCGGAGCCGTTAAACCGGATCCGGCTTTTTTTTGCCCTGATGAGTCAATACGAGCTATGAGCGAACACGAACTATATCTGTTGACCAGCAGACGATTTCTGCCTCTTTTTATCACCCAGTTTTTCGGCGCATTTAACGACAACCTGTTTAAAAACGCCATCGCAGCACTCATCACCTTCAAACTCGCAAGTCAACTCGAATTCAGCAGTCAGCTGCTGGTGACCGCTGCCGGTGGTATTTTTATTCTGCCCTTCTTCCTGTTTTCGGCGACCGCCGGTCAACTGGCGGAAATTATTGAGAAATCGCGTCTTATCCAATACACAAAAATTCTCGAGATCAGCCTGGCCATTCTGGGCGCTATCGGATTTATTTTTTCCAATATCTGGTTCCTGTTCGCGGTGCTCTTTCTGCTCGGCGCGCAATCGACTTTTTTTGGCCCTTTGAAATACAGCATCCTGCCGGATCATTTACGCGAGGATGAACTTATTGGTGGCAACGGCTTGATTGGAATGGGCACCTTCGTCTCAATCCTGATCGGCACCATCGCCGGCAATCTTCTCATCAATGTGCCCTACGGCGAGGGCATTATTTCTATTGTTATGCTGAGCCTGGCGGTTGCTGGTTGGCTGGCGAGTCGATTTATTCCGCAATCGCTGCCCGATTCGGCAGGCCTGAAACTCAATCTCAATCCTGTCAGTGAGACCTGGCGCATAATCCAACACGCCTCAAAACACCGACAGGTTTTTGTACCGATGCTGGCCATCTCCTGGTTCTGGCTGGTCGGTGCAACCTACCTGACCCAATTTTTTTCTTTCGGAAAGAATATCATTGGTGGCAATGAACAGGTCGTGACACTCTTTCTAACCTCCTTCACACTCGGGATCGCGGTCGGCGCGATGGCCTGTAACCGGTTGGTCAAAGGTGTCATCACGGCTAAATACGTTCCGCTGGGTGCGTTGGGCATGACAGCTTTCGGCATCGACCTTTTCCTTGCAAGTCACAACATGCTCCCGCCATCGAACCAGTTGATGGGGGCGATCGAGTTTCTAAGCAGCGCCACGTATTGGCGAATACTCGCGGATTTGACCTTGTTCTCAATCTGCGGCGGCCTCTATATCGTACCGTTGTACTCGCTGATCCAGAATCGCTCACAGAAAGAACACCGCTCGCGGAACATTGCCTGCCTGAATATATTGAATGCGCTGTTTATGGTGATTTCAGCAGTAGTGGCTTTCATTATGCTGGACGCGGGTTGTAATGTTCCGCAGATTTTTTTAAGTCTGGCGATCGTTAATAGTCTGGTGGCAATTGGCTTGTATTTTTATTATCGACGG
The DNA here is from genome assembly GCA_016928055.1 of Gammaproteobacteria bacterium. Taxonomy (GTDB): domain Bacteria; phylum Pseudomonadota; class Gammaproteobacteria; order HTCC5015; family HTCC5015; genus JAFGLM01. The sequence continues at coordinate 40,118 of JAFGLM010000031.1, forward strand.
CAAGGAAATAACTGATTAACACTTTCCTTAACTACCGAGCTATAAACTGCTCCAATAAAGCCATTGCCTGCTGTGCCTTCAATCGCGGTCCAAAACTCGCCACCAGTTTCGCTGCAGCGGTCGCTGCCAGTTTACCGGCCTGTTCATAACTCATGCCGTTGGTGATGCCGTATAGAAACGCACCGGCGAACATATCACCCGCGCCAACCGTATCCACAGCTTTGACTTTAACCGGCGCGATTTCAATCAGCTGTGCACCATCATAAACAAGCGCGCCTTTGGAGCCGCGCGTGATAACGAAGTGTTTGGCAAGGCCTTTGACGTGCTCCACTGCTGATTCGATGCTGTTGGCGACAGCCAGATATTTGGCCTCGTCTTCATTGGCAAATAATAAATCCACACCGTCACCAATCAGTTGATCTATTTGCGATCTGAAAAACCGGACTATATTGGGATCTGATAATGACAGGGCAACCTTTGTGCCTGCCTTGTGTGCGTGCTCGATAGCGTATAAGGCAGCCGCTTTGGTGGATTCACCGCTAACTAGATAGCCTTCCAGATACAGGTATTCGGATTGTTCTATGGCGGATACAGAGATATCCTCCGGCGCAACGTCCGCCGAAGCACCTAAAAAAGTATTCATGGTTCGATCTGCATCGGGCGTAACAAAAACCAGACACTTGCCGGTAATGCCCGGCTTTACCCGTTGCTTGTCGATATTCGTGCTGACACCGGCTCTGCTTAAATCTTCGATATAAAACTGTCCCAATTTATCATTGCCAACACGACAGGAATAATACGATTTACCACCAAACTGGCTGACCGCGATAATCGTATTGGCAGCCGACCCGCCACTGCCACGATTGGTTTCCAATCCACCCAGTTGATCGATGATTTTTTTCTGTTGCTTTTCATCCATTAGTGTCATGACGCCTTTGGCAACACCAAGCCCTTCCAGCTCAGGAACGGTTAATTCAAATTCAATATCAACCAGCGCATTGCCCACACCGTATACATTGTATTGTTTCATTGTTTTACCCGCTTAATTTCATTTATTAACCGATAGATCATCAACTCCTCAAACCGGTACTTTTATTGATCAAGTACAGATTGAGCACAAAGAGAATTATTATAAAAAACAGAATAATTGTATAGGAAACCTGCAAGGGAATATCGGAAATTCCCAGCACACCAAAGCGAAACGCATTGACCATGTAAAGGATGGGGTTGCCCAGCGAAACGTTTTGCCAGAATGCCGGCAACATGGTGATGGAATAGAAGACACCGCCAAGATAGGTCAGCGGGGTCAGCACAAAGGTCGGAACGATATTGATATCATCAAAACTATTGGCAAATATCGCGTTCACCAAACCCGCCAGGGAAAAGAGCATCGCCGTAAATATTGCCGTTGTGATGACCACCGGAATACTGTGTATATGTAAATCAGTAAAAAACAGCGATACCAGCGTTACAACAATACCAACACATAAACCACGCGCAATGCCGCCGGTAGCAAAACCCAGTATCACAATATAATTCGGTGTCGGCGATACCAGCATTTCATCGATATTGCGTTGAAACTTGGAGCCATAAAAAGATGCCACCACATTGGCATAGGAATTGGTAATAATCGACATCATGATCAACCCTGGCACAATGTATTCGATATAACTGTACTCGCCGATCATGCCGATGCGTGGGCCGATTAATTTGCCAAAAATTAAATAGTACAAAGTGGTCGTAATAGCCGACGGTAAAATGGTCTGCATCCAGATGCGGGTGAAACGAACGATTTCACGTCGCACGATGGTTTTATATGACACCAGTGTATGAAAGGTTTCCATTTTCCTAAGCTTGCTTGATATCGCCGTTGCTGACCAGTCGCACAAACAATTCCTCCAGGCGATTCGTTTTATTACGCATACTGGAAACCTGAATATTTTGCTGACTTAACAACTCAAAAACCTTATTGATCGCGGCTTCCTTTGTAATATCCACTTCCAGAATTTCCGGCTCAACCAACCGGGTTATATAACCAGGTAATTGTGGTTCGCTATCCAACGGTTTGCGCAGATCCAGTACAAAGGTCTCAAGATGCAACTTATGCAATAGACTGCGCATGCTGGTGTTTTCAATCAACTTACCTTCATCAATAATGCCAATATTGCGGCACAGGCTTTCGGCTTCTTCCAGATAATGGGTCGTCAATATAATCGTTATGCCGCGACTGTTCATTTCGCGCAAAAAGGCCCACATACTGCGTCTTAATTCAATATCGACACCGGCAGTCGGTTCGTCCAGTATCAATAATCGGGGCTCATGAACCAAAGCCCGTGCGATCATCAAACGCCGTTTCATGCCACCGGATAAATAGCGTGCCGGTTGCAGGCGCCTGTCCCATAAATCGAGCTTCCTGAGAAAAAATTCAGCACGAGCAAAAGCTTTTTTGCGCTCAATACCATAGTAACCGGCCTGATTCAGGACAATATCAAGCGGTTTTTCAAAAATATTGAAATTAAATTCCTGCGGCACCAACCCCAGATAGCGGCGCGCCTGGTTGAAATGGGTATCAATGTCCTTGTCGAAAACAAAGACTTTACCTTCGGTCTTGCGTACCAGTGAAGTGATAATGCCGATCGTCGTCGATTTACCTGCACCATTTGGACCTAATAAGGCATAGAAATCGCCTTGCTTGACTTCGAGACTGATCCCTTTCAACGCCTGCAGACCATTTTTATAGGTCTTTTTTAAATTCTCGATGCGTAAAGCTATAGTCATGAGACATTCAGGTGGCTGCGTTCAGAGCGCGATTATACACGGAGCGAGTCGTCTGGTATTGGCCACAAGGAACTCAATCGGTTGCAAAGGCTCTATAGCATCCGTACCAAACTTGTGATCTCCCACGATCATGAGTGCTATCAGGGTTTGATCTTAACCGTGGGAACTTCATACAATGGCGCCCGCTTATTCAGAGAGGTCACCATGGCGGCAAAAGCTATACAAACACTCAAACAACATATTAGTCAAAACGTGATCGGCCAGGAAACACTGGTCAATCGTCTGCTGATTGCGCTGTTAGCCGACGGACACTTGCTGGTGGAAGGCGCGCCGGGTCTGGCAAAAACCCGTGCTATCAAGGTGCTCAGTGAGGGCATCGACGCCGATTTTCACCGCGTGCAATTTACACCCGATCTGCTACCGGCCGATCTGACCGGCACCGAAATCTTCCGGCCTCAGGACGGTTCCTTTAAGTTTCAGCAAGGCCCGTTATTTCATAACCTGATTCTTGCAGATGAAATCAATCGCGCACCGGCCAAAGTTCAGTCAGCCTTGCTGGAAGCGATGGCGGAGCGGCAGATCACCGTCGGCACCGTTACCTATCCTCTGCCACAACTGTTTCTGGTGATGGCAACGCAAAATCCGATCGAACAGGAAGGCACTTACCCACTGCCCGAAGCGCAATTGGACCGTTTTCTTTTGCATGTTCGCATCGACTACCCTGAGGCAAAAACCGAACAGCAGATTCTGCATCTGGTTCGCCGTGAAGCGGGAGAAACCCGCAAGACCGTGCCGGCGGAGCGCATGGCACAGGAATCGTTGTTCACTGCGCGCCAGGCGGTGCTTGAAACGTATATGGCCGACAATATCGAGCAATATCTGCTGCAAATCGTGCTCGCAACGCGCCAGCCGCAACAATATGGCGATGATCTGGCGCAATGGATTCAATGGGGTGTCAGCCCACGCGGTACGATTGCACTGGATCGCTGCGCCCGCGCCCACGCCTGGCTGGCCGGTCGCGATTACGTAGGGCCCGAAGACGTACAGGCATTGGCGTTTGATGTACTGCGGCATCGCATCTTGCTTAATTACGAAGCACAGGCCGAAGGCATAACATCGGATCACGTTATCAAAGAATTAATTGCCCGTATTGCTGTTCCATAGAGTGGCTGCTTCAATCCCACAATTTGGATCAACGATTGACCCGGTCAGGGTTTCCTCACAACAACTGGTTGCACTGGCACATGCCGGTGAATCGTTACCGTTACAGGCCATGCGCGCACGTGCCGCGCAAAGCGGATTGTATTTATCCGCTTTTCGGGGTCGCGGTATGGAATTTGATGAAGCACGCCCCTATCAACCGGGCGATGATGTCCGCACGCTGGACTGGAAAGTCACCGCACGTACCGGCCGCGCTCACACTAAACAATTTCGCGAAGAACGCGAGCGTCCTGTTTTGCTGTGGCTGGATTTACGCCGGCCGATGTTTTTTGCAACACGTGGATGTTTTAAAGCGGTCATCGCCTCTCACGCGGCTGCCTTACTGGGCTGGAGCGCCAGCGCACACCGTGATCGTCTCGGTGGCTTGATCTTTTCTGAAACTGACCATAAAGAACTCAAACCACAACGCGGTAAAACCGGAGTCCTGCGATTTATCCAGACGCTCTGTCGCCATCCTGCCTGGCAGGCAACTCAAAAATCAGACGATGCCATACCGCTCAGCAACTCGATGCTGCGTTTAATGAATGTTGCGCATCCCGGTAGTCTGATTTTTTTACTCAGTGATTTTCGCGGTTTTGACCAGCGCACCGAGCAGCATCTTGGGCAAATTGCCCGCCATAACGACGTCGTGATGATTCATATCAGCGATCCGTTGGAGGCCGAGTTACCGCCACCCGGGCATTACCGTTTCAGTGACGATAACAACACACGCACACTGAATACCGAAGATCAGCCGACACGCGAACAATATCAGCAACGTTTTCAACAACACGCACAGGCCTTGCAACACTATTGCAAAAAACATCGCGTGTTCTATTTGCCCTTGCTCACTAACGATAATATCGTTAATCGTCTGCAAACCGGGCTGGGTCTGAAAAAATACAAATGAACGACGCAGCATCATTACCCCTGCGAGATATTCATTTACCGGATTCGGTATCGTGGTGGCCACCCGGACCGGGATGGTGGTTGCTATTGTTATTGCTGACGATCGGCATTGCAGTTTCAATTTTTCTGTGGCGACGTTATCAACAACGTGCTTTATCCCGTGCAGTGTTGTCTGAACTAAATAAAATCGAATATCGCTATCAGCAACAACTCGACTTGCGACAACTGGCGGTTGATCTGTCCACTCTGCTCCGCCGCACCAGCATCAGTCTGCTGGGCAGACAAAAGATCGCCGCATTAACCGGCGAACAATGGCTGTCCTGGTTGGACCAACAAACCGGTACTGATCAATTCAGTAAAGGTCCCGGTCAACATCTGATCAGCGCACCTTATCAGGCAAAACCGGAATTTTATCCCGATGCGCTGATTGCGCTCTGTCGTCACTGGTTACAGCGCGTGCCTGCTCACTACAGGAAATATCCGGCTCATGATTGAATTTGAATGGCCATGGATTTTTCTATTGCTACCGTTGCCGTTTTTGGCTCGACGGCTGTTGCCACGCCTGAAAGAAACTCAACAGGCTGCATTACGTGTTCCATTTTTGGATGATTTCAGTGATCAAGCCTCAACCCGTCAAAGCACGAAACAACAATCGATAATGTTACTTGCCGCGTTTGCGATCTGGATATTGTTGTTACTGGCAGCAGCAAGACCGCAATGGGTCGGCGCACCGATTGATTTACCGGTGAGTGGCCGCGACCTGATGATGGCCATCGATTTATCCGGCAGCATGGAAACCAAAGACTTTGTTCTAAACAATAAAACCATTGACCGGCTCACAGCCACTAAAGTCGTGGCCAGTGATTTCATTCAAAGACGTCAGGGTGATCGCATTGGTTTAATCCTGTTCGGTGACCGCGCCTATGTGCAAACCCCTTTAACTTTTGATCGTAAAACCGTCACCACGCTTTTACTGGAAGCTGCACTCGGTCTGGCCGGACAACGAACCGCCATCGGCGATGCAATCGGACTGACGGTAAAACGCCTGCAAAAAAATCCTGAAACTCAGCGCGTATTGATTTTAATGACTGATGGCGCCAGCAACGCCGGCGAAATCGAACCGCTGACCGCTGCCGATCTGGCTGCCAAAGCCCATCTAAAAATTTACACCATCGGTATCGGCGCCGATGAAATATTCAGACGCAGTTTCTTCGGTATGCAGCGAGTCAATCCATCCAGCGATCTGGACGAAAAAATGCTGCAAGCCATCGCCAACAAAACCGGCGGTCGTTATTTTCGCGCGCGCAACACCGAGGAGCTGGAAGAAATATATGCCATGCTGGATAAACTGGAACCGGTCGAACAGGATGCGCAAAGTTTTCGCCCGACGCTCGCTTTATTTTACTGGCCGCTGGGTTTGGCATTACTGATAACTATGGTTGTTACCGCCGCGCGTTTAGGAAAATCGGCATGATAAGCGAATTTCATTTTATACGCGTAGAATGGTTCTGGCTGCTGCTGCCATTATCCGGCCTGATGCTGTGGTGGCATCTGCGCAAACTTTACAAAGGCAACTGGTCACGCGTTATTGATCCACAACTGCAGGCGCATGTATTAACCAGCAGTGAAAGCAAACGAAGTCATTGGGCAAGCTGGATTTATTTTCTTGCCGTTTGTTTGGCGATCACTGCAATGGCGGGGCCGGCCTGGCAACGCCTGCCGATGCCGGTTTTTAAAGACGAATCCGCGATGGTGATTGCGCTGGATCTTTCGACTTCGATGAACGCGCAGGATATTCAACCTTCACGCCTGCAAAGAGCGCGTTTGAAACTGATCGATATCCTGCGTCTGCGACGCAGCGGTCAAAGCGCACTGATTGTTTATGCAGCCGATCCATATGTTGTGACGCCCTTAACAGACGATGTGGAAACCATTATTGCCCATGTTCCGAATCTGACAACGGATCTGATGCCAAACCAGGGCAGCCGGGTCGATCGCGCCATTGAGAAAGCTATTGAACTGCTGGAACAAACCGGCGCGCAATCAGGTGAGGTATTGTTGATCACGGATGAAGCTGATATTGATCAGCTAAAAGCGGGACAGGCAAAACTTCGCGCTGCCGGTCACACATTACTGGTATTGGGTGTCGGTAGCAGCGAAGGTGCGCCGATACCGGAAGCGGGTGGCGGATTTGTTCATGATGCCGGTGGCGGAATCGTGATTGCCAAACTCAATGCCGCGGAACTACGTTCAACGGCACCGTATCAAAACCTGAGTTATGACGATCGCGACATCAATAGCTTGTTAAAGCAGGCGGAACTCGATCCCATGAGCGTACGCGCCAAACAAACCGAATTGAATACCGATACCTGGCGTGACCAGGGGCCATGGCTATTATTACCGGTATTGCTATTGACATTACTGGGCTTCCGCCGCGGACTGTTTGTACTGGCACTGTTATGTCTGTTACCGATACCACAACCCGCACAGGCGATGGACTGGCAATCATTATGGTTGAACGATAATCAACGTGGCGTAAAAGCGCTGCAGGAAAAACAAAACGAACAGGCCATTGAGTTATTGAGTGATCCGGAATGGAAAGCCGCGGCGCAGTATCGTGCCGGTCAATATGAAGATGCACTAAGCTCATTACAGGAATTCGATAATCCGGAAGCGCTTTATAACAAAGGCAATGCGCTGGCAAAACTGGGTCGCATTCCGGAAGCTATTGCAGCGTACAATAAGGTGCTGGAAAAAAATCCCGAACACGAAGACGCAAAATACAATCGGGACTTACTGCAGCAGCAACAACAGCAATCGAATAACTCTGATCAGAATTCCGATCAAAATCAGCAACAAGATTCACAGCAACAGTCTTCGGACTCTCAGCAACAAGACACTCAGCAGCAATCATCCCAGTCACAACAACAGGATTCAGAGCAGCAAAATTCACAGCAACAATCGGAACAGCAGATAGAAGAACAATCCGAACAACAGCAAGCGCAGACTAAAGAGGAAAAAGACAGCGACAACAACGAACAACAATCCGCGCAACAGATGGCCGGCGAAGAAGATGCCGAACCCGATGCTGAACAACAGGCCATCGAACAATGGTTGCGACGTATACCGGACGATCCGGGCGGATTGCTGCGCAGAAAGTTTTTGTACCAATATCGTCAACAACAATCAGATAAGGAAAGCAAACAATGGTAAAGCGGTTCTCTTTACTTAAATTGTTAATCTGTCTCGTACTGCCGGTCGGATTCAGTCAGATCGCGTCGGCCGCCGATATCATTGTCAGTACTGATCGTGCCAATATTGGTTTGAATGAATCGTTTACTCTGATCTTTGAAACAACCGGTTCTGTCGATGACGATCCCGACTTTACTCCGCTGCAAGAAGATTTCGATATTCTGAATACACAACAAAGCAGCAACATCAGTGTTGTCAACGGTAGCATGACGCGCAATCAAACCTGGACTCTGCGTTTGTTTCCGAAACGGGACGGTAAAATTACCATCCCGGAAATTCAATTTGGTCAGGATAAAAGCCCGGCGCTACCGATCACAATCAGCAAGCAGACTGGCAGTAGCAATACCGGAAAGGCCGACAAAGATATCTTTATTGAAACCAGCCTGGAACCCAAATCCGCTTACCTGCAGCAGCAGGTGATTTATACAATTAAGCTTTATCGCGCAGTTGTAACCAATAATGCCAGTCTCACTGATCCGGAAATTAATAGCACCGATGCGGTTTCACTCAAGCTTGGCGAAGATCGAAATTACGATACGGTGGTGGGTGGTCGCCGCTATTCCGTATTTGAACGCAAGTATGCGCTGTTTCCGCAAAAAGCCGGCACGCTGAAAATACCCCCTATACAATTTACCGGCACCATCAGCGATATGCGTCGCGGCCTGTTTGATTTTGATCCTTTTGGTCGTGGCGGGAAAATGCTGCGCGAACTTTCCAATGCCGTCGAGCTGGAGGTAAAACCTGTCCCGGCTGAATTCAAAGGTCGTCATTGGTTACCGGCCCAATCGGTACAACTGAGCGAAAGCTGGTCGCCCAATCCACCGGTCTTTACGGTCGGCGAACCGGTTACCCGCAGCATCACGTTGGCAGCCGTGGGTTTGACGGCGGCGCAATTACCGGAACTGAAGCTGAATATTCCGGTTGATTTAAAACAATACCCGGATCAACCAAATCTGCAGGACACCAGCGATGGCCATAACACCGTGGGTACACGCATCGAAAAACTGGCATTAATCCCGACTCGCCCCGGCCGCTACACACTGCCGGCAGTTGAAGTTCCGTGGTGGAATATAAAAACTCAAAAACAGGAAATGGCTCGCCTGCCGGCACGCACGATTGATGTTGCACCGGCAGCCAATATGCCTTCAACACCACCGTCAGAAACCACCAGCGCAGAAACAGCTACCACTGAGCGTCCAACCCAAACCGCCACGAGCTCCACTAACGGGTTCTGGTTCTGGATCAGTTTGTTATTGGCACTGGGCTGGATCATCACGTTGATACTCTGGTGGCAGCAGTCTCTGCAGCAACGCAAGCTTGCCAAAGACAAACCGGCCGCTACGGCCAAACCCGATCCGGCTGTTGCGCTCAAACAATTGCGCGTCGCCTGTCGCGACAATCAACCGCAAACGGCAAAACAGGCGCTACTCAAATGGGCGCAGGCTCGCTGGCCGGAGGGCGGTATGCACAACCTGGATGCGGTTGCGAGCAAGACCGGCGGTGAACTGGAAAATCAGATTCGGCAACTCAATGCTCGGCTGTACCAGCAAAGCGAAGCCGAATGGCAGGGTGATAACTTGTGGCGGGTGATAGAAGGCTGGCAATCGCCGGATGAATTAAACAGATCCGCAGACAACGCTGCACTGGAGCCCTTGCACAAAATCCGCACCGAATAACGACCAGGCAAAGCACCGGTAAGCCCGCCGCGGTGCTTTGTTGGCGAAAATCAGGCGATATTATCCGGGATAAGCTCGTTCTCCAGCTTTTTAATCATGTCTTTCAAATGCAGTTTCTTCTTCTTCAGGCGGGTAATCATGAGCTGATCTACTGAAGGGTCATTGACCAGACGCTGTATAACGACGTCCAGGTCGTGATGTTCGATATGCAACTGCTGTAATCGATTTCTTAATTCAGATTCGTTATTCGACATTTCTAGCTCCAAAGGACCGGCCTATTATACCCCTAGAAATGACATTACCGAATGCTGACTTGGTGAGTACTGTAAATCCCACTATAATCGCCCGACCGCGAATCCGACTTTGTGTCGTATGATTGCGCGGCCAATCGATCAACCAACACCACTTAATTTGACCCTGGTCCGCGATCCTTTATGACCTACTCCACCCCAATCCGCTTAAAGAAAGGCCTGGATATTCCAATTTCCGGTGAACCGGAGCAACGAATCCACCCGGGCCCGCCAATCAAATCCATCGCGGTTATGGGATTTGATTACATAGGCATCAAACCGACCATGCATGTACAGGAAGGCGACCGGGTAAAGATTGGGCAGGTTCTGTTTACCGACAAACAGAATCCCAGCGTCAGCTATACCTCACCAGGTAGTGGTATCGTCAGTAAAATCAACCGCGGCCCCAGACGGGTATTCCAGTCGGTGGTGATTGGTATTGGTGGCGATGCGGAAATTACCTTTGCCGCCTACCCACAAAGCAAGCTGCAAAATCTGGATCGCGCTCAAATCAAGGATAATCTGACTCGCTCCGGCATGTGGGCCTGCCTGCGTACCCGTCCTTACAGTAAACAGCCGCGACCGGAGACCAACCCGCACTCAATTTTTATCAACGCTATGGATACGCGGCCACTGGCGGCCAATCCTGATGTGGTCATCAAGGAATATCAGGATGATTTTATCCATGGCATTAATGTTCTGGCGCAATTATCGCCGGCCAGGCTTTTTGTCTGTCACCATGAAAACTCCGATTTACCCGTCGTCAAACGCGAGAACATTGTCTACCAGGCTTTTACCGGGCCCCATCCTGCCGGTTTGCCCGGCACGCATATTCACTTTCTGGACCCGGTCAGTGCCGATAAGAGCGTTTGGTATATTAACTATCAGGACGTGATTGGTATCGGCAAACTGTTTACCACCGGGCGCATCTGGACCGAAAGGGTTATCGCACTGGCGGGACCAATGGTGAAACAACCGCGTTTAATCCGTACACGTTTGGGCGCCAGTACCACCGATATCGTGCGTGACCAGTTATACGACGATCCGGCACGTATCATTTCCGGATCTGTATTAGCCGGTCGCCGCGCGACTGATTGGGCGGCCTTTTTGGGCAAATTCCATTTGCAGGTTTCTGTTATTCAGGAAACACGGGATCGCGAATTTATGGGCTGGATCATGCCCGGGAAAAACAAGTATTCAGCGAGTCGGACTTTTCTGTCCTGTTTGGCCAACAAAAAATTCAACCTTAATTCTCTGGTTAATGGCAGTCAGCGTGCCATGGTGCCGATAGGCAGTTACGAAAAAGTGATGCCGCTTGATATTTTACCCACGCAATTGCTGCGCGCGTTAGTCACCAGAGACACGGATCTGGCTCAGGCATTGGGATGTCTGGAACTGGATGAGGAAGATCTGGCGCTTTGCAGTTTTGTTTCAAACTCAAAATTTAATTACGGTCCCATATTGCGGGGCAACCTGACTCAGATCGAACAGGAAGGCTAAATGAATCGAGCTCTGCGAAAATTTCTCGATACGCTGCATCCCTTCTTCGCCAAAGGCGGCGCGCTGGAAAAATACTATGTCCTGTACGAGGCGCTGGATACCTTCCTCTACTCCCCCGCAGATGTGACACCCGCTGCGCCCCATATCCGTGATGCACTGGATCTTAAACGCGTGATGGCCTTTGTCTGGCTTGCGGTATTACCCTGCATGCTGATGGCCTGCTGGAATACCGGCTATCAGGCTAATCTGGCCATCGAACAACTTGCGCTGGAAGGTCAAACGGGCTGGCGTGGCTGGCTGCTGGATTATGTGAGTTGGTTGGGCGTTTATAACGCAGCCAATCCGCTTGGCTGCTTTATCCATGGCATGATGTTCTTCCTGCCGATTTATATCGTCACCTTAATGGCCGGCGGTTTATGGGAAGTTTTATTTGCCGCCGTTCGCAATCACGAAGTCAATGAAGGTTTCTTCGTCACGTCAATATTGTTTTCTTTGATACTGCCCGCCACCACACCGCTCTGGCAGGTCGCCCTGGGCATCAGCTTCGGTGTCGTGATTGCCAAAGAAGTTTTTGGCGGCACCGGTAAAAACTTTTTAAACCCGGCGTTGGCCGGCCGGGCGTTTCTATATTTTGCCTATCCGGCATCGCAATCCGGCGATGCAGTGTGGACGGCAGTGGACGGCTTTAGCGGTGCCACACCTTTAGCGGTTGCTGCGCAGGATGGATTGCAGGCGGTGCACGCATCCGGTATTCAATGGTGGCATGCGTTTGTCGGTATCATGCCCGGTTCGCTGGGTGAAACATCGGCGCTGGCCTGCGTGCTTGGCGGAGTGTTTTTAATCTTCACCGGTATCGCCTCGTTCAGAATTATTTTGGGTTGTGTCGTCGGACTGATCTTAACCAGTGTTTTATTTAACTACCTTGGCAGTGATACTAACCCAATGTTTGCCATGCCATGGTATTGGCATCTGGTGCTCGGTGGTTTTGCCTTCGGTGCAATCTTTATGGCCACCGATCCGGTCAGTTCTTCGATGACCGATACCGGTCGTTGGATCTTTGGTGGACTGATAGGCTTCCTGACCGTTGTTGTACGCGTAATCAATCCCGCTTACCCGGAAGGCGTCATGCTGGCGATTCTGATCACCAATGTCTTTGCGCCGTTGATCGATCACTTTGTGATACGCGCCAACATAAAACGTCGCGAACGCCGCAGTGCAGTGAATGCGTAAGGGAGCATAATCAATGGCCTCTAAAGACAGCATCAAACAAACGCTTATTGTCTCACTGGTATTGTGTCTGGTGTGTTCGGTCGTAGTATCAACCGCCGCAGTCATACTTAAACCTATCCAACAAGCCAATAAAAATCTGGATATGCAGGCCAAAATTCTGGCAACCGTCGACCTGCTGGATAAGAAAACCGATATTCAAACCCAGTTCAAACGTTATATTGAAACACGTGTTATTGAACTCGAAAGCGGACGCTTTGTTGAAGATATCGATGCAGCCACTTACGACCAGCGCAAAGCAGCTAAAGATCCGGCGACCAGTGTCGAACTGAATCCTGAACAGGATTTCGCCAATATTAAAAGACGCGCCAAGTACGCAACGGTTTATCTGGTTAAACAAAACGATGTTCTGCAGTATGTTGTGCTGCCCGTGCACGGTTACGGTTTATGGTCCACCATGTACGGTTTTATCGCGCTAAAAAGCGATTTGAATACGCTGTATGGATTGAATTTTTATGAACACGCTGAAACACCCGGACTGGGCGGTGAAATCGAAAACCCGGCGTGGCAGGCTTTATGGAAAGACAAACAGCTCTATTCATCTGACCGCGCCGCGCAACCGGCACTTGAAGTGATAAAAGGCAAGGCATCCGGAACTGATGTAATCCATCAGATCGACGGCATCGCCGGCGCAACACTAACTTCCCGTGGTGTCAGCAACATGATCGAATTCTGGTTCAGTGAACAGGGTTTTCAACACTTTATCAACCGTTTGAAGTCGCAAGGATAAATCAGTGTCCGATTCTCCTAAAAGCGTATTGCTCAATCCATTGCTGAACAACAATCCGGTGACCTTGCAGGTGCTTGGCATCTGTTCAGCGTTGGCGGTAACCAGCAAACTGTCAACCGCGCTGATCATGTGCCTGGCGCTGACCGTGGTCACTGCATTCTCGAATTTGTTTATCAGTTTTATTCGTCACCAGATACCCGCCAATATCCGAATTATCGTGCAGATGACTATCATCGCATCATTGGTTATCGTGGTTGATTTATTTCTGAAAGCATATGCTTTTGAATTAAGCAAGCAGCTGTCGGTGTTTGTCGGACTGATCATTACCAACTGTATCGTGCTGGGACGCGCAGAAGCCTTTGCCATGAAAAACGGACCCATGCTGAGTTTTCTGGACGGCATCGGTAACGGTTTGGGTTACAGCGTTATCCTGATCATCGTCGGCACTTTGCGTGAACTGTTTGGTTCTGGCTCGCTACTGGGACATAAAATATTACCGCTGATCACGGAAGGCGGCTGGTTTGATCCGGTCGGCATCATGCTGTTACCACCCAGTGCTTTTTTTATTATCGGCCTTCTCATCTGGGCAGTACGGAGCTGGAAAAAAGATCAGATCGAAAAAGCCGAATACCAGATTCACCAGGTACATCGCACGGAGATACTGTAAATGGAAGCCTATTTAAGTTTATTTCTGCGCGCGGTCTTTGTCGAAAACCTGGCGTTATCTTTCTTTCTGGGAATGTGCACATTCCTGGCGATTTCCAAAAAAATTGAAACAGCGCTGGGCCTGGGGATTGCCGTATTGCTGGTACAGGTCATTACCGTACCGGTGAACAATCTGATTTTTCAGTACCTGCTGAAAGACGGTGCTCTGGCCTGGGCGGGTTTACCTGATGTTGATTTAAGCTTTCTGGGTTTAATCAGCTATATCGGCGTCATTGCTGCTATTGTGCAGATACTGGAAATGATAATCGATCGTTATTTTCCCAAACTCTACAACGCGCTCGGTGTTTTCCTGCCGCTGATAACCGTGAACTGCGCCATTTTAGGCGGCTCATTATTTATGGTTGAACGCGATTACAATTTCGCAGAAAGCGTTGTCTATGGTGTCGGCAGCGGCTTCGGCTGGGCGCTGGCCATTACCGCGCTGGCAGGCATTCGCGAAAAACTCAAATACAGCGACGTACCGGATGGATTACAGGGACTGGGTATCACCTTTATTACCGTTGGATTAATGTCGATGGCCTTTATGCTGTTTTCCGGTATCCAGCTTTAGCGGTTGCTGCATGTTTTATTTATTGTTTAATTCCGTGGTTATTTATTGGAATAAAAAATGCTTGAGATTGTTTTAGGCGTCACCTTTTTCACACTGATCATACTGGTGTTGGTTGGTGTTATCCTGCTGGCCAAATCCAAACTGGTCGCGGTTGGCAACGTCGATATCCAGGTTAACGACGAAAAAACGGTGCAGGCTTCAGTCGGTTCAAAATTGCTGGCAGCACTTGCGGACAATGGTTTGTTTATCGCCTCAGCCTGCGGTGGTGGCGGCACCTGCGCACAATGCAAAGTAAAAATATTTAGCGGCGGTGGCGCCATTACTCCGACTGAGGAAACGCATATCAATAAGCGTGAGTCGGCAGCAGGAGTGCGTTTATCCTGCCAGGTTACCGTCAAGCAGGATATGAATATACGCGTGCCGGATGAAGTGTTCGGCATTAAAAAATGGCAATGCATTGTCCAGTCGAATCAAAATGTGGCGACGTTTATCAAGGAGCTGGTATTAAAACTACCGGAAGGCGAAGATGTTAATTTCCGCGCCGGCGGCTATATCCAGATTGAATGTCCGCCATACCAATGTTCGTTCAGAGATTTCGATATTGAGGAGCGCTTCCATGAAGACTGGGATCGCTACGATGTCTGGCGTTATGAATCAAAAGTGAAAACACCGACCCTGCGGGCTTATTCGATGGCGAATTATCCGGACGAGAAAGGCGTGATTAAACTCAATATTCGCATTGCAACACCGCCACCTGCGGCAAAAGCCAATATCCCTCCCGGCATCATGTCGTCTTATCTTTTTAATTTAAAAGCCGGCGATAAAGTGACAATCTCAGGTCCCTATGGCGAATTTTTCGCCAAGGAAACCGATAACGAAATGATTTTTATCGGTGGCGGCGCCGGTATGGCACCGATGCGCTCGCATATCTTTGATCAACTTAAACGCGTCAAAACCAAACGCAAAATGAGCTTCTGGTACGGTGCCCGCAGTAAAAAGGAAATGTTTTATACAGAGGATTTTGATGTGCTGGCGGCTGAATACGATAATTTTGAATGGCATATTGCGCTGTCCGAACCCAAACCGGAAGATAACTGGAACGGCCCTACCGGTTTTATTCACGAAGTATTGTATGAAAACTATTTAAAGACCCACCCTGCCCCGGAAGATGTTGAATACTACATGTGCGGGCCACCACTTATGAATGCCGCAGTGATTAAAATGCTGGAAGACCTCGGCGTTGAAGAAGATAACATCTTGCTCGACGATTTCGGCGGCTAGAGTCGGTTATGTTTTTGCAGACAAATAGAATCCGCAGTGTCACTCTCTTTGCGCTTGTTGCTCTGTCCATTTTGTCGGCTTGTGATAACAAGCCGCAGCAGCGGTTGGTATTGTTAGGTGGCGATACCATGGGTACCAGCTGGTCGGTCAAGATTACCGATTTGCCTGCGAGTATCGAACGCTCCGCACTCAATACAGAACTGCAGGCTGAGCTGGAAATTATTAACGCCGGCATGTCAACCTATCGCGATGATTCTGAAATCAGCCGGCTGAACCAATATAACGGTGCCGATGCCTTCCCTGTCTCGGAAGATTTTTATACCGTACTGAAAGAAGCGCTGCGTGTTGCTGAACTGTCAAACGGTGCATTTGATATCACAGTAGGGCCACTGGTGAATCTGTGGGGTTTCGGGCCGGTAAAAATACCTGACCACGTGCCGAGCGATAAGGATATCGAAGAAAAGCTCTCGCATACGGGTTTTAATAAAATTCTTCTGCTCGAAAACGAACAGCACGCCGTTAAGAAAACCGATCCGGATATATATATCGATTTATCCGCGATCGCTAAAGGCTATGCGGTTGATCGCCTGGCTGAAATTCTCGAACATAACAGCATCGAAAACTATATGGTCGAAATCGGCGGCGAAATCAGATTGCGAGGTATAAACGATCGTGGTCAGGCCTGGGTGATTGCGGTGGAAAAACCGGTTGCGGGTGAACGATCGGCGCTGATGCTGGTTCAACCGAAACAGGCTGCCATTGCGACCTCCGGGGATTATCGTAATTACTTCGAAGAAAACGGTATCCGTTATTCGCACACCATTGACCCGACAACCGGAAGACCGATAACGCATCATTTGGCTTCCGTGAGCGTAGTCAGCGAAAGCTGCATGACCGCCGATGCCCTGGCCACGGCATTAATGGTTATGGGGCCCGAACACGGCCTCAGCTTTGCCAAACAGCAAAACCTGGCGGTATTGTTTGTGGTCAAAACCGAGAACGGATTTGAAACCATCGCCACCGATCCGATGAAATTCTATTTGGAATAAACAGGTAACATTAATGATTCTTTTCCTTATCACTTTTATCGTTATGTTGATTTTTGTTGCCGCCATGTCAATCGGTGTAATCGCCGGCAGACGCGCCATACAAGGCAGTTGTGGTGGTGCCAAAAATATTGAAGGTCTGGAACATTCATGCTCGTGTAGCGAACCTTGTGAGAAGCGTAATAAACAACAGCAAATAAATAATTTGGATAAAGTGTAAATTTCCCATCCAGATACCCTTGCCGCAGAGGAATATCATTATGCCCAGAAAAATTACCGTTCGTGATTATATGGCCGCCAGCCTGGTAACCTTTACGCCGGATATGGATATGCAGGATGCGATAAAGGAACTGGTTACAAAAAAGATATCCGGCGCTCCGGTTGTCGATCAGCACGGCAATCTGGTCGGCGTACTATCAGAACGTGACTGCATGAAAATGGCACTAAACGCAGCTTACTACGAAGAAATGGGCGGCAAGGTTAAAGATTTTATGTGTACTGAAGTCAGAACCATTCACGCTGATATGAGCATTACGGAACTTGCCGATTTGTTTTTTAAAGAACCCACACGGCGTTACCCCGTTTTTGATGATGAAAATCGTCTGGTCGGCCAGATCAGCCGTCGCGATGTTTTGCGTGCGTTGCAGGAATCGCTTTAGTCCATCGTATTTATGCCTGACAAACAAAAATTATCCGGTCTTATTGATATCGGCGCCAATCTTGCGCACGACAGTTTTGATGCAGATCGCGACAAGGTGCTGGAACGGGCCCGACGAGCAGGCGTTGAAAAAATCGTTATCACCGGCGCTTCCGAGTATGGCAGCGAGCAGGCCTTAGCGCTTGCCAAAACGTCACCGCAATTATTTGCAACCGCAGGCGTGCATCCGCATGACGCCAGTCAATTTAGTGAAAATACACTGGCACACCTCGCCAAACTGGCAGCAGATAAAAAAACGGTTGCTATGGGCGAATGTGGTCTGGATTTTTACCGTGATTTTTCGCCGCGACCGCAACAGGAACACTGTCTTGCCAAACAACTGGAACTGGCCTGCAAAATCGGCAAGCCGGTTTTTTTACATCAACGCGATGCGCATGATCGCTTTATCAAAATTCTCGAACCTTTCCTGAAAGATTTAAATAAAGTTGTTGTGCAT
The DNA here is from genome assembly GCA_016928055.1 of Gammaproteobacteria bacterium. Taxonomy (GTDB): domain Bacteria; phylum Pseudomonadota; class Gammaproteobacteria; order HTCC5015; family HTCC5015; genus JAFGLM01. The sequence goes on from JAFGLM010000031.1 coordinate 58,497, forward strand.
TGTTTCACCGGTGAACAAGACGAACTCGACGCCTGCCTGGAACTGGGATGTTATATCGGCATCACCGGCTGGATCTGCGACGAACGCCGCGGCCGGCATTTACTCGAAAGTGTGCCGACCATCCCGGCTGATCGCTTAATGATTGAAACCGATGCACCGTATTTATTACCGCGTAATCTCAACCCAAAACCCAAATCACGCCGCAACGAACCCTGTTACCTACCGGCGGTAGTAGAAAAAATCGCCGAAGCGACCGGTAAACCTGTAACACAGATTGCAGAAGAAACAACAAAAACAGCGAAAGCCTTTTTCGGGATTTAATAACAGGTAGCCTGGATTAAGCGAAGCGAATGCGGGGAAACAGGTTGGGGTGAGTGCGAAGCACAACAAATAAATTTTCGTCATGCCGGAAATTGCGCAGCAATTATCCGGCATCCAGACGTACATTCAATAATTCTGGATTCCAGATCAACACTGCGTGTTGTCTGGAATGACGAAAGTAGGTAGGTTGGGCTGAGCGCATTTTATGCGAAGCCCAACGGTCAATTGACCAAAAAATTATTTTAAAGGTTTGTAAACAAAGTTCTTAAACCTGATTTCGCCATCACCCATAGACACAAGACCCAGCCGCAGGCTTAGAAAACCGCTGAGTACATTATGATGATAAGCGGACACTTCAACTGAGTTTTCAATTTTGATCCATTTTTTACCGTCAACACTGTAATACATATCAACGGTATTATTCATATTTTTTAAACGCAGGAATACGTGTTTTTTAATGACATTCTTTTCAGTTGGAAACTGCCAGCCGCGAAGATTAGCCAGAACATTTTCTTTATCTGCCAATATACCTGAATAGGCATTATCGTTATAAAAAAGTACTAATCCTCCGATTGCGTCCCCTTCAATAAACAGCTCCACCTGCGCCATATAGGAATGATCCGACGGGACGGTCAGTAACGGAGCGCTTGCGCCGATAGAATCACCTTTCGCCTTAATCACCAGACTCTTGTTAACCAATTGAAACCTGCTGGGATCGTATTCGCCATAAAACTTCCATTGCGAGCCTAAAGTTCTGCCGGCAAAGTTATCGCTTAAAGAGAATACTGCCTTTGTTTGCGTTGCTGTAGGTTTTTTGATGGGTTTATCAATATCGATATCATCCGAAATTTTATACCAGCCGTCTTTAGTCCATTCGACAGGAACGAGCATGGTCTGACGACCCATATTGTAATACTGGTTTTCGTAGCCGTGAAAAATCATCCACCAGCTACCGCTTGCATCCTCAAAGACAGTGCCATGACCGACCGACCACCATCGTTGAGAACGATCAGCGGTTCTGATAATCGGGTTGTAGGGTGAATTCTCCCAGGGACCCAGCGGTGATTTTGACCTGGCCGAAACCACCATATGACTGGTAGCCGGTCCGGCTGTGCCGCCTTCAGCGACGGTCAGATAATAATACTCACCGCGTTGAACAATCTTCGGGCCTTCCATACAAAAACATTCAATCGTCCAGTCGCGCGGAATCGGCCAACCGCTGTAAGTGTGTTTGAATTCACCGATAACGGAAAGCCCATCAGCAGATAGCGGAACATAACCTCCGTTGCTGAAATACAGATAGCGGTTACCATCGGCATCGGTAACATGACCGGGATCGATATTACCGACTTTCAAATCGACGGGGTCGCTCCAGGGGCCATTGATTAAATCGGCAGAAACAACATAATTGGTATTATTGACCGGAAAATAAATGTAATACCTGTTCTGGTATTTAATCAGATCCGGCGCCCAAACCGGGCCCACATATTTATGCAACGCATTGGTGACCGGCATCCAGTTGATCAGATCCTTAGAATGCCAAATCAGCAATCCTGGATAATAGTCAAAAGAAGAATGCACGACATAATAATCATCACCGTCGCGCAACAGACTGGGGTCCGGGTAATCACCGGCAAAAATCGGATTTAGATAAAAACCATCTCCCTTTGCATTACTATCAACCTGATACTGCGCATTCGCTGAAAAACTTAAAAGAATGACCAGAATGCCGGCAATAAAACCTTTCATGTTGAATTGACTCCGTTTGAAAATAACACCGGTCCGTGAGTATTCCGATTTTTTAACATTTCTCCAGCCCAAATACTTCCTTTATAAGCTGCCGAAAAGTTTCTTTCGGCAAGGCTCCCATCGCCATCTGTGGTTGTTCATCTTTTGGTACAAAAAGCAGCGACGGAATGCTGCGAATACCAAACACAGCCGCCAACTCCTGCTCAACCCCGGTATCAACCTTGTAGAAAGAGATATTGCAATGATATTCCCTGGAAAGCTCCTCCAGAATCGGCCCGACGATTTTGCAGGGACCGCACCAATCCGCATAAAAATCGATAATACACGGATTATCTCCTTTGTATTTCCATTCCTTTGAAGCCTCATAATCAAAAACTTTTTCTTTGAATGTTTTCTTTGTCAGGTGTTCTATGGACATGGTTGGCTCCTACGCGTCCTTTGCGCCTCTGTGGCTGGAAAAGCAAATAATGCTGGATCCGGTTGACAAAATTGTTAAAGTTTACTCCCCCCAAAACTTCCACCATTTTTTTCTGTTCTCACGCGATTCCCGCCCTTTATCAGAACCCTTTTCCAGTTCTTTTTGAACTTGGGTAGACTTCTTTTCCTTTTGTTTTTCTAAACCTTTTTTACTTTTTTCGCCTTTGACTTTTTTATCCGCTTCATCTTTCTTTTGCTTTTTATCCTTCAGCCTTTCTTTCGGTTCCTTTTCGACCTCTTCCATATCCTCCTTGGCATTCATCGCAGCCTTATGGGCTTCCTTTTGTTCTGCTCCTGGTTGCCCTTTATCCGCCCACTCCGGTTTTTCAGCAATAGCGGGGGTCACCAGAAATACCGATACCAGCATGATTAAAAATAGTCTGCTCATAAATTACTCCTCTGCTTTTTTTGAATTTAACGTTTACATAAGATATCGTGTGCCGTTTACTTGAGGCGTTGTAGACTCACCTGCCCTAAGCAATGCAACGTATTAATTATAGGCATTATTGCTCTTAAAACCATACCTGATTCATGCATTTTAAAAATTCTTTGGTTATTGGAACACCTGACTTATCTCCAATAACAGAATCAATTCCACAACCAGGGCAAAGTGCCGTCTGCCGTCTGCCCTATTCCTTTATCCTCTTCTAACGATTTTGAATAATCCTGCAAAAGAACTTCAATAGCCCTATCTTTTTGGGATTCTGGAATCTGAACTTGTACACCGCCAAGTGCATTTGAATAAAACCATTGCATGCCGATTGTATACTCATCTGCAAGAGCCATCCGTTTCACTTCATCCGGGCTACTTGCTGAATTTGCAGAATCTTTTGTTGCAAACAGTAACTGACTATTTGTCCCCTCATCCTCACCTTCTCCCTGAGGAGAGAAGGGATTAAATCCTTAAGTCGGTACCATTCGATTTAAACTGTTTTACGCTTATTCAATCTGCGATCCCCGCATCCTCGCGTGAGAATCTGTTTTGATTTTTCTTCTAACCAAAAAATTCTTTCCCCGTGCTCTTTCTTTTTCTCCGTGTTCCTCGTGGTAGTTTTTTAAATTTTAATCTAGAAGGTGCGACACCACCCCATCCGCCAACTTCGGCTCAAACCACGTTGATTTCGGCGGCATGACTTTATTCGCATCCGCCACCGCCATTAAATCACTCATACTGGTGGCAAACATTGAAAACGCGATTGCCATCTCACCGTTATCAACGCGTTTTTCCAGTTCACCCAATCCTCGGATTCCACCAACAAAATCAATGCGTGTATCGGTGCGTGGATCTTTTATATTCAACAACGGATCAAGTAAATAGCTGCTCAGCAAACTGACATCCAGTCGCGCAACCGGATCGTCGGGAATCAGTTGCGGATCGATATTCAGGCGATACCATTGCCTGTTCAGATACATACCAAACTCACCGGCTGTTTTCGGTGCAACCGCCCTGTTCTCTTTAACGCAACTAAAACGCTTGCTGATTTTTTCCAGCATTTCTTTTTCACTTAAACCATTCAGATCTTTTACCACCCGATTGTAATCAAGGATTTTCATTTGCGTGTGCGGAAAAATAACCGACAGGAAATAACGGCTCATATCATCTGCTGGTTTTGCCAGTTCTTTGGCAACGCGCGACGCAGCGGCTGAACGATGATGGCCGTCGGCGATATAGATCGCCGGCATCGCATCAAAACCTTTGCTGAAAGCGTCGATGGTTTGCTGCTCCTGTACCAGCCACAGTGTATGACCAATGCCATCGTGCGCGATCAAATCATAAACCGGTTTTGCCTGTGTCACTTTTTCCAGCAATGCATCCAGTTCCGGTTGCGACGGATACGCCAGCAACACCGGACCGGTTTGCGCGTTCAACGCCTTGATCTGTTTAACACGATCGTCTTCTTTTGTCGGCCGGGTAAATTCGTGTTTGCGAATCCGGTTCACATTGTAATCGGCAACCGACGCCGCCGCGACCAATCCGGTTTGCTGATGATCACCCATCTTTAAACGATAAACGTAATAACAGGGTTTTTCTTCACGCGTTAAAATTTTCTGCTCGATCATGCGCTGTAAATTATCGGCGGCTTTTTGATAGACCGATTGATCATACGGATTGGTATCGACCGGCAAATCAATTTCCGCTTTGGATATATGCAAAAAACTCCAGGGTTTGCTTTTCGCCAGCTCGCGTGCTTCGGCGCTGTTTAACACATCATAAGGCGGTGCGATCACATCACTTGAAAATTCGGGAAACGGACGTAATGCAGCGAAAGGTCTGATTAAAGGCATGAAGACTCTCTTATATTTTATAAATTTTTAACTAAACAAGCCGAGCATGGTTAATACCGCCACTCCTGCCAACCACACCACCAGCGAACGTACTACCAAAGCGCGCGCGGTGCGTACCCAGTAAAGATCATATTCTTCACCACGCTCTTCACCGGCAAAAGCATCATCCACTTCGTGACGCATGGCGCCGCAACCGGTATGAATAACGATTGAACGATTACGTTCATTGAAATCCAGCTCGGCATTGATGGCTTTTTTCCATGTGTGCCAGGCATCATCGAAACTGCCGGTCAGGAAAAACGTCAGGCTCAATAAATTGGCCGGCAACCAGTCCAGAAAATAATAGATACGCTCAGCCGCAGGCTGGAGATACTGACACTCAGGGACATTTTTGCCTTGTGCCAAAAACGCCGCACAGCGGTATAACAAGGCGCCCGCGGGACCTAAAAAAATAAACCAGAACATCACAGCAAAGATGCGGACATTGCCTTCGTAGAGAATGGCTTTGGTTACCGCGCTGCTCTGCTGCCACTGATTGTCAGGTACCTGAGCACCCACCAGTGATTCTGCAAGCGCCTTCGCCTCCAGGCGATGGTGCTCTTCACAGGCTTTCAGATATTCATCTATCCGCTCATTAAACGGTTCCGGCCCCAGGCAATAACCCACCAGCAAGATACTGTAAACCAGCTCCAGCGTCCCCCAGAAATGGCCCTGTAGCATTAGCTGCAACAGCCAGGCGATCAATGTGGGTATGCCCAGTAACAGCAGCACCCCACGATGCCCGCCGCACCATGATTCGGGCAACACAGCATGCAAACGTCTACGATAACTGATAAACCAGGACAAGCGGCGCAGACGTTGCCAACGGCCGAAAATATGTTCCAGTATCAGACTGACAATGATAACGACCAGAGTCATCGTTTTTCTCCCTGTACAAACTTAGTATTGTGTCTTTTGTTTAACAACGATCTTAATTCCTGCCAATCAAAACTTGCGCCCGGATCCGTTTTACGATCCGGCGCGATATCACAATGCCCCACAATTCGATCCACACTCAGGGTGGGATAGGCTTCTAACAGTGCAGCAATCAGTTCGGCCAGCCGTGCATACTGCGATTCGGTATAAGGAATTTCGTCTGTCCCTTCCAGCTCGATACCGATTGAAAAATCATTGCAGGCCGTCCGGCCATTGTAACAGGAGCGACCGGCATGCCAGGCACGCTTTGTTAAAGGCACATATTGCACCAGCTGTCCGTCACGGCGAATCAACGCATGCGCTGAAACCTGCATAGCGGCGATTTCGGCAAAATATGGATGCGCAGTGCAATCCAGGGCATTGCTGAAAAAATCGTCGATTTCAGCACCACCGAACTGCCCCGGCGGCAGACTAATGTTGTGAATAACAATTAATTCGGGCTGACAGGTATCCGGCCACTCATCAAAATTCGGCGAACAAACCTGCCGCGCACTATCAATCAACCCGTTTTTTGGGTCAATACGCATAAACGCGCCCCGGGCTGATAATGGCCGCTGCGCTGCCTGATCCAACCAGTGGAAAACAGGCGCAAATGTCAAGAGTGTTTATTTCAAACATACGCGTACAATACCGCCCTTTCATGAACAAGCTCAATCCCCCTCAACGTCAGGCTGTTAAAACCATTGACCGCCATATGCTGGTACTGGCCGGTGCCGGTAGCGGTAAAACGCGTGTTATTACTGAGAAAATTGCCAGTCTGTTAAAAAAGCACCGGGTTGATGCAGAACAAATCGTTGCAGTGACCTTTACCAACAAGGCTGCGCTGGAAATGCGCAAACGCGTTGCAGCCCGTGTCGGCAGCAAGCCGGCAAAGGGACTCTCGATTTCCACTTTTCACACCCTGGGCCTGGGTATATTGCGCCTTGGTGCTGAATCACTCGGCTACAAACCGGGATTCAGTATCTTCGATGCCCAGGACAGCGAAAAATTGCTGCAGGAATTACTGCGCGACAAAAACGAATCTTATGCCGAAGATGAGCGCACAGCTTTGTGGCAGATTTCCAATCTCAAATCGGCATTGCTTAACACCGAGCAGGCTGTAAAACTCGCCACTGATGATCAACAACTGGCACTGGCCAGACTCTATGCCCGCTATCAGCGTCAGCTGCTGGCCTATAACGCGGTCGATTTTGATGACCTTATTTTGCAGCCGGTTCAACTGTTGCGGGAAAACAAAAAAATCCGCCAATACTGGCACAAGCGATTGCGTTATTTACTGGTTGATGAATATCAGGACACCAATAACAGTCAATACGAAATGGTACGCTTACTGCTCGGCAAGCAGGCGCGGCTGACCGCAGTCGGCGATGATGATCAGTCTATCTATGCCTGGCGCGGCGCGCAGGCGCAGAATCTGCAGCGCTTGAGTGATGATTTTAAGGACTTGCAGTTAATCAAGCTGGAACAGAATTACCGCAGTAACAATCGAATTTTGAAATGCGCCAACACACTGATCGCCCATAATCCGCGTCATTTCGAGAAAAACCTGTGGTCCGAATTGGGCGTCGGCGATCCGGTTCGTGTGTTGCAATGCGCCGACCCGGAACAGGAAGCCGAACAGGTGGTTGCAGAAATCCTGCACCTGAAATTTCAGAAGCATTGTCGGTTTTCGGAATTCGCAATACTGTATCGCGGTAATCACCAGTCGCGATTATTTGAAAGCGCGCTGCGCATGCATAACATCCCTTATAGGGTCAGCGGCGGCACTGCTTTCTTTGAACGAACCGAAATCAAGGACCTGCTGGCTTATCTGCGCTTGATTGTGAACTCTGCTGACGATGCCGCGTTATTGAGGGTTATCAATACACCCAGACGTGAAATCGGTGCCGACACACTGGAAAAACTCGGCCAATTTGCGTCACAACAAAATCGGGGATTATTCGAGGCGGCATCGATGCCTGAACTCGAACATCAGCTGAGCTCCCCGGCACGCAAACGCCTGCAGCGGTTTATTGACTGGATTTCGGAACTGAATATTGTCAGCCGCACCGAATCGGCGCATACGGTACTCGCACAACTAATAGATGGTTGTTCCTATAACGACTGGCTGTTGAACAGTTGCAAGGATAAAACCGTTGCCGAGGCACGTATGCGTAATCTTCAGGATTTGCTCGACTGGGTTTATAAAATCGGACAACAACAGGATAACGGCCTCAGCACGGAAGATCTGGTCAGCCGACTGGCACTGATGGATATCATTGAGCGCAATGAAGAAGAAAAAGAACTGGATGCCATCCAGTTGTTAACGCTACACGCTGCCAAAGGCCTGGAATTTCCCTATGTGTTTCTGGTGGGCATGGAGGAAGGCTTGTTGCCCCATCGCAGCAGCGAAACGGATGAGGCTATTGAAGAAGAGCGACGCCTTGCGTACGTCGGTATCACCCGCGCGCAACGCGCGCTTTGTCTCAGTTTTGCACAACAGCGAAAAATGAAGGGTGAACTGGGTAGCCGTGAACCCAGCCGATTTCTCAAGGAACTGCCGGCCGATGATTTACAATGGCAAGGCCAGGAGCAAGCGCCCCGCCAGGAAAAATTATCGCGCGGCAATGCAAATCTGGAATCCCTGCGCAATTTTCTAACGAGTGTTTAAATACAGTTACGATGGATGACGTTATTTATATTGAAGATCAACAGGCATTGCGTGACGTGTGTGGGCAACTGTGCGGGTGTAACTGGTTGGCGATAGATACCGAGTTTATTCGGGAAAAAACCTATTTCCCGCAACTGGCGCTGATACAGATTACCAACACCGAGTTGATTTATTGTATCGATCCATTAGCGATTGACGATTTATCAGCTTTGTATGAATTACTTGAGAACCCGGCTATCACCAAGGTTTTTCACGCCGCTTCGCAGGATCTGGAAATTTTCTTTCATCTGCGTCAGTGCGTGCCGCAACCGATTTTTGATACCCAGGTCGCCGCCTCTTTGCTGGGACTGGGTGAGCAAATCGGCTACGCCGCCCTGGTTGAAAAAGTTCTTAATATTGAACTGGACAAATCGCATTCCCGCACTAACTGGATGCAACGTCCCCTGCAAAGTAAACAGATACGCTACGCCGCAGACGATGTTCGTTACCTCAGCCGACTTTATCCCCTGTTGTATAAAAAACTCGAAAAGCTTGGCCGTATCGACTGGATGGATAGCGAAGTTGCTCGCCTGCAAAATCCTGCAACGTATAAACCCGATCCGCCAAACTGTTGGCAACGCGTTAAAGGTTCGGGCAACTTAAAAAGAAAACCGCTTAATATTCTTCGCCATTTGGCCGCCTGGCGTGAACATCAGGCCATGCAAGCCAATAGACCCCGGCGCTGGATTCTATCCGATGAGGTATTGATTAATCTTGCCACTCATCAACCGATGGACCGTGATCAATTACTGCAAGTACCACTGCTGGATAGCAAAATTGCCGAACGCCACGCAACAGACCTGCTCGGTCTGATCGACCAGGCGCAAAATGAAACGGAAGAAAACTGGCCGGCGGTACGTTATCGGAAAAAACCCAGCGCCCAGGAAGAAGCCAACCTTGATTTGTTGATGGCGGTCATACACTTGCGTGCGGACGAATACCGACTCAGCTCCACTCAAATTACTTCCCGCTCGGAGCTGCTAAAACTGTTACGCGGTGAACGGGATTTGCCTTTATTGGGCGGCTGGCGATTGAAGGTTGCCGGACAGGCGATTCTGGATACATATCAGAGTAAAATGTTGCGGCATTGATCGATACCACTCAGCCATAGAGAGTTAAATATGTCAAAAAAGAACAGCAAGCAAAATAAACCCAATATTCGTCAGTATTCTTCTTTGGTTGTTGATGGCGTGGAACGAGTGCCCGCAAGAGCTATGCTACGACCTGTCGGCTTTAGCGATGAGGATTTCAAGAAACCGCAAATCGGAATTGCATCGACCTGGAGTCAGGTAACACCGTGCAATATGCATATTGATGTCCTGGCACGCGAGGCCTGTGCGGGAGCGGACGCTGCCGGTGGCAAAGGCGTAATCTTCAATACCATTACCATTTCAGATGGTATTTCGATGGGTACCGAGGGCATGAAATACAGTCTGGTATCACGGGAAGTGATCGCGGATTCGGTTGAAACTGTCGTTGGCTGTGAGGGATTTGACGGTCTGATTGCAGTGGGCGGTTGCGACAAAAATATGCCTGGCTGTGTGATGGCGATGGCGCGATTGAATCGACCGGCAATCTTTGTTTACGGTGGCACCATCAAACCCGGTCGCCATGAAGGCCGCAACATCGATATCGTCTCAACGTTTGAGGCCGTGGGTGCCAACGCAGCCGGCAATATGTCGCTGAAGAAAGTTAAACAGATTGAAGAAGCCGCGATTCCGGGTGCCGGTTCCTGCGGTGGCATGTATACCGCCAACACCATGGCTTCCGCGATTGAAGCGATGGGCATGAGTCTGCCTAACAGTTCCGCACAAAATGCTGTCTCAAAAGAGAAACATCAGGACTGTCAAGCCGCCGGTGCAGCGGTTTTAAATTTACTGAAAAAGAATATTCGTCCACTCGACATCATGACCAAGAAGGCTTTTGAAAACGCCATCACTGTCGTCATCGCCCTCGGTGGTTCAACCAATGCGGTTTTACATTTACTGGCCATCGCTCACACTTGTGGCGTTAAGCTTAAAATTGATGATTTCACTCGTATCGGTAAAAAGGTTCCGGTATTAGCTGACCTCAAACCCAGCGGCCGTTATCTGATGTCAGAACTGGTTGCCATCGGCGGTATTCAACCTTTGATGAAAACCTTGCTGGATAAAGGCCTGTTGCATGGTGATTGTCTGACGGTCACCGGAAAGACGCTGGCAGAAAATCTTAAGGAAATTCAACCTTATCCCAGGAATCAGGACATCGTGCGGTCCTTCGATAATCCGATTAAGAGCAGCAGTCATCTGGTTATACTCTATGGCAACCTGGCACCGGAAGGTGCCGTTGCAAAAATTTCCGGTAAGGAAGGTTTAAGTTTTACCGGTAAAGCCAAGGTTTTTAACTCGGAAGAACAAGCACTGAAAAAAATTCTTGGCGGCGCGGTTAAGAAAGGCGATGTCGTCGTGGTCCGCTATGAAGGACCGAAAGGCGGACCGGGTATGCGCGAAATGCTGTCACCCACATCCGCTGTTATGGGTAAAGGACTCGGTAAAGATGTCGCGTTAATCACGGACGGCCGTTTTTCCGGTGGCAGTCACGGGTTTGTTGTCGGACACATTACACCCGAAGCCTACGTTGGTGGCCCTATTGCATTGGTTAAAAATGGTGACACCATCGTGATCGATGCCAAAAAGCGCACGATTAATTTACAGATCAGTCAGCGCGAATTCAACGCACGACTGAAAGCCTGGAAGCAGCCGAAACCGCCTTACACAAAAGGCGTGTTAGCGAAATATGCCAAGCTAACCAGTTCAGCTTCGGAAGGAGCGGTAACCGATAAATATCTGTAACCACAGGTATCTCCGGCGTTTCATTTGGAAACGCCGGTGTTTACACCGTAACTCCACTGTTCGCATATATACGAGGCTTGTTTTTGTTAACGGAATACCATTTATCCGGCACATTAAAAATCAACGCAGCTGATATTTAGCCTGACCTGAACTATCAGTATTCGCATATTTGCCAGTGTGCAAAATACTTACTCATGATTCCCGCTGTGATCCCGCCTTCATGAATCGACTTCCTGAAATATTCATTCGCATATAGTACTGCCATTTTTCTTAATCACAGACAGTAACAACTGCACGGGTCGCTACTGACATTCGTCGCGAACCATAATATGGTTACCAAACGTAAAAACCTTCGTTGCATGTTTCGTGTAACAAAAATTTGTGATTCAGGAGAAGAGACAATGAGTATTCAAGCAGTACAAAACAAAGTGCATGCCTTCTATCACAACAGGATGGTGCAGGATTGGCGGGGAAAACATTTGATTCGCGGCGGCATCCCGGATAAACATGCCATACAACTGGTCAGCAATGATTATCTGGATATCGCCAATCACCCGGCAATTCGGGAGGCACAACGTGATGCGCTTTTGCATACAGAAAACAGCATGATGATGTCCGCTGTTTTTCTGCAAGAAGGCAATCCGCAGGCGGAGCTTGAGGATCGGTTTGCCGAGTACCTTCTGGCCGAATCAGTAATATTGTGTCAGTCAGGTTACAGTGCAAATACCGGCTTAATTCAAACTCTGGTACAGGATACAACTATACCGGTTTACATTGATATGCTGGCACACATGAGTCTATGGGATGGTGTGTTACTGGGGGGTGCAAAAGCTTACGCTTTTCGACATAACGATATTGAGCATCTTCTATCACAAATCAAAAAATTTGGTCCCGGTCTTGTAGTCGTAGATTCTGTATACAGTACTAATGGTAGCGTTTGCCCGCTTCGAGAACTGGTTGAAGCGATTTCAAATACCGAATGCATTCTATTAGTGGATGAATCACATTCACTTGGCACACACGGGCCGGAAGGCCGTGGCATGGTAGCAGATTTGAATCTGACCGATAAAGTGACATTCCGAACCGCTAGCCTCGCTAAAGCCTTTTCCGGGCGAGCGGGATTAATTACCTGTTCACGTGAGTTCACCGAATACTTTAAATTTACTTCAAAACCGACAATTTTCAGTTCTTCATTGCTGCCACATGAAATTGCCGGACTGAAAAAAACCATGCAGTTGATTAAAGCAGCTGATGAACGCCGTTCTTTATTGCGTTATCACTCTGCTCACATACGCGAGCAACTCATCAAACTTGGCTACAACCTTAACGACAGCCAAAGCCAGATTGTTTCTTTGGAATCCGGCAGTGAGTGGAACACCATTCAACTGAGAGATGCATTGGAAAAACGCGGTATTTTTGGATCGATATTCGCCGCACCCGCGACACCGAAAAACAGGGCACTGGTACGTCTATCCCTGAATGCAGGACTTTCAGAATTGCAGATACAACGCATTGTTAAGGTCTGCCGTGATATTCGGGACGAAATCAAGCTGGACGAATGGCCTTCAACCAGACGATTGGCGAGAACACAACGCGCGGCACACGCTATGGCAAGTTAGCTAATTGGCACTAAAAAGACGCCAGGGAATGGCCCTTTAAGATGCAGAAAGGAATTTTCAGGCTGCCATGCCGCGCAAATGCCGGTCGTATGACATTAATGGCTGAGGAAATCGGACAATCGCCGGTGCTTGCGCGCAATAATATTGGTAATGCTCACCTTCCAGATGAACGGTTGGTAGCAATGATTTTTCCCAGTTCTTGATATTGCTTTGGTAGTATCCGTCCGACGAGTCTGGAAAGTACGGCACCCATTGCTTACTGCGAATTTTTTCGATCAGTTCGTCTGGTGCGTTAAGATCCAGGGCAATATCACAATGCGCATCAATATCGCTTTCGGAATAGACAATCAGATTTGAAAGGTGCCCGGTGGAAGTCACCAACAAGAACCCCTGCGGGGAAGGAGTAAAATAGTATTCCGCGACATTTAACCTGTTGCAAAGGTCTGCAAAGTATTCAATAAATGCCGGATCATTAAAAAAAACATACTCCGTTTCTAAAGTTTCCCTGATTGAATATGTTGCATCATTAAAGTACCCGACTTGCAGCCCTCGAATAACCGAATTCAGTTTTGCGAACATATTGGGTGCGCTTTTCTTGACGTAATAATCGATGATCCTGTCATTCAGTGCCGCGACGCCAACACATTCATCAGCCACTCCGGTTAATAATATTTTCTTAATACATGGATCATCAATTTGTCGACACAATTCCAGTCCATCCATGGTTGGCAAATCAAAATCAATCACAATAACTGACGGCTCTAAAAATCTTGAGTCATCATGAACTTTTTCAATAATGGCCTGCAAATCAATGCGCACACCCAATTCTTCGCTACCGCTATGTTGAACAGCACTCAAGCCGGCCATAGGCCGGTGTTTTTCCATATTTATGTAGTCCAAAGCCTGCTTGGGATCTATAAACGGTAAATAAGAAAGCGATTCATCCAGTTCAAGCGGCAAACTATCCAGAAACGCCTGATTATCGTCGATAAATACCGCCGTAGTCGGGTAATGGCATAAATTTAGTCTTTTGCTCATTGGTATAACCCCAAGATCTCAAAAAAAAGAAAGAAAACAAAACCATACTTTTTCAAAAACTTTTAAACAGCAGGAAAACGCAGTTGAAACTCTGTGTATTCCCCCGGAATCGATTCACAGATTATATCTCCACGAAAATATTCCATCACTTTTTTGCAGTAGGCCAGTCCAACTCCGGTATTTCGGCCCGGTTTCCTCGAACCACTATACAGATAATCAAATATATTCGGTAACTCACTATATGGAATTCCCCTGGCAGTATCTCTGAAACGAAGCACATTAAAACGACGCCCATTCTCCAGGGATATGCTTATCGTGCCACGACCAAGCTCATTCACATAATAAAGGGCATTTTTAAATAAATTAAATAATACATGCACAAGAAGAATATCAGAACCCCAAACCCGGAAATTTCCGGTCGACTGCCAGATAATTTTTGATCGTTCATATTGTGATTGAAATGGATAACGCTCCAGCGCCTCATCGACAATACCTGCCATCCAGAAGTGTTCAAATAAATCTGTGTCTATTCTCGCCTTACCGAAATTCATTAACAACATATCAATAATGGTATTGGCTTTTCCAAGCTCCGTTTGCGCTCTATCAACTGCGCCACTTAATGCATTCAGTTTGTTTTGCGGTAAATCCGCTACCGTTAAGCCACGTTGCCTGGCCAGTTGATGCGCCTCAAACAAAACCGGCATGTATTTTCCCAATCCATCCACATTCGTTTTTATCGTCAATAAAGGAGTACGTAATTCATGTGCGATATCGGTACCGACGGTTGCCAGAACTTTGAGTTTCTCCTGTTTAAGGCGTATGGATTTGTAATTAAAAATACTTCCTGCAACCACCAGAAATAAGTAAATAGGCAGCTGTACAAGATATTGGTCAACAGTTGCGGTGCTTCCCGTAGCCAGGTAATAAGCAAAAAAAGCGCTTATAGATCCCAGCGAAAACATTATTATGACGAGTACCCAATCGTGAGCGATCAGTATCAACAGGGTTAACGCCGCCATGGTAGACATCGCCCAGACTGTATTCCCCTGATTCATCAGCAACATAAACGTGAAGAAAAACGGTAATGAATACAAAAACGTGATAAACCAGTAAACTGCCACATAACGACGCATAAATCCCGGCCAGTATCTGATAAAAATAAACCCCCCGCACAGAACAGCACCCACCAGACGTAAAGCGATGTTCTCATAGTACTGAGGAAACATTTCCAGCCATATATAGTGATATAACGGGAAACCGATAAGGCCTGCGTAACCAATGGTTTTTAAATGCGGAAGGGAATATTCAACACTCTCGGAAAATGATCTGTGGATTCGACTTACCACTATCCAAAATCCAAGCCGAAGCTGACGAATCACTTCCAGTTTATTGGTTAGGTTTTCGATTATATTTATTGCTTTCTTCATCGCCGGATCCATGCTGCAGCAGGTTATCAACTGGCTAATAGGCCATATGTATTCGTAGTACCGTAAAATTGACCTGCGAAAGCTGTTATCACAATCAATACAACGCCCGGTAGAAAATACGGGGCCAAAATTGTCCCAATTCGCGTCGTTATCGGCAAGAATACCCGTTTTTGAAATTTGGGTCTTTGTAATATGTACAATGGACTACATTCATGTAGGACAACAATTGCAGTACATTTTCCATGTTTTTATGGAATGGGATAATTCCAGACCACCCTCAAGCCGAGCTGCCCGCCTTCGCCACCGAAGGACCGTATCTACAGTTCATAGGAATTGTATTGTTGGCCATTAACGTAACAAGCGCTAAAATGCGCGCGCCGACCCGATAACTTCGTGGCAATTACACAATAACAAAAGCTGAAATCAAAAATGCCTCACACAAAAAGCGATTTGAATATCCAGTGGTTCCGCAATGCGGCACCCTATATCAATGCACACCGTGGCTGCACCTTTGTTATTGAGTTTGGAGGCGAAGCCATACTGGATAATCAGTTTGACGAACTGGTTAGCGACATTGCCCTGCTTCATAGTCTGGGAGTGAAACTGGTGCTGGTTCACGGTGCCAGACCGCAAATTGAGCAACGCTTGAAAGAGCACGGCATCGAGTCGAACTATGCAATGGGCCTGCGCATTACTGAACAATCTTCTTTGTCATTAATAAAAGAAGCGGTCGGTATCGCGCGAATTGAAATAGAAGCCCAGTTCACGCGCAGCTTGAGTAATACACCCATGTCCGGGACACGCATACGGGTAGCCTCAGGCAATCTGGTTACTGCCAAACCCTATGGTGTACGTGACGGTATCGATTATTGCTACACCGGATCGGTACGGCGAATTGAGCAAGCCGCAATTAAAAGTTTGCTGGACGCGGACAATATCGTACTGCTGTCGCCGCTGGGTTATTCCGCCACCGGGGAAACCTTTAATCTGCGTGCTGAAGATATTGCCGCCGCCGCGGCAGTGGCGCTAAATGCCGACAAATTGATTTTTATGATGGAAGCCGAACCATTGCGCGACGGTAAATCGAATGCGATACGCGAATTGCATACCTCGGACGCACAGCTTTTATTATTGAAAAGAAAAAAATTACCTCAGACTGTGCAGCATGATCTGCAATCGGCAATTGATGCCTGTCACCAGGGTGTCAAACGTGTACATATGATCACACGTAAGCAAAGCGGTGCCCTGCTGCAGGAGCTCTATACGCGAGACGGTATCGGTACACTGATCACCGCCGGTCGTTATGAGGATTTGCGGCCGGCTACGATTGCCGATGTCGGTGGTATTCTGCAACTGATCTCACCACTGGAAAATACCAGTCATCTGGTCCGGCGTTCCCGCGAACAGCTGGAGCTGGAGATTGATAACTTTATGGTCATTGAACGTGACGGCATGATTGTGGGTTGCTCAGCACTGTACCCGTATAAAAATGACAAGGTGGGCGAAATCGCCTGCCTGGTCGTGCATCCGGATTACAGAGGCCAGGCACGCGGAACAGAATTACTGGCTAAACTGGAGCAACAGGCCGGGGAATACGGTTTAAGCCGCTTATTCGCACTCACCACGCATACTCTGCACTGGTTTCGCGAACGTGGATTTCATAGCGCACAACTGGATTCCTTGCCGGTTAAAAAACGCGAGCTCTATAACTATCAGCGGAATTCAAAGGTATTTGTAAAAACATTGCAGACCTGAACGGGTCCGCTGTCTGCGCGGGCGATATGATGCAAATCTGGCTAATCGTAATTATCCTTTCCTTCGCTTTGCTGGCGTTGCATGGCTGGTATCTACTGCGCGATTACCAACATCTAAAACGACACTGGCAGGAGCTGGATGGCGCGCTGCTTGAGCGGCAAAAAGCATTGCTGGAAATGTCTGCGCAGTTGCCGGATTTGGACCAGGCCATTGACACCGATTTAAAACTCCTGTTGCAGCGTGCTTCAGACATACATCCCAAACGCTGGTTGCAACGCGCGGCATTGGAAACCCGGCTCAGCCTCAAGACCGGACAGGCTCTGAGTCAGATTGATTTGAATGCAGATTCTATCCGTCTGCTGGATCATCTGGACAATGCGATCCTCCTGGCGCTGGCACTCTATCAAATCAGCGCCAACCGATACAACGATCGCCGTGAGGCTTTTCCCGGCAGTCTATTGGGTACACTGGCGGGGTTATCCGTTGCGCCGGACATTGAGATCGAGTCAATCAAACCAGCCAATTTCTGAAAATATAGGCTTTTGCACGGTTAATCCCCTGTAAATAATGCATAAATGCGCTAATATTGGCGCTTCTGTAACCTTTATTCCTTGGGAGAATTCAAATGAGTACGCGCCTGATTAGTTTCTTGTTCGTTGTATTACTGGGTCTTGGATTGGCATCCTGTAACAAAGAACCAACGGCAGCCAGTGAAGATGTACAAGCAACGGCTGACAGCGCAATGGAAGGCGCGATGGACGATGCGGCAGCAGCAGCTGATGAAGTCGGAGATGCTATGGAAGAAGCTGGAGACGCCATGGACGAAGCTGTCGATTCAGCCGAAGATGCCATGGACGAAGCTGCTGACGCAGTCGATGAAGGCATGGAAGAAGCTGCAGAAGCTATGGATACAGCTATTGACGATGCAAAAGAAATGATTGAATAAAAAGAAAGTTGATCATTAAACTTAAAAAGCCCTGATTTTCGATCAGGGCTTTTGTTTACCGGCCGAATAATTATCGCCCAGAGTAGCGCGATGTACATCCAGCCGCACAATAACCTCATCGACCGTATAGATACCAACCAGGAAAGTGGGTTTTAACACAAAATCTCCCGGCTGAAATCCAAGACGAAACGGCCATTGATGCCGCGAACACCGAAAACGTTTCCCATCCACATCGAAATACAAAAAATAATCTTCTGCCTGCACGTAAGTAATGGCACCTACTGTCTGTTGCGCATCGCCATTGCGCAGCGAATGAGCAAAACCGGAATAAGCCCGGTAACCACGATAGTGATAAGTCAATAATACGCTGCAGGCCAGCAGCCAGATCAATATTACAGACAAACGATAGATGCGCTCACCACGGCTATCCGGTTTTAACCAGAAGATATAAACCAGTATAAACAGCAACAGGCCTGCCAGCGCAAGGAACCAGCCGGTACCGCGATACCCTGCGTCAAGCAAATTGTAAACAGTAATAAAGTTATTCGGTGCCGCCATCTTTCAGTTGCTAAAAGATCGATTATTGCAATGAAGACAATCGTGCGCTGGTTAATGCCAGGCGGTAAATTAAGGTTTCATTGAAGGCCTTGTAATAACGCAACTGACAATCCTTCGATACTGATTCCATCAGCATGGCGTTAACTTTCAGCACCAGCACATCGGTGATTGAAATAATGGAAGCCGTGCGCTTGCTGGCCATTAGAAAACCAATCTCACCGAAACAATCACCCTCATGCAGAGTAACAATCAATCGATCCTGCTTGCGAACCTCGACATCACCGCGAACAATAATATAAAAGGAATTATCAATCTCACCTTCCTGGATGACAGTGATTCCCGGCTGGAACGCCAGCATGCTGCTGGCAGCCAGTATTTCATCGATATCCTTATTGGTAAAACCATGAAAGAAACTTAAGCCTTTCAGTGCATCCATATTTTCACGTCGAATAACCTTCTTTTCGGCGTATAACAAATCATCGTAAATTTTGGTTAACTGCGCGCCCATTTCCTGGCCACTGCCAAAACGATCAGCGGGATTCTTGGACAGAGCACGTTCAACCACATCACTCAATGCTTGCGGCAAATCCGGTCGTTTTTCTTTCAGCAAAGGGGCCGGAGTGGTCAGGATATCCCGGAATACCTGCTCAACATCGTTGGAAGGAAATGCCCTTTCACCGGTTAACAATTGATACATTACAGCCCCCAGTGAATACAAATCTCCTTGCGGCCCGACGTCCTCTTTGCGTATCTGTTCAGGCGGCATGTAACTGGGAGAGCCAATCACAACATCGGATTTAACCAGTAAATTTTGAGTGACTTCAGCAATACTAAAGTCCATCAATTTTGTTTCGCCTTCCCGGCTCAACATAATGTTACTGGGTTTAATATCACGATGAATAATTTTTGCGCGGTGCGAGTACTCGAGTGCACGACAACACTTAAACATGCACTCAATCACTTTCTCTACTGGCAGACGTTTGTTATTGTTTTTGCGGCAATATTCAAGCAGGGTTTCACCTTCGATATATTCCATCACCAGGTAGTTGTATTGCTCTTCAATACCGGCATCGTAAAGTGAAATGATATGTGGGTGCTGCAATTTACCGGCTGCATGCGCTTCGGCAAAAAAATCACGCTGGATTCTATGGGTTTTTACCGGATCAGAAGAATATTCGATAAGACCAACTTTGATGGCAACATCACGCCGCACAAAGGGATCGTATGCTTTGTATACCACTCCGCAAGTACCACGGCCAAGCTCACCTTCTATCTCATATTTGCCAAGTTTGCTTGGCATGCCGGGCGGTCTTAACAGCTCGACATTGGAGTGTTTGATCGTTGCACCGGTATCTTGTGTCATCGGTAATGTTCCGCAACTTTATTGTAAAATCCGCAGAAGCTTAGCATGTGCACCGTCGAATCCGCCATTACTCATTAACACAATATAATCACCTGTTCTGGCCTGTTCGGCGACTTGTGCCAGCATTTGATCCAGATCACGGCAGATAACGACATTACCCGCCAGCTCCCGCTCCAAGCCTGGCGCGATGCCCTCAAGCTGATATACCCAGGCAAGATCTGCGCTTGCTAATGCTTCCTGCAATTCGCGATTATGTACACCCATACGCATGGTATTGGAACGCGGCTCCAACAGCACCAGCACCCGGCCCGAGCCTGACTGCTGACGTAAGGCGGTCAGCGTTGCCTTGATCGCAGTTGGGTGATGCGCAAAATCATCATAAACGGTAATGCCTCTGTAATCGCCGATGACCTCCAGACGGCGCTTGACTCCGCGAAAATTCTGCAACGCTGCGATTGCATCCTGCGGATGAACACCGGCGTGGCGTGCAGCGACGATGGCCGCTAATGCGTTCATCAGATTGTGTTCTCCGGGTAATTTCAAACAGCCGTTACCTACCAGCTTATTTTTCAGCGTTACCGAAAAACCATTCTGTTGATTCTGATCAGAGCGGATTTGCCAGTCTGCTTCCGTATCTGACAGCGCGAAACTTTCCTGGGCCGTCCAGCAGCCTTGTTTTAACACCCTCGATAAATTTTCATCACCACCGTTGACGACAATAAGACCTCCCCCCGGTATCGTGCGCACAAGATGATGAAACTGACGTTCTATGGCAGCCAGGTCCGGAAAAATATCAGCATGATCATATTCAAGATTGTTCAACACTAAAGTGCGCGGCCGGTAGTGAACAAACTTCGAGCGCTTATCGAAAAAAGCGGTGTCGTATTCATCTGCCTCAATAACAAAAAAAGGTGCCTCGCCCAAACGCGCAGAAACAGGAAAATTTCCCGGCA
Organism: Gammaproteobacteria bacterium; assembly: GCA_016928055.1. Taxonomy (GTDB): domain Bacteria; phylum Pseudomonadota; class Gammaproteobacteria; order HTCC5015; family HTCC5015; genus JAFGLM01. The sequence continues at coordinate 79,484 of JAFGLM010000031.1, forward strand.
CACCGCCAATTAAAAACCCCGGTTGCAAACCGGCGCTTTCCAGTATCCATGCCAACATGCTGCTGCCGGTGGTTTTTCCATGCGTACCCGCCACCGCCAATACCCATCGATCTTTGAGCACATACTCAGCCAACCATTGCGGTCCGGAAATATAGGGCATCCCGCGATTGAGTACCGCTTCTACAACAGGATTACCGCGCGACATGGCATTGCCTATCACAACCAGATCAGCGCCCTGCCCGTTATTGCAGGCATCCAGATGTTCCGGCTTATAGCCTTGCATCAGCTCAATACCGGCTCGTGCAAGTTGTTCACTCATGGGAGGATAAACATTCTGATCACAACCGGATACCCGGTAACCCCTCGCTTGCGCCAACTGTGCGAGGCCGGCCATAAATGTGCCGCAAATCCCGAGAATGTGTATATGTTGATTTTTCACGGCGCTAATAATCAAAGAGCAACTGCATTGAGATCATACTGATCGCGTAGTAAGTTATTGAAAAAAGTGTTCCGGTAAACATACTGGTTGAAATTGATAATTATATTTTTAATAAGAAATATAAAACTTAAGACAAGCTGCAAACATGCCGGGATTTTACATCAGCACCCAGTAACATGCACTTTGCATTTATTGTTCACCGTTTCGCTTTTTAGAATGATATTGGTTATGCTTGCGGCATGAGTTCAGCCAATAACACAACACCCATGGCGCGTCGCTTTCGAGGTTTTCTACCCGTTATTATTGACGTTGAGACCGGTGGCTTTAACGCGCAAACCGATGCCCTGCTGGAAATTGCGGCAGTACTGTTGGCACTTGACGAGGGTGGGCGCATCAGAATCGATCAGACCGTTTCGACCCATGTGCACCCGTTCAGTGGGGCTAATATCGAACCCAAAGCACTCGAAATTACCGGTATCCGGCCGGATAGCCCGCTGCGGGCGGCACGCGAGGAACGTGACGCGCTGGGCTACATTTTTACACCGATACGTCAGGCGGTGAAAGCTTATGGCTGCACCCGCGCGATCCTGGTTGGACACAATGCCTTTTTTGATCTGGGATTTCTCAACGCCGCCGTTGAACGTACCGGTATCAAACGAAATCCATTTCACTTATTCAGCAGCTTCGACACAGTCAGCCTCGCTGGCCTGGCGTATGGCCAGACTGTTCTGGCTAAAGCAGTTGAAGCGGCAGGATTAAAATGGGATTCAAGCGAGGCACATTCGGCGGTATACGATGCCAAAAGAACCGCCGAATTATTCTGTCAGATCGTCAACCGCTGGGATGCACTGAATCCTGATATGCAAATCCGTCTTTCCCTGTAGTTTTCGTCGCTTGATGTTACTGCTATCACTCGTGGCTAACCATTCACCGCCTGCTTGACCATCTTCTGTAATTCGCCGCTTTCAAACAGCTCCAGGGTGATATCGCATCCACCGATCAATTCACCTTTGATAAATAATTGCGGGAAGGTCGGCCAGTCTGAAAATTTGGGAAGATTGCTGCGAATTTCGGGATGGATGAGTACGTCAATATAGGCAAATTCTTCGCCGCACTGTTTGAGCGCCTCCACTGTCCGACCGGAAAAACCGCACATGGGAAATTGCGGGCTGCCCTTCATGTATAAAATGATCGGGTTACTTTCAACTTGCTTTCTAATTTGCTCCAGTATGTCCATACTCAATTCCTCTCAGAAAACTATCCTCACCAGCGGGGTGAATAAATAAGGCGCGGCATTGTATCCTCTCATCCGACGTAAATTAAGCCCCTGGGTTCATCTTCCCCCGCTAAACTATTGATTATGAAGTTTATGTGAAACCCGGTCAGAACCGGATTTTTCGCTTGCAGGGGCGTGATTTTGTCAACTTTTTGCTATAATGCGCGTCTTTGAGGCAGCACAGCGCTGCCTTTTTTCGTTTCCAAGTCGAGCAGAAAATGAGTCAACATCTGATGCCTACCTACTCACGCCTTCCGGTAACCTTTATCCGTGGCGATGGCCCCTGCTTGTGGGACCAGCAGGAACGCTGCTATCTCGATGCACTCAGTGGGATCTCGGTCTGCTCGCTAGGCCATGCTCACCCTGCTGTGACCGAGTCTCTCTGCGATCAGGTAGCCACCTTGATACATACCTCTAATTTGTATGGCGTTGAATTGCAGCAACAGCTGGCTGATAAGTTGTGCGAAATATCGGGGCTGGAAAAAGTCTTTTTCGGCAATTCAGGCGCGGAAGCCAATGAGGCGGCCATCAAGATCGCTCGCCGCTATGGTAACCGGCAAAAGCTGAAGTGCCCGAATATTATCGTCATGGAAAACAGTTTTCATGGCCGGACCATGGCAACCCTGACCGCAACCGGTAACGTAAAAGTCAAAGAAGGTTTCGCACCGCTGGTTGAAGGCTTTATCCATGTGCCCTACAACGACATCGCTGCCGTTGAAAAACTGGCGGGCGGGCAAAATGATATCTGCGCCGTACTGGTCGAACCGATACAGGGCGAAGGGGGTATACGGATTCCGGCTGCGGGTTACCTGCAAGCCCTGCGCAAGCTTTGTGATGCCAATAACTGGCTGTTGATGCTGGATGAAATTCAGTCCGGTATGGGCCGTACCGGCAGGTGGTTCGCCTTTCAGCATGAAGCTATAAAACCGGATGTCATCACCCTGGCCAAGGCTCTGGGTAACGGCGTTCCTATCGGTGCCTGCCTGGCACAAGGCGTTGCTGCCAAGATGTTACAGCCCGGCAGTCACGGCAGTACCTTTGGCGGCAATCCGCTGGCATCACGTGCCGCGCTGACAGTGATCGCGACCATAGAGAATGACGGTCTGATCGATCGTTGTGCTGCGTTGGGTCAACAGATGCTGGACGGTTTTAAAAAGAAACTCGGCAATCTCGCCGGCGTTGTTGATGTCCGTGGTAAGGGCCTGATGCTGGGCATACAGCTTGATCGGCCCTGTGGCGACCTGGTTCAACAGGCGTTGAATGCGCGGTTGCTGATTAATGTCACAGCCGGCAACGTCGTGCGTTTGCTGCCTCCGTATATTATCGACAACCAGCAGGCTGATGCCATTGTGGAAGGCGTCAGTGAATTGATTGTGAATTTTTTACAGCAAAAAACTGCTGCCTGAGGATACGCATATGAGTACCCGGCATTTTTTGACCTTGCTTGATTTCAGTCCCGAAACTCTGCGGACTTTGCTTGATCGTGCGATTGAATTAAAGCATATGCAAAAAAACGGCATCGCGCATGAAGTGTTAAAAGGTAAAACCATGGCGATGATTTTTGAGAAAGCATCGACCAGAACACGGTTGTCTTTTGAAACCGGTATGGCGCAGATGGGTGGTCATTCAATTTTTCTGTCTCCTAAAGACACGCAAATCGGTCGCGGTGAACCAATTGAAGATACTGCAAGGGTGCTGGGAAGAATTGTCGATATCATTATGTTTCGTACCTTCGAGCATGAGCAAGCAGAAACACTGGCCAGACATTCCAGCGTACCGGTTATTAACGCGTTAACGGATTTATATCACCCCTGTCAATTACTGGCCGATATCCAGACCTATATTGAACATCGTGGCGAGATAAAGGGTAAAACTGTCGCCTGGATTGGTGACGGCAACAATATGTGCAACTCATATGTCAACGCTGCACAGCAGTTTTCTTTCAAACTCAAAATCGCCTGCCCGGCCGGCTATGAGCCGCCTCAATCTGTGCTGAACAAAGTTGATGCGGATATTGAAATTATGCGTGATCCGATGCAGGCAGCAGACGGTGCGAACCTGTTAACCACCGATGTCTGGGCCAGCATGGGCAAGGAAGAAGAACAACGCAGCAGAGCCAAAGCGTTTGCCGATTATCAAATTAACAGCAAAATAATGTCGGCGGCAAAAGCCGATGCATTGTTTATGCACTGCCTTCCGGCACATCGCGGCGAGGAAGTCAGCGCCGCTGTTATCGATGGCCCGCAAAGCGTGGTCTGGGATGAAGCGGAAAATCGCTTGCATGCACAAAAGGCGTTACTGGAGTTTCTGCTCAAGAAATCGAGCTAAACGACTCAAAGCGATATCGCAAACCGATTTGCTTGCGGATATCGTCCATTAAACGCATATTGGCCAGAGTTTCGGCCTGCGTCATAACCGGGCTTTCAAGCAATCCGGATTGAACACAACGTATCACCTCTTCAATTTCGTATTCATAACCGTTGGCACGCAATGGTTTGGAAACCGTGATTTCCCGGTTACCGTCAAACAGAGTTGCTTCGGTCGGCACGCAAAGATGCGGGTGAATGTGAATATATCCACTGGAACCATATATCAACATATCATTGGCGGCCTGCGTGATCAGGCTGGTGGTAAATTGCGACATTCTGCCGCGACCGTAATGCATAATAACGGAAGTTATTTCATCCACATTGCTTACACCAATATATCCCTGTGCGACAAATGACTCTGGATTCACTCCGTATATCCATTGTGAAAGATTAACACTGTAAACACCCATATCCAGCAATGCGCCGCCTGCCAGATCATGATTAAACCAACGATCATCTTTATCGCGGGCAACATTGTTACAGAATGTCGAATTGATCAGCCTGACTTCACCAATAACATCATTATCAAGCCACTCACGCAGCTGTTGATAAAGAGGTAAATATCGAGACCAGACAGCCTCCATCAAAAAAACCTGCCGCTCCCGGCTGATGCGAATAAGCTCTTCGCATTCGGCGGCATTGACAGTTAATGGTTTTTCGCATAAAACCGGTTTGCCTGCCAGTAAACACAGCCTTGCATTTTCGAAATGAAAACGATGCGGGGTACCGATGTAAACAGCATCCACATCCGGATCATTCGCTAACGCTGCATAGGAATTGTAGATCTTATCTGTACTATGGTCCTCTGCGAATTTTTTGCCACGCTGCGGATGACTACTGGCAACGGCAAAAATCTTTGCATTAGATACCGCTTTAAATCCACCGGCAAAATCGCCTGCGATTCGTCCCGGCCCGATGATTCCCCATTTAAAGGTATTTGCCATATACATATATTCCGGATTATTCAATAAATTGTCCAGGCATTAAAAACATTTCAGGTTTTTATTGCAAGCTGCTGATCTCATTAGCAATATCGCTGAATTTTCAAACATTCAATTCGGTATTCAGAAAATTTTTCTTTGAAAACATCTAGACCATAAAAACTCTACGGCTATAATGCGCCCAGCATCAATATCGACCGGGCAGCCTATTGAGCAGCGCTGTTGATGATTTCGATACCATTTTTGACCCAATCGACAGAGGAAACAAACCAGTATGGAGAGTTATCCCACTGCCAAGGCCAGGAAACTGCCCGGTAAACACGCTCTATCTGACAGCAATCCTGACCAAAAATACAATCTCAACACCGCAACCATAACACCTTACCTGAAATGGTTTGCCATTATCAGCCTGGTTTACCTTTTACTGGTTGCAGTTTCCCTGATTGGTAGCGGCTTTAAGGCTGCTGCCGGGAATCATGCCAGAGAATTATTTGCTTTTGCCGGCAACCCGATAACCGGTTTATTTATCGGCACCATCTGCACTGCGCTGATTCAGTCATCGAGTACGGTAACCTCCATTATCGTCGGCCTGGTCGCCGGCGGCTTGCCTGTCTCAATAGCCATTCCGATGGTAATGGGTGCCAATATTGGTACCACCATTACCAATACTGCAGTCAGCCTGGGACATATCAAGCAAGGCAAGGAATTTCAGCGCGCATTCGCTGCTGCGACAATACATGACTTCTTTAATATTCTAAGCGTCGTTGTCTTTCTTCCATTGCAAATGGCATTCGGTCTGTTCGATAAAATGGGCGTCTATCTGGCCTCACTTATGGTTGGCACTGATTCCATGTCGATCAAAGGTTTCAATTTTATTAAGCCTCTGGTTCATCCGCCGATAAAGTTTATACACGAAACAATACTTGGCTCTATTCCTGATATTGCATCCGGAATTATTATGATTACTTTGGGTATCGTCGCCATTTTTCTGGCGATCACACTGATGGGCAAATTACTTAAGGTATTAATGGTCGGCAGAGCAAAAAGAATCTTGCATCATACTATTGGCCGTGGACCCAAACTGGGAATTTTATCCGGTACCCTAATCACAGTACTGGTCCAGTCATCTTCCACTACCACCAGTCTGATTGTGCCGTTGGCGGGTAACGGAATTTTCACTTTGCGTCAGGTCTATCCATTTACCCTCGGAGCCAATATTGGTACCTGCATCACGGCATTATTAGCGGCAACCGCAATTACCGGCGGTAATGCCAAATTCGCCCTTGAAATCGCGTTAATACACCTGCTTTACAATGTCCTGGGTGTGTTAATTATTTATAGCATACCCTTTTTGAAAGAAATCCCTATTCGATGCGCGGAACGTCTGGCTGAAACCGCTGTAAAAAGGAAATCAATTGCCATCCTTTATGTTTTCCTGGTATTTTTCTTTGTTCCCGGCGTTCTTATAACTATAAGTGAAGTAATGGGTTGGTAAACTAAAATTAGTTTTCCGGAGAAAAAATATATGAATTCAGTTATACCGCAGAAAAAAATTATAAAACGTGAGCTTGCAGAACTAAAACTGGCGCTTGCGCAAAAGAAAAAGAAGCTGGAAAAAAAGCAGACTGAACAGCAAATAATGCTGCTGGAACGGAAAAAGAAAATGCAGCATAAATTACTCGAACTCGAAGCTGTTTTTCAGGAAAAGAATAACAAGCTGGAAAACAAAATCTCCAGGCTTGAAAATGAAATCGCGAACGAAAAAAATGAACTACTTAAAGCTGTAGCAATTGAGCAACACGACGCTATTGATCATCTGGAAACCTATTTGGAAGAAGTGGATCATAAATATGCCTATTTTCGCGGACTCTGGAAAATGATTAGAAAGGAATTCAAAGATATTATTAGAAATAATATAAAAGCCAGAAAGCAAACGTAAAAGATGCATTTTGACGTTAATAGGAAAGATATTTCAAAGGAATCCTGGTCAGTTCAATGTCTTCTTTATTGGTAGCATAGGAAACATACAGATAATCATTCCAGATCACACTCTTCGGATAACTGTAACCCGCTCTTTTGTAACGACCCTCAAAACGAAGGGGTTGCAAGTCAGAACCGCCACTTCGTAGCAAGTAAGCCTTGTCAAATAATTCGCCATCTTTACTCAATGTTATAACCAGCGGAAAGCGCGCCTTGTTGTCTCTGGGATTAGCGACCTGAAATGCCGACCCGTTGGGCAAATTGCCGGCGCTTTGTTTGGAACGGGAATCAGGCATATTGGTTAAAACAGGTTTTGACCATGTTTCACCTCTGTCGGTACTCACTGAAGCCAATTTTCTAAAACTGCTCGCTTGATCACGAAACACCATTACAACTGCGCCATCCGCTTGATAAAACCAGCTCGGCTCCAGTTCGCGACTAACCGTGCCGCTAAAAGGCAAATTTGACATTCTGCCTTTCGTCCAACCACTGATGCCTTTTGTGTCATCGGTATAATACGGTGAAACAACCAGACCCGGTTGTTCATGCACAGCATTGATAATTCTGCCATCCGGTAAGGCGTGAGGATCCTGTTCGAAAATTCCCTTAACAGGTTTACCCGCATGATTAAGCAGGGCCTTCGGTTCGGACCAGTCTATACCGTCCACACTGGTCAGATATTCTACATAACCTCCTCCACTCAGATCCCCCGGCGTTTGCTGCGGCCAGACATTAATATAGGACACCAGTGTCTTATCATCAGACCACCAACCGCCGGCGGTTCGAATCCCACCTTGCCAACTGGAAGCCAGCATCACCGGCTTTGACCAATTCTTCCCGTCACGGCTACGACTATAAGCGACCCAGGTATCGGCAGCATCCTCGTCTCTGGATGAGCTTTGCCACTGCGCATACAGAAAACCCTTAAAAGGAAACAGCACAACATTGTGATTATATTTATCGCTATCTTCTTCAGGTCTGAAAATGGTAATGGTTTCTGCGTTTTTAGCAAAGGAAAGACCTAATGTTTCTGGTTTTGTATGGTCGTATAAATTTTGTTTAACATAAAAAGGCGCCATTGCTTTTCGCCATTCGGCGTACCTGTTCATCGCTTCTTCGGGTAAGGCCGTATACCAACCATACCCTCGACGACGCTCCTCTGATATTTTATTGACATCGTAATAAACGACGCCATCTCTATCACCGAAAATGGGTTTATCAGTACCAATTTCACAGAATCTTGACCACAAAGGCGGTGCCGCTAGATCCTTTTTAAGGCCTGCATTCTTTCCTGTTCTTATCCATACGTAACCGTCAATTTGATTTTTTTTGAACCAGGCAATAGCACTCTCAATGGAGGCTATCACCGCATCATCGGGATTCGGTAAGCTCATCAGGAACAGAAGTATGAAATTACTTTCCTGACTCGATAAGGAAGCCGGTTCAAATTTGCGCGCAGGTTCAGACTCAAAACTGAACATATTGTGTTGAGCCCCCCAGATCAATTTCTCACCCTTCACTTCAATCTGTGTCTTGAGAATACATTCCACACCCCGGCGAATACTGACAGCAGCGGCTTCGATTACGTCATTGGGGATAAACTGAAAAGGTTTTTCACCTGAAACAACATCCTGCAATAACAGAAGAATATGGGTCATTGCATTGTCGTTATAGGTAACCAGATCATGATAGCCGCCGACCAACGGATAATTCTGTGGCCAACAACCATTCGGATACTGGGCCTGGAAAATGAGCTGCAAACCTTTTAGCACGGCATTCGCGTAGTCTTTTTTATTGGTCGCCTGAAATGCTTTGGCCAAGACACGAATTTGCGTGGTGGTGGCTCTGTTATCAAAGGTAGGAATATACTGTTCCTCCACCCCAAAAGCTTCACCGATTTTTCTGGGTCGTTGTGACATATCGGTACGCTTTGACCAACCACCGGATGGAGTCTGAAAAGACAATACTATATCAGCCACTCGCCTGCCTGCATCCGTAGCATACCATTCGGTGGGTTGTTCATAATCGAAACCATATTCTCTGGCATCCGGAGGTATAGATGGTTTATTGCTACCAATTTTTTTCAGCTCTGCACTGATTAATTTTTTATCTATAGCAGCCAGGTGTTCGGAGCGTTTTATGTAATCCTCCCAAACGGCTTTCTCCTGCTTTGGAAGAGTCTTAAACTGCGGGCGAGTCTGCAACTTGTTTAACTCTCTTTCCTGAGCGAGACAGTTAGTGGAAATAGACAAGCAGAACGCGAGTACAAATAACGAATAAAGGTTCTTTTTCATATATAACTCAATCAAAAAATATGGTTACGAACGTAGATTTTCAGAAATTGAGAATTCGACTATATCCAATAGCTTTAATTCATCAATTTATGCAACCACGCCAAATAATCTTCCCACCACCGCAGTCAGACCCATGGCTATCGTTCCCCAGAATGTGACTCTGAGCGCACCGATAGTCATTGACGCCCCTCCTGCACGCGCTGCAAGGCCACCTAAGCCTGCCAGAAATATTAGCGATAATACAGCGACTACCGGAATCAGCCATGCGCCGGGTACAGCCAATGCCGTCAATAATGGTAATGCCGCACCGATGGTAAATGTACCGGCTGATGAAAATGCCGCCTGAATGGGGCGAGCCCTGGCACCATCAACAATACCGAGTTCGTCTCTGGCATGTGCTCCCAGTGCATCGTGTGCCATAAGCTGTTCGGCAACTTTTATTGCCAGGTCTGCATCCAACCCTCTTTCCTCATAAATATCCGCCAGTTCTCTCTTTTCAAATTCATGGTCATCGTTTAAATGACGTTTTTCGAGCTCCAGGTCCGCTTTCTCGGTATCAGCCTGCGAGCTGACTGAAACATATTCACCGGCAGCCATTGACATCGCTCCGGCAACCAACCCCGCAATACCCGCCAGCAGAATATCCATATGTGCCGCGTGAGCTGCAGCAACACCGATGATAAGACTTGCTGTAGAAACAATGCCATCATTTGCACCCAGAACCGCTGCCCGTAGCCAGCCGATACGATGCGATTTATGTTGCTCATTGTGGTTCATTTGAAACTCCGAAATTTAACAGCCATGACTTTTTAGTCTAGTGTAAAAAGCCCCTTCGTGAGGGGCTATTGAAAAGCCTAAGCCTACGTAGATAAATTATTCCACAGTTAAATCTTCTGACGCTAAATTACTGTAAAACCTGCCGTTCCTGGCAGTAAATTTCAGTACACAATAATCGGGGTCGGTAACGCCACCCGGATAGTACGAATCATCGCCCTCTTCCCATATCATTTCTTTTGACTTTGCATCCTGCAGTACTTCCATCGTACCGACCAGCATAACACCTGAAAAAACAATTCTTTCATAGAAATAAACACAGGCTTTTGGATTTTCAAGATACTGCCTGACTCTTATGCTGGAGGTATTGGTCGTAAAATAGAAATTCTTAATACCTTCTCTTTTCCGTGGCGGCAGCATCGCTTTAGTGTTGGGAAAACCTTCCTCGCTAACAGAACTTATAATGGAGACAGACGCTCTGTCTATCATGCTCGCGACCTTATTGATTAAATCTGTCATGATTTCCTCACTTTAAGTCTCTACTGCGAATAATGGGTCAAAAACTCTCCCAGGCGATGTATCGCTTTAGTAAGATCGTCTTCGCGCGGCAAAAACACTATTCGAAAGTGGTCATTATCCGGCCAGTTAAAAGCCGTGCCCTGCACCAACAATATTTTCTCCTGAATCAAAAAATCCAGCACCATCTTTTGATCATCTTTAATTTTGTGTATTTTCGGATCCAGTTTCGGGAATAAATACAAAGCACCTTTTGGCTTCACACAAGAAATGCCGGGAATCGCAGCCAATGCTCGCATGGCGGCGTCGCGTTGGTCACATAAGCGACCACCGGGAAGGATGAGTTCATTAATACTCTGATAACCTCCCAATGCGGTTTGCACGGCATACATGGCGGGTACGTTTGCACACAGGCGCATGGACGCCAGCATATCCAACCCTTCTATATAATCGGTGGCACGATATTTGGTACCGCTGATCACCATCCAGCCGGAACGAAAACCTGCCAGCCGATACGCTTTTGAAAGACCGTTAAACGTGACGCAAAGAACGTCCTCGGCCAAGCGACCCATCGGGATAAATTCGGCGTCATCGTACAAAATCTTGCTGTAGATCTCATCGGAGAAAATAATCAGATTATGTTCACGCGCCAGTTGCACGATTTGATCAAGAACATCCCGGCTATAAACAGCGCCAGTCGGATTGTTGGGGTTAATCACCACAATACCGCGCGTTTTGTCGGTCAGTTTGCTCTTGATATCCGCAATATCGGGATACCAGTCAGATTGCTCATCACATAAATAGTGACGGGCCTTACCCCCTGCCAGATTGGCGGCGGCCGTCCATAAAGGATAATCCGGGGCCGGCACGAGAATCTCATCGCCATTGTTAAGCAACGCCTGCATGGCCATCACGATCAATTCACTGGCACCGTTGCCAAGGAAAATATCGCTGATTTCGACATTGGGAACCTGCAGGCGCTGACATTCCTGCATAATGGCCTTGCGTGCGGCAAATAATCCGCGTGATTCGATGTAGCCTTCCGCATTGGGCAGGTTGTGAATGACATCCTGGGTGATTTCGTCAGGCGCTGCGAACCCGAAGGGGGCCGGATTGCCAATATTCAGCTTCATGATACGGTGGCCTTCTTCCTCCAGGCGGTAGGAGTGCTCCAGCACCGGGCCACGGATATCGTAACAAACACCATTTAACTTATCGGATTTCTTAATATTATTCATTTCAGCAATGTAACCAGGTTATTGAAAAGGGGATTTGGACAGGATTTATACAGGCCTGCGTCAAAAGGTGGATTATATTCCTACCCGGTGCTTTCATACACCGCAATATTTACCTGTACTGCTTTTGAGCAGGAAAAGGATTTACTAATATCGCATGCTATCGTTATATTTTTTGATCAATGCATCCATTGCCGCTGCGTCATACTTCATAACGCCTGAGACCACCATATGCTTCTCGCCCCGGCCGACTATCTCACCCTTTTCAATAAAATTAAATGGCAGCCTGATATCGCCTCGCTTTCCCTCGTACTCGAATAATGCTTTTGAAAAATCAATTTCCGGTGATGTTAAATCCAGTCGATCCAGCTCAATCGACATCGACTGATACATGGCCATAGGCCTGTCTGGATTAATCATCACATCCTGCTCGGCCATTAACGGAACGACAACATGAGGAAACGCGGTTCCTGAAAAGGCCACATAATTTTTAATAAGGTTTTCAATAAGCGCGGCATCTTGAGTCACTTCACCCGAGCGTGTCACCGATAAATACGATTTCTCACCATCAGTAATATCAATCTCACCCAATGTCTCTGACAGAACAAGCTTGACGTTTTCGGTTACCATTTTTGAAAACACAAACTTCATTTTTCTGCTTATGCCATATTTTTTCAGCACCAGGGAAAAAAGCAGATCTCCGGGAACACAGAATCGTTTCGCATCAACATGATGTAATGGGTTGTAATCATTGGCGATTTTTTTTGCAAAATCGCTGCCCTGCTCCCGACTAAAACAAATCTTTCCGGAGACTTCCTGATAATACGAACTTAACATCACTTAAATACCTGTTTTTATAAAACTAAAGGTCTTGACTGCCGACATTGTTACGTCATAGTACGGCGCTGATAAGTGTACCGGCGCGGATAATAGCACGGCCCTCATAAATCCCCATACATACAACCGCCGCTTTTTAACCTATTTATCAAATATTTTCAATCACTTAGTCGGGTTTTGAGCCTGAAAGTCGCTCCGCAGGCACCCGACCTGGATTTTTCTTTCTCTTTCTGTTGCAGGCGTTTCTGTATTAATTCAAGGGGCTAATAGGGGCGACCCGGTTACCGAATTTAATATAGAATGGAGCCCGAACTGAGAAACCCCCACCAAAATCCATCAAACTAAAAACCATGTTAGAAAACCTCTTTAAACCCGCCTGGCAAAGCAGCTCCATTGAGAAACGCCTCAAAGCCATCTCTGAAATGGACGGCACTAGTGCAGACTCACAGGAAATACTGACTCAACTGGCAGCTGACAATGAAGCTTCAATTTGTATTGCGGCGATTCAGAAATTAACGTCTGTCAGTGCATTGCATGAAATATCGCAAAAACATTCGAATGACTCAGCTCGCCAGGAGGCAGAGAAAAAGGTTAATGAATTGTTGGGTACAAAGGGTTCACTAAGCAAAGATCAATACCTGGACCTTTTGCAGCGTTACCCGGAATTGACACTGCGCGTCGCCCTGCATGCAGCTGCCCCATCGGCACGAGCTGAAGCCATGCAGAGCTTATCCAAAAGTCAACTTTTTGAGGTTCTGGCTAAAGCCGTTTATACAGACTCTCGACAGCTGATCGCTGAAATGCTCACCAACATTGAAGAACTTGAGTCCGCCAGGGAGATACTGCGTGATAAAGACAAGAAAGCCGAGCGCCTACTCCAGGCCAAAATAGACACAATCAGGGACCTGGAACGGCAGCAAGCTGAAAATTTGGCGACAGTCGAAAAACTGATTGAACAAGTGGAGTACCTCGCCGGTTGCGATTGGCAGCCCGAGTTCAAATTCAAGCTTCTGCAGAATCAAAACCAGTGGGATAGACTAGGTTTTGAAATAGACCCTGACTCGAATCAACGTTATCAAACCGCTCGTAAAATTATTGATGCTCGATTTGAAGAACAAAGCAAAATCGAGGAGACTCTCCAGTCCCAGGAAGGACTAATCGCTGAGATCAGAGCTTTTCTTGAAAACGTTGCGAGCACTGATATCGTAGAGGCAATAGCAACCGTATCGGATACGCAAATCAGGCTGGATCGGTTCAGTTCGGAGTGGCAGCGATTAACTGACGAAATCCAGCCAAAATCAGAACTGGACAGTCAATTCAAAAAGATAGCCAACGCAGTGCAATCCGCAATCCAGTTAGTACTGCAGGCAGCCAATATCATGGAGCCGTCTGAAACGGACCTGGATGAATCTGAGATATCCAGGCAAACTGGAGATGCAAAAGAGCTTGATGAAAAAATTCTAAAATTGAATGCGGCCTTAAAAATGCTTAAATGGCCGGCAAACCATGTCGAGCTGAAGGTGGCAACTGAATTAAAAGCCCGGCTGGCCGACTGGCGAAATATTGTGAAAGCGACGAAGGTCGAACACCAGCAAAAACTTAAAGACCTGCACAAAACAGTCAGTTCGATCACTCGTTTATCGCGCGCCGGTAAATTAATAAGAGCAAAACAACTCTGTGAAAGAGTTGAAAAAAAGCTTGAACACTATGAAGGCAAAGAGCGTGCCGATCTTGAAGAGCGTTTCGAGGAGGCCAGAAAAACACTGGGTGATATGGGTGACTGGAAAAATTTCGCGACCGAACCCAAGTATATTGAACTTTGCGAAGCGATGGAAAATCTTATCGACTCCAAACAGCATCCCGACAATCTTGTAACCGAGATGAAAGAACTCCAGAATTTCTGGAAATCGCTCGGACATTCAGATATTTCAGAGCAGTACTGGCCGCGATTCAAGGAAGCCGCTGATAAAGTCTATCAACCCTGCGCTGAATTCTTTGAGCGGCGAAGTGAGATCCGTAAAACAAACCTCGATAAACGGCAGCAGTATGTTGAGCAGATGCGGAAATTATTCGAAAACACTGACTGGGAAAACCAAACTGACCATAATGTTTTGCGATCTTCTGTGCGCAGTATCAGCGACAAATTTTTCAATGTAAAAGATGTTGAGCGCAAAGCCGGACAAAAGCAATGGAAACAATTTTCAAAAATCAGGAACGAGATTATTGGCAAACTGGATTCGGCTTACGAACAAAATTCAGCATTAAAAAATGAACTGGTTCAACAGGCTAAAGAACTTGCTGAAGCGGACGTCAAAGAAGAGAACCTGACAAAACTTAAAACACTGCAATTTAACTGGAAACAGATCGGTGCCGCCAGGCGCGCTCAAGATGAAAAAGCCTGGACTGAATTCAAAAAACAGTGTGATATTGTTTACAACAAAGTGCAGGAACTTCGACAGGGGCAACGCAGTGAAACAGATCAAAAACTGAATGCTTATCGGGATATTATTAAGGCTATTCAAAATCTGGCCAGGTCCGCTGATAATTTAAGCGAAGCCGATCATCAATTTTCTGAATTGCAAGCCAAATACGCCGAACTGCCGGAATTGCCAAAACAAATCCCGGAAAAGCTAACAGATAGCATTCAACGAGATTACCGCAATGCCTGTAAACAGTTTAATGAATGTCATACCCGCCTGGTAAATGCTGTACGCAACCAGCAGACCAATGCGCTCCGACAAAAAGCAAAACTTTGCGAGCAATTGGAAGCTTTGGGTAAATCCCCATCAGCGGAAACGCTGCAGGATATTTCTCAACAATGGGATGCCATCGAACTGAATGATGCAACGTTAAATCAACGCATAGAAGCACGTCGAGAATCCGCTCAGACCGATATCGATCGCGCTGCAATTGGAGATGAGCGCAGGATGCTTTGCATACAACTGGAAATCGCCAAGGGTGTCGAGAGTCCAGATGAAGATAAAACGCTACGCATGCAATACCAACTGGAACAAATGAGCAAATCCGGTTTGGGTCAGCAAGTCATCAATAGTGCCGAACAGTTAGAAAGCATGGAACTGGACTGGCTCTGTATGCCAGGCGCAGGACCCATGCTGCAAAAACAATTAAATGAACGTTTTGGGCGGGTGATGGGGATTAGATAACCTTCTCCCTGAGGGATCAGAGCAAAATTCGTATCGTCATCGCTCCTAAATGTTACACCGACCGCAATTATTTTTGATCTGATCATGATTATCCAACAGGAAACGACAAGCAAAAACAGGCTCCACCCAAATCAGATTTTTTAAGTTGGATTACTCCATTATGTCGGTCAGCGCATATTTTCAAAGACAAAAGACCCAGACCATTACCTCCATCCTTGGATGTATAGAATGGTTCAAATATTTGTTCCTGCAACTCATTTAGGATGCCTGGTCCATCATCATGAACTTCTAATGTTACCAAATTATCAACTCGATAGAGTTTAATGAGTATCTTCCCGGAAAGATTTGTTGCCTCGGCAGCATTAAGTATTATATTTATTAGCGTCCTTTCAATGAGTATCGAATTTATATCAATATTTATTGATTCTTCAATTTTATACGTTATGTCACAATTTTTTAATTTGTTATGTATTTTGGCAAATTGAATGGTTTTTTCAATAACATCGGATATATTTGTGATTTTATGTTCGCCAGGTATATAATTTTTACCGTTATCCATCATTCTTTTAACAAGAGCAACGAGCCTATTAGATGCTTCCTGAATATCTGCAATTGACTTTAATTCTTTATCGTCTCTACTTTTACATTCTGCCAGTAAATTTATATTGCCGAGAACAATAGCCATTAAATTATTAATATCATGACAAACTGATGCGGAAAAAATACCCGTAATAACAATAGGTTCTGATGAAATAATACTTTTGTTTTGACTGATTATGAGATCATCTTGTTGTTTAATTTTTTTTAGAGTTAGAAAGCTTACAGTAAATAAAACACCGCCTGACACCAATGCATACACAACACCTTTGCATACTTCATAAATAGCCATACTTTTCATTGTCGTTAAAACCGATAAAGCCACCCACCCGGAAATAACTATATAAAGTGAAAGTAACACCACATATAAAATTGTTATAAAAATAGCATAGTTCAATGGATCTAGATGTGAATGCTCATCTATTCCTTCTCGAAACATGGATGTTTTTAGTGAGGAATCGATTATCATATTTTTACCTTCATTTTGAGTAGTCTTAAATTATTGAGGTCAAAGCAAAATTCTTGTCGTCATCACTCATAAATGTTACTTCGGACCGAATTATTTCCGATCCAACACCTCGCGCACCTTGGCGGCCAGGTCTTTTTGGGAAAACGGTTTCTGTATAAAATTCACACCATCATCAAGCACCCCACGATGAGCGATAACCTCGGCTGTATAACCTGACATAAACAGCGTCTTAGTTTCCGGGTACAGCGCAGACAGTCGAGAGGCCAAATCACTACCATTCATCTCCGGCATGATCACGTCCGTGATCAACAAATGAATACCACCGGCATACTCATCGGCCAAGCGCATGGCTTCGCCTGGTGAGTTCGCTGGCAATACCTGATATCCCAGGTTTTCCAACATTTTTCCACTCATCTTTCTGATTGCCTGATCATCTTCAACCAGCAGCACCACTTCACCTTGACCTTGTGGAATTTCCGACATGATCGTTGTGTTTATTGTGTCTGCCTTGCCCGCGTATCGGGGGAAGTAAAGCCTGAAAGTTGTCCCAATTTCCGGCTCGCTGTAGATATTAATAAACCCATCATTCTGTTTAACAATGCCATAGACAGTGGCCAGTCCCAGGCCGGTGCCCTTGTTTATACTCTTGGTGGTAAAAAACGGCTCAAAAGCATGATCCATAGTTTCCTTATCCATGCCACAACCGTCGTCGCTGACAGCCAGCAGTACAAACTCGCCGGGGAGAAAACCGGGATTGTCAGCGCAATACGCCTCATCAAAAGTTATGTTGCTCGTTTCGATGGTGACTTTGCCCACATCGGTAATGGCATCCCGTGCGTTGACACATAGATTAGCCAGAATCTGATCAACTTGCGTGGGATCAATCTTTATCGGCCACAGCCCGTCAGCAGGCAGCCAGGTTAAATCAATATCCTCGCCAAGGAGTCGCCGTAGCATCTTAAACATCCCTTTCAAAGTCTCGTTCAGATCGAGCACTTTTGGATGAACGGTTTGCTTGCGAGAAAACGCCAATAATTGCCGGGTGAGTTCAGTGGAACGCCTGGCGGCATTAAAAATCTCTTTAAGATCATCATGCAACGGGTCGGCCGGCCTGGTCTTCTCCAGAGCCAGTTCCGTGTAGCCGAGGATCACGCCGAGCATATTGTTGTAATCGTGTGCGACGCCACCAGCCAGCCGACCCACAGCCTCCATCTTTTGGGCTTGCTGAAGCCGGTCCTCAAGATTTCGGCGTTCGGTGATGTCATGGATAATGGAATGCAGCAGAGGTCTCCCCTGGATATCAATCCTGCTGCTAAATACCGCCACATCTCTAATTGAACCGTTGGCCAGTCGATGACGGAACTCAAAATAAATCCGCCGTAGATTAGCAGCCTTCGCCATTTCAGTTTTGACCTGTTCCGGAGTAAGGATATTGATATCCTGTATTCGCATCCGCCGCAGTTGTTCCCCAGACCAGCCATAAAATTCTTCCGCTGCTTTATTGGCCTCAACTATGCTGCCATCATCGGGATCGATAAGAAGTTTGACAGCCGCGTGTTGATGAAAAAGTTCGCGAAACTTTTGCTCACTCTCGCCCAGCATCTTGTTAGCATGGACCAGATTTCGTGTTCCAATCCTTACCTGCCAGCGAAGTAACAATATGAGCACAATAGCCAAAACAAGGCCGCCCCCAACGCCGCTTATAATCCAGATAAAATACTGCGGCACAATGACCTTTGGTGGTTTTTCCATCCAACGTACCAATGCACTGTAATAGACAGAGCCAGGTTTGGATTTCATCGTTCGCAAATTGTTGTCAATCGCCTTAAGCAAATCAGGGTTAGAATCCGAAGCTGTCGCAAAATACAACGAGACCGGATTAAAAACGATTGGGGTCTTAACCAATCCGTATTCCCGATAATAATAGTTGCCATAGAAATGGTTTGAAGCAACTGCATCAACGATACCGTCGGCCACAAGAGTAAAAGCCTCTTCAAATGATTTTGCTTCAGAAACGGCAATATTAAAGCTAAATCCGTTTGCCATCTGCTCCATAACGGTCTGTTGAATTGAACCTTTGAGCACGGCAATCCGTCGACCGTTCAGGTCGGAAATATTGCTCATCTGTTTTTTGTTGTTGGCATATACTACCGACCAGCTGCTGACAACCTCTTCCTCATGGAAATCAAATTGTTCGTCTCGTTCGTATGAAAAAGCGACATCGGGCATTAAATCGATTCGTCCGCTTTTTAGAAACTCAAGGCACTCCTGCCATTCGCAAGGAACATAAATTAATTTCCATTTTTCCAGTTGTGCAATTTCCTCGAGGATAATGGCGAAGATTCCTGAAACAACACCGTTTTCATCAATATAGATTTTTGGTTGATTCTCGTAAACACCGACACGTACTGTCCTGTAGAGAAGATCATTGTTGGGTTGTTTTTTGATTAATGAATTGGTTTCGTTCTGAGTACTGGTTTGCTTTTGCCATTCGATAATTCCTTGATCAGGCCGTGTTTCCGCCGCGACCACCCCACCGACAAAAAGCAAAATCAGCAATACCCATATAGCTGCAATGCTCACCGAAAGTGTGAGGATTTTATGAATAGCCTCTATTCCAAAATGGCCGATTCCACTGAATTTCACTCGTTCCAATTCCCTGTGTGATGGGCAGAACCCAGTATCTTGAAATGAACCTGATTTTCAATCTGCCGGGATTTCTTGATGCCTCAATATTAGTCTCTATATAAGACTTCGCATATATTTTACTTCTGCACATAGGAAGCGTCCAGCATCAACAACGATCTTGCTCAACAACAACGGACACTTTTAATAAATGAACATATGGCGCATATAACATTGATCTTTTAAGCGTGTTGTTTTCATACCCAAAAAAGTGGCCTCTGAGGTCTTGTTTCCGTCATTTTTGACCGATCAGCTAAATAAATTCAAACACTTATGCTTCTTTAGCTGGTCCGACCCCGCATTTAAGACTTCAGTCGAACGAGAAAAATGAGGATCACGTATCTTGTGAAAATCCATAAACTCCTGCCACAGAGTTACAATGGCATCCAAATCATCGGCGTCTGCCTTGCGGATGGTTGTTTGGTTCATGAATGTTGCTGTGGCGTCGATTGTTTCTTCTCTTTTTCTCCCAGCCTTCTTTGTATTAATTCTAACTGCCTTTCCCGTTCGCGTTTATCTCTCCTGGTACTTGAAATCACATAGATCAAGGGCACCAAAAACGCCAATATGATTATCGATAACAGCATAGTCTATTAACTACTTTTTTCATTTATATATCAATAATACTAAGACTCAATGACTGCCCGACCCGGTTGAATCCCTTAAATCGTGTCTGACCCTATATATTAGGAATTTCGTTAGCATTGCGCTCCATACGTCCGATTGCGACGACAGGCCGATTAAACCTAATAACTATCTGTCGGCCGGCTGGCACATCGTTACCCTCTGGAGTAATACGCAGTATTTCCAGCGCAGAAGACTTTGCAACATTCGCCGAATCATAAGCATTACTCTGACGATCAACCGATGGATTGTTACCAGCCAATGAGCCATGCAGAAATACGCAACATAGTACCGATACGGCAAGCAGGAAGTATCTATGCGCAGACCATTTCGTTTTCAACGACATTTTTACCATCCTCTCGCTGTGATCAATTTAATGACTTACGGTCTTCCAACCTTTTATTTTTTCTTTTCTTTTTCTGCCAGACGTCGTCGTATTAGTTCTAACTGCCTTTCCCGTTCGCGTTTATCTCTCCTGGTACTTGAAATCATATAGATCAAGGGCACCATAAAGGCCAATATGATTATCGATAACAACATGGCCCATTAACCATCCTTTTCGTTTATACATCAATAATACTAAGACTCAATGACTACCTGACCCGTTTGAATTCTTTAACTCGTGTCTGACCCGAATGGCACTTACTTAATTTTCCGAGGATGTCCATATTTTGTTAAAACATCACGAGCATCATCGCGTTTTATCA
>JAFGLM010000032.1 GCA_016928055.1 Gammaproteobacteria bacterium
AATAAAAAGGCTTGCCACAGCGTTGCTCAGTTCGCCCAAAAAATAAACCCCAGTAATTTTTACTGGGGTTTGTCAGCAGCCTGAGGCACCGTTGAGGTGCCTTTTGTTTATCAGCGCTCCAGGCATGAGTACGTAAGGATACTTGTAAACGCCTTCACGGTCATTCCAGTCATAAGTTCTAAAGAAATTCAAATCGGCGCCGCTACGGCTTTTGAGCGGGATATCTTCCTGCTCGTCATTAGTAACTCCCCCTGTAGCATTGCCACGCAATGCAGTAGCTTTTCGGGCAGTTTGAAAAAACTGCCCGTTTATTTTGCCTCGCACGAGTTACAGATTCAATTTGTTCAGATAAATTCCAATTTTGCCCGCTATGCACATCTGATTAACTTTATAATCACAGCTCGAATCTGCCATCCTGATAGATATGAAGCTGATAAATCGCCAACTGTTTGTTTTTCTTTTTTGTCTCGCTTTGCCTTCCATGCTGATTGCACAAGACCTGCGCGCTATCGGCCAGCTGGCGCGCGATGGCGCTCCGGGTCTGGCGCTGGAATTGTTGTCGCAGATTCAACCCAAAGCGGAGGAAAATTTTGACGGCTGGCTGTTTTTTGAGCAGCAACGTATTGAAATACTTCGAGATTGGGATATGTGGGAACCGTTGTTGAAACGTTTACAGGAATTTCCCCTTGCTGCGCCGACAGATTTACAGCGTTGGGCTAAAGTGGAAATGGTTAATGCTGAACTGCAATTGGGTCGCGGAGAAAATGCCAGAGCGCATCTGAGAGCATTGTTGTGGCAGCCACCTGAGTTACTTGAACAGAAAGAATTTTCACTATACCGGCGCCTGGTGGTACGCAGTTATCTGGTTGATAACAAATTACAGGATGCGCGTCGGGCGATACAGCGCTATGAACAGGATTTTGGTAACAAAGGTGACGACTGGATTAAGCTAAAAGCGCGTGTCTTACTCAGAATTGATCGCGCTGCCGAAGCAGAAAGTTTGTTTTCTTCAGATACCAGTCTTGATCATGAAGCGCAGGCGTTAAAATTACTGGCACGCTTAAGAGCCGACAAACAGCCACCGCAATCGATATTGGGTGAGGCTCGCAAGTTGGCGGGCAGCAAAGGCGTTGCGAAAGCCGATAGTGCACGTTTATGGAAAGTCGCTGCCGAATCAGCCGCAGCGCTTCACAGCAATCTAACTTTAACAAAGGCTTTGGAAGAGGCCGCATTGTTATCACCGCGTTTAGGTAACGACCCTCTATTTGCTGTCAGCGGTAATGAATTATGGGCTGCCTATAGTCAATATGCTTTGGATGAAGGCAATTCAATGCAGTTTTTAATTGGGCAGGATGAGCGCTGGTTGGCGGAAGCGGAAAAATGGAAAGACACTCGTTCGCAACGTGAAAGGGCATTTTTAACTGTGGTTATGTTTAATGGTGCAACCATGGTTGCACGTGGCAAAGCATATGATCGCTTTCTGATTTCGATTCAAAAACGCGATGCCACCGTTATTTTGTTAAGTAAACTCTTTCTCGATTCGTCGCGATTTCCAATTGCAGGCACCATTCCCAATTCGGTTCGCTATATTCTGGTTGATGACGCACTGGCTAAAAACAATATTGAATTAGCAACACGATTAATGAGCGGCCTGGAACAGGCACCGGAAGATACGGATGCATTTGAGTGGGGTTTAAGGCGTGCGCGTGTTTTGATACTGGGCGGTCGTGCTGATGAAGGAATAAGCGTATTAAACAAGTTAATTGATGGTATGGAGAATACCGATAAGAAAGCCGTTGATCGCACCACGCAAGTGGTTTTTGATTTGCAGACAGTTGGACAACATAAAGAAGCAATTTTGTTGTTTGATAAATTGGATAAGCTCACTGTTGATCCGCAGTTAAAGCGTGAGTTGTTGTTCTGGCAGGCCGATTCGTATAAAGCAATTGGGGGATGGCCGCGTGCAGCGCAACTCTATCTATTATCCGCGACACTGGTCGATGGTAAGGGCTACGATTTGTGGGGTCAGACTGCGCGCTTTCGGGCAGCGGAAGTTCTGGCTGAGGCCGCTGTAATTGATGATGCGCGACGTCTGTATGAGGGTTTGTTGAAGGTTACCCGTGAGCCCAGCCGCAGAGCCGCGATTCGCTATAAATTACAGGAATTGTGGTTAAGAGAACCGGCTAGGCAAGCGGTCAAACAATAGTTAAATGAGTGCTTGAATTTTCAGAGAATGTAATATGTGAATAATGACTGGTATGATTAAGGTCGGCTTTGAAAAGCAATTGAAATGAAAGCAGTAAATAGCAAAGGCGGAGATTAATGAGCGAATATAAAGCGAGAATTGCGTGGCAGCGAGGAGATCAGGATTATGCCGGTAATAAATACAGCCGCGCACACGAATGGGAATTTGATGGTGGCTTGAAAGTACCCGCTTCATCTGCACCTGGAGTCGTACCGGTGCCTATGTCGGTGGAAGAAAATGTTGATCCGGAAGAAGCGTTTGTTGCTTCATTATCAAGCTGTCATATGCTTTGGTTTCTTGCTATCGCTGGCAAAAAGCGTTTTGTGGTCGATAGTTACATTGATGATGCAGTTGGATATCTGGAAAAATTTGAAGGCAACAAAATGTGGATGTCAAAAGTGGTATTACGTCCCAGAATTATTTTTGGTGGCGACAAGCAACCCAGTGCAGAAGAGCTCGAACAGTTGCATGAAGCAGCCCACGAAAACTGTTATATCGCTAATTCGGTTGCAACCGAAGTTGTTATTGAATCGTAACCTGTTTTTTGGCAGCATTATTCAGCGCCATGCATTTTCATACTTTAAAAAATAAACAACACAGCCACGATTTTGCCGTGATTCATGAACACGGCGAGGCGAGAACCAGGCAGGTTTTTGCATTAACCATTGTAACGATGGTAATTGAAATAGTTGCCGGTATAGCTTTTGGTTCGATGGCGCTGCTTGCCGACGGCTGGCATATGGGCACGCATTCGGCTGCTTTTGCGATCACGATCTTCGCCTATAGTTATGCGCGCAAGCATGCTGGTGATGAACGATTCAGTTTTGGAACCGGTAAAGTGACGGTGTTGGGCGGTTTTGCCAGCGCGGTCGCATTGGCGGTTGTCGCGCTGGTAATGGTAGTTGAGTCAATCGAGCGAATGGTTCATCCGCTGGACATTCACTTTAACGAGGCGATCTTTGTGGCGATATTGGGTTTGATAGTTAATCTCGCTTCAGCCTGGCTTTTAAGCAGCCATTCTGATACCGGTCATACGCATCACCATGGCGACCACAATCTAAAAGCGGCTTATTTCCACGTGCTGGCCGATGCGTTGACTTCTGTGTTGGCGATTATTGCGTTACTGACTGGCAAAGTGTTTGGATGGATATGGATGGATGCGCTTATGGGTATTGTGGGCGCTGTTATTATCATGCGCTGGGCCTATGGATTGTTGCTTGAAACCAGTTCAATTTTGCTGGATGGCAGCGCAACTCAATCGCAACGTACTGCGATAAGATCAATTATCGAAGCCGATGCCGACAATCGCGTATCCGACCTGCATGTCTGGAAAGTCAGTGCCAGTCATTTTGCGGTAATTTTATCGTTGGTGACGCATAATCCCAAATCTCCCGAGTATTACAAAGCTTTATTGCAAGACATATCGGAGCTGTCTCATATTTCCGTTGAAGTGTTGACCTGTGAAGACAAAACTTGTAAGTCAGGGTGATAAATTGAATTTAAACAACGAGTAAAAATATGATTCTGCTTGTTACTTACGTTTTAATTGCATTGATATTTTCTTTTTTGTGTTCTATTGCCGAGGCGGTAATACTCAGCGTCACAGCAGGTCATATCGCGGTACTGGAAAAGGGAAACAGGCCGTCTGGCAGATTGCTGCATAAACTTAAGGACGATATAAACAGTTCTTTGGCCGCGATACTCACTCTTAACACCATCGCACATACCGTTGGTGCGGCTGGTGCCGGCGCGCAGGCGGCCAGTGTGTTCGGTAACACCTACCTTGGTATAGCCTCGGCGATATTGACTTTACTGATTCTGGTATTCTCCGAAATTATTCCGAAGACACTGGGTGCGTATTACTGGAAAGCTTTGGCCCCGGTAACTGCCTATTGGCTGAAGGGTTTAATCTGGCTGTTGTATCCGTTTGTGCTGCTTTCAAACAAACTTACCGGAACATTGGCGCATGGCCCGACATTAACAGGCTATAGCCGCGAAGAGTTTTCGGCGATGGCCGAATTGAGCCAAAAAGAAGGCTTGTTGGCCCGCAAGGAATCCAAATTTTTAAGAAGCCTGTTGTCGTTGCATAAAGCAAATATCATGGATGCGGCGACACCGCGGACGGTAATATTTTCATTGGCTGAAGATTTGACCGTAGGGGAGTTTTTCAGCAAGCATGCAACGGAAAAATTTTCGCGTATACCGGTTTATTCCGGCGAACGCGAACACATAACGGGTTTTGTTTTAAGGGCTGATTTATTGTTGGCACAAGCAAACGGGGACTCAGATAACAGGATTGCCACTTATCGGCGTGAAATTCTGACCTTGCCTAACACGATTAATTTGGCCAATGCCCTGGATGAATTTCTGGAGAAACAGGTCCATATTGTTCTGGTGGTCGATGAATACGGTGGTATTGAAGGCATACTGACGCTGGAAGACGTTCTTGAAACCTTGCTGGGGCTGGAAATTGTCGACGAAGGTGACAGGGCAAAAGATATGCAACAGTTGGCCCGGCGTTTGTGGCGGCGCAGAGCCCAGCGCATGGGTTTAAATACCGGAAATCCCTGAAATGCGTCGGTTCGCTAGCACTGTCAATCAAGAAAATACCCGAGATCGATCCGTAATGTAGTTAATACAATTATTTTTGTTGTGAATTCCTATAGCATTTCCCCGTCTGACGCAGTCTTCAGATCTTGCAGTCAGCCATACTCTCGGTTTTTCCGGATAAGATCAGGTCTGGCATATATGTAGATTTACTATATACTCCACGCCCAATTGAGCAAAATAACCAACCGGGCCGTTGATCTTAAGCAGGTTAATCGAATTCCGGGTCAGAGGTAGCAAAAATCATGGCGTTTACTTGGCAATTCGAGTCGGACGAGTGTGTTGTTATTCGTATATCCGGCCAGGCAGGGTATAAAGAGATCGTCAATTTTCTCGACGAGATAAGAAAAGAAACCAGCCGTTGCCCGGAGATTTACGAACTGATTATTTGCTCTCAGGATCTGCATGTCGAATTGTCCAGTGATCTAGCCCAGCTGGTAGCCGACAGGCTTTTGGAAAATTTGCGTGCTCATGAATCGGGGGCCCTCGCGTTTGTATGTGGGAGCGATCATGTATTTGGATTATGCCGCCAGCTCGGTATGCGGGTTGAGAACGATCAAATGCTTGTAGATGTATTCAGGACCGAGTCAGAAGCGCGGGATTGGCTTTTGAAGCTTCGATCACTGAATACAGTTTGAAAATACTGCCATCGCTGCACATTTATGATTTGTTTGCCTGATTAAATTCTGGAACCGTGCTTTTCCATGTCATCGAATGGGCATCCAGTGCGTTATGATACGCATTCTTTGGATGAACCTATTGGTTTGACTGGTTACTAATACCGCATGCCCAAAATACCTGATAAAAAGTTTCTGCTTCCAGCCGGAATTCTCGCTCTCGCCTTGATAATTGCCTTCTCTTTATGGTTCATTCGGCCCGAAGCCAAAAAGCGCCCGCAGGAGCAGATCGCCTTGATCGTTGATGTGATACCGATTGAGAAAGGCGATTTTCCGGTGATTGTGCAAGCGATGGGTGAAGTGGCCGCTTTTCGCGAGGTACAGCTATCGGCTCAGGTGGGTGGTGAGATTGTGGCTACGGCCGAGTATTTTGCCCCCGGCGGTTTGGTGAAAGCCGATGAGTTATTGTTACAGATTGATGCCAGAGACTACGAACTCGAACTGGCCAGACAGCAGGCATTGTTTTCCCAGGCTCAAGCAGCTTATGAAATTGAACAGGGTCGACAGAAGAATGCCCGCCGCGATCTGGAAGTATTGAATAGAGACAATCCCGGCAAAACCAAAGACACCTATCTGGTTTTGCGTGGCCCACAATTAAAGCAAGCCGAGGCCGAGTTACAGCGCGCCCGGGCGGATCTTGATAAAGCCAAATTAAACCTTGAACGAACCCAGCTACGTGCACCCTTTAATGCGCTGATCGTTGAACGTAAAGTCGATCTGGGAACCCGGGTGTCATCACAGCAGGCGTTGGCGACCCTGGTCGATACCGATGAATACTGGATAAAAATTTCTGTACCGGTTGATAAATTGCCCTGGCTGGAGTCAGGTGAAAATGGTTCTGTAGCCAGAGTGCAGATGAGTAATGGACGCGGTGTAAGGGAGGGCTATGTTGCGCGTATCATTGGCCGCCTGGAGGAGGGTAGCCGGCTGGCACCACTCATTGTCAGCATCAAAGATCCTTTATTACTGCAATCAGATAACGCCGATCCGCGGAAACCACTCTTGTTGGGTGACTATGTTTCGGTGATCTTGAGTGGCCGCATGCTGTCCGGTGTATACCGCGTACCGCATCATTTTGTTCGCAATGGCAATATTGTCTGGACCGCCAGAGACCAGAAAATGGCATTCGTGCCCATTACGATTTTGCATAAGGACCGCGATTATGTTTATTTCAATGCTGAATTGCAGCAGAACGAACGCGTCATTATTTCCAATATCGCAACGCCGGTCGATGGCATGCCGATTCAAGTCAGTGGCAGTCAACCAACAGCCGAAGTAAAAGAGATTTCTCAACAAGGTATTGCCAGTTCAAAATCCGGGCATGGTTAAAAAAGACAACGTCGAACATTTACGCGGACCCATAGCATGGATGGCCGGCAATTCGGTTGCGGCGAATCTCTTAATGCTGTTGTTTGTGTTGGGCGGAATTTTTTTCTATCTGCAAAGCACCAAAGAAGTTTTTCCTGAGTTTGCGCTTGACCAGATTTCAATCACTGTTCCGTATCCCGGTGCCAGTCCGGAAGAAGTTGAACAGGGCATTGTCCTGCCTTTGGAGGATGCCATTAACGAAGTTGAGGGACTGGGAGAAATTAATTCGATTGCTAACGAAGGTTCGGGCCGGGTGACTGCTGAAGTGTTGGATACGGGTGAATTAATCCGCATTTCACAGGACATCAAGAGTGCTGTTGATCGAATCACTTTCTTACCGGATGAATCGGAGGAACCGGTAGTTGCAATTGACGCGCGCCGTCGAAGTGTATTGCGCCTGGCAGTGTACGGACCCGCTGATGAACTGGTTTTGCGCGAAGCCGCCGATCTGATTGTGGATTCTTTTTTGCAGTCAAATGAAATCGGGCCGGTCGAATTATCCGGCGCACGCGATTACGAGGTACAGGTTGAAGTTTCGCAGGACGATTTACGCCGTTATAAGTTGAGCTTAAGCGATATTGCCAATCACATACGTACGACATCGCTGGAACTACCCGGTGGCGTATTGGAAACCCGAGGCGGTGATTTGCTGGTGCGCTTGCAGGAACGGCGCGAATTCGCCAAGGATTATGCCACCATTCCTGTTATTACCACTGAGTCGGGCAGTAAGGTTTTACTGGGCGATATCGCAAAAGTTAAAGACGGTTTTGAAGATACGAACAATTTTGTCACTTTCGACGGCAAGCCGGCCGTTATGCTGGAAGTATTTCGGGTCGGCAGTCAATCGCCGATCAGCGTATCCGATGCGGTTAGATATGAAATCGAAAATATCAAGCGGATTTTGCCGGCTGATATACAAATCGCCATCACCAGTGACAGTTCGGAAGTGTTCTCGCAACGTGCGGAGTTGCTGATTAAGAACGGTTTGTGGGGATTTTTGCTGGTTATCATCTTACTGGCACTATTTCTGGATATGCGACTGGCTTTGTGGGTCAGTATAGGTATTCCAATTTCGTTTGCCGGTGCATTTCTATTTTTCCCTTTTACCGATTTTACTATCAACATGATTACCATGTTCGCATTTATTATTTCGCTGGGCATTGTTGTTGATGATGCAATCGTTGTCGGTGAAAATGTTTATACCTATCGTGAGCAAGGATACGGTGCACTGGAAGCCAGTATCAAAGGCGCACAGGAAGTGGCGTTACCGGTAACTTTTAGTATCCTGACCAATATTGCAGCTTTCCTGCCGTTCTTTTTTATTGAAGGCTTTATGGGCAAGGTGTTTGCTGCGATTCCGGTTGTGGTAGTCAGCGTTTTTATTGTTTCTCTGATTGAAAGCCTGTTCGTGCTTCCTGAGCATTTGCATTTTAAGCGCGAATCAGAAATCAAAACCAATGCCTTCCGGTATCTTGTCCATATGCAAAATGGATTTAACAAGCGTTTTCAGACTTTTGTGAACGTACATTACAGGCAATGGATCGAGCGCTTGATAGAGCGACGTTACCTTACGTTGATATCTGCTATATCTGTATTATTGGTCGTGCTGGCATTTATCGCCAGCGGGCGCATGGGTATGCAGTTATTTCCACGGGTGGAATCCGATTCCGCCTATGCAAATATTACTTTTCCGCCGGGCACGCCGGACCAGCAATTACAGGAAATCCAGATCCTGTTGGAAGCGGCGGCAAACCGGGTCATTGATACCAATGGCAATGGTGAACTGTCCGAGGGCATCTTCACTTCGATACGCGATAACCGCATTGAAAGTTATGTCATGCTGACCGATCCGGAAGTACGGCCGATCAGTACCTCTGAGTTCTCCAGGCAATGGCGTGAAGCCATGGGGCCGGTGCCGGGTGCCGAAACTGTTTCGTTTGTGTCTGATCGCGGTGGACCGGGTTCGGGTGCGGCATTAACGGTGGAATTGTCGCATCGAAACATCAGGACACTTGAACATGCCAGTGTTGAATTGGCGGCGATACTGGCAGATTTCCCGAATACAAAAGACATTGATGACGGTACTGCGCAGGGCAAAAGACAATTTGATTTTTCCGTCAACAATATTGGTCAGGCACTGGGTTTAACGCCCGCTGATATTGCATCCCAAACACGCGCCGCTTTTCAGGGTATCGAAGCGATCAAACAACAACGTGGTCGCAACGAAGTAACGGTACGCGTACGCTATCCTGAAAATGAGCGCAGCTCGCAACAGAATTTTGAAGATTTAATTATTCGCACTGCTTCCGGAACCGAAGTGCTGTTACGCGATGTAGTCAACATTGACGAAGGTCGGGCGTATACAACCATAAACCGTCGCGATGGACGCCGTATCATTCAGGTTCAGGCTGATGTTGATCCGCCTGAGCAGAGCAATCAGATTATCAGTTCCATCGTTAAAGACGGCTTGCCTGCGTTACAGCAACGTTATCCCGGCTTAAGTTATTCTTTTGAAGGACGGCAGGCGGATATACGTGAAAGCATGATCGGTTTATTTTATGGTCTGGCGGGTGTGTTGGTGTTGATCTATGGTCTGCTGGCTATGTTATTCCGCAGTTATCTGCAGCCGCTGATGGTTATGGTTGCGATACCGTTTAGTGTTATTGGTGTTGTGATCGGTCACTTGTTAATGGGTTATAGTCTCAGTGTGATGACCGTGTTTGGATTCGTCGCACTGACCGGTGTGGTGGTGAATGATTCTCTGGTACTGATTGATTTTGCCAATCGTCATCATGTCAGTGGCGAGAAGGTCGAAGATGCCATTTGCAATGCTGCTATCAAACGTTTTCGGCCGATTATATTGACAACCGTGACAACCTTTGCCGGTATGGCGCCGATGATCTTCGAGTCGTCACGCCAGGCTCGCTTCATGATTCCAATGGCCATCTCGCTGGGATTTGGTATTCTATTCGCAACGGTTGTAACACTGGGATTAACGCCGGTATTGTATGTGATTATTCGGGATGCCAAGGAATTGATGAGTAAGTTTTTTGGCGCGATCGGAAAATCAATACGGGTAAAACTGGAGAGCATTTAAGGGAGCGTTAAATGCGATTCAAAATCTGTTGCAACCGAACGTCGAAATCCTTCGCTTTCATGTACCCAACAACCCTGGTGCCTTCAATTTCATTTCCATCCCTATCATAAAAAACAATCGCCGGTGGACCAAATACGCCCAGTTTTTTCAATAAGGCTTTGTCTTCATCATCATTCGCCGTGACATCCGCCTGAATCAATATAAAGGGTTTAAGGCTGGCCTGCACGTTTGTGTCGGTAAAAGTAAACGCTTCCATTTCCTTGCATGATATGCACCAGTCGGCATAAAGGTCCAACATAACAGGCTGTTTGCTTTTCTGTGCCTCATCCAGAACCTGCTGTAAACCGGTTACACCTTTGAATTGCCGAAATACAATGCCGTGTTGAGTTATGTTTTCTGCATTACCGGACGTACCTTGCAAGCCTCTTAAAGGTTGCAGAACAGTGCCGCCGCCGATGCCGGCACCGACGATTAATATCGTGCCATACAGCAACAGTATCAGGCCGATACCTTTCCAAAATGGACTCCAGTTGTTACTGCTTTCTTTGCGTGGTTCCAGTGCGCCCATATAAACAGCAGAACCTATAGACAAGATTGCGTACAAAATCATGGTAACGGTTTCAGGAATGACGCGACTTAATAGCCAGACAGCAATAGCAAGTAGCAGAACACCAAACAATGCCTTAACCGCGTTCATCCATTTACCGGCCCTGGGTATCAGTTTGCCGGCTGAGGTACCGATAATAATTAAAGGTGCACCCATACCCAGGCTCAATGAGAATAACGCCGCGCCGCCAAGAACGGCATCGCCGGTATGCGCGATATAAATAAGCGCGCCAATCAATGGTGCGGTTACACAGGGGCCAACAATCAATGCAGAAAGAAAACCCATGATAGCGGCGCCGATTAACGTACCGCCTTGCTGTTTATTGCTGAATGATGTCAGGCGACTTTGAATAGAAGCCGGCATTTGCAATTCGTAAAATCCAAACATAGAAAGCGATAATAAAACGAATACCGCAGCGAAGGTGCCCAATACCCATGGATTTTGAAACATGACTTGTACGTTTTCACCAGACAATCCAACGACCACGCCGGCGACGGTATAAGTTAAGGCCATTGCCAGCACGTAAACTGACGACAGCAGGAATGCTTTACGGGTGGTAATCAATTTTCCCTGACCGATAATAATTCCGGATAGAATCGGGATCATTGGAAACACGCAGGGAGTAAAAGCCAGTAATAAACCAAAACCAAAAAATGTCAGTAGTGTGATGATTGAGGTTCCTCGCGAGAGGGTGGCGGCAATTCGATCCTGTTCTGACAATGGGATTGTTGCTTCAGCCAATACGACAATATCTGAAGGTTTAATTTCAATAAATTGTTTCTGTGGCGGAAAACAGACACCGATATCCGCGCAGCCTTGTGCAGTAACCTGCAATATAAGCAGTTCTGATTTTTCAGTTATCCATTTAAAGGGGAGTTTAATGACGATTTCATTGCGATAAGTCTCAACTTCGCCAAACCACTCGTCTACTTTCTTTTTGCCGGAGGGTATTTTGGCTTCACCGAGTTCAATATCGCCGTCAGGAGCGGAAAATTTAAAACCATGTTTGTATAGATAATAGCCTTCTGCGATTTTGTATTTCACTGCTAATTCATTGTCTGATATCGCAAAGCCGCTGGGTACAAAGGCGATTTTCGGATCCAGCAGTTCTTCGTCGGCCCGGGCATTACCGCAAATGACAAACAACAGCGCCATATTAATGAATACACGCATTAGCGGTCTGGTTTTCATGTGCGGGTCTCCAGTGGCTGTTGAAGAAAATCTACAAGTTTGTCAGAGGCCAGGATCAGATATTAAAGCACATATTTGGACTTATTTTGATAATTTGGTTCAAAATATATTGTCGAGGAATTATGGATATATCGGTTTTTGCGATCAAGAGGATGGTATCTTGTTATCAAGCACATCACGAATTTTTCTGGCCAACGCATCGGTCGAGTATGGTTTATGTAAAAATATCACGTCTTTGTTAAGTATGCCGCGTTTGGCAATCTGGTCTTCGGTATAACCGGAGCTGAATAATACCTTCAAATCAGGTTTCTGCTGTTTTAGTATATCTGCAATTTCCTTGCCGCCCATTTCGGGCATTACCACATCCGTAAACAGAAGATCGATATTTGCTAAATTGTGTTCAGCTATACCAAGCGCCTCGGTGCCGTTACGCGCGACTATTACGTTGTATCCAAAGGCGGTCAGAACCTGCTGGACAAAATTAAGTATTTGCGTATCGTCTTCGACTACCAGTATCGTCTCCATGCCTCCCGGAAGGTTAGTGCTTGATCCTTTTTGAGATTGATCTGCAAGTTCCTCGGTTACGATCGGCCAGTATATTTGAAAGGCGGCTCCGGCTCCGGGTGCGCTGTAAGGCACGATATATCCGTAATTTTGCTTGACTATACCGTAAACCGTTGATAAACCCAGGCCGGTGCCTTTATCTTTTGGTTTGGTGGTAAAAAATGGTTCAAACACTCTATCCAGATTCTCTGCTGAAATTCCCTTGCCGGTGTCACTGACAGTAATATTGATATAAAGGCCTGGAGTGCAACCCAGATGCTCTGTACAAAAAGTATCGTCGAGAACAGTTTTTCTGGTTTCTATCGTTATTTCAGATTTACGATTGGGTTCAGAGTTATCAAGTATTGCATCCCGAGAATTTATTGTGAGGTTAACAAGTACTTGTTCAATCTGACTTACGTCCGCCTTGATGAGGCATTCTTCATCAGCCAGTAGCAAGTTGAGCTTGATGTCTTCACTTAACAGGCGTTGCAGCATATTGCCAAGATCTCTTATAACGTTATTAATATTCAGTATCTTGGGTTCAATCATCTGTTTGCGGCTAAACGCCAGCAGTTGGCCGGTCAAACTGGCGGCGCGATTACCTGCTGTTTTGATTTCCTCGAGAAAACCGGCAACGCTGCTACCCTTGTCGACACCCTTAATCGACAGTTCGGCAAAGCCGTTAATTGCGGTGAGTATATTATTAAAGTCATGTGCAATACCTGCTGCCAGTTTACCAATAGCGTCCATTTTTTGTGAACGCATCAGTTGGCTTTCCAGTTTGATACGCTCTGTTATATCTTCTCCTGAACTCAGGGTGCCAATGACATTTCCGTTATTATCGGTCAACATGGAATTATGCCAGGCGATGGTTCTTGTATGCCCGCTTTTAGTTATCACTGAATTGACGTTATACTCGACATTTTTAAGATCTTTGCACATCACCATACTAAAGACAGATTTGAGATTATCTCTATCGCTTTCCTTGATAAATTCATCAAACCAGTTCTTGCCGATAATTTCATCTTCTTCGCACTCCAGTATTTCGCAACCCTTATTGTTTATCATGCGAATACTGCCTTGTTTGTCTAACACCAGAAAGACCACCCCAGCTATGGAGAGATATTTCTGCATTCTATCACGCTCTGATTTGAGTTCATTCTCGGCAAGTTTTCGCTCTGTTATATCAAGAGCGGTAAACGTAACG
This sequence comes from Gammaproteobacteria bacterium, assembly GCA_016928055.1. Classification (GTDB taxonomy): domain Bacteria; phylum Pseudomonadota; class Gammaproteobacteria; order HTCC5015; family HTCC5015; genus JAFGLM01. The sequence continues at coordinate 13,546 of JAFGLM010000032.1, forward strand.
CCTGCTGAGAGATCATTTTTGTCAATAGGCGCAGAGCTTAGTAGAACATCGATAATTTTGCCGTCTTTTCGCTTCCATTTTGACTCGATTGTTCCGGTTCCCTGTTTGGCTATCTGCTGATACTTTAATCGACCCACTCTCTCGAATTCTTCGTCGCTGGCATAAATCATTCTGGCGCTCTGATTCATCAGCTCGTCTTCCGTGTAACCGCTTATTTCCACCATTTGTTTGTTTACCCAGACAAATATCCGGTTCATCATAAGGCCGATTCCGGAGGGTGCGACTTTTAGAATACTCTCCAGTTGCGCCTCACTCCTTCTTAACGCCAGTTCAACATTTTTTCTCTCGGTGATATCGGTGAGCATGGCGAGTACACCGGCAAACTGGTTTTGTTCGTCGACAATGGGTACGCTGTTTACAATAGCCCAAAGTTTGACGCCGTTTTTACATCGATAACACATTTCAACCTGTTCGGAAATGCCGGCCTGGCGTCTGGCAAAATAGGCTCTTACGTTGTCATGATAGTCTTTATGTACAAAATCAATAATTGGTCTTCCTAAAAGTTCAGTCGTTGTGTAGCCAAGCATTTCAGATACACGCTGATTGACATAGGCAACTTTCATAGTCACGTCTATTTTCAATATACCTTCATTGGTGATTTCGACAATACGACGATAATTTTCCTCGCTCTCCTTGATGGCGTTTTCGGTTTCTTTTCGCGCGGTAATGTTTGAGCTGTAACCAATAATCTGAATGATCTTTCCTGCTATGTCGTGAACAGGTGTCAGCTTGGTTAACCAATGGGTTTTAACGCCGTATAATTCAAAAAATTCTTCATACGAGATAATATCATTGGTATCCACACAACGCTGATAGTTGGCGCGAAGTGCGGCTGCGCCTTCTTCGCTGATTCCGGGAATTTCTTCCGGGGCTTTTCCGACGATATCTTTGTTACTAAGACCGATTGCGTTCTCGTGAGTTGGATTTAAACTACCGAAGGTGAAATTACCGTTATCGTCTATATTAACCAGAAAGATTGAAATTGGAATACTGTCATAGACAGCGCCTAAATCTTTATCGTAAGAATCGCAGAGCGTAGAGTTTGAAAGAGGATCCACGATAAACACCGGTTATGTCTGATCATCCGTCAGGAATTGAATTGCTTCATCCAGACGGGTAAACAGCTTCATGTCAAACCCGGCGTTTCGGCTGACTGTTTCGATGAAATCGTGGGAATGGTCGTCCGGGGCGGCCAGGGTGGCGATACGGGCAGTTTTGTCAATCTCCTTCATGCCTGACATATCGCTATGAGCAAATTGATAGTCTTCCACTGCAGATCCTTTGTGCCTGGCTTCGGTGACATCAAACAGATACTTACTGATTTTCAGCTTCTTGCCAAGTGTGTGCGCTTCCAGGTTATAGCGCAATGCTGTTACGCGATCGATCTCACCGTTGACTTTAAGTACTATATATTCACCGTCTTCTGAGGGGCTTATTGTATAACTCATTTTTTCTCCCAGTAGTATATTTAGCGAACGGAAGCTTATGGTCAAAAGCTGGATATAATGTCAGGGGCTCTCCATGGCGAAATATGCAATTACCCGTTAAGTTCTGCTGATTCTTCCAATCAAAACAATTGTTGTCAACTTTATCTGGCCCGTTGCAGCCTGAATAACCATGGCCTGAGAGTGTTCCGGACCCAGGGGCGTTATGTTATTCTCCCTCAATAATCAAGACGAACTGCCGATAACAGCTTGTTAGTGTTTGTGTCTTTAAGACAGGCTACTGGTACTGAATATGGCACCGCAAGGTTAGTGTAGATATGTCTTCCAGTGAATTGTATCGAGTTCAGGAGGTCGGGATCATGCTTTTTCGTGTAGAAAAAATCAGGAGTGGAATAGGTTGCTGCCTGTTATTCGTTCTGTTGGCCATCAATACTTCACTGGTTTTTGCCGAGTCAGAGCGACTACGCGTTGGTTTTCTTTGTTCCGCTCCACCCGGTCATCCCTTCTGGGGTCCGGTTGTTCAGGCGATGCAGGCGGTTGCCAATGATCTGGATATTGAACTGATTGTTAAGTACGATGAAACTCGAAGCACCTATGTGACCAAGCGGCTTGGCAACCATTTAATCAGTAAGGGGCCCAAGCTCGACTATTTCTTAACAAAATATTGGTCATCGGTGACCGATTCTCATATTCAACAGGCAAAAGAACGCGGCACCAAGGTCTTTGTTTTTAACTCTGATATTTTGCGAGAAGATTATCCAACCGTGGGTAGAAGGCCGCGAGAAATGCATGCGCACTTTATTGGTCAGGCGGTGCCTGATGACCGGAAGGCCGGTTATGAGTTGGCATCAATACTTGTTAAGCGCGCCCAACAGATCAAAGCCGGCAGTAGCGATGATAAGATCAATGTATTAGCGCTGGTTGCACCTGCCGTGTCTGCAGTCCGATACATTCGTGTTGAAGGACTCAAAACCAAAATCGATGAAATACCTGAAGCGATATTGGAGGATGTGGTGGAAACGAACTGGGAATCCGGATCAGCAAGTCAGGTGATTGCGGATTTACTGCAACAATATCCTCAAACCGATGTGATATGGTCAGCAAATGAAGCAATTGCCTGGGGTGCTGTGCAGGCGGTTGAGAAACTCAATAAAATTCCAGGCAAGGATATTATTGTCGGCGGTTTTGACTGGGAGGATGAAAGCATCAAAGCGATCGCGGACGGCCGCATGACGGCCTCCATGTTTGGTCATTTTATGGAAGGTGCCTGGGCGCTGTTACTGGTGCACGATTACCATTATGGATTTGATTTTGCTGACGATTTTGGCGTTCGCATATCGACACCACTAGCTGCCATTACTACTGACAACTATGAAAAATACCAACCGCTCATTCAGGATGCTGATTGGGAGGATATCGATTTCAAAAAGTTTTCAAAGAAATATAATCCGCAACTGAAATCCTACAATTTTAATATCAATCAGTTTATTAAATGATTGTGTCTTAAGAGTTCGTTGGATTTACTAAGCTGAGCTATTTTTTTACCCTTTTCAGTAGTGCAAATTCACCGGGTTGCATCGCTTTGTGGGTGATTGCGACGTTACTGATCGCGCCATTAAACCAGTGTATCTTGTTCATTCTCGCGCCTATTGAGGTTTTAGCGGACGACGGGATAGGTAAAAAATCCACTTCGGCCGATAATTCTTTAACGCCGTTAACATAAGCGGTAAAGACTCGATCCTTGTAAGTCATAGCGGCATGTGCCCAGACGCCAACCGGATGAATCAGTGTTTCGTCAATCAACGTGTATTTCGAAATATCGGATTTTATATAAGTATCCAGATACCATTGCTGCCTGGCGTTTAAACGGAGCTCCATTGTGATTCGCCTGTTTGGATTTTCTTCACTTTCGATATGGAAGAAACGCGGTTCAATATTGTCGGGGTAGGCGTCATTCGGCTTAAATACAATTTCAATGGTAAATTCGGTTGCACCCTCCAGTGGATTATTGTCCACCAGCAGACGATCCCCGTCACCATCGAAAAAAACGGCGTTATCAATGACTTCGGGATTACCCATAATTTCGGTTGGGTGCCCGGCAATGCTTGCTACGTTATCGATTGGCCACAGGATCTGTTTGGCCGTAGAGGGTTCCATGCTATTGTTGGTGGGGCTGCAGGCAGCTATTGCTAAAAGAATGCAAAAACTCAGGAAAAAAAACCTTATTGATTTAATCATGTCTATATTCCTTAAATTGTTTTCCGGTTATGAAACGACACCCGGTAATCCGTTGATTCCTGATAAATCAGGGGGACATTCTAAGTTATCGGATAGGGATCTGTCGATATTGGTTGCCGGACCCCGGCACTTTTGAATACAAAGATTGTGGAGAAAAGACCGATGAAACGCATGAAACAGTTTGTAATTACCGCGGCACTCGGCGGTTTTTTTGTAATCTTGCCATTACTGGTGCTGTTCAAATTATTAGTCTGGTTGCTTGCATTTTTTAGCAACACGGTTTCACCGTGGACCCGCCTGTTGATGCAGGAGTTGGACATCAGTCGGATCCCGGCCGAACTCAGTATTTTTATTTTGCTGTTTGCCTTTTGTTTTATGCTGGGAGCCTTCGTCAGGACTCGTTGGGGCGGTTGGGTGCATGATTATTTCGAGCGACATCTGCTCGCGCGTATTCCCGGTTATTTACCGATCAAAGATATCATTAAGCAGTTCAGTGGCAGTCGGCAGGGGGTATTTCGAAAAGTCGTGCGTGTTTCGATGTCCGATAATCAAAAGGGGCCTTTTTTGACCGGCATGGTAACCGACGAGTACCAGCACAACCGGGTTACGGTATTTGTGCCGACCGGTCCGAATCCAACCACCGGCCTGATTCTGCATACCAGCGTTGATAATGTTGTCGAGCTGGATGTTTCAGTCGAAGCGGCAATGAAAACCATAATCAGCTGTGGTGCCGGTTCGGGTAACTTACTGAATGCATTAAAAGCATCGAATGGATAACAAGCAGCCTGGGTGCAGCGTAGCGCAATCCGGGCTGCTTGTTTAAAATCAATGAGAGAAAAGGTAAGGTTGATTGCGTTGATTGGTATCCACAAACACACTATACAAGTTGAGGTTAAGATTGATTGACGAAGTCAATATTATAAGAGCTGAAAACGAAATCGATGCAGTGTCTGCGTTAGCAGAAGAAATTTGGATTGAGCATTTTGTGCCGATCATTGGTGTGGATCAAGTAAATTTCATGCTCAAAAAATTTCAAAGTATTGAAGCAATATCTGAGCAAATGTTGAAAGGATATGAATATTATGTAGCCAAATTCAAAGAGGAATTGATTGGCTATTTTGCGTTGGTTCCGGATCATCCGAATGGGAGATTAATGATTAGCAAATTTTATGTGAAGCATGCTGCGCGGGGAAAGGGTCTGGGTAAGACAATGCTGCAATTCATTGAGCATAGGGCACTAACGATGAGTATCTCAAGGCTCCGGTTAACCGTTAACAGATTTAATCAGAGTTCGATATCATGGTATCTCCGTCGCGGATTCAAAACAGTTGAAGAAGTGGATGTCGAAATCGGCGGAGGATTTTACATGAATGATTTCATCATGGAGAAAACAATCGTATTGTAGTGTTTATTACCAACAACGACCCTGGATTCCGCTACGCTGCATCCAGGCTACTTGTTATTCCAAACGCTTCTTAAACCTCGCTATCGCCAAGCCCAGTGTGACCAAAGCAAAAACAAATAAGGCATACATATCCCACATCATCTGTCCAATATTTGCGCCTTTTAAAATAATGCCGCGGATCAAACGCAAAAAATGTGTTAATGGCAGGACTTCGGCAAGATACTGTGCGGCAGCCGGCATGCCATCGAATGGAAACATAAAGCCGGACAATAAAATCGACGGCAGGAAAAAGAAGAATGTCATTTGCATGGCCTGAAACTGGGATTTAGCAAAGGTTGAAATAACCAGACCCATCATCAGATTAGCTGTGATAAAAATCAGCGCCGCCAGATAGATATCGATGACTGCACCGTTAATCGGTACCTGGAACAGGATAATTGCCAGTAACAGAATCAGAGTAACCTGTACCAGGCCGATGACGATGTACGGAATGACCTTGCCGATCATCAATTCACCGGTTCGTACCGGTGTATTAATCAGTAATTCCAGATTGCCACGTTCGCGTTCCCGTACGATTGCCACTGCCGTGAACAAAATCATCGTCATAGTTACTATTACGCCGATTAGACCTGGGACGATAAACACCGCTGAACGTCTTTCGGCATTGTAATAGTTCCGCACCTCAAACAGTTTAGTCGGGCTGGTGACAGAACCGGCCATATTATTGAGCGTTATTGAAGTCAATGAACGGGCTGCACCTAAAATCGTCGGATCGGAACCGTCGATCAGTAGTTGTGCTGCCGGCCGGTCTTTTTGTTCCAGGCGTCGTTCAAAGTCATGCGGTATTAAAATGCCGACGCGAATTTTTCCGGCGTCGAGCAGTTCCTTAATTTCTTTGCCGGTGTGAACTGAACCAATAATATCCAGAACCTGCGACGCCTGCGCATCGATTATCAGTTGTCTGGATAATTGTGTGTTGGCCTGATCGGCAACTGCCGCTTTCAGATGGCGTACGTCGGTATTGATGGCGTAGCCAAATAATAAACACATCACAACAGGCATGCCGATAATCATGCCCGAACTCAAACGGTCGCGGCGAAGCTGTTGCGTTTCCTTGGTTAGGATAGCGTAGATACGTGTCCAGCTAACGTTCAGCATCGCTCACCTGTTTATGTGTACTGGCAACAAAAACATCTTCCAGGCTGGCGCGGGTAATTTCTGCTTGTGCATCGACATTGGCATGCTTCAAAAAAGTTTTTACGTGGGCAATCGGATCGTCAATAGATTTTTCCACCAGCACCCGTAGACGCTGACCGAGTTGTGTGACGCTGGCTATGCCTTCTTTTTCCTGTAATGCATCATGCGCGTCCTGAGGAGATGCGGATGCAATTTCAACGACGGTTGTTGTTATGGTGTCCATTAACTGTTGTGGTGAACCATCCGCTACCATACGACCATGATCCAGAATTGCCAGTCGATGACAACGTTCCGCTTCATCCATGTAATGCGTTGAAACGAGGATGGTGGTGCCTTTATGTACCAGTCGAAACAAACTTTCCCAGAAATCGCGACGGCTTTGTGGATCGACTGCACTGGTCGGTTCGTCAAGAAATAACAGTTCGGGTTTATGCAATGTTGCGCAGGCCAGTGCCAGTCGTTGTTTCTGACCGCCGCTTAAGGTTCCGGCGAATTGCCTGGTTCGGTCAGATAAAAAATAAGTCTGCAGCGCCTTCTCAATACGCCGTAGCTGTTTTGCTTTTGGTAATGAATAAACTCGCGCGATAAATTGCAGATTTTCCATTACGGTCAAATCATCGTACAGCGAAAATCGTTGTGTCATATAGCCGATTTTCTGCTTCAGCAATTCAGCATCACCCGGCACTTTATGACCCAGCACATTAACGGTGCCCTCGCTGGGTGTCAGTAAACCGCACAGCATACGAATGGTGGTGGATTTGCCGGAACCGTTAGGGCCGAGGAAACCGTAAATCATATTGCGAGGAACCCGCATAGCAAGATGATCAACCGCGGTCAGTTTGCCAAAACGCCGGGTCAGATCATGTGACTCTATGGCAAGTTCAGCATTCATGCTGTTTATTCTTTTTCAGCAGCCGGTGTATAGAACTCGACTTTAAGCGGGATGCCGGAAGTTAACTCGGTGGCACGTTGGTCCTGCAATTCTATTTCGGCAACATAAGACAAACGTGAACGGTCGCGTTGGGTTAAGGAATAAAAAGGTGTAAACGCGGCATCGCGGCTGACCATACGCACTTTGCCGGTAAAAGGTTGTTCAATGCCATCCACATGTATAGTGGTTTCAGTCTGGTGATTAATCAGCGCACGATAGGGTTCCGGTATATAAACACGAGCATAGGGTTTTTGTCCGGCCAGCATCACCGCCACCACATCACCGGCGCGTGGGCGTTCGCCAAGTTTATACGGTAGTACATCCAGCAAACCGTCCTGCGGTGCTTTAGCCGTCATTCGTTCCAGCGTGATTTTCAGTGCGCGTAAACGTGCTTCTGCCTGTTGTAAGGCAGCGTCGGCCTGCTGTAATTCTTCAACGGTGGTACCGGTTAACAACGCCGCCAGACTGGCGTTGGCCGCATCGCGTTCGGCTTTGGCGGTATCGCGGGCACTGCGTGCCAGGTCCAGTGCTTCGGAGCTGGCGAGTTTTCTTTCGATCAATGCCTGCACGCGGTCATATTCGGTTTGCCGGGTTTCCAGTGCACTTTTGGCGCCGCGCAAACGAGCCTGGGCTTCATCGATTAATTCCGCACGGGGTCCGCGCTTGAGTTCGGCCAGTCGTGCTGCGGCCTGTGTGCGTGCTGCTTCGGCTTCATCGCGTTGTGCTGCGGTACGGCCGGGATCCAGTTGCAAAACAGGCTGGCCGCTTTGCAGGCGTTCACCTTCGGTGGCCAGTATCTCAACAATAGGCTCGCCGGCTTCAGCGATCAGCTCAATGCGGTCCCATTCCAGCAAGCCACTGACCTCAAATCGTTCACCGCTCTCGCAGGCACTGAGTAATAACAGAAGTGCAGCGAGCGGCAGAAGTCGGATTTGCGGATTGGGCCTGGTCATTTTTTAAGGCGGTGGTTTTTAGTGCTGGAAAGTGTAACAAAAAGCCCTGGCGGCGGCAGCGTAGATTTCAGACGGTTATCCAGTGCCAGGTACAAAGCGCGCATTACCCGGGGGCCTTGAAATCCGGCTATTCGCCGCTATATCCCTGTACTTAATCCATTACCGAACAAGAGGTTAGACAGCATGGCCAAGAAAGCTGCCGGCAAACCCGAATCCCACGAATTCCAGGCCGAAGTTTCGCAACTCCTTAATCTGATGATTCACTCCTTGTATTCCAACAAGGAGATTTTTATGCGCGAACTGATTTCCAATGCCTCGGATGCCTGCGACAAACTGCGTTTTCAGGCACTGCAGGATGCATCGCTATATGGCGATGACAGCGAATTAAAAATCCATATCAGCGTCGATAAAAAAGCCAAAACCATTACCGTTTCCGATAACGGTATCGGCATGAACCACGACGAAGTGGTTGCCAATATCGGCACTATCGCCAAATCCGGCACGCGGGAATTTCTGCAATCGCTGACCGGCGACCAGGCCAAAGATACCCAGCTGATCGGTCAGTTCGGCGTTGGCTTTTATTCCTCCTTTATCGTTGCCGACAAAGTGACGGTGCTGACCCGCAAGGCGGGGGATAAAAAAGCGGTGCGCTGGGAGTCGGAAGGGTCCGGCACCTATACACTGGAAAATGCCGAAAGAGCCGGCCGTGGTACCGATGTGATTCTGCATCTGCGCAAAGAGGAAGCCGAATTGCTCGATAACTGGAGAGTACGCAGCATTATTCGCAAGTACTCCGATCATATTTCGTTGCCGATTCGGATGCTCAAAGAAACAACCGACGAGAAAGACAAAAAAGCAGAAGAACCCGAATGGGAACAGGTCAATAACACCACCGCGTTATGGGCGCGAGCGAAGAAGGATATTAAGGAAGAGGAATACAAGGAATTTTACAAAGCTATAGCACCGGATTTTCAGGACCCGCTGGCCTGGACGCATAACCGCGTTGAAGGCAAGCATGAATACACCACACTCTTATATATACCTTCACAGGCGCCGTTTGATTTGTGGGATCGTGACCATGTGCACGGTATCAAGTTATATGTCAAACGCGTGTTTATCATGGATGACAGCGAACAACTGATGCCGAAGTACCTGCGCTTTGTGCGCGGCCTGGTGGATTCCAATGATTTACCGTTAAACGTTTCGCGCGAAATTCTGCAATCGAATAAATTAATCGACAGCATTCGTTCCGGTTCGGTCAAGAAAATACTCGGTTTGCTGGAAACGATGGCCAAAGACAAACCGGAGGACTATAAAAAATTCTGGCAGAACTTTGGTGTGGTGTTGAAAGAAGGACCGGCGGAAGATTTCGCCAATAAGGATCAGATTGCCAAACTGTTTATGTTTCACTCCACGCATGAAAACGGCGGTGAGCCATACGTCAAACTCGACGAATATATTGCTCGTATGAAAGAAGGGCAGGACAAGATCTATTTCATCACCGCTGACTCACTCAGCGCAGCCCGTAACAGTCCGCATCTTGAAGCCTTCAAAAAACGCGGTATCGAAGTGCTGCTGATGTCGGATCGAATCGACGAATGGATGATGCAGTTCCTGACCGAATACGACGGCAAGAAATTTGTTTCGGTTTCCAAAGGCGATCTGGATTTAGGTGCGCTGGACAGCGAAGAAGAAAAAACCCACGCCAAAGAAGTGCAGGAAGCAGCCAAAGATATCGTCGAGCGCATCAAGAAAGCACTGGCCGATAAAGTTGAAGACGTACGTGCAACCACACGCTTAACCGACTCACCGGCCTGTGTCGTATTAAAAGAAAACGAAATGGCTCTGCATATGCAGCGCTTGATGAAACAGGCAGGTCACGAAGTACCGGCGATAAAGCCGGTATTAGAAATCAATCCAACGCATGATTTGATTAAACGCATTGAAGCAGAAAAAGACGATAACGTGCTGGCGGATTGGGCGGGGCTCTTACTGGATCAGGCAATTGTTGCAGAAGGTGGGCAATTGGAGAATCCGGCGGAGTTTGTGAAGAAGTTGAATAAGTTGTTACTAACGTAACGGGTTTTTGATAATAGTTAGAAGTGAGGGCCTCGCAAATGAGGCCCTTTTTTATCCCCTCCACCTCAGGGGGAGGGTTAGGGAGAGGGATTATAAAGCGCTCCTCTGGAGCGCAAAGTCGCGGGCTACCGCGCCCGCTCGGCGGGTTACTTTTGTCGCGCAAAAGTAACCAAAACGCCTAGCCCGACTCTTGTATTTTCGCTCAATGTTATTTCGCGAAAACATACCCTCGGCGATTGGTCAAAATGACGCGCCGCTCACAACGTATCATCCCTCCACAATATGCTCGCTAAACGCGACATCCTGTCGCGTCTCCGCTATTTTGCCCAATCGCCTCGGCTGCGAGCCATCGCAGTTAAGGTCAAAGTCAAAACCCCAGAACCCCAATGAGGTAGCTTGCATGTCAAATTGGAGCTAGAATTCAGGCAAAGCAGGCGTGGCTGCTTGATGATTGAATATCAGAAAGATGCTTGGTTTAATGATTAATCAATAATATAGAAGATGCGGGGCTTAGTAGCACTTTGTTATAAATCTTGAGGGATTCCATGAGCGACAAAGATCCTTTAATTGAGTGGAATAGGCTTAATAAAGAAAATGCGGAGCAGGATTTAGCGTCCGCCTTATTTATAAGTATGGCTAACACAAGCTCTCTTGTGGATAAGTTTTCTATGTGGCTTTTTGCCGGTACCGGGGCGACCGGTGCGCTTTTGATCGCCCAGATAAATTCAGTTTTGCCTAATTTAACTCTCGTTGGATTTAGAGTATGTATGCTATTTCTTATAGTCTCAGCTATATTTGCATTTTGCGCCAAGTACAATGCAATTCGTTGCCAGATTCAAATCCAAACTGACGCGAAGTTCAGAGAACTATCCGAAAAAATATTTTCTAAACACGAAGAAAGTGAAGGCAGAATATTGAAGATGGCAAAAAAAAGAGAGCTAGAGATTCAAACAGAAATAGATTTTGAGAATGTAATATCTGAATTCAAAAAACCATTTCCATTTTGGGTTGGTTGGCTGATATCTCGCTCGGTGAAGAAAACGAAGGGAAATCGGCAAGCAGGGTATCATGTCGCTATTAAATCTTATGCTGGTCAATTGAGCTTCGCATTTTGGCAATCTGTAGCGTTTGTTTTATTTCTATGTTCTGGTGGCTGGTTTGCAAGCGGTTTATAACAACACCTTTGCGGTAATTTGGCTTGTAAACTCGCCTTCCGTCACTAGCCCTACGTACTGAAAGACTGTGTTAGTATGCGACAAGGTTTGATTCTCCTTTGCTTACAGTGTTTTTTGGTCGAAACTATTGTAACAGTCTTAGGAGAATTGGACCGACTATTATTTGTTAGTGAGACAACAATGCGTTTCGCTTCATCCGGGTTACATGGTCTGGGTTTTGTCGAAAAGTCGACTTTTTTTAGATTGTTTCCTGCTATGATGACCATCCGCGCTACGCACGCATCTATTCATTCTGAGCTTATCTATGTTAGCGCCTGATGTTTTAGTTGGGAGACCCATGACCAAGAATCCGGAACTGCTGTTTTTTACAAAATGGTTACAATCGCCTTTGACTGTTGCGTCCATAACTCCCAGCAGTCCGCAGTTGGCCAGGGCGATGGCCTTAAGTTTGCCTGAATGTGAAGGACTTGTTATTGAGTTGGGTGGCGGCACCGGTGCCATCACTCAGGCGTTGCTGCAAACGGGTGTCGATCCCAATCAGCTTGTTGTAATCGAGCGCGATCCCTATTTCTATCGTTATCTGAAAAAACGATTTCCCGAAATCAAAATCCTCTGCGGCGACGCAATGAACCTGATGTCATTAATAAACGGCATGCCGGCTAAACTCCCAATACGCACTGTTGTATCGGGGTTACCGTTTTTATCGATGAATGCAATCGCGCAAAAACGATTATTGGAGCAGTTACTTAGTCTGAGCGATAGCAAAGGTTCATTCGTTCAATTCAGTTATGCCCTGACATCGCCACTTAAAAAAAGTGTTGAAAAAGAGCTGCAGTTGGAATCACGCTGCGTCGCACGGGTTTGGCAAAACGTCCCGCCGGCAAAGGTTTGGGTGTATAAGAAAAAAAGTGTAAACAATATTTTGTCAGATAATCCAGGTGAATCAAAAGAGACCATTCTGAATGTGGCACGCTAAATCATTTGTGCGAAATAGTGGAAGCGCAGAGAAATGTATTTAGACCGGATTAATGCTAATTTGGCGACGTGTCGATTTTCTTCGGATTGAATATAGATCGCGTTTTTTGTCAAAAGAAAGGCTTATTTTAAAGCCTTTCTTGCTATCATCCCCCCCCATGAACATCCCCCATCAAAACCATTCCATTGCCATCATCGGTGCCGGTTTGTCCGGTATCAGTTGCGCAGTGGCGCTGGGTAAAACTATCGGTAATGTCACGGTATTTGAAGCTGAAGCGCAACCCGGCGGTCGGATGATTTCCCGTCAGCAGGATGGTATGCAATTCGACAGTGGCGCCCAGTATTTCACTGTACGCAGTGATGCGTTTCGTCAGCAGGTTAAAGAATGGCTGGATCAATGGTTAATTGATGAGTGGCCGGCATGGTTGGTGGATCTGGAAAACGGTGAAGCGTTGAGTCATGAAGACGGCGCCAAGCGCTATATCGGCCGGCCGATGATGCACAGTTTTATTCAGGATATGGCTGAGCTGTGTGATGTTCGTTACGAAACCAAGATAAAAAAAATCGGTTTCCATAAAAAGGAATCACGCTGGGAGTTGATTGATACACATCGAAAAACACAGGGTAGCTTTGATACGGTTATCGTCGCGGTTCCGGCACCGCAGGCGGTTCCGTTGCTAAGCGTTACACCGGCATTGACCAATATTGCAGAAACCATTGTAATGACTGCAACCTGGACTTTGATGGTGGCGTTTGACGAACCGTTACAGTTTGGGTTTGACGGCGCTTATGTTCTCAGTGAGGAATTGGCCTGGATTGTTCGCGATAGCGGCAAGATCGAGCGCGATGGCAGTCATGGCAAAGAAGTTTGGGTGATTCATGCATCGCCTGAATGGTCGGAAAAAAACAAAAAGTTATCGACTAAAAAAGTAAATAAAATTTTGCTCGATGCATTGGGCAGAGTAACCGGTCGCGCCATACCAAAACCGCATTTAATCGTTACTGAGTTGTGGCCGCATGCCAAACCGGTTAATCCTTTAACCGAAGGTTGTTTGTATGATCGTGAATTGCGTATCGGTGCCTGCGGCGACTGGTGTTGTGCGGCAAGAGTGGAGGGCGCTTATCTTAGCGGACTGACTTTGGCCGCGCGCGTTTTACACGATGCCTGAAAAACATAATAAAGAACTGACCGAACAGCGGCTCGACAAATGGTTGTGGGTAGCGCGTTTTTTTAAAAGCCGGACTCTGGCAGCAGATGCGGTTGGTGGCGGTAAGGTGCACTGCAACGGTGAACGCAGCAAGCCGGGCAGAACCGTAAAACCCGGCGATAAATTACTTATTCGCAAAGGAATCTATGATTTTGAAGTGATCGTTGAGCAACTGAGTCGGCAAAGACCGGCCGCTCCGATCGCACAGGCGTTTTATACGGAAACCGAAAGCAGCCGGCAACAACGTGAGATACGTCAGCAGCAGGTTCAGGCTGAAAGGCTGGGTATGCCGATCAGTGATCGGCGGCCGAATAAACGCGACCGGCGCATTTTACTGGCAACAAAACACCGGCAGCATGAATAAAAACGAAAAAAAATAATTAAAAATTCCAAAAATATTTTTTTGCACCAAAGCAGATCATCGGCTCTAGATTGCACCAACAAAGTACGTCATTTTTACCGAAAAATTTCATCATTCAATATTTATTAAAATACCTGTGGTTATTCGCACTTGCATGGTGCATTTATGGTTATCGCGGTGATAAATATCAAATTGCGCAAATGCAGGGCGCAAATTAATTCTATTTAGTGCGTCCTTGCACCGTTTTACTTCGTTTTTAACATACGGCAAACTAGCGCCCGCTTTTTTCAATTCCTTTGGGGGTAATTCGATGGATAGCGTCGCATCAGGCAGCAATGCGCTGTTTATACTTCTAGGCGCCATAATGGTTTTGGCCATGCATTCCGGATTTGCGTTTCTGGAAGTGGGTACCGTACGTCACAAAAACCAGGTTAATGCGCTGGTAAAAATACTTTGTGACTTTTCAATTTCGACAATCGCTTATTTTTTCGTTGGTTATGCAATTGCCTATGGTGTGGATTTCTTTTCCGATGCATCGGTACTGGCTGAGATGAACGGCTATGAACTGGTGAAGTTTTTCTTTTTACTGACGTTTGCTGCGGCTATTCCGGCGATTATTTCCGGCGGCATTGCCGAGCGGGCGCGTTTCTATCCGCAACTGATTGCTTCGATGATTATCGTTGCTTTGATATATCCTTTTTTCGAAGGGATTGTCTGGGGTGAGAATTACGGCATTCAGGACTGGCTGGTCAGTTTATTTGAATTTAAATTTCACGATTTTGCCGGTTCAGTGGTGGTACACGCTGTCGGTGGCTGGCTGGCGTTTGGAGCGGTGATTACACTGGGCGCGCGTAAAGGACGTTATCAGCGCAGTGGTGACATGGTGCCGTTTGCACCATCAAGCATTCCATTCCTGGCCCTTGGCGCATGGGTCTTAAGTGTCGGTTGGTTTGGGTTTAATGTTATGTCCGCACAAACGATCGATGCGATGAGTGGCCTGGTCGCCGTTAACTCGTTGATGGCAATGGTCGGCGGTGTTCTGGCGGCGATGCTAATGGGCAAAAATGACCCGGGTTTTATTCATAACGGTCCATTGGCGGGTCTGGTGGCGGTCTGTGCAGGCTCAGATGTGATGCACCCCATCGGTGCTCTGCTTACCGGTGGCATCGCCGGTGTCCTGTTTGTGCTGGCGTTTGATATCACGCAGAAAAAATTCCGTATTGATGATGTTCTGGGTGTCTGGCCCTTGCACGGACTTTGTGGAACCTGGGGTGGTCTGGCGGCGGGTATTTTCGGGCTCAAAGTATTTGGTGGTATGGGTGGTGTCAGCTTCATGAGCCAATTGACAGGTACCGCACTGGGTGTTGTGATTGCTCTGGTTGGCGGATTTACTGTTTATGGCCTATTGAAGGCAGTCTCGGGGATTCGTTTGAGTGAGGAAGAAGAATATAACGGTGCAGATTTGAGCATACACAAAATCAGTGCCAATCCATCGTTCAGTGCCGGTTCTTCCGATTAGTCAGCATTTAACGTTTTGTCACGATTCACGTTAAACTAACCGAACAGATCAGAATGCAGGTGAGTTATGAAAAAAATAGTAGCAATTATTAAACCATTCAAGCTGGACGATGTACGTGATGCACTGTCCGATGCAGGTATTGCCGGCATCACTGTTACCGATGTCCGTGGTTTTGGGCGACAGAAAGGCCACACCGAAACCTATCGCGGTGCCGAATACGTCGTTGATTTTCTGCCCAAGACCAAGATCGAAGTGGTCGTTCCCGATAGTATGCTGGATACCTGCATCGAAAAAATTCGCGATGCCGCACAAACCGGCAAGATCGGCGACGGCAAGATTTTTGTCAGCGAGGTGATTCGCGCGGTTCGTATTCGTACCGGCGAAACCGATGACGATGCGTTATAGTGTTGCCGGATACTGATATTTGATATTTATTCGTTGACCGAAGCCAATCGCCTCAGGGCGGTTGGCTTTGTTTTATACTGGCAAAAAGTTTTGTCCGTTATTACTTACTGTCAACTGTCGGTGCATATATGCAACAACTACCTGTATTTTTAACTGTACGTAACAAGACCTGTCTGGTTGTTGGTGGCGGTGCGATTGCCGCACGCAAAGTCGGGCTATTATTGAAAGCAGATGCCGGAGTGCGGGTTATTGCGCCGCAACTGGGCGCGAAGCTGACAGGTTTACATAAAGAACAAAAATTCGAATATCTGGCGCGGGAGTTTCAGGACAACGACGTTATCGGCGCGACACTGGTTATTGCCGCGACCGACGATAGAGCAGTTAATAAAAAAGTATCCGAGGCAGCACAGGCGCAATCAATACCGGTCAATGTTGTGGACACACCGGAGTTGTGTACTTTTACTTTTGGCTCAATTGTAGAGCGTGATCCGGTTACGATTGCGATTTCCAGCGCAGGTCAATCTCCCGTTTTAGCGCGTGCCTTAAAAGCAAAACTGGAAAGCGTGGTACCCGCAGCATTTGGCCGGTTAGCTGCTCTGGCAGGTCGCTATCGTCAACGGGCTAAATCCATTTTAACCGACGAAAAAACACGTCGGCGTTTCTGGGAATCGATAATACAAGGCCCGGTATCCGAGCTGGTATTTGCCGGCAGGGAAGAAGCGGCGGAAGAAATGCTGCAGGATAATTTGAAACGCGGTAATACAGAAAAAAATGTCAGAGGCCAGGTCTATCTGGTTGGTGCAGGCCCCGGCGATCCCGATTTACTTACTTTTCGTGCTTTGCGCATTCTGCAGAAAGCGGACGTTATTTTTTACGATCGTTTAATTACTGAAGAGATTCTGAATTTGGCGCGTCGTGATGCCGAACGTTTTTACGTGGGTAAGCAACGTGCGCATCATTGCGTGCCACAAAGCGATATAAATCATTTACTGGTTGAAAATGCACGAAAAGGGAAAACCGTTATTCGATTAAAAGGCGGCGATCCTTTCGTGTTTGGTCGCGGTGGTGAAGAAGCCATCGCATTGGCGGAAGCCGGCATTGAATTTCAGGTGATACCCGGTATTACTGCGGCCAGCGGTTGTACAACCTATGCCGGGATACCCTTGACGCATCGTGATTACGCGCAGTCCTGTCGATTTATCACCGGTCATTCACGTGATGGTGAACTCAATTTGAACTGGCAGAATCTTGCCGTAAAAGATGAGACTTTGGTCTTTTATATGGCAGTCGACAATTTGCCAATCATTTGTTCGAAGCTTATCGAGCATGGTTTGCCGGCAGATTTTCCTGTGGCGGTGATTGAGCAGGGCACAACACACAAACAAAGAGTTGTTACCGCAACATTGGAAAAACTTCCGCAGCTCGCAAATACTGAAGAAATTAAATCGCCGGGTATTGTTGTCGTTGGAAAAGTGGTGGAGCTGCAGAAAAAACTGGGGTGGTTTAATAAAAAGTAAAGGGTCTTCTTTTTAATTCCGTTGACCTTCCTGCATCAACGAAACCTTTACCGTCGAACCCCAGAGTTGACTGATGGCTTTCGTTACGGAAGTGACATCGCCGCTGGTCCAGAATGTTTCGATACCTTGTCGGTTGTTAGTGTTTAATAAACTTGCAGTCTCCAGTCTTCGCGCTGTTTCTCTCGCTACTGCAGCACCGGTGTTGATAATGTCTATTTCGTCTCCCACAACTTTTTGAATCATGGGAAGAAGAAAAGCATAATGCGTGCAGCCCAGTACCAGCGTATCGACATTTTTATCCAGCAACGGTTGTAAGTAGCGCTGTAATAAGGCAAAAGTCTTATCGCCTTCCAGATCCATCTTTTCAATCTGCTCGACCAGGCCGGAACAGGCCTGTACTTCAACTTTGACGTCGGACGCAAAGCGTTCGGCCAAAAAATTAAACGAGTAACTTTTCAGGGTTTGCTCTGTGGCCAGGATACCGATAACGCCACTCTTGCTGCTGAGGGCGGCTGGTTTAACCCCAGGTTCAACGCCAATAATGGGAATGGTAAACATCTTACGCAGGGTTTTGATTGCAGAAACGGTAGCGGTATTACAGGCGACGACAATGGCCTTGGCCCGTTGGGCGAGCAGGTATTCCGTCAGTATGATCGAGCGTTGTTCGATAAAGGTCTGTGTCTGATTGCCGTAGGGAGCATAAGCTGAATCAGCGACATAAAGTAAATCCTCGTGTGGCAACTCAGTGCGAATACAATTTGCCACCGACAAACCGCCGACACCGGAATCAAAAATGCCTATTGGATTATTCTTGTTCATTATCTGTCGTTTTGGCTGATTAGATAGTTTCAATTCAAGACGGCGGTTCGGCAAAAATACCAGTTTTACAGAAAAACTATAAGGGTTAAATTCCGGGAAACCTCAGGCCGGGTTCGACAGGGAGTTATCGGCAACGCGTTGTTTAGCCTGTCGCTATTCGTTAGAATGAATTCCTCATCCAAACAAGAAGCTAGCGGTTTGTCCTCGTCACCTACCATTATTGCACGCGCCGGCCATAACGTTTCCCGTGCTGATATTAATGACAACGCCTTAAAAGTGCTGTATCGCCTGCATAATGCCGGCTTTAAGGCGCATCTGGTTGGTGGCTGTGTTCGCGACTTACTGCTCAGCCTGCACCCCAAGGATTTTGATGTCGCAACCGATGCCAGTCCGGAACAGATTAAAAAACTATTTGATAATTGTCGACTGATCGGCCGGCGTTTTCGTCTCGCGCATATTCTGTTTGGCAGGGATGTTGTCGAGGTGGCGACTTTTCGTGGCCAGACCGGACCCGATGACGAGGAAAATGAAGATCGGCGTAATACCGAGGGCGGTATGATTTTGCGCGACAATGTTTATGGCGACATTGAAGAAGACGTGTGGCGTCGCGATTTCACCATCAATGCCCTGTACTACAACATCGCAGATTTTAGTTTGATCGATTATATCGATGGCATGCAGGATATTCGCAAACGCATAATCAGGACAATCGGCGAACCGGAACAACGCTATCGTGAAGACCCGGTGCGCATGCTGAGAGCGTTGCGCTTTTCAGCGAAACTGGGTTTTAAGATTGATTCACAATCAGTGCAGCCTATATATGACATGGGTGAGCTGCTGGAGGATATCCCGGCGGCTCGCTTATTCGACGAGGCGCTGAAACTGTTTCATGGTGGTTCTGCCAGAAAGACATTTGAGTTGCTGGAGCAGTATGGCCTGCTGCGATATCTGTTTCCGGGCACGGCGGAATGCCTGGAGTCTGCCTCCTTCCCGTTTGCCCGTTCCCTGCTCGAAAACGTTCTCGATAACACGGATGAACGTATTCGGCAGGGCAAATCGGTGACCCCCGCTTTTTTATATGCCACCTTTCTGTGGTTGCCTTTGTTACGAAAACTGAAGTTCCAGCCGGGTGATTCGTTGCCAAATGTGATCGAAATGCAGAAAGCCGCAACTTACGTTATTGAGCGTCAAATCCGTTCCACCGCGGTGCCACGGCGTTTTACTACCATGGTGCGGGAAATCTGGAATCTGCAACCCCGAATGCAGCGTTACACTGGCAAACGCGCCTTGCTATTGCTGAATCATCCCCGTTTTCGTGCGGCCTATGATTTTCTATGTTTGCGCGGGCACGCCGGCGAGGCTGTGCAAGATCGGGCCGAATGGTGGACTGAGCTGCTGCAAAAAAGCGCTGCCGAGCAAGTCGCAATGGCAGAAGCACTGCCACCGGAACAAAGGACCCGCAGAAGGCGCCGCCGATCACCTCGGATGCGGGCGCGTCGCAGTGGTGTGGGAACTGGATGAGTTCAAATCGGATTACCGCCTATATCGGGCTGGGCGCAAATCTTGGGCATCCATTGCGGCAAATTGAAAATGCTTTATGGCGGCTGGATAACAGCGCCGGAATTCAGGTAATCGCTGTTTCAGATTTTTATCGCAGTAAGGCCTTGTTGGCTCCCGATGCCGCGCCGCAACCTGATTATATTAATGCCGCTGCGCTATTGAAGACGAGCTTGCCGGTGCGCTGGTTATTGCAGAGGTTATTGTTTATTGAGCAGAAACTGGGCAGAACGCGGGGTCAGCGTTGGGCGCCGCGGACACTGGATCTGGATCTTTTACTTTACGGGCAACAACGTTACCAGCTGCCGAATTTGACGGTTCCGCATGCGGCCATACATAAACGGGCTTTTGTGCTGTATCCTTTGCGGGACCTGGCACCGAATCTGGTAGTGCCTGGTTTAGGGTCCTTGCAAAGACTATTGCGACGTTGTGATCGGAGTGAAATAACGGTTTGCCGGACAGAACAGGGACCACTGATGCACATAGATTCCCCAAAAATAATTTGAGACTCAAAATTATAGAAGCATGACCGAAATTCAGGCTGAGTACATCGTTGTAGAAGGTCCGATCGGGGTGGGTAAAACCAGCCTGGCTAAGCGGCTGGCGGAATCTTTTCATTCGGAATTGTTGCTGGAATCGGCGGAGGATAATCCGTTTCTGGAACGTTTTTACCGGAATCCACGCCAGGCGGCGTTACCGACACAGTTATCGTTTTTGCTCAAACGAGCTCAGCAGGTCAATGATCTGCGCCAGTCCGATTTGTTTAACCCGGTGCGGGTGGCGGATTTTCTGATGGAAAAAGACCGCCTGTTTGCCGAATTAACGCTGGATAGCGACGAGCTGCAGCTTTATCGACAGGTTTATTCGCATTTAACTGTCGATGCCCCGAAACCGGATCTGGTGGTTTATCTACAGGCACCGGTGGAAGTGTTACTGGCCCGGATTGGTAAACGCGGCCGCAGTTTTGAACAACGGATTGAAGCGCTTTATCTGCAACGTATTTGCGATGCCTATACCGAGTTTTTCTATCATTATCATGATTCGCCGTTGTTAATCGTCAACGCAGCCGCTATTAATCTGATCGACAATGACGAGGAATACGAGCAGTTATTACAGCAGGTAAGGACAATTCGCAGCGGTCGCCATTACTTCAATCCGCTATCATTGGCTCTCTAACCCAGTGTCGGCATGCTTATGAGCAACACAGCCCCCGTAACCTTAAGAACGCTGCAACAAATGAAACAACAGGGCGAGAAGATCGCCATGTTAACCGCTTATGATGCCAGCTTCGCCGCTTTACTTGATCGGGCCGGTGTGGATGTGATTCTGGTTGGCGATACTCTGGGACAGATGATTCAGGGCAAGAGCAGCACCCTTCCGGTTACCGTTGACGATTGTGTCTATCACTGTTCTGCTGTCCGACGCGGTACACACAGAGCACTGGTGATGGCCGATATGCCGTTTATGAGTTATCCCTCGGTTGAAATGGCGCTGGCTAACGCTGCTCGCATGTTAAAAGAATCCGAAGTGCAGATGGTGAAACTGGAATGCAGTGCGGCACAGGAAAGTATCGTGCAGGCGATGGCGGACCAGGGTATTCCGGTCTGCGCACATCTGGGGTTACGGCCACAGTCGGTGCATAAACTCGGTGGTTATCGGGTTCAGGGTCGTGATGAAACCTCGGCGCAGGAAATGCTCAAGCAGGCCGAAGTCCTGCAACTGGCCGGCGCTGATATGTTGTTGCTGGAAGCCGTGCCTGCTGATCTGGCCCGGCAGATCACCCATCAGTCACAGGTACCGGTTATTGGTATCGGCGCGGGAGCGGATTGTGATGGTCAGGTACTGGTTTTGTACGACATGCTTGGTATCACTGCGGGGCTGTTACCTAAGTTTGTTAAGAATTTTATGCAAGGCAGCGATTCTGTCGAATCCGCCGTTCGCCATTATGTAACCGAAGTTAAAGCGGCTTCTTTTCCCGCTATTGAACATACCTACTCCTGATTAAAAATGTTTGAAACAGAGTCCATCTTTACGCTACGTAGCCAGTTGCGTGAATGGCGTCTGGCACAGCAGCGTCTGGCCTTTGTTCCAACCATGGGTAATTTACACGCCGGTCATCTGCGCCTGGTGGAAGCTGCCAGAGGAAAAGCCGATAAAGTCGTCGTCAGCATTTTCGTCAATCCCTTGCAGTTTGGTGTCGGCGAAGATTTCGCAAACTATCCACGCACGCTGGATGACGATCGACAGTCGCTAAAGGCGATGGGTGTTGATTTGTTGTTTGTACCCACTGAAGTCGAGCTTTACCCGGTCGGGCAGGAGAGTACGACTCGCGTGCAGGTGCCGGATCTTGGCGATATTTTGTGTGGTGCCACGCGACCCGGGCATTTTGAGGGTGTCGCCACGGTGGTGGCCAAGTTATTTAATCTGGTGCAACCCGATATCGCTTTGTTTGGGAAAAAGGATTATCAGCAACTGATGGTAATTCGCCGCATGGTGAGCGAACTGAATTTCCCAATCAAAATCGTGGCAATGGATACGGTGCGCGAGCAGGATGGACTGGCGATGAGTTCGCGTAATCGGTATCTCACCGCCGAGCAGCGCAACCAGGCACCCCTTTTAAATCAAGTTTTGCGGCACATTGCAGACAAACTCAGAAGTGGATCACGCGATTTTATGTCGCTGCAAACCGCTGCTATTGAGCAGCTTAATAGTGCCGGTTTCCGAGCTGACTATGTCGAAATCCGCCGTTGCCGGGATCTGCAATTACCCCGGCCCGAGGACCGCGAATTAGTGGTTTTAGCCGCAGCGCAGCTGGGTTCTGCCCGCTTAATCGACAATGTAGAAATACAGGCCGAATAAGCTATAATGTTGAGGATTTTAAGTTTTACTATTGAATTTTTTAATACTTCAAGGCCTTTAAACAGCCTTTGAGATTACAGGAAGACAGTGCAAATTACCTTACTTAAAGCCAAGTTACACAAAGCGACAGTGACCCATGCCGAACTGGAGTATGAAGGCTCCTGTGCGATTGATGGTGCGCTGCTGGATATCGCGGGTATCAACGAATACGAGCAAATCCAGATTTATAACATTACCAACGGTGAGCGTTTTATTACCTATGCGATTCGCGGTAAGGACGGTTCCGGTGTGATTTCGGTCAATGGTGCCGCCGCGCATAAAGCCAACCCGGGAGATCGGGTTATTATCTGCAGCTATGCAGTGTTCAATGCGCATGAAGCGGCGTTACATAAACCGACCCTGGTTTATCTGGATGAGCGAAATCAGATTATTCGCACTGCCAATTCAATTCCTGTTCAAGCTGCCTGATCAAAGGGGTCTGCCCCCTTTGATCCTTACGAGGCCGGATCGTATATGCCCAAGTCATTAACCGCTACTTCACACTGGCAGGCGTTACAAAAACATGCCCGCGAAATGTCTGGCCGGCATATGCGTCAATTATTTGAGCAGGATCCGCAACGAAGTGAACGCTATTCCCTGTTCGCCGCCGACTGGCAGCTCGATTTCTCCAAAAATCTGATTACTGACAAAACACTGCAATTACTGCTGGCGTTGGCCAAACAGCAACACCTCACGCAATGGCGCGACAGGATGTTTGCCGGTGAAAAAATCAATCACACGGAAAATCGGGCAGTATTACATGTTGCCTTGCGCAGTCGCTCGGGCGAAACGATCGAGGTCGAAGGCGAAGACGTTGTTCCTCAGGTGCGCGCCGTCCAGGCCGGCATGCGTGAGTTTTCCGATGCGATTCGCGACGGCAAGTGGACAGGTTACAGCGGTAAAGCGATAACGGATGTGGTGAATATTGGTATCGGTGGCTCCGATCTGGGACCGATGATGGTTTGTCAGGCATTGGCACCGTATGCAAAGAAAGAACTCAATATGCATTTTGTTTCCAATATTGATGGCTCGCATATTCATGACACCTTGCAGCGTTGTCAGGCCGAAACCACACTTTTCATCATCTCGTCGAAGAGTTTTTCAACCCAGGAAACTTTGAATAACGCACTGGCTGCACGCGGCTGGTTTTTAGCGCAGGGGGGCAGTAAAGACCAGATCAACCGGCATTTTGTCGCAGTTACCTCGAACAATAAATTGGCCACCGAGTTTGGCATCGCGCCCGATTCACAATTTGAACTGTGGGACTGGGTGGGCGGTCGTTATTCGCTGTGGTCAGCGATCGGTTTGCCGATTGCCATCGCCCTGGGTATGGATCAGTTTGAAGACTTGTTGGGCGGTGCCTACGCGATGGATGAGCATTTCCGCAATGCGCAGCCTGAGCAGAACATGCCGGTTTTATTGGCGTTACTGGGTGTCTGGTACAACAATTTCCTGGAATGCGAAACCTATGCCGTGCTGCCGTATATCCAGCATCTGAGCAGTTTCCCCGCGTATTTGCAGCAGGCCGATATGGAAAGCAACGGTAAGCGTATTGATCGAAACGGGCTGCCGGTGGACTATCAAACCGGGCCGATTCTGTGGGGCGGTGCCGGTACCAATGCCCAGCACGCATTTTTTCAGTTATTGCATCAGGGCACCAAAACGATACCGGCCGATTTTATCATTGCGCGTGACAGCCATTCGCCTTACGACAATCAACAGCGCATGTTGGTCTCCAATGCATTGGCGCAAATGGAAGCCTTAATGCGCGGCAAGAGCAAGGCCGAAGTCGCTGCAGAAATGCTGGCTAAAGGACTGCCGCAAACCGAGTGCGCGCGGCTGGCCCCTTACCGTGAATTTGCCGGCAATAAACCCAGTAACGCATTGTTCACCGATCAATTGACACCGGCAGCATTGGGTGCGTTGATTGCGTTGTATGAGCACAAGATTTTTGTGCAGGGCGTTATCTGGAATATCAATTCCTATGATCAATGGGGTGTCGAGTACGGCAAACAGGTGGCTAATTCGGTCCTGCCGGTACTGGAAGGCGCCCCAATCTCAGCAATTGATGTCAGCAGTTCAACCCGGGAATTAATCAGTCGATTACGTCGCAGTTAGGCAAATCCGTGGATTAATCCGCGATAAAGTGTGAATCGCGTACTGGCGCCGTGTAATCCTTTTAATTACAGTGCAATACGCTCGTATTCAAGTATCATACTTTAACTGGATTCAGAGCTAACTCCGTATCATTTTGCCTGGGAGGACAATGTGATTATCAGGAATGGGATTTGTATTCTGCTGTTGCTGGCGGCTAGTACCGCTTACGCACAAAACGGACAGTCGGAACCTGCTGAGTTACAGGGCATTGATGATCAGGTTCAGACCCTGAAAAAGGAAGTCATCGAAATTAATAAAGAGCTTTCCCTGCTTGAGGAAAAGCTGCTGTTCCCTTCTACCACCCAAATCGCGGTATTTTTATCCCTGCAAAGCAAACGTAACTTCCGACTCGATTCGGTTGAGTTAACGGTCGATGGTCAGCAAATTGCCAAATACATTTATACCTTCCGGGAACTGGAAGCATTACAAAAGGGCGGTGTACAAAGACTGCACACCGGTAACGTCACAACCGGTGGCCATAAACTGGATATTTTAATTCGTGGTCAGACCGACAGCGGAAATCCTTTCGAAAAGACTGCAACGACGACCATCGATAAGAAAGTGACACCCAAGTTTGTCGAAATGCAGGTCGTGGCCGGCGGTGGTGAGCCGCGTATCAGTTTCAAAGACTGGTAAGCTCAGCTTTACTCAACGAAATCGCTATGCGTCGTCGATTCAGAGCAGCATTAATATTCTCGTTATTAACGGTTCTGCTGGTTAATGCCGGTCTGGCGCTGGCGATCTGGGTTAAATCCGACAAACTGGAAGATTTGTATTTCGGCGAAGCGATTTATTACGGATATCAGGAAGCTTATTTCGACGCCATTGTTCGTCTTGATACCGAACTGGCGCAACATTACGCATTGGATCAACCCTCGCTTGATAGTCTGAGTGCGCATCGCAGTGAAGCCGAATTTGATGTCGGTGATCTGGAATTAAGCTATCGCATGCATCAACGCGCCGGGCGCGCAATTCAGCGGGTGCTGGATGCTGAGGGCGTTCCACAATCGGTACGCAATGAAGCCGCCTATCGGCTGGCGCGTATTTATTATGCCAAGGGTTATTACATTAATGCCGCCCATGCACTGGATCTTATTGGCGGCGAAGTAAGCAAACCGCTCGCCGAGCGCGCCGACCTGTTGCGTGGTCAGGTGCAGATGACGCAGATGAATTACAAGCAGGCGATCAAGTTGCTCAAACCGCTACGTAAATCCAGTGAGCTGAACGGCTATGCCGCATTTAATCTGGGTGTGGCGTATTTGCGCGACGGACAGTTACAGAAGGGTATTGCGCAACTGGATGAAATTGGGAAACTGGCCGGCAATGACGCCGAAACAGTGGCGTTACGCGACAAAGCTAATTTGACTTTGGGTAATCGCCTGCTGGAGGAAGGGCGGGCTGCCGAAGCGCGACCTTATCTTGAGCGTGTTCGACTGGATGGACCGTTTTCAAACAAGTCACTGTTATGGGCGGGTTGGGCGGACGCCGCACTGCAAAAGTATGATCGCGCGCTGGTGCCGTGGACCGAACTGCAGAAACGCGATCCAAGTGATGCCGCGGTACAGGAAGCCCTGTTGGCTTTGCCGTATGCGTATGCGCAACTGGAAGGCTATGGGCAGGCCGCATTGCTTTATGGTCAGGCGGTCAATGAATTTGAAAAAGAGATCGACCGGCTTGATAGTTCGATGAGCGCGATTTTAAACGGCAAATTCAAAAGGGCTTTGTTGCGTGATCCGGATGAACGCACGTCAACTTTTTTTCAGAATCTTCGCGCGCAGGGTGACGCACCGGAAACCCGCTATTTACTGGATTTAATGGCGAGTAACGATTTTCAGGAATCGGTGAAAAATTTTCGTGATATGGAGCAGTTGCGTCTTAACACGCTGCAATGGATGGCAAACATCAACGCCTATCAGGATCTGATTAACGTGCGTCGCCAGTATTTTGTACCGCTGTTACCGGTGATCGAAAAGAATTTTAAAACCCAGGATGCTTTATTGCAGTCGGTATTGTTGCGTCGCGATGAAGTGGCTCGCCACCTAAATAATGCTCAAAAATCACACAATGTCAGGGCGTTTGCTACGCAGGCCGAACTTTCCATGCAACGAAGAATGGATAGAGTGGCGTATAAACTGGGGCGTATGCAGGAACAGCCGGGACTGAAGCAGGCTAAAGCACGCCTGGCCAGATTACAGGGAACCCTGAGCTGGCAAATTGAGACAGATTACGACAAACGCCTGGAGAAAGCGCATAAGGATCTGGTGGAGCTGGATGAGTTGATTGGAAAATTGCGTGAACAACATCAGGTGATTGTCAGGATGAAACGCGAGGCATATCAGAGTTATGAAGGATACGAAGTACCGCTGCGTCGCCTCAGTACCCGCCTGCAAAGTTTAAATAACAATGCTGCTGCCTTGATGCAGCAACAGGCCGGCTATCTGGAGAAAGTGGCGGTACGTGAACTGGATCGTCGCCGTCGCAAACTGGCGGATTATCGGGTCAAGGCACGCTTTGCGCTGGCGGAAAGTTATGACCGCGCGACCAAGAAGCAGGCGAAAGAGGCCGAAGATGTCATTCGCGAACAACAGAAGATCCAGGAAATACAGGCGGACGACGATGTTTCGCCGGCTGCAGGCGGGACGCAAAAATGAAGCGGTCGTTACTCATCAGTTCGTTATCAATTATTTTTGTCAGCCTGGTGGTGGCCTGCATGGGAGGAGGCGGTAAGGTTGCACGCAAAGACAGTATTGCCAGTTTGAACAGAAAAACGGTAGAGGTTAAGGAACCGGAGATTGATGATTCACTGGAAAAAGCCATGGGGGCGTATCGAAAATTTTTAAGTGAGACCGCTGAAGAATCCGAGGTGACACCGGAAGCGATCAGGCGTTTGGCGGATTTGCAGTTGGAAGCGGGCGCCGGCACCTATGATTTTGTAAAAGACGCAAAAAAGAAACCGGCTCAGGATCGCGCGGCGGCAGCCAGGGTAAAACAGGAATCCATCGATCCTGCAAAGTTCGGCAAATCATCCGTTACCTCTCCGATCTTGGATGGTCGTGATAAGACCGAAAAAGAAACACCTGCGGAAAGTAGTGCACTGTTCGAAAAACGCGCCACGCAAATATCCGATTTAAAACCTTCATCAGCTTCAACAGCCGCATTACCGGGCAGTGATACCGAGAAAGAAGCGGTGGTGAACGCCAATACAGATGAAGCGATTGCACTGTATAAAAAATTATTACAGAAATATCCCTTGTACGATCGTAATGACCAGGTGATGTATCAACTGGCACGCGCATACGAAGACGGCGGCAGACAGGATGAAGCGAAAGCAGTACTCGATGAACTGGTCGTTAAATATCCGCGATCCATTCATAACGATGAAGCGCAATTCCGCCGCGGTGAAATCTTTTTTGTGCGGCGTCAATATCATCAGGCGGAAAAAGCTTATAGCGAAGTTGTGCAACGTGGCAGCGCATCCGCGTTTTTTGATCAGGCCCTGTTTAAGCGTGGCTGGTGTCTGTTCAAGCAAAGCAGATACGAAGAAGCACTGGATGATTATGTTCGTCTGCTGGATGCAAAAACCGCGGCCGGTTATCACATCCAAACGGAAAGCAATAAAACCGAATACCAGCGGGTTGAAGACACTTTTCGTGTTGTCAGTTTAAGCTTCTCTTATCTGGGTGGCCCGGCGGCTATCAAAAAGTATTTTAAACGTATCGGCGCGCGTGAATATGAGTATCTGGTCTATACCCATTTAGGCGAACACTATCTGGAAAAGCGTCGTTACCAGGATGCGGCTGATGCTTACAATACTTTTTTGAAGCTATATCCACTGCATGAAAAAGCGCCGAGCTTTCATATGCAGACAATTGAAATTTTCCGCAAAGGTCAGTTTCCACAACTGGTCATTGAAGCCAAACGTGAATTTGCCATCACCTACGATTTAAAAGGAACTTACTGGAGTTACCATAATATCAACCAGTTCCCGGATGTGCTGGCGTTTGTCAAAACCAACCTGAATGATTTGGCCAAGCATTATCATGCCGGATCGCAACAGGCACGCAAACGTAGCGAGCGTGAACAGGCATACAAGGAAGCCGCGCGCTGGTATCGAACGTTTCTCGGCTCTTTTCCGGATGACCAACAGGCACCCGAGTTAAATTTTTTACTGGCGGAACTGTTGTTTGATAATCAGGCTTACCTCGATGCGGCTAAGGAATATGAACGGACTGCCTATGCCTATCCGGTACATCCAAAATCAGCGGAATCAGGTTATGCGGCTGTGCTGGCGTTCAGGGAACACGAAAAACAGGCACCATCGCGCGAAAAAGCCGGCATTCATCAGGAAGCGATTCGCAGTTCTCTGCAATTTGCTGAAACCTACCCCGCCCATCCTGAAGCGCCGGCAGTGTTGGCAGCGGCGGCTGAAAGTCTTTATGAGTTAAAAGAGTATGAACGTGCGACAGCAGCGGCGCAAAATGTAATTCGCAACCATCCCAAGGCTAAACAAAATTACATTACCGCAGCCTGGGTTGTGATAGCGCATTCATCTTTTGACTTAAATCGTTATGACCAGGCTGAACAGGCTTACTCAAAAGTGCTGGAGTTATTACCAAAACGGGATGCGCGCACTCAGCCGATAACGGATAAGCTGGCGGCTTCAATATACAAGCAAGCCGAAGAGCGGCAACAGGCGGGTGACAATGAGGCTGCCATTAAAAATTTCATGCGCGTTGCAACGGCAGCACCCGATTCGCCGATACGAGAGTCCGCCGAATTTGACGCGGCAACCGTATTGATTTCAATGGAAGCATGGGATCGCGCCAGCAATGTCTTGCTGGGTTTTCGACGTAATTTCCCGCAAAGCAACCGACAATTCGAGGTAACCAGTAAGCTGGCCGTTGTCTATCAAAAGAGCGGACAGACGATAGAGTCGGCGCGTGAGTATGAACGAGTCTCGGGTTCAACCCAGGATGTCGAACTAAAGAAGGAAGCCTTGCTTAAATCCGCTGAGTTATACGCGCAGGCGAAGGATTTTCCCTCGGCGATTAAGATTTACCGGAATTATATTCGAGATTATCCAAACCCGGTTGAACCGGCTATGGAAGCGCGCAATGAGCTGGCTCAGCTCTATAAAGCCACCAACGATTCGCGTAATTACACCGCCATACAAAATGAGATGATTACGGTCGATCGTAAAGCCGGTTCACAGCGCACTGATCGCACCCGCTATCTTGCTGCCAATGCCCTTTTTGTATTAACGGAGCCCGTTTTGAAGGATTTTAAAGATGCGCGTTTGGGTGAGCCTTTCAAAAAAACACTGGCTAATAAAAAACGACTCATGCAAAAAGCGCTGGATGCCTACGGCAAGGTAGCCGAATATGAAATTGCGGAAATGACTGCCGCCACCACTTTTCAAATTGCCGATATCTACTATGAATTCAGTGTGGATTTACTGGCGTCCGAGCGACCGAAAAAACTCAATGAGGTTGAATTGGCTGAATACGATATGCTTCTGGAAGAACAGGCCTACCCGTTTGAAGAAAAAGCCATTAACGTACATGAGAAAAACATCGAGTTAATGACGACAGGCGTTTTTAACAAGTGGATAACACGCAGCCTGGGAAGCCTGGCTAAATTAGTACCGGCGCGTTATGCCAAAACCGAACAAGAGGAATTATTCTTTGCATCGATTTATTAGAGTAATTGTTGTTGGTATTGCGCTGTTGATGATAGGTAGTTGCGCTGACACCGGACCTGCGCGTACTACCTCCGGCGCAGTTCGTGATCGGTCGCCGGTTCCGATCAGTGCTGCGCAGCGTAACGATTTCAACCAGGCGCTTGGTTTTATGAAGAAAGAGCAATATGAAAAAGCGTTGCCTTTGCTGGAGGGTATTTATAAAGAGAACGACAGTATGCCGGGAACCAATATCAATCTGGCGATTGCCTATATGAAGTTAGCCGATGAAGACGATAAGGAGAGTCTTACCAAAGCCGAAAATGCCCTGACTAAAGCGATTGAAATTAACCCTCGCAACGAGGTTGCGCAGTTTCAATTGGGACTGCTGTATCGTAAAACCGGTCGATTTGAATTATCGCGCAAGGCTTACGAACAGGCGCTGAAGGTGAATCGTAATTATGCAATGGCGCACTATAATCTGGGTATATTGTGTGACATCTATTTGCAACAACCAAAGTGCGCCATTGAGCACTTTGAAAATTACCAGAAGCTGGTACCACAGGACGCCAAGCAGGTGGGTATGTGGTTATCGGATATACGCCGTCGGGCCGGAATTCCCGAACCCATGGTACCGGATGCGAAAACCGGTAAGGAAGGTTAATGATGAATACAAGAGCACGATTGTTGGCTGCATCCCTGGCGTTTGTTTTTTCGACTGCCAGTATCGGCGAAGAAGTGGTGGAAATGAGCGGGATTTCGATTATCGGTAACCGGGAATTACCAAAAACATTATTTATCGTGCCATGGAAGAATTCCGAGGTGAATGTCGAAACCGATTTAACCAATACCCTGAATGAAGGTTTGCTGCCTTTGGATCAGGAAGTATTCAAGCGCGAACTTGAATATTATGATTTCAGTCACAGTTCGAATTAGCAAATTGATAAAACAAAGGTTCTCTAATTGAGTTATTTTCTATATTGTACGCCGGTGGCAAGGTGTGCAATTCGATTTAAGTGATCCGCAGAGGGTGAGTATTATGATGGACTATATTTATGTGATCCCCAGATTTTTCCAGTCCGGTGGACCCTGGATGTATCCGATATTAGTTGTATTTGGTATCGGTTTGGCGATAGCGATTGAGCGCTATGTACGATTGACCACGGCTACCCGTCGAAACCGGAAAACATGGGAAGACGTCAGAGTTATCCTGCAGGAAGGTGATTTTGATCGTGCGCGCGAAGTCACTTCGGCTTCCGATACGGAGCTTGGCACGGTTTTGAGCCTCGGCTTGAGCCGGCAGGGCGCGGTGCGCAGACGTGACGATATTGAGATTGCCATGGAAGAAGGCATGATGGAAATTATTCCACAGCTCGAAAAACGCACCCCTTATATCGCGTTGTTTTCCAATATGGCGACGATGTTGGGATTACTCGGAACCATTATGGGGCTGATCGGCGCGTTTACCGCGGTTGCCAGCGCCAACCCTGCTGAAAAGGCGGATTTACTGGCAAGCTATATTTCAGTTGCGATGAACACAACGGCGTTTGGATTAATTGCCGGTATCCCGCTGCTATTGTTGCATGCCTTGCTGACGACCAAAACCACCGCAATCGTTGACAGCCTGGAAATGGCGCAGGTTAAAACCCTGAATATCATCACCGAGTTCGCCAAACAGGATATGCGGGATTAAGTAATGCCTCGCGGTCATCATTACAGAAAGCACAAGGATCCACCGGATCTGGATATCACCTCTTTTTTAAATTTGATGGTGGTGCTGGTGCCGTTTCTGCTTATTACTGCGGTTTTTTCGCGCATTGTCATTCTGCATCTGAATTTACCGACTGGGGTGGGTTCTCTGGAGGCAACTGAGAAAAAAATCACGATTGAAGTGATTGTTCGCAAAGAATTGATTGAAATCGGCGATGGTAAGCAGGTTGTTATGCGTATCGCCAATTTGGAAGATGGAAACTACGACATCACCGGCCTGGGAGAAACGCTGGCGGAAATCAAACGTAACTATCCGAGCAAACAGGATTCGGTGGTGTTAATGGAAGCCGATCTTGAGTATCAGGTGTTGGTTACCATTATGGACGCTGTCAGTACATTTGAAATGACTATGGAGGACGGTAGCGTTGAGCGATTCGAATTATTTCCGCAGATATCGATCGGCGATGCGCCTGGAGAGCCGGGCAATGCATTCCTTGTAGATTTTAAAACTGTCGAGGGACAGGCATGAAAAATTTACGCCGCATCAAACGTATGGCCCGGGGTGGCAAGAAAAAAAAGACACCGCCGTTAAATCTGGTGTCGTTGATGGACGTTTTTACGATTCTGGTGTTTTTTCTGCTGGTTAATTCGGCCAATACCGAAGAGTTGTCCAGCCCAAAGATACTGAAACTGCCGGATTCGGTGGCGGAACGAAAGCCCGCGCAAACAGTAGTTGTTCTGGTGACTACTGAAGAGGTTCTAATCAGAGGTCAGGTTGTGGGCACTATCGCAGACGCTGATGATAAAGAAGTTATTATTGAATCCGTTACAAACGTGTTGAAGGAAGAGTTGGCGCGCGCGATTGGCTTAAAGCCGGAAGATGAAGGCAAGAGCAGAGAGGTCACGATTATGGGTGACCGGACTGTTCCATTTAAAACATTAAAGAAAGTCATGAGCAGTTGTACAGCTGCCGGGTACAATAAAATTTCGCTGGCTGTTTTACAGAAGGCCACACAGAGCAATTAGTTCGCTTGGCAGATAAAAAAGTATGAGCGAACAACTATCAGAAAAGGAACTTCAACTCGAACGTGAGTTGACTGAAGCTCAGCAGGAACTGGAGAAAGTTCGTGCTGATTTTCATGTCGCCGAAGAGTGGCACGATAGTCTGCGCAAGCGTCAACCGACCGCACAAATACTCGACAGAATCCGCAGTCAACTGGCTGAATTAAGCCAGCTGGAACAGCTTGAGCCGCAAAGCCCCTTCAGTGACGAACGTTTAATTCGGCCGGAGCAGATTAATCAGTATTACGCCGGACTCATTGAAAGAATAAAAGTTCAGGTTAATCGTTTTCGCGACAGTTATAACAAAGCCGAGGAACGACTCAACGTTGCAAAAACCGCGCTGGGCGAGTTACGGCGACGGGTAGATACTTTGAATGCGGCGCTGGAAGAATCCAGACCCGCAATGCGCACACACACCGTGACACGTGTTGGTGAAGATGGAGTAGTACGCGAATTTACGGTTATTTATCGGCGTGAATCGTTGATGCCATGGTCCGAAGCGACCCGTGATGAGCGTCGCTTTAAGAAGATCTTAATCAGAACCATGGCGATGATATTGCTGTTTGGTATTATCATACCTTACGTCCCGGTGCCTGAAATAGAACGGGCAGAGGTTGTGGATATTCCAGATCGCGTTGCGCAACTGGTGCAACAGCAAAAGCCACCGCCGCCTCCGCCACCACCACCCAAACTGGATGACAAGAAGTCTGCCGAAGATGCGGCGAAAGCGAAAAAATTAATACCGCGTAAACAGGCGCCCGAACCCAAAACCCAGGTCGCGCGTGCAGCACGTGCAAAAGCTCAGCGTTCCGGATTATTTGCCGGTGGTGGCGGTCAGCTGAGTGATTTACTGGATAATCCGGCCGAAGCCAAGCTGGGTAGGCAGGCACGCGTCACCAGTGGCGGGGAGAAAGCACGACAAACTACCCGTTCTTTGATTACGGCGCAGGCCGGCCAGGGTAGTGGCGGCCTGGGGGGTTATGCGTTAAGTCGTGATGTCGCCGGTTCCGGACTTGCGGGCCGCGGCACCAGCCGGGTCACCGGCGCGATTATCGGATCGGAATTTGGCGATGCGCAAAGGCCGCTGGCGGATTCGATTCGTGGTTCGCGTACCGATGAAGAAATACAGTTGGTTTTTGATCGCAATAAAAGTGCTTTGTACAATATTTACCAACGGGCATTGCGGCAGGATCCGACGCTTAAGGGCAAGATCGTGCTGAAGATCACTATCGATCCGGCCGGTAACGTCCTCAAAGCCGTAGTTAGCTCCAGCGATCTGGGGGATAAAGATCTGGAATTGAAGATTGCTGCGCGGGTGAAATTGTTTAATTTCGGCGCCAAGGATGTTGATACCATCACGATCAGTTATCCGATCGATTTCCTGCCGGCTTAATATTCGCCTGCATTTTATTCCGCTGCATTTCACCAACGCGTAGTTACCCCAGGAGTACCGGGTACTCATTTCCAAAACTTAATTTACTTTAGTAATAGTTCTTCCTAACTCTTCGATTTATAATAGATTTTCCGAAGTTGCACCCTGTGGTTTTGGGTCGCGACCAGGGGCTGTGTCGGCGCAAAAAATGATCTGAGCGGCACGGGATGTTTCTTGATGAATTGACTGGAAAAACGAAAGAGAAAATTTGTGACAGAGTTAATACTCCATCTGCGGTGTGTATCACGCCAGATAGAGAAAGATTCCACTAAAATCAATTAGTTATGGTATCTATACTATTTTGCGAGCACTCGATAAAAAGGAGTTTATACAACTGATGCCGGGTCGATGCCGCAACAGGATTACTGCTATTGCGCAGGCCCGGAAGGTCTTCGCCGTATTGCTATCTTTGTGGTTTTCTCCGGTTATTGAAGCGGTACCGAATTTCTCTCCGCCTGGTTTTGAATTTATTCCGGCCGATCCGGCGCGCGTCGCAGAGGGTTATATGGATTCGGGCGGAACCTGGAATGGTAATGCTGAAGTTACCAACAGCACCGGTGATACCTTGCGCGTCACCCTCAGCAATAGTGCAGCGGGTGCCCCAGATCCTCTGGTTGATGATGTGGCGTTTGATATTGCCCTAAGCATCGATGTCCCTGCCGGTTTCCGTTTACCCAGTAACCCCTTTAACGTCACCACCACTGCCAGCGGTGGTGATCCGGTGGCTCTCAATTGTGTCGCACCCGGCGGTGGGACTGTGACCGCCACCCAACTGGGCGGAGTCGGTACCCCGATCATCATTAATATCCCGGCGGATACCAATCAACCGGCACAAGGGACCGGTCCGGCCTGTACCTATACTTTTGCACTCGGAATAACGACTAGTAGTGCAGCGCCTTTTGTAGCTGCCGGCAATTACTCGCTGGATTACAGTTTTTCTTATAACGAAGTTAATGACGATCCAGCCAGCCAGCAGACCATCAGCGGACAGCAGGATCTGGAGATACGCAGTAGCGATATTATTCTGGTTAAGAACGCCATTCCCAATCCGCCGGATGGATATAAATCAGGAGATACCACTCGCTGGCAAATCGACATCACTAATAACGGCAACGGCGGTGCATTTGAAGTCGATTTTACCGATATACCAAACGCCAATTTATCCAATGTGCGCATCGATCCGGTTGATGGCAATCCATTAACCCCGCCACCGCCTGTTGCCGGTACCAGCTATACCTGCGATTACATTCAACCTGGAAATTTTTGCCGGTTTTGGGTGTACGCGGATGTGCAGGTACCGGCCGCGGCGCAATCCTGCCCGGAACTTCGCAATGATAGTAGCGCTGTTGATCGACTCGGTAATACCAGCTCCAGTTTTGATGTGGCAACGCTTGATCTGGATGATCCACTGCTGGATTACACACCGACGCCGGTAACATTTGATTTTGGTAATACGACCACAATCAGTTTCAATATCAATAATCCCGGTCCGGTGGGAATAGATGGTGGCCCGGCAAAAAATATCGTATTAACCGTCGCCGGTTTAGCCGGGTTGACCATCACGAATGTGGATCCGGGCTGGTCTTTTAATGGTACGGATACTTTTACCTGGCTGGACCCCAATTCTTTACCGAATGGCGGTTCAATACCGTTCAGTTTTGATATCTCGATGGATAGTTGTGGTGGACCCGCCGGTGGCACACTTACCTGGACGCTTTCTTACGAAAATATTTGTGGCACCGATTTCATACCACAGGTTCGCAATTCCACATTTACTGTTAACAACATTCCGGCGTTGGGTGTTAATAAAACGGCAACCCCGCTTGCCAGCAATTTTGGCCGGCCTGCAAACTACACCATCGATTTAACCGGTACCCAGGTTACGAGCCTGCCGGCTAATGATGCTATCGATAATGACAACGACTGGACGGTAACCGATACATTACCCGCCGGCGTTGCGAATGGTCTTATTGCACTGATTCCCACTGGAACCAGCTTGTCGGTTGGTGCTGTTAACTATAACGGCGGCGACACGAATATTCCGGTTACAGCGGGAGACATAATCACCTGGCGTGGCGATGTCCAGGATCTAACGCCGTTGCTGCCATCCATCACAATAGACTTCACCCTGGCCTGCACCGGCGTACCGCCGGGACCACCGGTATTGATTGCGAACGGAGCAGCATTAGCATTTCCAAATGTTGCCTGTCCGATCAACGCTGCAGATGGTGCGGCGATACTGGTTAATGAAAGTCCGATTGACAGCGATGCGGCTAATATTACGGTTAGCGGCGGCGGGCCGTTTGAAACCGGACGAGCGGACAGCAACGGAACTAATGCCGATGAAGGCGGTGAGGGCGAACACTTTACCTATACCGCAAGTTACCAGTTTCCGCTTACCAATCCCGGAGTATGGAGTGGTTCTTCATTTAGAGCATCGATGGGCAATGGCGGGCCGGCTCCATTACCAAGTGCTGCCGCCGGTTTTCCATTGCAGCTCACGCGCGCAGCCGGCGGCGTAAACAGTTCGGTTACCGTAACAGTTAATAATCCCGGCGGTCCGGATTATGGTCCAACGTCGTTGCCGTTTGCTTCACTGCAAATCAATCCTGATGGTTCATTTGAAATACCGGATCTGAATTTTGTTGTGGCGGATGTTGGCCCGAATATGGCCGGCATGGAACTGATAATTTCTTATACCGTGACGGCACCTCAGGGAATACTGGATGGTTCAAATAATCCGCTAAACGGTAACGAAATTAACGTTGGTGCATTTACAGAACGCGTAACAATCAATGTTGCCAACAATCCGTTTTCCTGTTCGGGTGATGAAGAATTCACACACGGTGTTGATGTTGATTTAATCCGTGCAGATATCGCTATCGCTGCTGCAATCAATGCTGGTGGTGATGTTGATGTCTGCGACATCGCAACTGCCGATATTTTGTTAACCGGACCGGCTGCCGGACTGCGTGCTGACAATATCCGGATTTTTATTGATAGTAATGGCAACTACACTTTGCCGAATAATCCTGTCGATTTTACTTATGATGGTGCAGGCAATCTTGGCGCGATAGTCAATGCAGGCAGTTACGATTACACCGGTGGTAATGTGCAGATCACTGTTGCGCCGAATACAACAAACATTACAGGCGACAACACCATTTCGTTTCCAGTGCAATTGCTGGATACCACCTCCCGGCAACTAACCGGTTATATTCAGTTCGATAGTGCGCACACTTCTCCAGATGCAGGTATCAGCGAAGACGATCGTGATTACACCGTACCCTTCAATATTGATCCGCCGGCAGTCAACGCCGATCTTGCCATTGATTTCTTCCCGCCCAATTTGGTCTTGCGTGATAACGCGGTTTACATCTGGCGCGTTCGTATAACCAATGTTGGAACCAGCACCGTGAACAACGCGGTGTTTACATACGAGATTCCTGCACCGTTTATTCCTGAACCGGCATCCACCAGCCCGGCTCCGGATAGTACCGTCGGTCAGGTAATGACCTGGAGCATGAACTCAAATCCAGGCTTCAATCCATTGGCGCCGAGTCAGTCTTTTGAGGTTGATGTTGCAATGCGTTTGAATCGCGGTGGTGGCTGTAATATCGGAACACCGGCCCATGCAACCGTATTGTTCGGTTGTGATACGGGAACCATTCTTGAAGAAGACGACGGTCCAGGTGTGCAGTTCCCGGTTATTGATCTCGATCTTGACCATCGTAGTGGTAGTTATTGTGAGTTATGCAATGATAGTTACGTTGATCTGCGGGTCAGGAACTCCGGTGGTTCGGATCTTTACGATATTTCCGTCGTGGAAAATCTGGCGGGTTCCGGTCTTGAGTATGCGGGTCGTACCGATGTGTTTCCGGAAGGAGCAGCAATGTATACGATTGCCGCAGATCCCAATCTCGATGGAGCGACAACTTTAAACTGGGATCCGGTATCTATACCGCAATTGGGTCATGTGTATTCTGATTTAAGCGGCAGCTTGCCGACCGAACTGACGATTCGCTTCTACGTTCGATCATCGGATGCCAATCCTGAAAATCTGGTGTCTGCAAGCAGACAGATTCAGGCTACCGCCGATTACCTGTTGTACTGTGGTGATACCGATGATCCGGTGACACTGGGAGACGAGTCCGAGGTTTCCACTCCGCCGTATATCGTTCCGTTATACCAACCGCAACCGGATGTCGATAAACAGGGACGCAACTATTCCGCCAGACAATCGGCGGCCAATTACACCGATCCGGTTTATGGCGGCACCGACGATATTATTGTCTGGCGCGTTGATGTTGCTAACAGCGGCGCGGCGAACTCGGCTGATCTGGAAGACCTGCTTGTTAATGACACCATTACTCCTGGAGTCAATTTCACACTGCAATACATTTGTCCCACTGAAACCGCAGCGAATGCGCAAGCACTCACTATAGAAGGCGGAGGTAGCGCAGCGGTTGCACCCTGTGTTGCTTACGCAACACCGCATGATATTGATGATCCGTTTGGTAATCCCGGCAATGATGAACCAGGCGCCAACATTGATGCGCAACGTGGCAGCAGTGCGTTTACCTATTATGTTGGTACTGTTGCCGACCTGTGTACCAATGAAACCAATAACAGTTCCATCGAGTGGGGTTGTCAGGTTAATGCGCCTGCCGGTGGGATTAATGCCGATGGTTCAGGGGGTGCGCTGGATGCAGGATTACCGGCAGATTCGGATGATGATACCGCCGGTTTAAGCACCGGAGTTAATCCATTTGGTGTTGATATCGCGCGTAGCTTTACCGGTATCAATCCGGCGCAACCGGTTGGAACGAAGGGCGTACTGACCATCACTGTTACCAATAACAGCGGCGGTACGATTCGGGATCTGGTGCTGACGGATACCCTGCCGGAAGATTATCAAATTGATTTAACGTCGTTGAATGCACCAAATACGCCGTTGGTTATCAATCCGGCCTATGGTACTTATCCCGGTATCGTCGACGAATATGCTTTGGATGCAACGGATCCGAATGAACCGATTTTCACTTTTACCAGCAGCACGCAGGGCACCATTTATCAACGCAACCTGTTGCGCAATGGTGATCAACTGATACTGACGATTGGCGTTATTCGTGTTACGCCGTTTGATGATGATAATAATCCAGAAGTGCGTACTGAGAATACCGGCGATGGTACCGATCCAAATTATTCAACCGCCAATACCACCAACACGATCAGTTTAAGTTTTGATGATACCTGTATCTCCAATCCACCGTTGGCCGGTGTGCCGCGCATTAATACTTTGAACGTAAACATTGATCCGGAAGATCTGGATATCAATATCAATCCAGCTGACCCGGATCTGTTTTTCATTTTGAGTGATCCGGCTGCAACACTGAATCTGGATGTGGTGCTGACTAATAACGGTGGACACGATGCCACCGATTTCGATACGTATGTCACCATCGGTTTGGGTATCGACCCTATGACGGTGCCGGCGAATTGCAGTGTGGTGGCACCACCGGCCGAACTGGGAACCGCGCCGCTCAACCCTGGCGGAATTATGCCGCCGCAATATGACTCGGCGGAATCAACCACCTATCGTTGTATTAATAACGATCCGATAGCGCCCGCCGGTTCGGATACCTTTGCGTTTGTTGTGCAACGCGCACTGGATGTTGGCGGCAACCCGGTCTCAGGTGATTTAACGTTTCGTGCCGATGTATTGGCACGAAGCACTTTAAGTGATGGAACAGCACCACCGAATGTCGGTGCAGCCGGGTATCCGTATTACTCAAAAGATAATATTCTGGCGCGTATTATCGGTTTCAATTTAAATAAAAATTTTACTGGTAATTGCAGTGAAGGCGGTGTCACCCCGGCGCCGAATGTACAGATCGGTGAAGAATGCAGTTATCAGATCAGTGCTGAGTGGTTTGGTTTTGCAACACCGGGTTTCGGCAACATCGAAATTCAAAACGCACGCATCTATGAAGGGGCACGCAGTAATAATCCACCCGCGGTAGAAGTTCCGCCGTCCGGCACACCTAATTTGCCCGATACACTAAACGGTCAGGGTCTGGTCAGCGTGGATTTCACCGGCAGCTCCACCGACGTAACGGTGGCTGCACAGGTTCCAGCTGCGCCAACCGCGGTACAGGAAACGGCAATTGCCTGGCGATTAAATACGATTACTGCACCGGCTGATTTAAGTTCGGAACAATCATTCTTTGCTAATCTGGTTTATCGTAACCTGAATGATCAGGTTAACAGCTCCGCTGCACCGAATGTTCACAACGCGGCGCGCATCGATGAATCCAACGTTCGTTTTGACGTGGTCTTTACCGCCACCGGCACTCGCATCACCTTTGATGAAAACAGCGCCGGTTATCCCCCGGCCAGCGTGCGTGAAGAACGTGTTTACATTACTGAACCGAATGTCACGCTGAACAAAGCGGTCTGTAACGAATCGATTTCCATCGCCAACAATGCGGCTAATTCGGGCGCCAATTGCACACCGTTTATTGAATTGCCGGCCATGGCCAATGGTGATTCGGACGACAATTATATTTACCGCATTACCGTCAATAATGAGGCGGCGGCCAGTGGTCGTGCGCGCGCACCGGCGTTTGATATAACGATTAATGATGCAACCGATCCATCTGATCAAATGGCACCGTTTGATCTGGCAAGTGATGGTATCGATAACGATGCCGATGGTTTAATCGACGCACTGGATCTGGATGGTGAAGGCACGGTTGATGATCTGACATTGGTGAACGGTAATCCTGCTGATCTGACTTTTGATGGCAGTAATAGCACTGCATTGCTGCAGATTGATGCCGGTGACAGTGTTGATTTATTTTATCGCGCGCGTCTTGATCCGATGGTGACACCGACGCAGGCGTTAACGAATACCGCGGATGGCAGTTATGATTCACTGGCAGGCGATTCCGGTGCGCAATCACAGGATCAGGGCGTCAGCGGTACACTGACCGGCGCGCGCGAATATACCATCCCGCAAGTTCAGTCCACCATGCGGGTTGACAATATCGTTGTGACACCCGGATCAAAAAGAATTGTTGATACCTCACGTCGCAACGCAGGACTGGTTGCCGGTGTTTGCGCATCACCGTGTCTGGATGAAAATGTGGTGATCGGTGAAGAAGTGATGGTGGAACTGGAATTCACCATACCGCTTTCCGAGTTGCGCCAGTTTAGAGTGGTGGACAATCTGCCTGCCGGTATTGAATGTATTGAAGCACTGGATATCGATTTACCCGCATTTAATCCGCCGACCGTCGATCCGGGTTTTACACCAGGCGGTACTTTCGCGGCAACAACTTGCGACGCGGATTCAGTTGTTTGGGATTTAAGTACGGCCGGCAATCAGCAACTGGTCGGTTCCGGCGGTATTGAGCAGTTCACGGTGCAGGCACGTTTTATTGCGCGCGTACAAAATACCGTTGGTAATGATAACGCTGTTGTGCTTGCCAATGGCGGCGGCTCAACTCAGGTGCTGGTTGAATACCGCGATGTGATGAATACCCTGCAGCAAATCACCATGAATGAGGCGCGACTGACGATTCAGGAACCGCAACTGGTCATTACCAAAACCATGGATCCGGTTGCACCGAATACCAGTATCGACAGTGCAGATACTTTTAACGTTACGGTACAGATTAATAATACCGGCAGTTCTCCGGCTTATAACATTCAATTGCGCGATACGCTGGAAGCGGATTTATCTTTTGTGAACGGAAGCGTAGCCGGCACCAATCCGCCCGATAGTGTTGATGTCAGCATTCCTTCAGAACCCTTATTTACCTATAACAGTCCTTTGCCGGCAGGCGCTTCTTATCAGTTTACATTTCAGGTTCTGGCCGATAGTAATCTGCGGCCTTTACAGGAATTAAGTAATACCATTGATGCGCGCTTTACCTCATTACCTGCAAACACTATTGCTTTAAATGCAGGCGGCACTATTGGTCTGGATGGTGATGCCGACGGCATGCGCGATGGCGATATACCCGCAGTTGCCGGTGATGTGAATGATTACGAAACACAAGCAACCGATACAGAAGTCGTATCGCCGTTAACGGTTATTAAAAATGATCTGGATCCCGCCGTTACCGAGCTGACCATCGGCCAACGCAAAAACTTTGAAGTAGTAATAGATTTGCCGGAAGGCAATGCGCAGTCGGTTGTTATTAATGACGACCTTGGTACCGGCAGCGGTAATTTTATAATTGAAAATGATGGCAGTTATGATGTCACCTATCGTTGTAACGGTATCGCCGGCATTCGCGGTGCGGCGATTGATTGTACTGACACGGTTACTGCGACAACCACAATTACCGCCGCATTAACCGCAGCCAACGAACCGGCCGATGAAGCAAGCGGTTTGGTCAGCTGGAATTTTGGTGACATACAAACCAATACCGAAGACGATACATTAACGAATGCGATTACACCGCAAATTGTTATTAATTATTTTGCGCGTGCAGCCAATGACGCCACCACGATTGCCGGTACGACTTTACAGAATCAGCTTGTTGCCAACTATATCAATGGTGAAGACAATATTACGGTCGAAGTGATTAACGCGCCGGTACTGGGGCCGTTTAATGTTATTGAACCGCGATTGATCGTAAATAAAACCGGACCACCGGCACTGGGACCGAGTGTACCGGGTGCTTTTACCATCACGGTTGAAAATCAGGGCGATGCAACCGCCTGGGATGTGACTGTTGAAGATGTCATGCCCAATCTGGCACCGAATCCAGGTGGCATGTGCGATACCGATCCCACAACGGTTACACCGGCGCCGCTGGTACAGATTATCAGTCCGGGTAATCCCAATCGTGTACTGGTAGCCGGCCAGGATTATGTCATAAATTATTTACCGGAACCGGCGTGTAACTTAACAGTTGTCTTAACACCGGTTGCAGGTGGTGATGAAGATGGTCGACTCGAAGCTGGTGAAATATTACGGATTGATTACACCACCACACTGGATTCCGATACGCTGTTTGGCATTAACCTGACCAACGTTGCCGGTGCAACGCAATGGTTTAGTCAGGACACAGATGGTGTTACAGCGCCGGTAGAGACGCGTGACTATCGCGATTTTCCAGTCGTCAATGACAAACAACTTACCAATGGCACGGTTGGTATAGACGATCATCAGGATGCGCATACCTTAACCAGCGAATTATCACTATCGGTTGTCAAGTCGGTTGCCGAAGCAACCGCGGCGCCCGGACAAACGCTTAATTACACGATTACGGTAGCGAACAGTTACGCCGTACCGTTAACCGGTATGCGAGTACTGGATGATCTCGATGCAATCAATACACTGAATTTTGCCGGCGGTTATTTTCAGGCCGGCAGTTTGAGTAACATTTTAATCAACGGTGCACCGGCCGGAGTCAATGATTTTTCTGATCTGAATGGTGGTGTGGCCGGCACCGGCTTGCTTGACTTGCGTA
Organism: Gammaproteobacteria bacterium; assembly: GCA_016928055.1. Lineage (GTDB taxonomy): Bacteria > Pseudomonadota > Gammaproteobacteria > HTCC5015 > HTCC5015 > JAFGLM01. Next base: position 57,814 of record JAFGLM010000032.1, read on the forward strand.
ACCTGACCATTCCGGTCGGTGGCAATCTGGTTATAACGTTTTCAATCGATTTACGAGGACCCGATGCGCCATTACCAAAAGCGTATGTAGAAAATCGCGCCAGCGTCAATCTGGGTGTCGGTTCCGTTGTCAGTAATATTGTGACCACTGAAATCGTTGATATTGCGGCCGGATTTCTGGTTGAAAAAACATCAACCGATTTAAGCGGCGCTGCGGATGTGCTGGTATCCGGCGATACCTTGCGCTACACCATCACCATTAAAAATACCGGTACATTTGATCCGGCGATGGGTATTACGCACGCTGTTAATACATTATTTAATGATCAGGTACCGGCCAATACAAGTTATGTAGCCGGCAGTACCACCGTCAACGGTGTTGCGGTTGCGGATATTACACAGGGTGTCGCGCCGTTTACCGACGGCATGTTAATCAATTCGCCGGATGTATCAATACCGGGATTTATGACGGCCAATCCCGACCTCGGTGATAACAGTAATGCTGCAACGGTTACTTTCGACGTCACAATTAATAACGATTTAATCGACGGTACGATTATTTCCAATCAATCGTATATCACCGGTACGGAACAGGCTGTTACACCGTTTACGCCGGTACCGTTTACACCGGCAGTCAGTGATGATCCCGAAACGCCGGTAGCCGATGATCCGACCCAGGATGTTGTCGGCAGTGGTTCGATTATCGATGTACAAAAAACAGTAACCGATGTTAATGGTGGCACGGCCGATCCGGGTGATATTTTACTTTACACGATTACTGTAACGAATAACGGTAATGCGGTAGCAACGGGCGCAAACCTGACCGATCAGATTCCGGTTAATACCAGTTACGTCGCCGGTACAACGCGTTTAAATACGATCGTTCAGGCCGACGTTGCCGGCGTATCGCCGTTAGTGAGCGGGTTGCAAATAAACAGTGACAGCGTGTTGCCTGCGAATGGTGAATTGCGACCAGATGAAATAGCGACCATAGAATTTCAGGTTACGATTAATGCCGTTGCCAATGGCACGGTGATCAGTAACCAGTCATTGCTGACCGGTAATGAATTTCCGGATGAACCCAGCGATAACGACGGCAACGATGAAAACGGTGATCAACCGACGGTGATTATCGTCGGCGGTTCCGATGCGCGACTGGAAGTGACCAAGGAAGTCATTGTTGTCGGCGGCGGCACGGTGCAGTTAAACGGTCAACTGGAATATTTAATTCGTGTCACCAATATCGGCACTTCGCCGGCCAACAATGTGGTGGTGACCGATGTTATGCCGCCCGAGTTAAGTTATATAGCTGGTTCGGCACAGTTAAACGGTACCGCCAATCCGGCTCAGGTTGATATTCAGTTTACTGGAAATACCTTAACGGTTAATTACGGTAACAGTTTAATTTACGGCCCACTTGATCCGGCTGATTCGTTCCTGATTACATTCCGTGCAACGGTTAGTGGACCGTTTACCGCCATTGATAATACGATCAGTAATGAAGCGGCTTTGAACTGGACGGGTTGTGCACCGATTCCGGGCCGCAGTGATTGTGCGTTTGATAATGCCAATGTCGATCTGGGTGGCGCACCCGGTGTTGCCAATATCAGCGGTCGTGTCTGGAACAACTTATTACACGACGATGTTTATGATGCTGTTACCGAAACAGCCATGCCAGGCTGGCAGGTCAGACTCTTTATTAATAATAATGCTCCGACCTCGGCTGACACACCGTTGGCAACTGCAACAACAGATGATCAGGGGCTTTACAATTTTAATGGTCTGGCGCCGGTTGATCCGACCGCGTTAAACGGAGCGTACACAATTATCTTCAGTGCGCCGTCAGCACCTGAAGAATTTCCGGCCGGCAGCAATATTGGTTTGGGAGATACCCTGACTCAGGTGGGTAACAGTGGCCTGATGATCACCACCAATATCAGCAGTCGGGCCGGTAGTAACGCCAATAATGAAAGCCTGCCGATTGATCCTACCGGTGTTATTTATAATTCAGTCACACGTCAACCGTTGCAGGACGCGCTCGTTGAGCTGCGTTCCTCTGATGGAACATTGCTACCGGCCGGCTGTTTTGTTACCCCGGCGCATCTCGATAACCAGCAGGGTCAGATCACATCGCGTTACGGTTTTTATCGTTTCGATTTGAATTTCAGTAATGCCGAATGCCCGGCCAGTGCAACAGATTATATTATCAGTGTCTCGCTGCTGAATGACGATCAGGTTTATGTGCGTACCGGATCAACGGTGATCCCGGCCGAAGTGGGTGCGATTAATGTCGCGACCTGCCCGGACAGCAGTGATGATCGCGTACCTTCGCCGCCACCCAATACCTGTGAAATTCAGGAGCAGGGAATGCAACCGGATCCGTATGTGTTGCCCGGCAATGACACCCGTTATTTTCTGGATGTTCGCTTACAGCAGGCGACCGCAGCGGAATTATTTAATAACCATATCCCGATTGATATCGACGTCGGTGCACTGGTGTCGATCAGCAAACAAACCCCGCTGAAAAATGTTGTTCGCGGTCAGTTGGTTCCATACACCATCGTGGTAACCAACTCACAAAATTTCCCGCTTAGCTCGGTTGAAATTCGTGATTTCTTCCCGCCCGGCTTCAAGTATGTGCAGGGCTCTGCTGATATTGATGGTGTCAGTCGTGATCCGGAAATGGATGCAAGCACATTCGCTCAGGAAGATTTACGTGCCGGTACTTTAACCTGGAACAACCTGATACTGAATCCGCAAAGCACTTTGAAGTTGCGACTGTTACTGGTGGTCGGTTCCGGTGTCAAGGAAGGTGAATACACCAACCAGGCGCAGGTATTTATTACCGGTTTGGCGACATCCATATCACAACGTGCCAGCGCCACGGTGCGTGTGGTACCGGATCCGACCTTTGATTGCTCCGATATTATCGGCAAGGTTTTTGATGACAGGAACGCGAACGGTTATCCGGATGCGGGCGAACCGGGTATTGCCGGCAGTCGCGTCGTCACTGCGCAAGGTTTGTTAACCACCACCGATCAATACGGTCGCTTCCATATCACTTGCGCTGCAGTACCGAATATGGATCGCGGTTCCAATTTTATTCTTAAGCTGGATGAACGCACTTTACCGAGTGGTTATCGTGTAACGACGGAAAATCCGCGCGTGCAACGACTGACACGTGGTAAAGCCATTAAGTTTAATTTCGGTGCAACCGTGCATCGCGTGGTTCGTCTGGATCTGGCCGATGCTGCATTTGAACCGGGTTCAGCGGAAATTCGTGAGCACTGGCGTTATGTGATTGACGAATTGTTTGATCAGTTGCAGCAGAAACCGAGCGTCTTGCGCATTGCTTATGTGGGTGATGCCGAATCGGAAAAACTGGCCGAGCAACGGACCAAAGCGGTCAAGCGCATGATTGAAGACCGCTGGCATAAGATGAATTGTTGTTACAACCTGACGATTGAAACCGAAATGTTCTGGCGTCGCGGGCAGGCATTGCAGTGATATGAATGGCATAAGCAAAAAATGGATTTTTGTTTTGCTGACGATAATTTGTCTGTTATCGACGTTTGCCAATGCTCGGGAAAAAGCAGCGCAGGAATGTCGTCTAATAGATTGTGAAGCGGAAGGGTTAACCGAAGATCAATGTGATGAGTTTGAAAAAACCCAGACACGCGGTGCGGTAACCGATGCCAATCGTGTCATGCAGGGCAAGGTACCAGAGAACAGCGAAGTTCTGATGCCGGATGAAAAATTTATTCTCTGGGCCAGAGATGAAACCTTGCTTAAGCCAACAGAAGACGACGAAGTCGTATTTGAAACCCGCGTGGTGGAAGATGCCAGTACGGTTAAGTTAAACGAGGTGGTGCCGGCGGTTCGTTTCGACACCGGCAGTTCAACGATACCTGAACAGTTTATTGAAAAACTACGCACTGTTCTGCAACAGATGCAGGACCGTGCCAATGTACGTCTGCATGTGATCGGGCATACTGACGACACGCCGCTCGGTTCGGGGAATCGCGCCTTGTACGGAGACAACGTCGGTTTGTCGGAAGCGCGTGCTCAGATGGCGGCCGAATTTTTCCAGCGTAGTCTGGATTTGCCACCGGAAGCGGTTTCTTTCGAGGGTCGTGGTGATCGCGAACCGATTACTTCCAATGCCACTGAGACCGGACGCGCGCGCAACCGACGTGTCGAAGTAGAAGTCTGGTACGATGAAATCACCGAGAAAACAGTTCAGGAAGAAATTGCCAAAGAAAAAGACTTAACCCAATTGAAAATTTGCCATGTCGTCAAGCGTTGCATCTATAAACGCAAAGTTGGCAAATATCAGAAAGTACAACTTATCAATGCGATTGCACCGATGCGTTATGAGGGCACGCAGCTGGAAGTTACGCCCGCAGTATTGGGTCAGGTGGCTTCGGCATTGTCGCAGGTTGAAGGCATGCCGAATGTCAGTTTACGCATTATCGGTCATACCGATAACCAGCCGTTAAACGGCGCAGCCGAGCGTATCTATGGTGATAATCTGAACTTGTCAAAAGCACTGGCCAATCGCGTTGCGCGTGTATTACAGGATGAGTTTCGTCTACGCAACGATGCCATCACGGCAATCGGTCGTGGTGAAACCGCGCCGGTGGCTTCCAATACCGTCGCCAGCGGTCGCGCGCAAAATAGAAGAATCGAAATTGAAATATGGCACGACGATCCGCGTGGTGAAGAAGTCAGCGAACCGAGAGCCTGTCCCGATGCCGGCGAAGCGGAAACCATTTCCGTCAGCTATCGGGATGAAAAAATTATTATCCCGTTTGCGGGTGGGCAGCCGGCGTATCCGAACGGATTTATTACCCGTGTGTCACGCATTCTTGATACCTTGAGTAAGAAAAGTAATGTGCGCATTAATGTGGTTGGTCACACCACTAACGAGCGCTTAAGTCGTCGTGCTGCTGTTGTTTATCAGGATCATTTTGGAGTCTCGCTTGCACGCGCCGAACGTGTTGCGGAGTACCTGCAAACCGAACTGGGTCTGGATAAGGATCAGATTACCACTGAGGGTCGCGGTTTTATTGAGCCTTTGCTGGCAACGGACGATTCGCCGTTTGCACGCAAATCATTCAGTTTATTTGATGATCAGGAAGCGGACGACCACGCCGTTAATCTGGCGGATGCCCGGGTGGAAGTGGAGTTTAGTTATGATGAAATAGCCGAATTACAACAGGATCCAAATATTGAGATTGTGCCGACCATGCAGGAAGAGCAGGCGGTCAGTCCGTTTGCGCTGCATCCGATTCGCGTGTCAGTGGATGGTGAACCGGTCGACGGAACACAACGGCATACAGCCGATGTACAACGTTGTACCGACGTGGCACTGGATCAGGCGCGTATTCAGGTGCGGCAAGACGGTTTAAGCGTTCAGCCCAGACTCAATGTACAGGCGGTGCCGGCGGTTGTCAGTTACTGGGATGACCCGGATACACGTGAAATGGAAAACAAAACCGCCTTTAAGGCTTACAGCAATTACAACGCGTATATAAAGAGAGCCGAAGTACGTATCTTCGAAGCCGATCAATCCATTCTATTGACACCACTGGAGATACTGCCCTTAAACGAAGACCTGTATACAGAGTGGTGGTGGATACCGGAAGTTAAGCCTTTTGAAGGTCCGGTTAAGGAATTGCGTTATGTATTAAGAGTTTATGACGCGGTTGGGAATCATGATGAAACCGCAGCGAAACCATTATGGGTGGTGAACACCATTGTGGCCGGTGATGAAACGCGTTTACTGAATTCCGTTGATGAACAAAATGTTATTTACGGCGAAACGCATTTGGCGAAACAGGATATATCGCTGGCGGGTGCCGGCAGCGTTACCGTGACCGGGCAAAATGTACCACTGGGTCATAATGTCTGGGTGATGAATCAGGCGACGCCGGTTTCCAATGCTGGTGAGTTTGTTGCTGAACAGATCATACCCAACGGCTATAACACGATTGAAGTGGCGATTCTGGATGCGGAAGGCAATGGCAGTTTGTTTTTACGAGATCTGCAATTGAAGAAAAGTGACTGGTTTACCGTTGGTATTGCCGATATCACTTTAGGGCTTGACGATACAGAAGGTCCGGCTTCATTGGTGACACAGGATACGACACATTACGAAAGTGAATTCTGGGCCGATGGTCGTCTGGCTTTTTACACCAAAGGAAAAACTGAAGGTAACTGGACCATCACCGCCAGCGGCGATTCCAAAGAAGAACCACTGGAAGATATGTTCAATAATCTGGATAAGAAAGATCCGGAAGCGATTCTGCGTCGTCTCGATCCCGATTATTACTATCCCACTTACGGTGACGACAGCACCACGGTTGAAGATGCACCGACCAGCGGCAAGTTTTATGTTAAGGCTGAAAAAAATAAATCGTATGCCATGTGGGGTAATTTTAAGACCGAGATTGTCGATACCGATTTAGCACAAATTGATCGCGCGCTTTATGGTGCTGATCTGTTTTACCGCAGTACCAATACCAATGATTATGGTGAAAGTAAATTGCAGGCGGATTTATTTGTCGCCGAACCCGGCACCATATTAGGCCGCGATGAATTCAGGGGTACCGGCGGTTCACTTTATTATCTGCAACACCAGGATATTACCCAGGGTTCGGATCGTTTACGCATTGAAGTGCGTGATCGCGACAGTAATATTGTTTTGCAGGCTGATGAGCTGGTATTCGGTCGTGATTATGATATCGATTATATTCAGGGCCGGATTTTATTAAATCGGCCGTTATCATCTGTTGCCGATGACAACATGCTGGTGCAGGACGGTTCGATCAGTGGTAATCCGGTTTTTCTGGTGGCGCGTTATGAATACTCACCGGGTTTTGATGCCATCGACGATACCTTGCAGGGTGGTCGTGTTGCCGGCTGGATGGGTGAGCATGTCAAATTGGGAACAACTTTTTCCAGTCAAACACAGTTTGATGAAGATCAGACCTTGCAGGGCGTTGATCTGACCTTAAGCAAAACACCCGGCACTTATATCAAACTCGAAACCGCCAGGAGTACCGGCAGCGGTTACGGCTGGTCTTATTCCGGTGATGGTGGTTATGGTTTTACCGATTTTGAGCTGGATCAGGATCCCGATTTGTCGGCGTCTGCGAATCGCGTTGAAGCGGCGGCACAGTTACAGGATTTGATCGGTACGCGCGGCCGCGTTTCCTTATATACGCAAACCAGAGAAGCGGGTTTCAGCGCGCCGGGCCAGTTAACCAATACCGAAATCACGCAATCGGGTGCGACAGTCGATTTACCGATAGCTGAACGTTGGCAGTTGTACAGCAAGATGGATACACAGGAACGCGAACAGGGATTAACAACCAAAGCGGCCGAAGTCGATGTGCGTTACCGCTTAACCGACCACTGGCGTTTGTCGACCGGTTTGCGTATCGATGAACGTGAAGATACCGCGCCGGTGATTGCCGAAACGCAAACACAGGGCGAGCGTTCTGATCTGGCGCTTGAAGTGATGTACGACAGTCTTGCCAGTTGGAAGGCGTATGCTTTTGCGCAGAACACATTGGATTACACCGGTAACCGGCTGGAAAACAATCGCGCCGGTCTGGGTGGCGCATTGCGTATCGGCAATCGTTTTACACTCGATGCTGAAGCGTCCGGTGGAGATGGCGGCAGTGGTGGAAGATTAGGTCTTGATTATCTGGCCACCGACCGTACTAATTTATACGTTGCTTATCTGGTCGACAGCGATCGCAGCGATACCGGTTTGCGAGGACGCAACGGCCGTTCCACCGCCGGATTTCGGACTCGCTATTCCGACAGTTTAAGTGTCTACGGTGAAGAACGTTATGCCTTTGGCGATCAACCCACCGGTTTAACGCATGCTTATGGTGTTGATATCGCACCGTATGATAAATGGGTGTTGGGTCTTAATATGGAACTCGGTACCTTGCAGGATAACTATACCGGTGCTGAAACAGAACGAACGGCTTACAGTTTTTCAGCCGGCTATAGCAGTGAGCGTTTCAATTATTCCGGTGCTTATGAATGGCGTGAAGATATAACGGATAGCTTTACCCGTACCACCACGTTGCATAAACACACCATGATGCTAAAGCTGAATCCCAGCTGGCGCACAACTTTGAAACTTAATCTTTCCAACAGCGAAAATACCCAGGGCACGTTTTATGACGGCGATTTCACGGAGATTGTCTGGGGCTACGCGTTCCGGCCGATCAATCACGATCGTTTGAATATGCTGGCCAAGATTACCTATTTTGAAAACATGCCGGCCTCCGATCAGGACGTTAATATCAATACGCGCACAGAATATATCCAACGCAGTCATATTTATTCTCTGGACACAATGTACGATGTCACGCAGCGCTGGACGGTTGGTTTTAAATACGGTTTACGTATTGGTGAAGTGGCACTCGATCGCAGCAATCCGAATTTTTTCAGCAGCAATGCCGACTTGACTATTTTGCGTGCCGACTGGCATGTCGTGAATCGCTGGGACCTGGTGGTTGAAGGTCGCCAGTTAGTTGTCGAAGAGGCGCAGGACAGTCGCACCGGATTCCTGGTGGGTTGTTACCGGCACGTTGGAAAAAATATGAAACTGGGTGTCGGTTACAACTTCACTGATTTTTCCGATGACCTGACTGATCTGGATTATGACAGTAAGGGATTCTTTATAAATATCATCGGCAAAATGTAAATAAACTCATTATGAAAATCCAAAAGAATATTCCCTCTCCCTCCGGGAGAGGGTTGGGTGAGGGAATACATACTATTGGAATTATGAATTGTTTTATTTCCATCCCCTCGGCAATTGCTCCTGCATTGCTCTACCTACGACTATCCATAGTCTAGTCATCCTTGCCTTCTCCCTGTGGAGAGCTTTGCATAAGTCACCTGTGACTGCTCAAACCGAAGTTTTTCTAGAAAACCGGAACCCAAACGTAGCTTCTTTGCATCAAT
>JAFGLM010000033.1 GCA_016928055.1 Gammaproteobacteria bacterium
CCAATAAAAAGGCTTGCCACAGCGTTGCTCAGTTCGCCCAAAAAATAAACCCCAGTAATTTTTACTGGGGTTTGTCAGCAGCCTGAGACCCGCTCCGCGGGTCTTTTTTTATGGCTGCAGCGCCTTGTATAAAGCGAAACCCGGCTTACCTCAGGAACAGATCGTAGGCGGGATTGTCGGTCTCATCCTGATACTGATAACCCGATTTCTGCAAAAAGCGCTTAAATCGCGCCCATGCTTGATCTGGAATTTGCAGCCCCACTAATACTCGCCCATACGCAGCGCCATGATTACGATAGTGAAACAGACTGATATTCCAATCCGGATGTAAGATCTCGAGAAATGCCAGCAATGCGCCAGGCCGTTCCGGAAATTCCAGCCTCAACAATCGTTCATTCACTAACGGTGGCGGATGCCCGCCAACCATGTAGCGAATATGCAGCTTTGCCATTTCATTATCAGTCACATCCAGAACCTTGAATCCCCTGGTAGTGAGCCGACTGAACATTTCCTGCTGCTGATGTATGCCTTGCGTCAATTCGACACCGGCGAATATGTACGCTTTGTCGATATCTGAAAATCGGTAGTTGAATTCTGTGATGCTAAGTTTTCCTAATGCACGACAAAACATCCTGAAGCTGCCGGGTTTTTCCGGTATCTCGACCGCCATCAACATTTCCCTTTGCTCGCCCAATTCCGCGCGCTCTGATACATGGCGCAAACGATCGAAGTTCATATTTGCACCACTGATTATCGCTACCAACGTTCGTCCGGCTCCGGAATACTGCTGTGCATACTGCTTGAGACCTGCCACAGCCAAGGCACCTGCCGGCTCCGCAATCGAACGAGTATCCTCAAATACATCTTTTATTGCCGCACAGATCTCATCGGTATCAACGGTGATGATATCGTCGATCAGGTCTTTTGCAATTCTGAACGGCTCTTTACCCGCCTGCCTGACCGCTACACCATCAGCAAATAATCCGACCTTATGGAGCTTGATACGCCTGCCTGAATCAATGGCTGCCTTAAAACAGGCGGCATCTTTCGGCTCAACTCCAATCACTTTTATTTGCGGCTTTAGCATTTTGATATACACCGCCATGCCAGCAATCAATCCACCGCCACCGACCGGAATAAATACTGCGTGTAAATCATCCGGGTATTGACGCAATATTTCCGCGGCAATTGTACCCTGTCCGGCAATAACATCCGGATCATCATACGGATGGATAAAGGGTATGTTCTCCTGATTAGCCAGTTCGTGCGCATATTCATACGTTTCATCATATGAATCGCCATGTAATTCGGTTTTTGCACCTAAAGCCTTAACCGCGTCAATCTTGATCGGCGGCGTGGTTCGTGGCATAAAAATGAGCGATTTAATTCCCATTTTGCGGGCCGCATAAGCCACCCCCTGCGCATGATTACCGGCAGACGCGCTGATGACGCTTTCCAGCCGCATAGTGCGACTCAGCTGAAAAATCCTGTTGTATGCACCTCGCAATTTGAAAGAGAAAACCGGCTGCAAATCTTCGCGTTTTAAAAATACCCGGTGATCCAGACGTTTGCTTAAACGCAGCGCTATCTGCAGAGGTGTCTCAACAGCGACATCATAAACCCTCGCATTCAGTATTTTGGTCAGGTACTTGTTCGGCATCGTCGCTCCAAATTAATCTCCACAGAAGAATATACATCATTGTGATTATGCTATGCGGCAATTTGCCGGCTTTGAAAATATCCCAATAACAGGATTTTCAGGATAAACTAACCCTTCATCAATACTTCCCTATCAATTTTCAAAATGGACTCCTTTCAATGAATGCTGAACAAATGAAACGCGCCGCCGCCGAGGCCGCTATTAAATACGTCGAACCCGGTACGATTATAGGTGTCGGTTCTGGTTCAACGACCAATCATTTTATCGATCTTCTGGCCGAACACCGCATTGCTGTTAAAGCGGTAGTTGCTGCTTCCGCAGCCAGTGAAAATCGTCTTCGTCAACACCACATCCCATTGACTGACTTAAATTCGAGTGGCGATTTACCTCTTTACGTCGATGGCGCCGATGAGGCAAACCGTTTTTTGCAGCTTATCAAAGGCGGGGGAGGTGCCCTGACGCGCGAAAAAATCGTTGCCAGCGCCAGCAAGAAGTTTATCTGTATTGCCGATGCTTCCAAAAAAGTCGATGCGCTAGGCAAATTCCCTCTTCCAGTAGAAGTGATTCCTATGGCACGCAGCTACGTCGCACGTCAACTGGTTCGCCTGCATGGCAACCCGGTTCTACGTGAAGGCTATACTACCGATAACGGCAATCTGATTCTCGACGTGCATAACCTGCAAATAAACGAACCCATTAACCTGGAACGCCAAATTAATAACATCGCCGGTGTGGTCGAAGTGGGGTTGTTTGCATTAAGGCCGGCGGACGTCCTGATCCTGGCCGGTATCGATGGCATTAAAACGCTTACCGCATCCTGAGAGAACTTGATATCGAATGAAATGCGCTATTTCATGAAGATGTGACTAAACGACCCCAGAAAGCAGACATAAAGGTTCGCGACGGTTACTGTGTTGGCCATTTCTCCGCCATGGCCAGCCCTTGTGAACTTTTGGTCGATTCCGACGATAGTGAACTAGCCAAACAAATTACTCATCTCGCATTGACGGAAGCGTCACGCATAGAAGAGAAGTTCAGTCGCTATCGAAACGACAATATAGTACACAAAATTAATAACAGTACAGGTGGTCAAATTGAAGTCGATAAGGAAACGGCTCAGCTGCTCGATTTCTCTGCAAAACTTTATCAACTCAGTGACGGTATGTTTGATATTACTTCGGGCGTATTACGTAAGGCATGGCAATTCGACGGCAGCGATCATGTTCCGGATGATCATTTGATAGGGGAATTACTGCCTAATGTCGGTTGGCCAAAACTCGAATGGAGAAATCCGATAATAAGGGTGCCGACCAATATGCAAATCGATTTTGGCGGCATCGGCAAAGAATATGCTGTTGATCGCTGCGTGCAATTAATAATGAAAAACTATGCAGTTGCGTGCCTTGTCAATTTTGGAGGTGACCTGGCCGTAACCGGGCCACGTCAAAATAATGAGTCTTGGCAAATCGGTATCGAATCGGTGCAGGCACCTGGACAAAACAGCGGTAAAATACTTTCTCTTTCTCGTGGTGCCATCGCTACCAGCGGCGACGTACGACGTTTTGTACTTAAAGACGGTAAACGTTACGGTCACATACTGAATCCAAAAACCGGTTGGCCGGTTGAAGGTGCACCGCGTTCTGTAACGGTAACTGCAGCCACCTGTACTGAGGCTGGTATGCTGGCCACCTTCGCCATGCTGCACGGACAAAATTGCGAAAGTTTTCTTGATGCTGAAGGAATAACTTACTGGAGTTTACGTTGAGATTATATGAGTGCGCCACGGCCGCTCGACTGCATGCATCGTACTACAACCACCTACTGCATCGCCGACGGAAACCGATGAACGAAAGACAGTGGCGCTGACTAATGCATCGGCTGGATAATCCTTGTCTTGAATAGAACACATCTTAATGATTTCGTTTTAGCGAAACTGATAAGAATTTGTATAATTCTTATTTAATTCAGTGGCTGGGGGACCAGGATTTGAACCTGGGTTGGCGGAGTCAGAGTCCGCAGTCCTACCGCTAGACGATCCCCCAATCAAAACTGACAGACTGCATGATTATAGCGGAACCAGGAGAACGGGAAATAGCTTATAAAATGAAGACGCCCCTCAAAAGGGGCGTCAACTTTATTGTTAGCGCTTCGAATACTGCTCGCTCTTGCGGGCCTTTTTAAATCCAAATTTCTTGCGCTCGACCTCGCGGGCGTCGCGAGTAACATAACCGGCCTTACGTAATGAGCTGCGTAATTGCTCATCGTATTCAATCAAGGCGCGGGTAATACCATGACGAATCGCTCCGGCTTGGCCGCTTGCTCCACCGCCGGCGACCGTGGCATGAATATCAAATTTTTCGTTTAATTCAGCGGCATGCAACGGCTGACGCACGACCATGCGGGCCGTTTCACGCCCGAAGTACTTATCCAGAGGTTGATCATTGACAACGATATTGCCGCTACCCGGGCGCAGAAAAACTCTCGCACTGGAGGTCTTACGTCGGCCGGTACCATAATATTGTGTTTCTGCCATCAGTATCTCGTTATTCCAATAATTATTAAATTTCCAGCGGCTTTGGTTGCTGCGCCGCGTGATTATGCTGCGGACCCGCATAGACTTTAAGCTTGCGATACATCGCACGTCCCAGCGGATTTTTCGGCAGCATGCCTTTTACTGCTGTTTCGATAATTTTTTCAGGTTTCCTGGCCAGTAACTTTTCAAAGCTTATGCTCTTCAGGTTACCTATAAAGCCAGTGTGATGGTGGTACATTTTGTCTTTGGCTTTATTGCCGGTCACGTGGATTTTTTCAGCATTAACCACAACAATGTAGTCGCCGGTATCCACATGCGGAGTATATTCTGGTTTGTGCTTGCCACGCAGGCGGCGCGCCACTTCTGTGGCCAGACGACCCAGTGTTTTGCCACTGGCATCTACGATGTACCAGTCCCGTGTGACTTCTTCTGATTTTGCGCTAAAGGTTTTCATTTGTTTCTATCTGAGTTCAAAATGACCCGCACCGAAGGCTCAACGCCCCAAAGTGCATGCCATGCGAAAGGGCGGTAATATTAATGAAATCGGCCTCGGCATACAAGCGCCAATAGCCCTGATTTCTACTTAATTTCTGACCGTAAATGACTGAACGAGACAAATTCTTGACCCCGCTTGATCGATTTCTGTCTGAGCTGGATCACGCCTTGCGAACCACCCTTGCCTCCCCGTCTGCAAGTCGGCAAACCACCCCGGCCGATACTGCGCCGGAAAATCCCCTTTCGGAGAGTCAACTTCGGCTTAGCCAGGGTTTAATGCGAATTAATCACAGCGGTGAAATAGCCGCTCAGGCACTGTATAGGGGCCAGGCTGTGTTGGCACGCGATGAGCAGCAGCAAAACACCTTGTTACGAGCAGCTGGTGAGGAACTGGATCATCTGCACTGGTGTCAACAGCGCCTCAGCGAGCTAAATAGTCGGGTATCTAAATTCGTTCCAGCCTGGTACGCCGGTTCCTTTTTGATTGGCATTGTTGCCGGCCTGGCCGGTGATCGCTGGAGTCTGGGCTTTGTTGAGGAAACAGAAAATCAGGTTTCTGTTCATCTCAAAGATCATCTACAACGTTTACCGCGAGCGGACCAGCGTAGCCGCGCTATCGTTACCCGTATGCTTGAGGATGAATCACGTCATGCTGCCGCCGCAAAAGCCGCCGGCGCACAGGAATTACCGGTTACGATAAAGGCCGCCATGACACAAATCGCAAATCTGATGCGATTTGTCAGTTTTCGAATATAGCTTCCTTGCGGCCATATTCGCGACCATAAAAAATCTCCTCCATTTCCTGACGCAGATTAGCAAAAATCCTCTCAAGCTCTTCCGGCTCATAACCCATTTCACCACGACCAAACAGATAATTGTCCAGATCCAGTTCCTTCAACATCATTTTGGTGTGGAAAATATTTTCCTGATAAACATTTACGTCGATCATCTGATACCGATTTCTTGTGTCATCCGCTAAAAAATTTTGTATGGAATTGATTTCGTGATCGATAAAGTGCTTACCGCCATCTATGCTGCGGGTGAAGCCTCTAATCCTATAATCTACAATCACAATGTCCGAGTCGAACGCATGAATCAGGTAATTTAGCGCTTTAAGTGGCGAAACCTTGCCACAGGTGGACACATCAATATCAGCACGGAAGGTGCTAAACCCCGTAAATGGATGTGCTTCAGGATAGGTGTGTACGGTCAAATGACTTTTATCCAGATGTGCCACCACAGCATCCGGTAACGGCCCTGGCTTTTCAGTATGTAATAATTTTGGGTCCTTAATCGGCTCCTCAGAAATGAGCATCGTAACGCTGGCACCCTGAGGATCATAATCCTGCCGGGCAATATTCAGTATATTGGCGCCGATAATATTACTGACTTCACGCAACACCTCTGTAAGGCGCTCGGCATTGTAACACTCGTCAATATACTCAATGTATTCATTCTGATCCGCTTTGGAAGCGGCATAACAAATATCGTAAATATTAAAACTCAGGCTCTTGGTCAGATTATTGAAACCATGCAGTTTGAGCCTATCGCAACTCATTTCATTCATTCTTGGTAACTACCTCGGTGATCATAGCGATGCAGGTTGCGCCGCCCGATACCCGCGAATTATAGAGCCTATTCAGAGAATTCCCAGAAAATAATTATGGGTTCGGGGCCACTGGTCAGCCAATAATTTCATGGTCATGAGTTATGACCGCGGTTTTTTCCAGCATCTTGGACACGGAACAGTATTTCTCCGCCGAGAGAGAAATCGCGCGCTGGATATGCTTTTCGCTAAGATTCTCCCCCTTCAGCACATAGTGCAGATGTATTTTGGTAAATACTTTTGGGTCCTCATTGGCCCGCTCAGCTTCTATATCAATCACGCAATCATCCACCTGCTGACGGGCCTTACGTAGAATCATCAGCACATCAATTGCTGAACAACCACCCAATCCAAGCAGCACCATTTCCATCGGTCTCGGACCACTGTCTTGTCCACCAACATCAACAGCGCTATCCATTATGACTTGATGCCCGGTGCCTGATTCGCCGGAAAATGTCATACCCTTGATTAATTTGATACGAGCTTTCATTCCTATCATTTCTCCAAAATGGTACTAATTAACTGATTGATTTAATCTTTAGGCATATAAATACGAACTAGCAAAAATTTAGTCTATCGCTCGTTTTCGTGATTAGCGCAACTTGGCGCAAGACTCTATTAACCAACTGGATTCTATTTGCTTTAAATTCCGGTAAAAACAGCAATCAATTGTCTATCCAACAAAATAGACTTAGAATGCCACCAGTATCTCGGGCCTTCATTTGTTTATGAGAACACCACATGGCGATTCCGATAAAAGATAAAAATGATCCTGCATTGCAGCGTTTTCTGCAACACTGCCATCGCAAACACTATCCGGCGCGAGCAACCATAATTCATGAAGGAGACGTTCCGGACACACTGTACTATATCATTGACGGCTCAGTCAGCGTACTGATCGAGGATGACGACGGTCGCGAGATTGTGCTTGCCTACTTAAATCCAGGTGATTTTTTTGGCGAAATGGGTTTGTTCGAGGAAGATATTTCGCGCAGCGCCTGGGTCGTGGCACGCACCGGCTGCGAAATGGCTGAGATTAACTATGATCAGTTCCGCAATCTGGCAATGGACGATGCCGCAATCATTTTTAGACTGGCAGCGCAAATGGCAACCCGCCTACGCAAAACCAGCCGCAAGGTCAGCGAACTGGCTTTCCTCGATGTAACCGGTCGGGTAGCCCATACTTTGCTCGAACTCGCACATGAGCCCGATTCCATGACCCACCCGGATGGCATGCAAATACGCATCACCCGCCAGGAGATTGCACGCATTGTCGGCTGTTCCCGTGAAATGGTAGGGCGCGTACTTAAGGAACTGGAGGAAGAAGGATTGATTACTGCTCACGGCAAGACCATCGTCATATTCGGGACGAGGTAGAAAAGCTTTTTTTAGCGTGTGAAAAAACCGGGACTTAAGCCCGGTTTTTTAATACTACGTTTCGAGAATTCAAAACACCTTTGTCCGAGAGTTCGGGATTGCGCGACTCATCCATGAGCCGCGTCCTACGGACTCGCAGCTAAGAAATGCTTTCGTAGCTGCTTGCGCCGATTCGTTCCAGACGAATTGGTCGAACAAGGGCTCTCACCAAATCCTCTCTCTCCGCCATATAAAAAAGCCCCACGATGGGGGCTTTTTTATATGGCGGAGAGAGAGGGATTCGAACCCTCGATACGCTATTAACGTATACACACTTTCCAGGCGTGCTCCTTAAACCACTCGGACACCTCTCCGTATTCTTAACTCAGCTCTCCAATAAAACTCCCTTTACTGGAAAGTGTTGCCTAATCTATCGCGAAAATACTCATCGCGGGCGGTGCTCCTTAAACCACTCGGACACCTCTCCGTACTTCTAAAGGGCGGCTTTTATACCGTAACAGTCGCAAGAAGACAACCTAGCTTAATACTTACCCCTTATATTCGCTGCAACCTTTTCATCATAAAATCTTGCCAGCTTTGCGTGGAGCGCTGCATCCAATGGAGGTAAATCTGATGCGCTTGCATTTTTTGCAGCTTGTTGCGGTGAACTGGCGCCGGGAATAATGACTGATACCGCGTCATGATCGAGAATCCAGCGCAATGCCAGATCAACCATATCAAATCCTTCCGGCAACATGGTCTTTAATTCGTCGATCAGCTCAACGCCTTTTGCCAAGGGCAGTCCGGCAAACGTCTCACCGACATTGAATACCTGTCCATCACGGTTATAGTTTCGATGATCCGTCTCGGTAAATTTTGTATTAGCCTTAAAACGACCGCTTAATAAGCCACTGGCTAACGGCAAACGTACTATTATGCCTACACCCTGCTCTTTGGCTCGCGGCAATGTTTCTCTTAATGGTTTTTGCCTGAAAATATTAAATATAATTTGCAGCGATGATAAATCTGGTTGCTCCAGACATACCGCGGCTTGTTCATCTGTTTCCACACTGGCACCAAAATAACGTATCAGACCTTCTTCCTGTGCTTGCCTCAACCAATCAAATACTTCCCCACGACGCAGTTCCTCAATTGGTATGCAATGCAATTGCACCAGATCAAGTGATTCGACACCGAGCCGCTGCAACGATGCGTCGAGACCGCGGCGCAAATCATCCTGTGTAAAACCATTCGGGTAGACGATGCCATCACGTCCAAACTTGGTTGCCATAATAGGTCTGGCATTCTGTCCGCCAAAGAATTCACCTAGAATACTTTCGCTACGCCCGGCACCATAAACATCGGCAGTATCAAAAAAACTGATGCCACCAGCAACAGCCGATTGCATAATCCTGAATGCCGTATCTCTGCCCATAGGGCCAAAATCACCGCCAAATTGCCAGCAACCCAATCCAATTTCGCTTACGCTAAAGGCGGTATTACCAAACGATCTGGTTTTCATAAATATGGTTATTTGTAAAAGAGTTCAGACAATTTGCTACCGGGATCAGGAACACACATAAACGCTTCGCCTACTAAAAATGCGTTAATATGATTCGCCCGCATTTTCTCCACATCATCTCGATCATGTATGCCGCTCTCAGTCACCAGCAACACGTCGTCACCAACCAATTGCCTCAGCTCCAGGGTGGTATGCAGATTGGTCTGAAAAGTTCGCAAATCCCGATTATTAATTCCAATAAATTTCGCACCTACCTCCAGGGCACGTTCCATTTCATCCTGATTGTGAACTTCAACCAGTGCATCCATATCCAGATGCGCCGCAAGGCCGAGCAAATCAAGCAGAGTCGCATCACCCAATGCAGCGACGATCAACAAAATACAATCCGCTCCAATGGCTCTGGCTTCATAGACCTGATACTGATCGATAACAAAATCTTTTCGTAACACGGGTAAGTTACAAGCGGCTCGAGCTTGCTGCAGATACTTGTTACTGCCCTGAAAAAATTTTTGGTCAGTCAGCACCGACAAACAAGCTGCGCCTGCGCTGGCATAGCTTTTGGCAATTGCAGCGGAATCAATATTCCTGCGAATAACACCTTTACTGGGTGACGCCTTTTTTATTTCAGCGATAACGGCGGGTTGCCCGGCTGCAATTTTGTTCCTTAGCGCATCAACAAAACCGCGCGGCGGTGGCGCATCGGCGGCCCGTTCGCTCAACGCGACAATGCTTTCTTTTGCTGCCGCCGCAGTAACTTCGATCACCTTCTGTCGCAAAATGATGCGCAGAATATCTTCGTTTGGATTTGCAGTAGCCATAGTTTTATACAGAATGGGATATGGAAATAAATTGCTCGAATTTTTCGCCGGCCGAACCGTTTGCAATAGCCTTACGCGCCAGCTCCACTCCGGCTGCTAACGATTTTGTTATGCCGCTGACATAAATGGTTGCGCCGGCATTGAGCGCGACGATATCCAAAGCCGGGCCGGCAGTATTAGTTAATACTTTTTTAATCAACGCCAGACTTTGTTCCGGTCCATTCACCTTGATCTCATCCAGCGTGGCACGCCGCATGCCAAATTCTTCCGGTTTGACTTTGTAATCTTTAATGACGCCCTCTTGCAACTCAACCACCGATGTTTCATCGCTAATACTGATTTCATCCAGTCCGTCATCTGAGTGCACTGCCATAACGTGTGCGCTGCCCAGTTTTTTTAATACTTCCACTAATGGTCGCAACAACTCGGCACTAAATACTCCCAATACCTGATTCGGCGCCCCGGCAGGATTAGTAAGCGGGCCCAGAACATTGAAAATTGTGCGGACCGCCATTTCCTTGCGAGGGCCAATCGCATGTTTCATCGCGCTGTGATGCGCTGGTGCAAACATAAAACCCAGGCCGCATTGCTTAATGCAGGCCGCCACCTGTTCCGGCGAAAGGCCTATCTTTACGCCGGCTGCTTCAAGTAAATCCGCCGCACCGGAACGGCTGCTGACAGATCGGTTGCCGTGCTTGGCGACGCGCGCCCCGGCAGCAGCGGCAACGATGGCGCTGGCAGTCGAGACATTAAAAGTACCGCTGGCATCGCCGCCCGTTCCAACGGTATCAACTAGATGAGTTTTCTCAATTTCAACCTTTGCCGCCAGCTCACGCATGACCCCGGCAGCCGCAGCAATTTCTTCTACAGTCTCACCTTTCATACGCAGGCCGATCAAAAAACCACCGATCTGTGCCTGAGTGGCTCCACCGGTCATAATTTGGCGCATGACCTCAGTCATTTCCTCGGACGTTAAATCACGCCTTTCGGTAACGGTTTTAATGGCTTGTTGTATGTTCACTTAAATTTTCCTCCCAGGAAAAACCTGACGACATCACAGAGTTAGAAAATTTTTCAATAACTGGTGACCGTGTTGAGTCAGGATCGATTCGGGATGAAACTGCACACCCTCCAACGGAAACTCCTTGTGGCGCACCCCCATAATTTCATCAAAATCCCCATTTTCCGTTTCCGTCCAGGCAGTGAGCTCCAGACATTCAGGCATACTTTCTTTTTCGATTACCAAAGAGTGGTAACGAGTGGCCGTAAAAGGATTCTCCAGGCCTCGGAATACGCCTACGCCCTGGTGATGAATCCGGGAAATTTTGCCGTGCATGATTTCCTTGGCATGGATAATCTTGCCACCGAACACCTGTCCCAACGCCTGATGACCCAGACAGACACCCAGAATGGGTATTGCACCGGCAAATGCCTGGATGACAGGCATCGATACGCCGGCTTCATTAGGCGTGCAAGGACCCGGAGAAACGACAATACGCGTGGGTTTGATATGTCTAATTTCTTCAATCGTGGTCTGATCGTTCCGAACTACGCTGACTTCTTCGCCTAACTCGCTAAAATACTGAACAAGGTTATAGGTAAAGGAATCATAATTATCGATCATCAATAACATACTGGTTCTTCTTGTTGGTGTCGGTATGCCGCGGTTAGGTTAAACCCGGCAAAGTGGAAAGGGGCGTATTGTCCCGCAGATCCACGCCAATCGAAAGATCTATAAAAGGAAGTAGTTAACAACTCGGCGCCAAATGCCGCCGCTATTCGTAGATGGATAATTACATCTGCTTATTGCGAACTGTCTTTTCGCAGGAATAAGATGCGCGCCTTCATATTTCACACCCGGTTTACCCTTTCATGTTGAATTACAAGTTGTTTGAGCATCTGCGTGGTGACATCTACGGCGGACTCACTGCGGCCGTGGTCGCTTTACCCCTGGCATTGGCGTTCGGTGTTGCTTCCGGTCTGGGAGCACTGGCAGGACTTTACGGCGCTATTCTGGTTGGATTCTTCGCGGCGATATTTGGCGGTACTGCGACACAGGTGTCCGGCCCAACCGGACCGATGACGGTGGTGATGGCAGCTCTGGTCACCCAGTTCAACGGTCATCTTGATATCGCTTTTACTGTGGTAATGCTGGGCGGTTTATTCCAGATACTATTCGGCGTCTTTAAACTCGGACGATATATCAACCTGGTTCCCTATTCTGTGATCTCGGGATTTATGAGCGGGATAGGCTGCATCATTATTATTCTGCAGCTTGGTCCACTGGTCGGAAACGAAATGCCTGTCGGCAATATGCTGGTTAAACTGACACATTTGCCGGAGGTATTGGCCACCCCAAATTATCATGCTCTGGTATTGGGTCTGTTAGCATTGGCGATTATGTGCTTCACTCCAACCGCTATCCGACGCCTGTTACCTCCACCGCTATTAGCTTTGATTATCGGTACGGCGGCAGGGTTTTTCTACTTTACCGACGCATCGGTAATTGGACCTATCCCATCCGGTCTGCCAGATTTTCACTGGCCAAGTTTCTCATTAAGCAACTTTCCAATAATGCTGCGACTGTCGCTGATGCTGGCGTTTTTGGGTTCCATCGACTCCCTGCTCACGTCGCTCATCGCTGACAGCATTACCCGTAGTCAACATCATCCCGATCGGGAATTAATCGGCCAGGGGCTGGGAAATATGGTGGCTGGAATTTTCGGTGGAATCCCCGGTGCGGGCGCAACGATGCGCACTGTAGTTAACGTCCGCGCCGGCGGCCGCACACAACTATCCGGCGCACTCCATTCACTTGTGTTACTGGGAATCGTTATGGGATTTGGCGACCTTGCCGAACACATTCCGCTGGCGGTATTGGCTGGCATACTGTTAAAAGTGGGTATTGATATTATCGACTGGCGCTATCTCAAGCGTCTAACCCATGCACCGCGGGCAGGTATCGTTATCATGCTGATTACCTTGCTTCTGACGGTGGCGACTGATCTTGTTACCGCAGTTGCCGTTGGTATAACCATTGCTTCCCTTTTGTTTGTCAAGCGCATGGCTGAAACATCAAGCAGCAACACGCGACTGGTGTCCAACCCGGCGCACAGCAGTGATCTCAGCGTTGAAGAAGCAGCCATCCTTGAAAAGGCCAATGGAAGGATTGTTGTGTTTCATCCCGATGGCCCGTTAAGTTTTGGCTCAGCCAAAGACCTCAGTAGAATGCTGCTCTCTTCAAAGGAACAGGATGTCTTGATACTCGAGTTGTCTGAAGTACCCTTTATTGATAGCAGCGCCGCAATTGCATTGGAGGATGTCATATTGGTTAGCCAGCAAAATCAGGATACCGTTGTAATCTGCGGCATGAATAAAAAAGTAAACAAAACCTTGAAAAAAATCGGCGTACTAAAATTAATTGCTTCGGACCACATTGTCGAGAATAGAGACGAAGCACTTAAACTTGCTGGCGCTATCATAAATTCATAATTAGTCACAGCTCTCCAAACAATAAACACTTCACATAATTTCATATCGGCGCACAGATTAGCCAAATTTGTGCTATAAGGTGGTGTTGTTTATCGTCTAAATTGAATCGTTAGCCACCGTTGTTTTCAGTAAACGAATTGGAGATATTTACATGAATATTAATATCCTGGTAAAAGCGACTTTAGCTGGCATGTTAACGCTGATCACAACAAGCGTTTATGCAGAAGGCCTGTATATCGGTGCAGGAATTGGAAAAACCTCTTTGGACGCTATCGAAGATATCGATGCGTTAAAAGACTTTGCAGATGAAATTGAAAACGATCCTGATTTTACTTCCAGCTCTTCGTTTGAAGACGGAGAAAACGCCAAAAAGGTGTTTCTTGGATATGAAATGAGTGACAACTTTGCACTCGAAGGCGGTTTACTCGACATGGGGGACGTCCTTAATTTCCAGCTTGAGGCGCTAGATACCGGAGGCGGTCCCATTGGTGATGTAGCGATAAACACCACATCAAGTCTTGACGGCAGTTACTTGTCTGCGATTGGTAAAATTTCGGTACTGGGCCTGCTATCGCTACAGGGTAAAGTAGGCACCTACATGTGGGAATCTGAAAGCAGTATTAATATTGTCGGCAACGTACCAGGCGCAGGAGCCGGCACGGGTACTGTGAGTAATGACGGGACAGATGTATTTTATGGCATTGGCGTAAACATCGCGTTCGTTACCGTAGAGTACGAGGTTTATGATATCGAAGGCGAAGATGTTAATTATCTTGGCGCTTCAATTAGTCTGGGTTTTTAGCTAAGTATTTACCTGTTTCACTTTATATTAAAAGGCCTCGCTAAGTTTACTGACGAGGCCTTTTTTACTCAAAATACTTAAAGCTCTTTGCTGCCGGGATACTGACATCAAACAGCATATCAAATTCATCTCCGGTATCAGGATGCGATACACGCATTACTTCAAACGTTTTATCGTTCTGACTTAACAAAGATTGGCTTTCTATTTTTAATCCAATGAGTTGAATAAATGTTTTCAGCTCTGAGGCGCTAATAACAATATACGCACTTTCCGGAGATCGCCCGTCACCACTGTTACCAATAGACTCCATTAAGCCCTTTAAAATATATTGGTGGTAGCGGCTTGTTTCTTCCATATTCAACTTTAAATTGCATACCATTGCAGCGTAATGCCCGGTCAAACTCACGAAATTCAAATCCAGCAAATCCGACGCAGACGCCAGACCTCGATCACAGTCATTAATACTCAAGGCGCCAAGAACAGGGTTGACCAGCTTTGGCTCAGAGTCACTGTAAAGTTTGTATGCTGATGTATCGGTATAGCTCATTCTCAAGGCCGAAAAATCCGCCTTTTCACTACGGGCTTTAATTTTATGCAATTCTGTTTTGTAAATATTTTCAGAATGTCGATTTACTGTTCCAGTGCTAACACATGCGGAAACAAGAATCCAAAAAATCGCAAAAAACATAAGTTTCATAAACTCATTTTCTACAATATAGCCCTAAATGTATATATACAAACCGGGCTAATGTGGCATGACCCTGGAAATAAGGTAATTTATTCAAGACAAACCCTGCCCGAAATTGGTAGGATCGGCATCTCCAATTTTCGCAGCGCAAGAGCAGAAATCCATGTCGCGCAGTAAAGGTACAACCCTGAAGAGCCAGAACAGTTCAATCAAACAACTTGACGATATAGACAATATTCCGTTCTCTGAACCCCCCGCGTCGGGCAACTGGATTACTGACTACGCATGGGTCAGCGGCGTTATCGGCGCCATGGTCGTGGTGCTGTTGGCTATAGCCTATAACATTACCAATGCACTCAACGATGGGATTCAGGTAGGGGATATCAAGCTCGCGCAAACGCGTAATGACGCTATTTTACTGGCGTTGGCTATCAGTTGCAGCTCGATGCTCATTGCTGAAATCATACGCCTGTGGCTGCGGGACAGAAAAAACTTTATTACACCAAGCCCGGATCTGAAATACGGGCGCCGCAAGATATTTTTGTTCGATTCCATTATTAACTGGCTTCTCTATCTTGGCTTGCTCGGTCTTGCCGTATTGTTTTTCCAGACTGCCGGAGAGTACGGTTTTGCCAGAAATGCGCCTTACTATCAACCGTGGTTCCGCTTGATTGATCTCGCCTTCACGGCCTATCTTTGGGGTGGGCTGCCTTATGTGCTGATAACCCGGGCGCTTAAACACGATCCAGTTTCAGACCGTCGCGATTTTTCTTCCCTGGCAGCCAGGGTTCTGTGGTTTTTTGCATCACTCATTCCGGGCTTTAAAAATTTGCGACCACAATTTGATGAAATTGACAAGAAAGCGGCTCGCGCCTTATTGGTAAAACTATTTTTTGCTCCGCTTATGACGGTATTTTTCGCCGGTCAGTTTCCACACCTGGTTAACAACGTTGGCTATTTGGGGAGCGGTCTGCCTGCCGCTATCGCCAACGGTACCTATACGCACGCCAAGTTTAACGGCGACCTGTTCCATATTTCTTTCGCCATTATTTTTTCTATTGATGTCGCGCTGGCCTGGTGTGGTTATGTGGTTTCTTCGCGCTGGGTTGATAACCAGACACTTTCCGCTGAACCCACTGTGCTCGGCTGGTTAGTCTGTATCTGTTGTTACCCACCTTTCCAAACGTTCCTCGGTCTTTATTACACTGCACCATCGGAACAAGCCTTCCTGCAATTTCCAAACCAGACCATTATCAGCATCTTCACCATTATGATGGTCATGAGTTTTATCGTGTATATGTCGGCAACACTCTGGTTTGGCGTGCGGTTTTCCAATCTGACTAATCGTGGCATTATTCGCAAAGGGCCTTATGCCTTTATTCGGCATCCCGCTTACGCAGCGAAAAACTTTTCCTGGTGGTGCGTAATGTTCCCTTACGTCATTTACAGTGGTTTTTATAACGGCTGGCAAAATGCGATTTTGCTGTTTATTGGGCTGGTCTTTATGACCTGGTTTTACTATCTGAGAGCAATCACAGAAGAACGTCATCTAAGCGTCGATCCATATTATCAGGAATACTGCAAGCAGGTGAAATATCGTTTTATTCCAGGTGTGATCTGATTCAACCGCTTACTTATTTCTAAATAATCGTAGAGGACATCGCGAAAGGTTCAGTATTTGCTGAATCCGGTCTGTTCAACGCCCACTCGCAAACTACATCAGCTTTTACTGTCTTAGCCGTTATGACCGGAGCGACAGCTGGTTTCAGTTGCGAAAAAATGCCGGCCATCGTATGGTACCTATACGGGTATTCACTAGCCAGACTACAGGATACACAGATATTGCGCGACAGTGCCAAAATCATTCGAGCCCTTTACCAGATCAGTACTGAGCATCACCTGGGATTTGAACACCAGATACTGAAGATCTTAACGATCGGACGGCGCGTATTTGATATGGAAATCGGTCTGGTGGCCAAAATCGAGGGCGATCAGTATACGTTATTGCATGTCAGTGCTCCGGACGACGTCGATCTGAAATCAGGTGAAACCTTTACCCTGGGCAACACTTACTGCTCACAAACCATCAAATCCCACACGCCGCTGGCAATTAATCATGTCAAAAACTCAAGTATGCGCACTCACCCTGCATATAAGGAATTTGCACTTGAATCTTATATCGGCACCGCGATTATTGTAAAAGGCCGGGTGTTTGGTACTCTTAATTTTTCCAGTCCAACACCCAGAAAAAATGCATTTTCCGAAACGGATACCGATGCTATCCAGCTTATGGCATTGTGGATCGGTTCGGAATTCGATCGCCTGGATAATGAAAGTCGCTTACAAACCGCTTACGACAATCTTAAAGCGGCAGAGGAAAGATTTCGTCTTGGTATTGAAGCCTCACCCAGTGCCATGCTTATAACCAACATCGATGGATTGATCGTTTATGCCAATCGAATCGCAGAAAGTGTTTTCGGGTATAGCAGCAATGAATTGCTTAATCAACCCATTGAAGTACTTGTACCGACACAACTACGAAAGAGCCACTCCGAAGAAAGGAAACACTATAAAAAAACCCCTACACCGCGACCGATGGGATCGCGTCGTGATTTGATGGCGTTAAAGAAAAACGGCGATATCTTCCCGGCTGAAATCGGCTTAAATCCGATCCAGACGCCTGAGGGAACTCTGATACTTTGCGCCGTTCAGGATATCACTGAACGAAAACGCTACGAAGACACCATCCTGAGTCAAGCCAGTGAATTAAAACGTGTCAACGAACAGCTAGCTGAACTTGCCACCACCGACAGTCTGACCGGCATCGCCAACCGTCGTGCCATGATGACGCATTTTGAAATCCTGTTGGCACAGGCCAGTCGTAGTGGGCAGCCTATATCAATCGTGCTACTCGATATCGATCATTTTAAATCGTATAACGATAAGCTTGGCCATCTCGCCGGAGATGAAGCATTAAAAATCACCAGTCGATCGATTGTCAAAGTTGCACGCCGCAGCGATATCGTTGCTCGCTACGGCGGCGAGGAATTTGTTTTATTATTGCCGGATACGGATGCACCCGGAGCGCTGCAAATAGCCGAACGTTGCCGTGAGATCATTCTAAACCAGACCGATTCCGCGCATCCATTAACTGCCAGCTTTGGTGTTGCAACAATCATTATCAGCAATCCACCCAACAGCCCTCTGCCATTGATCGCCGAAAGACTGATCGAGGAAGCAGACCGCGCACTTTATTCTTCAAAAGAATCCGGCCGCAACAAGGTCACCCACTTTAGCGATTGCAGTAACTCAGCCATATTGATTCGTAACCATGACGATACTAAACAAGGATGATTTTTGTCGGTTGAACTTAATTAATCAATCCGGGACAAACGCTGCGAGGGGGTGACCCGATAGTAAATTCTCGTTATCAACGCCGGTTAATCCGGCCCAAGAATCTAAAGGATCCACCCATATGAGTAACAAAGCGCATAGAAGAGAGTTCTTCAAAATATCACTGGCCACCGGTTGTCTGGCCACAATCCTCAGACCATCGCTTGCCGCAGATACAGCTATTGCACTTTCGTCCTGCGAGGAAGAAATAAAGCAAGCAGTACAGGATGCGAAGAATAAGGAGAGAAACGATAAAATTTCATTATTGAGCAAAATCAGGAATAAATGTGGTGATGACGTCGTTAAGGTCACCAGGCAATATACAGCCGACAAAGTTCAGAAAAAATATACCGACAAGGAAATAGAAAAACGGGATTTGTCCGCCGTAAAGTCCCAGTTATGGGAAAGACTGTCCAACGATAAATATGCCTTTGAAAAAGTTAAAGACACCGACGAGTATCTGGAATACAAAGTTACCCGATGCCATCTGGCTGAATCGGTAAAAGAGCTTAATGAACCGGAGCTGGCTTACGCATCAATTTGCGCGTGGGATGAAGGATTTTGCAGGGGTATCAATCCAAATATTAAATTTACCCGCACTAAGACGCTTATCAATGGCGATGATTGCTGCAACCACACTTACGAGTTAAAAAGAACTGATATCAAAAAATTGTGATTGAAATAACAAAACCTCGCGTTCGCGAGGTTTTGTCTTGATTACGGATTATTGTTATCTCGCAAATATTGCCACAGCCAGCGAAACGCCGACAGCAAACGATACCGCATGTTTAACGCTGAAATTCTTATAGAATCCGGCGAAAACCGCTAACGGCAACAGTATACTTCTTAAAAAACTTTTAAGTACATGAGCGGTGAACATTCGAAATGCCGGGTTTTCAATTCCGTTAAAGATCTTACTGCTCGATTTGATTTGCTCGCCATACACCAGATCGAGAAATGTATCAAACCGGCCTTTAACCGTCTTATTGTGTTTAATTTTGCTGCGATTAAAAATGTAATTAGGCCGCATAAAAGCAAAAAATGATGCAACAGCGCTAAATGCGTAAAGCAAATCTATAAATCCTCCGACCAGAACACCGACAACAACTATGAGCACTGAAATAACACGATCACCAATAAAACCATCAAACCTTTTCCTTCGACTCATGGCGATCAGGTTTTCGAGTTTAGCCCGTTTCTGTCTGCCCATATTTGAGATAGAAGGCAGTAATCTGATCCGATCCAGAAAATACTCAGCATTTTCAATTTGCTTGATATCCGTAGCATAAAACAATAATGATCTTTTCTGATATCGCGCATGCCAGTCAAATATGGCCTTAATCAGATACAAAGAGACCAACTGGTCAGCAACTATTGCCTTGTAATGAGTTGCTTTATATTCCGCTTCGCATTTCGATAACGCTTTATCCAGCTTGCCATTACGTCCGTTAAGCGCCACGGCAAAAGCCTTGATTTTCGGATGCCTCGGCGCCATATTTCGCACCCGGGCGAATTCACCAAACGCCAGTTCAAATTTCCCGGTACTGAATAAAAGGTTACATAACGTTAAGTAGTACTCGATACATTTTGGTTGCAGAGAGATTGCAGCGCGCAGGTCTTTCTCGGCTTGCTGAGTTGCAGCGCGATGAGCGCAGGCAGTACCACGCAAATATAAAAGCTCTGCATCATTACCGTAATTTTTCAGTAATTGGGTTGCAAAAATGCGTGCCTGCGGATATTGAGCTTCCTTCAGCATATTACGGATTTGAATTTTGGCATCGTTAAATGCGCGTTCTGACATCACCAGCTTATTCCCCCTGTACAATTTCTTTTAGAGCGCCCCCCGGGGCGGGGGACTGATTTTGAAACAAAGGGCGGTGCCCTGCAATCAGCTGAGTTGTAACAAAAAATAGAAGTGTGACGGACGTCACACAACGAAAAATTGCATGTGCCACCCAACCCTCACGCTCAATAAAGAGGCGAGGGGTCCGGAGATAAAGCCTTGATACCTATCAGGCGCGATGCAAGCCTTTCGCTGCCAGGGCGGCAGCACGAAACACAACGCGGCTCTTGTTAATGGTCTCTTTCCATTCAAGATTGGGCTGCGAATCGTAGACAATGCCCGCTCCTGCCTGCATATACAAGGTCTTGTTCTGGATTAACGCGGTTCTGATCGCAATCGCGGTATCCATGTTACCGGACCAGCTGATATAGCCCACCGCACCACCGTAGACGCCGCGCTTAACGGTTTCCAGTTCATCGATGATTTCCAGTGCTCTTACTTTGGGCGCACCCGATAGAGTACCGGCGGGAAACGTAGCACGCAATACATCCATCGCATTCAGGCCGTCACGTAACTTGCCTTCAACATTGGAAACGATATGCATCACATGCGAGTAACGCTCAACAATCATTTTGTCCGTTAACTGTACCGAACCGGTTTGACTGACACGGCCAACGTCATTACGTCCAAGATCAATCAGCATTAAATGTTCGGCGATTTCTTTTGGATCAGCCAATAGCTCCTTCTCCAATGCCATATCTTCCTGTTCGTCATGGCCCCGCCGACGCGTACCAGCAATCGGTCTGACGGTTACCTTGTCATCTTCCAGCCGCACCAGAATTTCCGGCGACGAACCAACCACCTGAAACTGATCAAAATTCAGATAGTACATATAAGGCGAAGGATTGATGGTTCGCAATGCGCGGTAGAGGTTAAGCGGTGGTGCATCAAATTTTACGGACGAACGTTGCGACAACACCACTTGCATAATGTCGCCATTAATAATGTATTCGCGTGCACGCTCAACATTTTTTTTGAAATCCTGCTCGCTGGTTTCAAAGGCA
The DNA here is from genome assembly GCA_016928055.1 of Gammaproteobacteria bacterium. Taxonomy (GTDB): domain Bacteria; phylum Pseudomonadota; class Gammaproteobacteria; order HTCC5015; family HTCC5015; genus JAFGLM01. The sequence goes on from JAFGLM010000033.1 coordinate 21,213, forward strand.
AAATCATTTTCATCAACCGCTTTCGTGCCGCCTCCAATCTGACTGCGCTTAAGCGGTATGGCTAATTTTTCCAGCAGCGTCTGTAATCGTGCTTCGGCCTGTTCAAAGCTTTCCTTGCCGGCATCAGCATGGACGATCAGCTGCAGACTGCCCTGCAAACTATCAAATACAACCAGTTCATCCGACACCATTAATAAAATATCCGGCGTCCCCAATCGGTCCGGATTGGGACACTCACCCAGGCAAGGCTCCATATAGCGAACCGTGTCATGGCCAAAATAACCCACCAAACCACCGGCAAAACGCGGCAATTCATCAAATTGCGGAACTTTTAATTTTGCCTGGAACGCCTGAATCCAGGTTAATGGGTCTTCAACTTCCAGCTCTTGAATCGGCACACCGTCTTTTTCAATTTGAATCGTATGTCCGTAGATCTTGATCACCTGGCTGCAGGGCAGACCGATAAACGAATAACGACCCCATTTTTCGCCACCCTGTACCGATTCAAATAAATACGAGTACGGTGCGTCGGCCAGTTTGAAATATACGCTGAGCGGTGTTTCCAGATCGGCCACCACTTCACGTACTAAAGGTATATGGGTATAACCCCGGGACACCAGGGTATTGAATTGTTGTTTATTCATTTTGTGAATTTTCCGTTGTTTCCGAGTAGATTAGCAATATAAAAAGCAATGGCACCAAGCTAAACGCTATGCCATCGCCCATCGTTGCTGAAAATATCGGCTGGAAAATTCATCATTATTCACTAGTCAGGTTTACATTCGCCGTTGCCAGGCTGGAGTATTGTACGAATCTCGGCCAGAGAATCAATCACCCAGTCCGGTTTGGCATCTGCAATATTATCGCCATGATTGTATCCATAAGTCACTGCCGCAACCGCGGCACCGGCGGCTCGTCCGGTCTTAACGTCGGTTACCGAATCACCCACCATAAGCGTTTCTTCAGGCAATGCGCCAAGCTGTTGCATGGCGTACAGCAATGGTGCCGGGTCCGGTTTGCGCTCAACGAAATCATCACCTGAGATCACCAAATCAAAGTAGTGGCGTAAATCCAGGAATTCCAATAGCGGTTGGGTAAATTCACCCTTTTTATTGGTTATGCACGCCAAAGCAATGCCACGCCCACGCGCGTATTCCAGTGCTTCAATCACACCGGGGTAAATCACCGTGCGCTGACCATTATTTTGCGCGTAATGAATGAGTAATTTTGACAAAGCTTCTTGAAACAACTTCGGCTCGGGTTCATGCCATAACTGCCCGGTCAGTGCCCGCTTCGCCAGCCAGTCAACGCCATTTCCCAGATAGTGACGCACCTGCTCAACGCTGCGTGGCGGCAATCCCAGTTCCGCCAGCATGCCATTCACCGCCTGAGCGATATCCGGAGCGCTGTCCACCAGCGTGCCATCCAGATCAAATGCAATCAGTTTGAACGGGTTGCGACCTATTGTTTTCATACTGGGAAATAATTTGAACGCAAGAGTGCCTGTAATAAACAGACACTCTCACAATTATTAATATTAATTACCAGTTGTTGAACTGAACGAAAAATTGTATTTGGCGGAAAATTGTATGCGATTAAATGAGCCATCGACACCGCTTTCAAGTTCGCGATTGGCGCGCATTAGTTCAATGCCAAAAGTCAATTTGGGATCAGGCGAATAGATCAGATTGATTGATGCGCTACTGGCGGACTTATTCACATCGGTACCGGTCAGCTCTGCATTATTGTCGGCTTCAAAGGCAGCGATACTAAAACTGGAACGCCACTCATTATTCCAGTGGTGCAAATAAGCAACATAACCGTTCAGGGTATCAATCGCCTCCAGTTCACTATTTGCATCCAATACCGCGCCGTTGACAAAGTTCAGTCCCGCATAACGACCAAGGCCGCTGCCGCCAGTCACTGCAAAACGCAAATCATCAGTGGAACCCGTTTTAATTTTGCCGCCAAAGGTAATGCCATAACCGTTTTCAGTGCTGTCGATATTTTCCGTCGTTACATCATAGCTCAATTGACGATAAATCCCGGCCACCGATAACGCACCCCAGTCACCGCCGAAGTTATAACGGGCAACTAGATCAGGAAGAGAGCTGGAGTCGGCGTTGATGCGTGTTCCACCCAGATAAGGTGTTACTGTGGTATCCGGATTTTCCAGCGCAAATTGCCAGTTACCCGACGTGTAACGGAACTGGGATTGACGAACAAAGACCATACCATTCGGAGTACCAATAAAATCCAGACTATCCGGCAGTGTGACAATCATAAACGTTGACCAGGTCTGACCAAACAGAAACTTGTCGTAGGTGAAATAGGCGTGCCGCAACCGTGGCTGGTAAGAATTACTGACCCGCTCATCACCCGCGTCTGAAAGCATAAAATCCATTTCAAAAAAGGTTTTAACCTGCTTGCCGTTTGCCAGATCGGTTACGGTTCCCAGATTAAAACGCGATTCTTTGGCATGAAAATCAACTTCATAACCATCGCCCTCCTCACCCACTGGAACTGAACCGGGTAAGTAGAAATCGCGTAAAGCGTTGCCGGCACCAATATCGCCATCCTGATAATCACTGGCGATCATATTGGCTTTAATAAAACCACCGAAATTAAATTCTGTCGCTGCATGGGCGGCCGATAAAAACAAGCCGGTTAACAATAACAGCATGAATATAGTGTAGCGATGCGAAGAGTGTTGCATCGTCTGGTCTCCTGTGAATAAGTGAAGCGATATGGCCTTACGGTCGTCTAGGCGGCCGCATTGTAGGGGACTGGATTGGTTTCTTATATAAATGATATTACTTATCTATTAATCCAAATCGCAAAAACCTTAGTTCAAATTCTCTTCAGCCTTCCTGACGCGTTCTTCTGCTGCTTTTACACGTTCAAAATATTGCTCGGTAAGCTTTGAACCGGTAACGGTTTTCTGTCTATCTCCCTCTCGCACTTGCTTGGCCTCTTCAAGCGCCTTTTTGGCGTCTTCCAGTAATTTTTGTTTTGTCGCCTGATCCTGTTTCTTTTTTGCGGTGCCAGTGGTTGGACGCTTTGTATAACTTTCTTTGTTTACACGGCGTGAACCTGATTCCATTGTATTAATTGGCGGAAGATCAACGGGCTTGGCGCTATCTGTTTTAGCGTTTGCACAATCAACATAGCTAACATTACCGTTCTCATCGGTTTCTTCGCATACCCCTTTGGCATTTTCGCAATCAACATAACTGACCTTGCCTTCTTCGTCAGTTTCTTCACACTCCGCAACTACAGCAAATGGATAAACGAGAAATACAAGCAACAGAGCGAGTGATTGTTTCATGCCAAACTCTCCCGGAAATCAAGAAATGAGTTTTTGCCTCAGTGCTTCGACCACGGATTGGACTAACAATTCACCTTGGCAATCTCGGCGCGCATCCTGGCTATGGTCTTACTATAGTCCTTTGATCCGAAAATAACGGAGCCGGATACAAACGTATCGGCACCTGCTGCAGCAATTTCGCCGATATTTTCAACGCCTACTCCGCCATCGATTTCCAGCCGTATATCTTTGCCGGAAGTATCAATCATTTCCCGGGCCTTCCGCAGTTTAGTCAATGTCTCAGGAATAAACGACTGGCCACCAAATCCCGGATGCACTGACATCAACAGGACCATTTGTATCTGATCCAGATAGGTTCCGAGGCAATCCAACGGTGTTTCCGGGTTAAAAACCAGGCCGGCCCGGCATCCATTACCTTGAATCAGGTTGATGGTGGTCTGGATATCGTCACTGGCTTCCGGATGGAAGGTAATATAGGTGGCACCAGCCTTGGCGAACGCCGGTACGATTCGATCCACAGGATCAATCATCAGGTGCACATCAATGGTCGCGCTGACACCATAAGCCCGCAAGGCCGCGCAAACCATCGGCCCAAAGGTCAGGTTCGGTACAAAATGATTATCCATCACATCAAAATGCACCCAGTCAGAACCGGCCTTAAGCACAGAATCAACGTCCTCTCCCAGGCGGGCGAAATCAGCAGATAAAATTGAAGCGGCAATGATAGGTTCAGTCATGGTTTTGTAGTAACGATTAGGCGCATCCTTCATTTTTGCGCGGATAAATACACTGCAAGGTTAGCGATATCGTCGTCCGTTAAACCGGCAGCCATAGGTGTCATAAGCGGATTAGCCCGCGTTCCGGCGCGAAATGCTTTCATTTGCTCGACGAGGTAAGCGGCTTCTTTACCGGCAATATTCGGGTAAATATCCGGGTTGGCACTTTTGCCTGCCGGACCGTGACATCCTATACAAGCCTTTGCTAAATAGGCCCGTTCTCCGGTCGCGCTATCGCCGGCCATTGCGACCTGTGTGCTGACGCATACAATCGCCATGGTCGCGAAGATAAATTGTAAGTTCATTCACCATCCTCAGATCAAATTTGCAGGTTCGGGCGGCAATTCTCGCCGAGACGGTCGAAGATGTAAACAGGGGCGGCATGGTTAGGCGGTTTGGTGTAGGCATCAAAGCTGGATCAACCCGCTAAGGCGCTTAATGAGCTTGGACATAGCGCTGAATCTGCTACTATCTGTTCTGCGCGGCGTACACAAGGCAGCCTCGTCGCGCGTTATCACATACTCGATAGAAGAAGGTAGGGTCAAATCATGCCGTCATTCGACGTCGTTTCTGAACTGGATATGCACGAGATTACCAACGCGGTTGATCAGGCTAACAAGGAAATTACAACCCGTTACGACTTCAAGGGCACTAATGCCAGCTTTGAGGGCATTGAAAACAAAATTACAATGCGCGCGCCGTCTGATTTTCAGCTTAAGCAAATGCTTGATATCCTGTGTCTCAAGCTCAGTAAAAGAGGTATTGATATCGCCTGCATTGAAGAGAGCAAACCGGAAATTGCTCTGCATGAGGCCCGCCAGTTGATTACGCTACGTCACGGACTGGACGCGATGTTATGCAAAAAAATTCAAAAGCTGATCAAGGACAGCAAACTTAAGGTGCAGGCTTCTATCCAGGGAGAAAAGTTGCGCGTGACCGGCAAAAAGCGCGATGATCTGCAATCAGTTATTGCATTATTGAAAGACACCAATCTCGATTTACCACTACAATATGTCAACTTTCGCGATTGATTAAATTATGAAAAAACGTTACCTCATATTCCCTCTGCTGATTATTGTTATCGTCTATTCTGTCTATCGAATACAGCATGTGCCATACGATAATGAAATCGATATAACCCAAGTACCGACTTTTTCGACCGTACCGATTGAATTTAGTCATGATTACAAATCCGGCAACGCCTTACCGTTTTCAGGATCGGCCGTAATTGACATCGACAATGATGCGCGACCCGAGATCTTTCTGGGCGGAGGTTTTTTGCAACGCGACGGTTTATTCCGCTATCAGGAAGGACAATTCGTTGATATCAGCGCCGAAAGCAGTCTGGGCAAGGATGTTGGTGACAGCACTTATGGTGCTGCATCTATGGATGCCAATCAGGATGGCTATATCGATTTATTTATTGCACGTGAAAGCGGTTTGTATCTTTATTTTAATCAGGGCGGCTTTTTCTTTAAGACAAAACTGGCCATTGAATTTTCAGCTGGAGAGGTACCGGTTTCAATTGCACTCGGCGATATCAATCTGGATGGCTATGTTGATCTGTTTGTGTCCTGCTTTAATTCGATCGATCGTATGGGTTGGGTCTTTTTTAATCCGCCACAACTGCCCGCCACCAGTAAATTACTGGTCAACAATGGCGATAATACCTTTACCGATATCACCGAGGCAGCAGGACTGCCATTAAGGCATAACGCCTACACCGCAATGTTTGTAAGTTTGGACGATGATGCCCTGCCTGATCTGGTCGTTGCTTATCAAGGCCGCCCGGCTGCTATATTTGCCAATCAGGGTGGCGGTCGTTTCAAAGAACAAGCCATTGCAACAAGCAAAGGCATGAATCTGGCCAGCGGCATCGGAGCGGGTGATTACGATAATGATGGCAAAATAGATCTACTGCTTACCAGCACCGGCTCCACCATTCCCACCATTATTTTGCACAGTATTCAAAGCGGTGAAATCAATACCGACTGGATGTTGCTTAAAAACAACGGTAATTTTGAATTTGCCGATGTTTCCGATCAGGCCATGCTGGCGGATTATGAACTCGCCAACGGCGCTGTATTTGCAGACTTTAACCTTGACGGCCGCCTGGATCTGGCCGTTAACCAAAATTCAATTCGCTTTCCACTCCACTGGATTGCGCGCAGCCCAGGTCGTTTATTGGTGCAAAAAGACAACGCCACTTTTGCGAATGTCGTTTCGCCGGCACAGGTTTCTAATAGAAATTTCGGCGTGGCACCACTGATTGCTGATTTTAATAACGATGGCTATCCGGATTTGATCTGGGTTAATGTCGGCAGCGCCGCACAGGCGTTTATTAATAACGGCGGTAACCGAGGTTATCTAAAAATTGATCTGGGTGACTTACCCCGAGCATTGGGTACTCGTGTTAGCGTCGATACTACCAGCGCTGAACACATCGCAATGCAACAATTTGCCAGCGCCGGTTTGTCTTCTGATCAGACCCATATACTGACATTCGGTTTGGGACCACAGTCAGTAGTGACTCAGGTACAGGTGCATTTTCCTTCGGGCAAATCGCTGGTCATTGAAGAACCCAAACTCAACCAGACGATTGAGCTAAAACCTGCGCCGTTAGAATCACCCAAACTGATTGAAACCGCAGCACCCGTTATTGTTGCGCCGGAACCGGCAGAGGAATATGAACCGGTTGTTGCGCCAGCGCCTCAGCCTGCTGCTGAAGACAATCGCGATACTGAAGATGAACTGGAAGATTTATTGGGAAAATAAACTCTCCTTTACTATTGTACTTTTCGTAACCAAGCAGGAATAAACGATATGCCAAAAGACCAAGTTCTGAATCTGGTTGAGCAGCTGCAACAGGAAATTGATCAGGTTGAAAATCTGGCAGCAGATAAAAAGCAAAAACTTGAAACGCTGATAAAAAATATTGAAAACGGGCTGGATGAAGAAAATGTAAGCGAAGAATTAAACGACTCGCTGTCTGAAACCATCACCGATTTTGAAGCCTCCTATCCGCGCCTGACGTCCATAATCAACGACATCATGGTAACCTTAAGTAATCTGGGAATTTAGCTCTTAACCCTGCAATGATTTCTGTTCGATACGCGGAAACAGTACAACGGTTCCAGGTTTAATCCTGTTTAAATCAATATCGGGGTTATATTGAAGAAATAACCATAGCGGTACTTTGTACTTAATATGCGTTAACTCCCAGATGGAGTCGCCACGTTTTATCTTTCGCTCTTCGACACCGGTTATACGGTATTGATTAAAATAAGCTTCTTGTAAATTGCGGTGATAAGCTACCCGTCGTTCTTCGAAAGTCGCCTTGTCTATATTGGTAAAATCAAGTTTGAACGTACTGCCGATAATCAGCTCATGACCATACCTGATCCGGTTAAGCTGGCGTAGATCGTTTGCTCGCAATTCCAGCCACTCCGCGTAATGTCCCAAAGTCTCCGCGGCCTGTATTGTGATTCTGTCATCCTCGAGTACGAGATAATTCGCCGGGTCAGCCGACAAGGCTGGATGCTGACCGGCCGGTTGAACCGGTTCAGCGCCTTCAGCATCGGTCGGTTCTGTTGCTTCAATCACTTCTGCAATAATCTCTTCGGGTATTGACTCTACAACCGCAACAGCCGTCTCAGTGGGTTCCGGTGTTATCTCAGTCTTATCAGACTGATCTGACGGTATGGCTTCCGCCAACGTCAATCCGGTTTCGGTTACCTGCTCAGGCATGGATGTAACATTAAGCACCTGACCAACATAAATAGTATGTCGGGAGCGCAAATTATTCTGTTGCAATAACTGCTGCTCGGGGACGCCGAAGGCATCGGCTATTACTGATAAGGTATCCCCGCTTTGCACGCGATAAGTTCCATCCACCAGTTCACGCGTTGCCACGGTTATCCGTCTGGATTTGGGTAAACGCAGTGTCTGCCCGGCGCGAATAAAATGGCTGTTAGGTAAATTATTTATGCGTTTCAATTCCGAAAGACCCACGCCAAAGCGATCGGCAATTTCAGATAACGAATCGCCGCGTCGAACGCGATAGGTTAAATCGGGTAACTGAACATTCGATTTGTATTTTGCGTCGATTTCAGCAATACGACTGGCGGCTTCGCTGGCGGATATTTTCGGAACACGCAAAGCAAAACCCTTCGGGATATGCTTTTCACCTGACCAAACGATCGGCCGCAGTGCCGGGTTCATTTTTTTGAGCACATCCAGTTCCACACCCAGGTTTTTTGCCAACACCCCGGCCTGAATATAGGTCGGCACTTCAACGGTTTGCGAGTAATCAGGACTATCCCGCTCAAGGGCACCAAAATACAACTCCGCATCTTTATGCACTTCAACTGCGGCAAGAAATGCAACATAAAAATTTCGTGACGCAAACTGGAAAGTGCGGCTCCGATACTCTCGCAGAACTTTAACAATATCAGTACCACCCGTCTGTGCAATTGCCCGTCGCATACCGGAAGCACCGTGATTGTAGGCTGTAATCGCCAGCGGCCAGGTACCGGTAATTGAGTAATTATGTTTTAGTAATTTGGCGGCCGCTTCACTTGAAATAAATGGATCCAGCCGTTCATCAACAACATGATCGACGCGCATAAAACGCCTTCCGGTTGAACGGGTAAATTGCCACATACCCGCTGCGCCAATAAATGAATAGGCAGAAGGATTAAAAGATGACTCAACATGCGGCAGGGCAGCCAGCTCCAATGGCAATCCTTCACGATGCATCGTTCGGCGAATGTGCGGTATCCAACGGCCCGAGCGAGTCAAGCCGGCTTTAAATTTATCGGATTGTCCAAGTTGAAAACGCAGTCTTTTTGCCGAAGCACGAAATTCTTTCGAGCTGGGTTTTTCGGGCCATAACGCCAATACGCGCGCAGCCTCTTCATCCAGATCCTGGCGCGAGTTACGTGCAAGCTGCAATAAAATATTTCGATAATGTTTTTTTCTGGCATCAACCAGACGATTGCGGTCACGACGATCAATCTCATCACCGAGTTCAACGATTTCGTAAATCACATTTAGATTTTTATCATCATGGATATAGCCTTGTGATGTGCTGATCTCCGTATAAACTTTTTTCCAGAAAGTGATATCGGCTTCGATTTCTTTTGGTTTTGGAAAGGACTCTTCGCCGGCGTGAACCATTAAGGCCGCCAGTAACAGAAGAACTCCGACAAATCGACTCAGAAATAAATCTCGACATTGATTTGAAATCACGATAATAAAATTCCGAATATAAAAAATGAACGGATTCGCTACTGACAGCATATAGCGTCCCATTTATAGTCAACCAATGCAAGTACCCCGGTTTTATCGCTTCTTTGCGCCGATATGACCCCATTTACGGTAGCACCCAAAAGCCAATCGACACCTCTGAGCCCTGGCAGGAACGCTAAAAATCAACTTAGGGCATCCAATTCCGGGGGCTTTATGCTACAGTTTGCGGCCTGTTAATTCCTGAATACAACTCACAACTTTCCAATGAATAGAGCCATTTTTGAATCGAATCTTAAAAGCCTGCCGCTGCTGGGCCGCGGCAAAGTCAGGGATATATATGAAGCTGACGACGATTATTTGCTGATCGTCGCTACCGATAGGTTGTCAGCTTTTGATGTCGTGCTACCGCAAGCGATTCCCGGCAAGGGACGCGTGCTCACCGAAGTTTCCCGTTTCTGGTTTAGTTATCTTCAACATGTTATACCCAACCACCTGAGCAGCAGGCCGCTATCAGATTATCTTACTGACAGTGAAATTGAGGAGCTTGACGGACGCGCGATGCTGGTACACAAATTAAAACCCCTGCCCATTGAGGCGGTGGTCAGAGGATATTTGATCGGCTCAGGCTGGAAAGATTATTTAAAAACCGGCGCGGTCTGTGGGATTGTTTTACCGCAAGGTTTACAGCAAGCACAGCAACTCCCTGAAGCACTGTTTACACCCGCCACAAAAGCAGCCGCAGGCGATCATGACGAAAATATCAGTTTTGCTCGAACGGTCGATCTAGTTGGCCGGGATTTGGCCGATCATGTCAAACAAGTCAGTCTTGCGCTGTATACCGAAGCGGCAAGTTACGCGCGCCAACGCGGGATTATAATCGCCGACACCAAGTTCGAATTTGGTCTGGATGCAAACAATCGTCTGGTTTTGATTGATGAAGTCCTTACGCCTGACTCTTCACGCTTCTGGCCGGCCGATCAATATCGGCCCGGTATCAGCCCACCCAGTTTTGACAAACAGTTTGTGCGTGATTACCTCGAAACTCTGGATTGGGATAAAACCCCGCCCGGCCCGCAACTACCGGAAGAGATTATTCGCAATACCGGAAGCAAATATCAGGAAGCCCTGCAGAGACTGACGCAGCCCTGAGTTTGCCTTGGTGGTGAATACGCCTGCAAGCAAGAATCCAATACAAGGTCTGTTCATTACCGGCACGGATACCGGCGTGGGCAAAACAGTTATCGGTGCTTCCCTGGTTTGTCACCTCTACCGTTCCGGTATCGACGTACAACCACGCAAGCCGGTTGAATCGGGTTGCACTCGTGTAAAAGTTAATTTACTTCCAGCTGATGGACTGACGTACCAAAATGCAGTTGATCATACAACCGCCCTGGATATCATTACTCCATTTCGTTTCTCAGCAGCATTAGCACCATCACGCGCAGCTCGGTTGGAAAATAAACACCTCTCTATCTCGCAGCTCGAATCCGCGGTTCGATACCAATTAAATCCGGACAGTATTTGCATTGTTGAAGGCGCTGGTGGTTTTTATTCGCCTATTGCAGAAGATGGTTTGAACTCCGATTTGGCGCAAGCCCTGGGACTACCGATACTGCTGGTTGCCGCAGACCACCTGGGTTGCATCAATCATGTTTTGCTTACTCTGGAAGCCATCATGCGCAAAGACCTTGAATGCAGAGCGGTCGTCTTGAATACGGTTGCAAGTGCTGTAATTAGAAATAATATGGATAATTCTGCCGAATTAGAGAAATTAACCGGTGTGCCAATAGTAAAAACCCGCTTCACTGATTCATTTCCGGTAGATGTTGAACCATTGATAGAGCTAATAAAGAAAATTTAAAGCGCGAAGTATCAGGCATCCAGTTCAGAGGAAGTACTGGGTATCGGCATGTTGCCAACCTCGACAACCTTCATAGCATTGGTTCCACCCATTGCACCGAGCAGGTCGCCCTTGGTGATAATGACGCGATCCCCACTTTCCACTACATCAAGCTCTCTCAGCTTATTTACAATCCACATATTGGCACTAATGTGGTCGGTCATTTTCTGATCGATCCTCATTGGGATCACACCGCGAAACAAACAAGTCCGGCCAATAGTGTAATCATGTTGGGTTAATGCATAGATAGGAATAGATGAGTGGATGCGCGACATTACCAGGACCGTTCGACCGGATTCGGTGAGTGCTGCAATCGCTTTAACTTTTAAGTGATTGGCGCAATACATGGTTGACATCGCAATAGCTTCATCAATGCGTTCAAACTTGGTATTTATGCGATGTGTTGAAGTGGTCATTTCAGGTTCTTTTTCGGCACGCGATGTAATACGCGCCATTGCCTTTATCACCTTTATCGGATGTTTGCCGGCGGCTGTTTCAGCTGACAACATAACCGCATCGGTTCCATCGAGCACAGCATTAGCCACATCAAATACTTCTGCGCGCGTTGGAATCGGATTCTGGATCATGCTTTCCATCATCTGTGTTGCGGTAATCACAACACAATTGCGTTCCTGCGCCATTTTGATTAAACGTTTTTGTACCGCCGGTAACTCCGCATCACCAATCTCAACACCGAGATCACCGCGCGCGATCATTATACCGTCGGAGGCATCGATAATTTGTTCGATAACATCCAGTGCTTCGAAGCGTTCAATCTTGGCTACGATATGCCCGTGACCGCCCGCATCACGCAATAATTGGCGTGCCCGAATAACGTCCTCAGCACTGCGCGGAAACGATATGGCCAGATAATCAGCATCGATCTGCGCAGCGATCAAAATATCCTGAATGTCTTTTTCGGTGATAGTCGGCGCTGACAAACCACCGCCGCGTAAATTAATCCCTTTATTATTGGAAAGTTCCCCGCCGAGAACAACGCTGGTGACTATTTTTGAACCTGAGATTTCAGTAACTCGCAATTCCAAACGACCGTCATCGAGTAACAGGTAGTCTCCCTGTTTAACATCGCTTACCAGCTCCTTGTAAGTGATGCCAACTGATTCTTGCGAGCCCTCCATATCGCCCAGTAACGCATCCAGGGTAAAAGTATCACCTTCTTTAAGAAAAATCGCACCGTTGGCAAATTTGGTAATACGAATCTTAGGGCCCTGCAAATCAACCAGTATGCCAACCGGTCTTCCTGCCTCAGCAGCGCATTGACGAACTAATCCGGCACGACGAATATGGTCTTCCGCCGTGCCGTGGGAAAAGTTCAGGCGCACAACATCCATTCCGGCGATAATCATCTCGCGTAATACTTCTGCGCTACTTGAGGCCGGCCCCAAGGTCGCTACGATCTTTGTACGTCTAAGCATGTAAACCTCTTAAGGGTTGCGGTCGTCTTAAGGGTTATTAACCACAAATTTTATTTGGCAGCACGTTTCTCCAACATATCAACTGCGGGGAGTTTTTTACCTTCCAGGAATTCCAGGAATGCGCCTCCACCCGTTGATATGTAACCAAGCTGATCGGCGATGCCATATTTATCAATTGCGGCTAGTGTATCGCCTCCACCTGCAATTGAGAAACCATTCGATTCAGCAATCGCTTTTGCCAAGACTTCGGTACCTTTGCCAAACTGCGCAAATTCAAATACGCCAACCGGACCATTCCAGATAATTGTACCGGCCTTTTTCAGCATGCCGGCCAATTCTGCAGCGGTATCGGGACCAATATCGAAAATCATATCGTCATCCGCTACCTTATCGACAGGTTTTAATTCAGCCGGGGAAGATTCGGAAAATTCCTTACCGCATACAACATCGCTTGGTACTGGAATTGAGGCATTACGCGCGCTGGCGGCTTTACTGAGTGCTTTAGCAGTATCGAGTAAATCAGCTTCATAAAGTGACTTGCCAACATTGTGGCCCTGAGCTGCGATAAAGGTATTGGCAATACCCCCACCAACAATCAACTGGTCAACCACTTTACTCAGACTCTCCAACACAGTGAGCTTGGTAGAAACTTTGGAACCACCCACGATTGCCACCATTGGACGCGCTGGATTCGCCAGCGCCTTGTCCAATGCTTCCAACTCGCGTGCCAGCAACGGGCCGGCACAGGCAATCGGTGCAAATTGACCCGCGCCATGCGTTGAACAGTGAGCCCGATGAGCAGAACCAAAGGCATCCATTACATACACATCACACAATGCTGCCATTTTTTTCGACAGCGCTTCGTCATTCTTTTTCTCACCGGCAAGAAAGCGGACGTTTTCTGCAACTGTTAATACCCCTTCCTGCAAATCAACACCATCAATCCAGTCTTTCGCAAAACGGACTTCCTGATCCAGAGCTTTATTCAGATAGTCCGCAATCGGCTGCATAGAAAAACTGGGGTCGTATACACCTTCGGTCGGACGACCAAGGTGGGACGTAACCAGAACTTTGGCACCGGCCTCCAATAAGAATTTCAGTGCTGGTATGCTTGCCAGAATACGCTGATCACTTGCGACAGCGCCGTTTTTGATCGGTACATTCAGATCCTGCCGGATGAAAACTCGTTTGCCGGCGAGGTCCAAATCAGTCATTTTGATTATCGCCATGGCTTTATTTGCTCCTCGATAGTGTGTGGGAATTAAAAATTATTAAAATACAGTGTGCAGACGCCAAAAAGGCTCTGGCAGCAGAATGCCACCAGAGCCCTGATCAAACACTTACGCTTTTTTTACTTGGCGTTAACCAGTGCAACAGTGGTATCCAACATACGGTTGGAAAAACCCCACTCATTATCGTACCAGGCAAGAATCTTGACCAGCTTGCCATCGATTACACGAGTCTGGGTTGAATCGTAAGAAGTCGAAACGGTGGTATGGTTAAAATCAATCGATACCAACGGTTCGTCAACATAACCCAGCACACCTTTCAACGGACCTTCAGAGGCTTTCTTCAGGATACTGTCGATTTCTTCCTTGGTGGTTTCGCGCTTGGCAATAAACGTCAAGTCAACAACAGATACATTGATGGTCGGCACACGCATAGCAAAACCGTCCAGCTTGCCCTTCAACTCAGGTAGTACCAGGCCAACCGCTTTGGCCGCGCCGGTACTGGTCGGAATCATGGACATGGTGGCGGAACGAGCGCGACGCAGATCTTTATGGAATACGTCAGTCAACACCTGATCGTTAGTGTAAGCGTGAATGGTGGTCATCAAACCGCTTTCGATACCAATGGCATCATTCAGAGGTTTAACAACAGGCGCCAGACAGTTGGTTGTGCATGAAGCATTGGAAATAACAGTGTCGGACGCTTTCAGAACACCGTGGTTTACACCGTAAACAATGGTTGCATCAACATCATTGCCACCCGGCGCAGAAATAATAACTTTCTTGGCACCAGCGGTAATATGCGCGCTGGCTTTTTCTTTACTGTTGAAAATCCCGGTGCATTCATGAACAACATCTACACCAAGAGATTTCCATGGCAATTTGCTGGGATCACGTTCTGCAAATACCTTGATCTTGTCACCATTAACAACCATGGTATCGCCATCAACTTTAACATCCGCGTTGAATTTACCGTGGACGCTGTCATATTTCGTCAGGTGAGCATTGGTTTCAGCCGGGCCGAGATCGTTAATTGCCACAACCTGGATTTCTTTATTACGACCAGACTCATAGATTGAGCGCAAGATGTTACGGCCAATACGCCCGTAACCATTAATTGCGACTTTGATAGGCATTGCATTCTCCTTTGTTGATATTACTCAGTAAGTGTTTCGCTGCAGCGCATTGCTCGATAACCCGAGCCTGCCTGTTGCGCAGCAGCTTAAATACGCTTGGTTCGTTTCTACGGGTTTCTTGCCAATCAGACCGATCGAATTGAAACGGCCAGTATGTTGGCGACGAGCGATCGTCTCTGAAAAACTGATAGCTGGCTGGTCCGATCTGCGCGGTCCGCCACTCGCGAACCGCGGAGAGTACCACAGAACTCTGGCAAGAATCACCTTGCAGATTTATCGCCTCAACCGATAAACGCAATCAGAAATCACCTTTCTAATGCGTTACCCGAAACCACAGACCCAGTACGGCATGGATGCATTATGGAGACAAAAAAGCCCCGCGCATACTCCGTAATAAACGCAGTGTTAAAGCGGTTTTTCCGTGGAATCACCTAAAAGTACTCAGCGACCGGCCTGATTTATATAACCCCTTTCGTAATGGCATTTATCGCTTGAGGTCAGCTTTTTTGGTACTAAGAATGCTTCCAGCTAAAAGGGAATCCAGCTTAAAAATATGTCAATTTCACCAGGCATTCAACATCAGCTCCCAACATGCCTAAAACAAGGCGCCCCAAATAGCCAATCTTCACAACATTTTTAAGGGGAATGTGAAGTAAAACGTAAATAATTTGTTGTTGTAGCTTGATTATTCGGCGAAACATACTAAATAGAGTGGAGTCCCAGTAAGGGATGATGCGCCGTATGGTAACCGGACAAATATATTGCGTTTCTCCAGCAATTTTCTGATTTGGTGCTATACTCTTTCGATTTTGTCCGCCACCCTAACTTTCAGAGTAGTATGAACGAAGCAGCAGTTAACCATAGTCAACAATCGCAAATTAAACAACTTATCGCCAAGGGCAAAGAACAGGGGTTTTTGACTTACTCCGAAGTGAACGACCACCTCCCGGATGAATTAGTTAATACCGATCAGGTTGAAGACATCATCAGCATGATTAATGATCTTGGTATCAAGGTCCTTGAAACCGCGCCCGACGCTGACTCCCTGCTACTAACTGACGATGCCGCCACTGACGATGACGCAGCCGAAGAGGCAGCGGCCGCCCTGGCGATGGTGGATAGCGAATTTGGCCGCACAACGGATCCGGTACGCATGTATATGCGTGAGATGGGCACCGTCGAGCTGCTGACCCGTGAAGGCGAAATTGAGATTGCCAAACGTATTGAAGACGGTCTGCACCAGGTACTGACCGCCCTTTCAACCTACCCCAATTCTGTTGCCCGAGTGCTGGAGACCTATGATCGCTATCTTGAAGGCGAAGCCCGACTCAGCGATTTAATCTCAGGCTTTGCCTTGACCGACGCTGACGAGATCCAGACTCCGGTAACACCGGCCTCCGCGGCATCCACTGCCGAGGCAGCCAATGACAGCGGTGAGGAAGCTGAGGCTGACGCCGACGACGAAGAAGAGGAAGTTGTTGTTGATACCGGTCCCGATCCGGAAGAAGTTGACGCGATTATGAAGCGGCTGAAGAACTTGTTCACCAAATCCACCCGTAAACGGGGGGCTTTGTTTTCGAACAATAATAAAGTACGCGAGCAAATGTCAGAAACTTTTCTGGAGTTCCGTTATGCACCCGCCTACATCGACGGCTTATCACAAAGCTTGCGTCAGATGGTTGGGCGAATTCGCCGTGCCGAACGACAGATTATGGCGATTTGTGTCCGTGAATGCGGTATGCCAAGACGTGATTTTATCGATAGTTTCCCCAGCAGAGAAGCCGACCCTACCTGGATCAAGGAATTACTGAAATCCGGTAAGTTGAATAAAAACAAACTTCAGGAACACGCGGAAACCATTGAAAGCCAGCAAAACCAGCTCGTCGTCATCGAACAGGAATCCGGTTTAAAGATCAGCGAAATCAAAGAAATCAATCGCCAGATGTCCATCGGTGAGGCGAAAGCCCGTCGTGCGAAGAAAGAAATGGTTGAAGCCAACCTGCGTCTGGTTATTTCTATCGCCAAAAAATACACCAATCGCGGCCTCCAGTTTCTCGATCTGATCCAGGAAGGCAATATCGGCTTAATGAAAGCGGTTGATAAATTTGAATACCGCCGTGGATACAAATTCTCAACCTATGCGACATGGTGGATTCGCCAGGCGATTACGCGTTCGATTGCTGATCAGGCGCGTACCATCCGTATTCCGGTGCACATGATTGAAACGATTAATAAGCTTAATCGTATTTCGCGCCAGGTGCTGCAGGAAATGGGTCGGGACGCAACGCCTGAAGAGCTGGCCGAACGCATGGAAATGCCCGAAGACAAGATCCGCAAAGTGCTTAAAATCGCCAAAGAACCGATCTCCATGGAAACACCCATCGGAGATGATGAAGATTCGCACCTGGGCGATTTTATCGAAGACGGTAATGTATTATCTCCCATCGAAACCGCCCTAAATGAGGGGTTGTCAGAAGTCACTCGCGAAGTACTGGCCGGCCTGACGCCGAGAGAAGCCAAGGTACTCCGTATGCGGTTTGGCATTAATATGAATACCGACCACACGCTGGAAGAAGTCGGCAAGCAGTTCGACGTCACCCGCGAACGCATTCGCCAAATCGAAGCCAAGGCCTTGCGCAAACTACGGCATCCATCGCGCTCTGATCGCCTTCGCAGCTTTCTTGATCAGGAATAGTTCGGTATCCTTACGACCCGCCTGGAAAAGCGGGCGTATTTCGGAGTTAGGAGTGATAGCTTTATTAGTGTGATGAAACTTTATTCCTTACGCTAATAACTTGCAGATAGAAAGGACCAAAGCCGGTAATATGCCGGATTCGTCCGGCAAGACTATCTCACACATCCCTGTGTTCGGGCCTGTAGCTCAGCTGGTTAGAGCCGTGGACTCATAATCCATTGGTCGTAGGTTCAAGTCCTACCGGGCCCACCATTTCAAGTGTTGTTTCAAAATCCCTTCTGCGCTCGCGTCCTAATCTAGACTGAGTAAATATTCCCCTATATCCGCCGATAATCAGTTGATACCCCCCTGGGTGTCCGTTGGCGTATTGGACCGATTATCAGGAAAATGAGCAAAAATAATTCGGAACTCACTGAGCTTAAACAGCTAAACCTGGATCTGGCTCTGCGCCTGGAGCGTTATGAGCAGCAGTTGCGGCGTATGAAGCTGATCAATGAGATTGCCGAAGCCGCTAATAGCACCAGTGACCCTCATCAAGCGGTACGCCATACGCTGGAACAAATATGCCAGAGTGCCAATTGGCCATTGGCACACGCATATTTCGCCAAGACCAGTGACAACCAAACCGAGCTGATTTCCTCTCGCATTTGGTACATTACTGAAAGCGGTAATTTTGATGAATTTATTGTTGTTTCGGAAGCGGCACGCTTTAAGCCCGGACAAGGCCTGCCTGGCATTGTATTACGCGACCGCGAGGCACTTTGGGCTAATGCTATTCGTAGTGATGCAAAACGATTTGCGCTGGGTCGTAAAATCGGCATCCAAAGTGCATTTGCTTTCCCGGTTATGATGGGTGATAGCGTCGCAGCAGTACTTGAGTTCTTTTCCGGTCTGAATCTGGCGCCCGATGAGATTTTGCTGGATATCGTTGCACAATTGGGCATGTTGCTTGGACGGGTATTTGAGCGCGCGCATGCCGCTGAAGAAAGAGCTGCTTTGAACGCGCAACTTATAAAAGCCTCAAGGCGTGCCGGTATGGCAGAAATTGCCGCCGGCGTATTGCATGATGTCGGTAACGTACTTAATAGCATCACCGTTTCATCAAATTTGATGAGTGAATACAGCGAAAAGACCAGTATCAAACGGGTTAGCAAATTGGCCGGCTTGCTGCGTGATAACCAGGCCAATCTTGAGGAATTTCTTACAACAGAAAAGAACGGGCTTAACGTTATCAACTATACTGAACAACTGGGACAGCAATTACGTGAAGAACAAAAAATGCTTAACAATGAACTTAAATCACTACTAAAAAATGTTGCTCACGTAAAAAATATTATTCAGCGGCAGCAGAACTATGCCGTACCAAGCTCCATAAAAGAATACGTGCGCCTGGATGATCTTATCGATGACGCCTTGAAAATAAATAATTTACAGAGCCACAGTTATGGTATTTCGATTTATAAAAATTTAGCTGAAATACCACCCTTGTATGTTGATAAACATAATTTGATTCAAATTCTGAACAACCTTATTTGTAATGCCAAGCAAGCTCTGGAAGGACAGACCGCCAAACCTTACATAAAAGTAATTTCAACCCTCAATCAGGACGATGGAACCGTTTCAGTCTCGGTAGTCGACAATGGTTGTGGTATCACCACAGAAAATAAAAGCAAAATTTTTCAATTCGGGTTTACCACCAAAGCAAGCGGCCATGGCTTTGGTTTGCATACCAGTGCCAATACAGCACAAGCTATGGGTGGCAAGCTATCATTTACAAGTGAAGGATATGGACTGGGTACAACTTTCACTTTGGTCTTGCCAATTAAAACAGATCACTCGACAGAAGGAGAGGCTGCCGCATGAGTACTCATATTGAACCTGGACATTATCGCCTGTTGGTGGTTGACGATAACAGGGCGATTCATGAGGATTTCCGAAAAATCCTGACTCCCGATTTAGAGCTCAAACAATTAAATGAAATCGAGGCGGATTTGTTCGGAAAAACCATCGAAGTATCACCACTCCAGGATTTTGACATTGATTCAGCTTTCCAGGGAGAGGAAGGTCTAAGTTGTGTTCAAAACGCATTGAATGAGGGCCGTCCATACTCCCTCGCCTTTATCGATATGCGTATGCCACCAGGCTGGAATGGGATTGAAACAATTGAGCATATCTGGGAAGTTGACCCGCAACTTCAAATTGTTATTTGTTCAGCTTACTCTGATCATTCCTGGGCAGAAATCTCGCAGCGCCTTGGACACAACGACCGTTTACTTATTTTAAAAAAGCCATTTGATAATGTTGAAATCCTGCAAATGGCTTACGCTATGAGCAATAAATGCGAATTAGCCAGAAAACAAATTCTGTGGCAGCAAAGCAATCTTGCCAGCAAAACGGGTAAACTGGATAGCGACGACAGTAAGTTACTGGCGCCGATAGAAGATATCCGTGAGAGTGTCAAAATACTGCAAACGACATTCGAAAAATTCAACACCCAGTTTAATCAACTTCGTACTGCGTTAACCGATCAATCGTCGCTCAATTCAGATCAAACCATTAGAGAATTGTTGAAGACCACAGACTTTCCTGAATTTGGGCAGAGTATCCCAGATGTTTTTCAACGCCTGCATTTGGCGCTGAAAAAAGTGAAGACGGGATCCGATACCACAGCTGCGAAAGATGACAACCCAAACAAACCGGTGCATTAATTAGTAATTCCAAAAAAAGGCCCCACTTTGTTTTGGTGGGGCCGGCGTCAAAAATAAATTTCGACAAGGGGGGGGGTAACTAAGCCAAACAACTAATGCACCATCACTGCTCACGTGTTTTCTATCACTTCTACCGAACGAAACATCTCGGTAATCACTGAGGAACATAATCCTAAAAGGTGCTGCTTCGGACTGTTAATCAGTTCACATAATGGCAATTAGCGCTGTTTACTTGGCCTTACCCTGATTCGCCACTGCAGCCATCAATTTGGCCACCTCTTCAGGATCACCCAGATATTTTTTACTGACAGGACGCAGGTTTTCATCCAACTCGTAAACCAACGGCAACCCCGTTGGGATATTCAGTTTCAGAATCGCTTCGTCACTCATATCATCAAGATACTTAACCAGAGCTCGTAAACTGTTGCCGTGTGCAGCAACTAAAACACGTTGTCCACTACGAATCGCCGGGACAATGGCATCGTGCCAATAAGGCAAGGCGCGTTCAATGGTATCTTTCAAGCTTTCAGCGCGCGGCAGTACCAGCTTATCGAGCATCGCATAGCGCGGATCAAAACCGGGAAACCGTTCGTCGTTCAAATCCAGCAAAGGAGGCGGAGTATCAAAACTACGGCGCCAGATCAGCACCTGCTCTTCGCCATGTTTGGCGGCTGTTTCCGCTTTGTTTAAACCCTGTAATCCACCGTAATGACGCTCATTTAGGCGCCAGCTGCGGAATACCGGAATATACACTTGATCCATTTCATCCAGCACATTCCACAGGGTGTGTATCGCGCGTTTTAATACTGAAGTAAAAGCCACATCAAAGACATAGCCTTCCTGTTTTAATCTTTGCCCGGCGGCCTTCGCTTCCGCCAAGCCTTTTTCACTAAGATCGACATCGTGCCATCCTGTGAAACGGTTTTCCTTGTTCCACTGGCTTTCACCATGACGAATGAGCACTAATTTATACTTTGACATATATACAATCCTTCTCCGGAATTCGCGGCTAGTTTTACTATTACCAGGGATTAAATTGAATAGGTATTTTAACTGGCGGACTCGGTATTGACGTCGTTGCCGCGCCTGCGCAGCATGAACCGCGATGCAATAATACCGGACTCGTACAAAATCCACATCGGCACTGCCAGCAATATCTGCGACACGACATCAGGTGGCGTTAACAGCATACCAATAATAAATGCCGCGACGATAATATAGGGTCGCTTGCCGGCCAGAGCCGCCGGCGTCGTCACGCCTATTGCCACCAGCAATACAATGGCCACCGGTATTTCAAAAGCCACCCCAAATGCCAGAAATAACGCCATTGCGAAATCCAGGTAACGCGCGATATCGGGCATTACAGTTATGCCTGCCGGAGCTGTACTGATAATAAATGCAAATACCAACGGGAATACAACCAGATAGGCAAACGTTACGCCAAGATAAAACAGCACGGTGCTGGATACCATCAATGGCGCAACCATTTTTTTCTCGCGCTGATACAATCCCGGTGCCACAAAGGCCCATATATGATAAAGCGTAAAAGGCACCGTAATAAATATAGCCAGCAGCGCAACAAACTTAAATGGAATTAAAAATGGAGTGACGATATCCACCGCAATCATGGTGGCACCTTCCGGCAGCTGCTGTGTTAACGGAAGCGCCAGCAGGCTATATAACTTATTAGCAAACGGCAGTAATAATAATAGAACCGGTATGATTCCGGCGGCAATGTATAAAAGACGATTGCGCAATTCAATCAGATGCGAAACAAATCCACCGTCCGCGGCGTCAATGGGTTGACTATTTTTCATTTTGCTTGTCTTTCGACGCGGATTTTTTGGGTGCGGCTTCTATTGGACCAGGAATATTTTCATCAAATTCTTTTTTTATTTGTTCTGCGGCGGATTTAACCGTTTCGGCGACATTTTCAAGTTCGTCTTTTTGTTCTTTGAATGTCTGTTGAATTTCGTAATTGTGTAATTCCCTTTCCAACTCAAAACGCGCATTGCGAATAAACCTCTGCAATTTACCGAACCATTTCCCCGCCACATAGGCAACCTTTGGTAATCGCTCCGGACCAATGACTACCAGCGCGACCAACGCAATCAGACACAACTCCCAAAAGCCGATATCAAACATCTAATGATTGTCACCGAAGATCGTATTAATCATCTTCTTTACGCGACTGACCTTCTATTGTTTTAGTCTGCTCGTCATCGTTGGAGTCGTCATCTTCCTGGCTGGCCTTGCGAAAATTTCGAATTGCACCGCCTAAATCTGCACCGATATTTCGAAGTTTCTTGGTGCCGAACAACAAGACGACAATCAACAATATGATTAACAATTGGAAAACACTAATACCGCTAAGCATAACCGGTCTCCTGTTTTTAAAATGGCTTAATCCGTTTTTCGGGAATTTTTTTCGATAATACCGGAAGTACCAAAACGACGTTGTAATTCTTCCAGTATCGCTGCCGGGGCAATATCAAGCTGCGATAGCATAACCATTAAGTGGAACCATAAATCAGCCGTTTCATAAATCACCTGATCCCGTTCGCCGGATTTGGCAGCCAGAATGGTTTCAACCGCTTCTTCGCCGACCTTTTTTAAAATGGCATCCTGACCCCTGGCAAATAAACTTGCTGTATAGGAGCCGGCTGGATCAGCACGCTTGCGCTCATCAAGAACTTTTGCGATGCGGGACAGGATGTTTTGGGGATCAGTTGCTTCGGCCATGCGCTGTCTCCACTAGTGAGTACGCGATTCTATCACAGCCGGACTTCGACACCGGCCGCCTGCATATGGCGCTTGGCTTCTTCAATGGAATACTCGGCAAAGTGAAAAATACTGGCCGCCAACACCGCGTCGGCTTTGCCTTCGACAACCCCCGCAACCAGATGATCCAGTGTACCGACCCCACCGGAAGCAATGACCGGTAACTTTACCGCCTCACTGATGGTTCGGGTTAAGTTAAGATCAAAACCGAGTTTAGTGCCATCGCGATCCATACTGGTCAACAAAATTTCACCGGCGCCATACGCCTCCATCTTCAACGCCCATTCCACCGCGTCAATGCCTGTCGCGATACGTCCACCATGTGTATAAACCTCCCAACGCGCCGGATTGCTGCCAGGAATCTGTTTGGCATCAATCGCCACCACTATGCATTGCGCGCCCACCAGGTCGGTTGCCTGCTTGATCAGATCCGGATTGCTGATCGCCGCAGTATTCACACCCACTTTATCAGCACCGGCATTCAGCATACGGCGGACATCGGCGAAACTGCGTATCCCGCCACCAACCGTCAACGGAATAAATACCTGCTCCGCGACCTGCTCAACGACATGTACCATAGTTTCGCGATTGTCAGAACTGGCCGTGATATCCAGAAAAGTCACTTCATCTGCACCTTCGCGATCATAGCGACGAGCGACCTCAACAGGATCACCCGCGTCCCGGATATCAACAAAGTTAACGCCTTTGACAACGCGGCCATTGTCAACGTCAAGACAGGGAATAATGCGTTTAGCGAGTGACACGCGCGACTCTGGAGAAGAAATACAATAGGAATAATACTTGCCTTGCGGCTCTCTTAAAAATTATTTGTTACCGAAACGCTTAAATGCTTCGGCCAGATCGATTTCGCCTTCATACAAGGCACGACCGACGATAACACCCATAACACCTTCCTGTTCCACCTTGGACAGTGCAACCAAATCATCCATATGGTTGACACCGCCGGAGGCAATAACCGGGACACGAACGGACTGAGCGAGTTTGACGGTAGAAGGGATATTAACGCCTGTCATCATGCCATCACGTGCTATGTCTGTGTATACAATCGCGTCTACCCCATCGCGCTCAAAATGTTGCGCTAAATCGATAACATCGTGATTGGAAAGCTTGCTCCAGCCATCAATAGCAACTTTGCCGTCTTTTGCATCAAGACCAACGATAATATGACCCGGAAAAGACAAACACAGGTCATTTACAAAATGTGGTTCGCTGACAGCTTTGGTGCCAATGATAACGTAACTGACGCCGGCATCCAGATACTCCTGTACCGTGTCTTCATCACGAATACCACCACCCACCTGTATTGACAACTGTGGATACGATTCCGCAATACTGTGTATGACATCCGAGTTACGCGGTTTGCCTGCCATAGCCCCGTCCAGATCAATCACGTGCAACCGCTCAGCACCGGCATCAACCCAGCGCTTCACCATGTCCAACGGGTTATCGGAAAAAACGGTATGTTCTTCCATTCTTCCCTGGCGCAAGCGAACACATTTTCCTTCTTTCAAATCAATCGCCGGAATAATTAACACAATAACACCTTAGGGTTTTTAAATACTGAAATAACTGTCAGGGAATTCAGCTCTGTCCATTCCAATGCACAAAGTTGTTAAGTAATTTCAAACCTTCATCCGCGCTTTTCTCCGGGTGAAACTGTACAGCGAATACATTCCCACGCGCAATAGCACAGGTAAACTCAATTCCATAATCAGTCGTGCCAACGATTACATCGGCATCCTGTGGCTTAACATAATAGCTATGTACAAAATAAAAACGCGCGCCATCAGAAATTCCGCGCCACAAGGGATGCCGGCGTTGCTGCTTAACTCGATTCCAGCCCATATGCGGGAGTTTGTACTGACTACTTTGCAGTTCGGCATGATTGCCAAAGAAGTGAACCTCACCATCAAATACATCCAGACAGCCAGTGCCCTTGTTTTCTTCGCTGTGCGTCATCAATACCTGCAACCCCATACAAATACCGAGAAAAGGCTTTTCTGTAGCCGCCTTTAACAGCGCTTCAATGAGATTATGTTCGCGTAAGGCATGCATGCACCCCCGGGCGGCGCCCTGACCCGGCACAATAACACGATCAGCAGCTGCAATGACTTTGACATCGTCTGTCAGGACGACATGCATTTGCTTGTCGACGACACGCTCAACCGCCTTGGCAACCGAACGCAGATTACCCATGCCATAATCGACCACTGCAATGGTTTTCATCGAATAGAAATATTTACCGGTGATTTAGAATTTGAGGATGCAAGTCAACCTGTTAACAGTCATGATTGCTGAACCTGTTACCTACAAAGCTCCTTTGGTGCTAGGCAAAATACCTGCCATTTTTGGATCGATTTCGACAGCGGCACGCACCGCACGCCCAAACGCCTTAAACACGGTTTCAGCAATATGGTGGGCATTTTTCCCTTCGATATTATCAACATGCAAGGTGACGCAGGCATGGTTGACAAAACCCTGAAAAAACTCCATCAATAAGTCCACATCAAATTCACCTACGCGCGAACGTGGAAAATTGACACGCCAACCAAGACCGGGACGACCCGAACAATCCAGCACCACACGGGATAAGGCTTCGTCCAGTGGCACATAAGCCTGCGCGTAGCGACGTATACCGATCTTTTCAGCCAATGCCTGATTGAATGCCTGTCCTAGTGTAATCCCTACATCCTCCACAGTGTGATGCGCATCGATCTGCAAATCACCCCTGGCGGTAATGTCGAGATCCAGCATTCCGTGACGTGCTACCTGTTCCAGCATATGCTCAAAAAAAGGCAACCCGATATCAAGCTTGCACTGACCGCTACCATCAAGATTGAGTTTGATGCTGATTTGCGTTTCTTTGGTATCGCGATTAACGCTTGCGACTCGCGCCGACATAAAAATGACTCCGAATATTTGCGCTAAGGATACATTAGCAATCTGCAATTGTCAGTTTTGTGAAGCCCGTAAATTCATGATGAACGTTTTGTCTGCAACCAGAAAGTTACCGGGCCATCATTGATAAGAGCAACTTGCATATCAGCGCCAAATTCGCCTGTTTGCGGTTTCAAACCCTGAGCCGCTACATAATCTACCAACAGGCTGAAAAGTCGTTGCCCGGTTTGCGGATCCGCCGCCGGGTGAAAACTGGGTCGCATACCCTTGTCCGTATCGGCGGCCAGTGTAAATTGCGGTACCAACAACACCCCGCCATGAATATCGGCCACGCTCAGATTCATTTTGTCGGCGGTGTCGCCGAATACCCGGTAACCGCAAATCCTCTCTGCGAGGCGCTCCGCGTCAAGCTCGGTATCGCTATTTTCGACTGCAATCAGAACCAGCAAACCGGCGTCGATCTGTGCGATACAAATATTATTGACTTCAACCCGCGCTGAGCTCACTCGCTGAATTAAGCCAATCATAACTTTGGTTCCATACTCTGTTTGTGATCCCCGGCGTCGATTTCGAAAAGTGAAACTGCGCGCTATTTACCGGGATTTGTCCGGAAAAGGCAAGTTACCATCGATTTTTTCAAGGATACCTCCGATTGAGTCACTTTGTGACCCGCATATTGGAATCCTACAGGCCCATGCAAAATTTGTAAGATTTTTCCTACAAGCTATTCAGCCAATGCACAATATCCTTCGACATCCCCCTATGAGATTCTTCAGTCGTCCAAAAAGGATACTGGATCAGGAAAAAGGATTTTCGCAAGGAAGGAAATGGACCCTCGCAGGATGCGGGGTTAAGTCAGGGATCGACTTAGCAGGAAGCAAAAGGATGCTCAACGTCACCTAAAATAGCCAGGATGGTTATTTGAGAACCCCGGCGGGAAATCACCGCCGGGGTTTTTTTTGCTCAAAAATGCCCTCATAGCGCATTTTTATCTGATTTTGTACTACAAACCCTCCACTATCCGGGCACTGTTGTAATCTATACATTGAACGCCAACCCCCCGATGCTATGCTTGCTGACACTATTTTCAGCATAACTAATGATGTCGCCGAACCAGTATACAGTCAGGACACGACCCGCTAATCGAGACCGCTGAGATTTTTTTCTTACAGAGAAAATAGAGTGAACATGCAACCTGATACCAGCAATATCGCTATTCCAATCATACCGGGCCTTGGCATTCGTATCGCAAAAATTGCTGATTTGGTCGGCGGCAAAAAAAACCTCGCCAAAGCCATCGGCATATCGGAATCACAGCTTTACCGCTATATATCCGGCGATAGCCATCCCACTGTCGAGCCACTGGCTGCAATAGCCCGCTGCGGCAGTGTACGCCTGGACTGGTTGGTTCTGGGTGAGGGCCCTACCGGAATCATTCCGGAAATCAATGACCCCGGCGCTGGGTACAACGATCAACCCAATTTTGTACAGATCGAAGAATACATTGATGACGGCATCAATACCGTCAATTTATCAACCAGCGATCTGGGTAAATTTTTATTTAATCAGTTGTGGTTGGTAAACGCCGGACTGAATATCGAGCACTTGCGACTGATAAGGGCGCACGGCGATGCCATGGCACCCACTATCGATAACGGCGATTTGATGATAGTCGATGTCACTCAGACAAAATTTAACGGCGATGCGATTTACTTATTACGTATAGACACCCGATTGCTGATCGCAAAAAGAATTCAGCACACGGCGGATAATGGTCTGGTCATCGTCAATGATAATCCAGCCTATCGTGATCAACATATCGCACACGACCAAAAAGATTCGCTCGATATCGCGGGCAAAATAGTCTGGGCCGGCGGCCTGGTCTAATCCCGCCAAAAATCAGGGGTAAATAGTACCAGCAAGGTAAAAATTTCCAGGCGTCCCAGTAGCATTCCGGCACATAACAACCATTTAGCGAAATCGTTCAGCCCCGCATAGTTTTTTCCAACTTCCCCCAGACCTGGCCCTAAATTGTTCAAACAGGCAGCCACCGCCGAAAACGCCGTGATCTGATCCATACCAGCCAACATAAGCAATAAAAGCATGCCACAAAAAACAGCTACATAAGCAGCAAAAAATCCCCACACCGCTTCGATAATACGTTCATCCAGATGCATGTGGCCCATCTTGATATTGAGTTGCGCGCGTGGATGAACCAGGCGTTTTAATTCACGTATACCCTGTTTTAATAACAATAAGAATCTGACGACTTTAATACCGCCGCCTGTTGAACCGGAACAACCACCAATAATACTGACAAAAATCAGAATAACCGGCAAAAATCCCGGCCACTCATAATAGTTGGCAGTAGTAAATCCAGTGGTGGTACCGATGGATATTGCCTGAAAAATACCATTCCAGAAAGCCGTACTAAAATCTTTGTCAACACGCGCAATGAACAGATAGGAAACAGCAATAATGGTGGTTAAGATGAGTATTATTAAATAAGCCTTAATCTCAGCATCCTGCAAAAAGGGCTTTAAACTCAACTTACGCGCTGCCAGAAAATGGAGCCCAAAGTTCATACCGGATAGCAACATAAAAACCACACAAACCATTTCGATTGCATGGCTGTTAAAATACCCGATGCTGGCATCATGGGTTGAAAATCCTCCAATTGATACGGTTGAAAAAGCATGACATATCGCATCAAAAAAACTCATGCCCGCCAGCCAATAAGCCAACATACAGGCAATTGTTAATCCCAGATAAATATACCAAAGCGCCTTGGCAGTTTCGGCAATTCGTGGCGTCAGTTTACTGTCTTTTACAGGCCCGGGGGTTTCGGCTCGATACAGTTGCATGCCACCAACTCCCAACATAGGCAAAATCGCAACCGCCAGAACAATAATACCCATGCCGCCAACCCATTGCAGCCATTGTCGGTAAAACAATAATGATTCCGGCAAACTATCCAGGCCAACGATGACATTCGCACCGGTGGTGGTCAGCCCTGAAAAACTTTCGAATGCTGCATCAGTAAACGACAGTGAAACTGCCGGAGACAAAAAAAACGGCATAGCACCAAACAAACCCAACAAAGTCCAGAACAATACCACCACGATAAAGCCATCTCGCAATCGTAACTCTTCCGTCTTCTTGCGCACCGGCAACCACAACAACAATCCGATTGATATCGTAATGAGAGTGGCATAAGCGAAAGACAGCAACTCGCCGTCACTGTGCAACCAGGAAACGATCAATGGCGGCATCATTCCGCTACTAAAAACAATCAGTAGCAGTCCGAAGATTCTTTGGATACTTTGGTATTGCAAAGAGAAGCTCCACAATTGCCTTAGATAAAACCAACATCCACCTGGAACAGACGTTCCACTTCAGCAATACATTTTTTATCGGTCAGAAACAAAATCAGGTGATCGCCCGGCTCAACAACAACGTCCTTTTGCAGGATCAATACTTCTTCGCCTCTGACGACAGCGCCGATTGTGCTGCCGGGCGGCAAATCCAGTTCATCAACCAGACGGCCCACTACTTTTGAAGTGCGGCTGTCACCATGTGCAACCGCTTCTATTGCCTCAGCCGCTCCACGGCGTAGAGAGTGCACCGCCACCACATCACCACGACGCACATGCGCCAGCAATGTGCCAATGGTTGCCTGGCGAGGTGAAATAACCACATCAATTTCGCTATCCTGAATTAAATCAACATAAGCCGGACTGTTAACGATACACATCACCACACCCGCGCCCATGCGCTTTGCCAGCATTGCCGAGAGAATATTGGTTTCATCGTTATCGGTGACACCACAAAAAATATCCATGCGATGAATATTTTCTTCGTTGAGTAACTCTTCGTCCGACGCGACACCACGCAAGACGATTGTTTTGTCCAGTTGTTCTGATAATTCGCGCACGCGATCTTTATTGAGCTCAATCAATTTCACCTGGTATTTGTTTTCCAGCGTTTTCGCCAGACGGGCGCCAATATTTCCGCCACCGGCCAGCATGATATTTTTCACGGCCGTATCGAGCTGGCGCATTTCACTCAGTACTGCCCGAATGTCTTTCCTGGTTGCCAGGAAAAATACTTCATCATGAACATCAATAACCGTATCACCGGTCGGCACAATCGCCTTGCCTTTCCGGTAAATGGCAACAACTTTAGTGCGTATACCCGGCATGTGTTTTTTGAGCGTCCGTAACATTTGCCCGACCAACGGCGCGCCCGGATAAGTTTTCACGCCCACCAGTTGCACCTTGCCACCGGCAAAATCAAGCACCTGCAAAGCACCCTGAAATTCAATCAATCGCTCGATATGATCGGTCAGAATTTGTTCAGGGCTGATTAAAACATCGATAGGTGTTGCTAACCGATCAAATAATTGCGGCTCGGTCTGATATTCGGAAGAACGTATGCGTGCAATCTTGGTGGGGATACGAAATAGTGTGTAGGCAACCTGACAGGCAACCATATTGGTTTCGTCGCTGGAAGTTACTGCGATCAGCATATCAGCGTCTTCAGCGCCGGCGGCGCGCAAGGTACCGGGATGCGAACCCACACCGTGAACCGTTTTGATATCGAGACGATCCTGTAAATCACGCAAGCGATAAACGTCGGTATCAATCACGCTGATATCGTTGTTTTCACCGGCCAGTATATTGGCAATCGAAGTGCCGACCGCACCTGCCCCAAGGATAATAATTTTCATAGAAGCTCTGCCACGTCGGTTTACTAATTTGATTACTGCGTCGCAAGGCTACCGATTATACCGGCCTTATCTAACCCGGACGATGTTTGTTTAAAAATTTGCCGGATATTATTGCCTATCCACGTTTAACCAGTTTCGCGTAATAGAAACCGTCTCTTTCCAGACTACCGGTTAAAATCTGCGTACCGACCTTGCATTCAACCGACTGCGGAATGGTTACGCCGGACGCCTCTGCATCGATTGTTTCGGTTAAAAACGCCAGAATCTGTTGCTCATTCTCGGCTTTAAACACAGAGCAGGTGCAATAAATCATGATTCCACCGGGGGCCAGCGTTTTCCATAACGACCGTAGCAAACGCGCCTGCCGATCAACAAGTGCATCAATATCCGTCGGTCTTCTCAATAATTGAATGTCCGGATGGCGCCGTATAACACCACTGGCGGAACAGGGTGCATCCAGCAAAATCCTTTGAAAAGGCCGCCCATCCCACCAGCTTGCAAGCTCCACCGCATCCGCAATACTGAGCTCAACGGGTGCATTCGCATAGCCCAGCCGTTGCAGATTATCAGTTATTTTTGCGACTCTGGCCGCATCAATTTCCACCGCTACCAGCTGAGCCAATTCAGGCTGGCATTCCAGCATATGCGTGGTTTTACCGCCAGGCGCTGCACAGGCATCCAGTACGCGCTGGCCCTTCTCTATTTCAAGTAAGGGAGCCGCCCACTGCGCCGCTGCGTCCTGAATCGAAAACCATCCCTGCTCAAAGCCGGGCAATTCTTTGACATCACAGGCATTTATAAGCCGTACCGCCATAGGTTGTTCACTTACCGCGACAGCGCTCAGGCCCGCCTCGGCCAGCTGTGCCAAATAGGCATCACGGCCAATCTGAGCGTGGTTAACGCGTATCACCATCGGCGCCTGCTGCGAGTTTGCCTGTAGAAGTGCCTGCCAGTGCTGTGGCCAATCCTGTCGTAACAGCTTAATAATCCAATCAGCTGCGTTGTAACGTGCCGAGTCGGATTGCAGCAGTGCTACGCCCGCTAACTGCTCGCGCTGACGCTGATATCCGCGCAGGACTGCATTCAATAAGCCTTTCGCCCAGGATTTTCCCAGCATTACGGCGGTGTTAACGGTTTCCGATACAACGGCGTATTCAGGCACGCGGTGATGCTGCAATTGAAATAATCCCATCATAATAAGCAGCAGCAAGTCCTGATCTTTCGCTTTAACGGGATGTTTGAGTAAAAGTTTTGTCAGCGCCTGCAAGTGGAAATAGTGTCGCAAAACACCGTAAGACAGCGCCTTTATCAAAGATCGATTGTTTTCAGCAACAACGGTTTTGGTATTTTCTTTCAGTGTCTGGTCAAGGCTATGTCGATGCTCGATCACCGCCAGTAATACCTTTAACGCCAGTATTCTTGGGTTATCAGTAAACGAATTTTTTTCAGGACTAATCATTAACCCAATTTGTCACCGCAAATCCTGTGCGCATGAATAAAATCAGCGCAACTTATCATGCGTGCTCCCGGTAACTGCAACTCCATTACACTCAGTGCACCCCGGCCACAGGCGACATCTATACCTTGTTCAGTGGCCGCAATGACTTCACCTGGGACCACACCCTTTGGAAGATGCGACACAACACCTTTCGCACGCCCTATGCGCAGAACCTGTCCCTGCCATTTGGTTTGTGCAATTGGCCACGGATTAAATGCTGACACCTTACAGAGCAGCTGCTCTGCAGTCTGCGACCAGTCTATCCAGGCTTCTTCTTTTTTTATCTTGTAGGCGTAACTGGCCAAATCATGTTGCTGTTGCTCACTTTGTAACGAGCCGTCGAGTAGTTGCGGCAACTTGTCAGCCAGCAGTCTGGCTGCCAATTCTGCCAGTCTCTCATGCAATTCTGCCGAAGTTTCACCGGCGGCTATTTTCGTCGTCTCCTTCGCCAGTATTGCGCCGGTATCCAATCCCGTATCCATTTGCATCAGGGTGATTCCGGTTTCCACATCGCCGGCCAGAATGGCTCGTTGAATCGGCGCAGCACCGCGCCAGCGCGGTAATAGCGAAGCATGCAGGTTGACGCACCCACAACGCGGAATCGCGAGTATCTCTGCAGGCAGAAGCAGCCCATAGGCTGTCACCACCATCAGGTCAGGATGGTAGGCAGCCAACTGTTTTTTCGCTGCCGGGTCTCGCAGGGATTCCGGTTGTTCAACCCGTAAACCCTGGTCCAGTGCCCAATGTTTGACCGGGCTGGCCGTTAGTATTTGACCCCGTCCCGCCTTGCGATCCGGCTGAGTGTAAACAGCACTTATCTCAACGCCTGCCGCCTGCAGATACTGCAGCGGCGGCAGGGCAAATTCGGGGGTACCGGCGTAAACAATGCGAGCGGATTCAGTCATAACAGGCTCTTCGCCGGGCATTTAACCGTGTTGGATTCGATTCGAAACTAAAGAACCTGGGGGCCGCCTGAAGACGGCGTTGTCTGTCGTTGTTCTTTTTCCAGCTTTTTACGGATACGTTGACGTTTAAGTGCAGACAGATAATCAACGAATAACCTGCCATCTAAATGGTCGATTTCGTGCTGGATACAAACCGCCAGTAACCCGTCGGCATCAAATTCAAGTGCCTGCCCATCGCGATTCAGTGCTTTAACCCGCACTTTTTCAGCACGACGTACCGTTTCAAAAAACCCCGGTACTGATAAGCAGCCTTCCTGCATCTCTTCCTCACCCTCCTCAGCGAGGATCTCCGGATTAACCAAACATAGGGGATTCGAGTGATCCTCGCTGATATCGATGACAACCAGGCGTTTATGCACGTTGACCTGTATCGCCGCCAGACCAATACCGGGGGCCGCATACATGGTCTCCAGCATATCGTCCGCCAACCGGCGAATATCGTCATCGACCTGTTGCACCGGCTCACAAAGCTGCCGCAAGCGGGGATCGGGAAAATGCAAAATGTCTAGTATTGCCATAGGTTTTAAAATATTATTCGCGTAGTTTTACAAATACCTTTCGTAAGACTATGATACTACTGAACTAATTGTCCGATATCAGTAAATCTATCGGCACTGATGAAAGTCTGGACAACACTTTGTTCGTCAAGTAACAACGGGGTTTGGAGATGCACATTCGGGCACAGCTGATCGTTATCCCCCTCTGGGGCGCTATTTTAGCAGGTTCACTCTATTCCTGTTCCAGTAGTCCGGAAAAACAAGGCGGAGACTTCGGTTACGAGGAAGAGGGTCAGACCGCTGTATCGATTGCCGAACCTGAAACACCGCCGCCGCCGAAAAAACCGAGTGTGCGTATTGCCCTGCGTGATGATGTACCCGGTCGATATGTGGTTAAAAAAGGTGACACACTGTGGGATATCGCCAGTCTGTTTCTGCGCGATCCCTGGCTATGGCCTGAAATCTGGTACTTTAATCCACAAATCAATAACCCCCACCTGATTTACCCCGGTGATATTCTGACACTGGTATATGTTGACGGACAACCTCAGCTGCGATTAACGCGCGAGGACGGAACGCAAATCATCGAACCCAGCGTTCCAATCGGTATACCCAGCGAAAAACTGGATCCACGTATTCGCGCAGAAAGCCTTGCTCAGGCGATACCCACTATTCCGATTTCCGTTATCGAACCTTTTCTCAGTAAGCCTCGGGTAATTAGCAAGAAAGAACTCGAACAGGCGCCTTATATCGTCAGCAGCCTGGATCAACATCTTGTTAGTGCCGCCGGCAATACTGTCTACGCACGCAATCTGGATTACACCGATGACGTACGCTACAACATTTTCCGTCCCGGCCGCGTTTTTAAAGACCCGAAAACCAATGAAATACTCGGTTATGAAACGACATTGGTAAGCGAAGCAAAACTGGTTAAAACCGGCGATCCGGCAACCATGCTGATCATGCGCAGCATTCGCGAAACACTGAACGGCGACCGAATTTTGCCTGCTGATAAAGGCCGTGTTAACTACAACTTTATCCCTAAACCTCCGACAACTGATGTTGAAGGTCAGATCATCGCGCTGATCGATGCCGTATCACAAACCGCGCAACGACAGATCGTGGTCATCAATCTGGGTGAGCGCCAGGGTATCGAGGTGGGCACGGTGCTGGCTATCGACCAGCAAGGCGCGGTCGTCAGAGACCCCTATGCACATGGCGGTACACGTTCAGTAAAATTGCCCGACCACAGAGCCGGTTTGTTGATGGTTTTTCGGGTTTTTGAACGTGTCAGCTACGGCCTGATTGTCGATTCGACGCGTGTGATTCGCATGTACGACATGGTGCGTAACCCGGCATCATCGGCAGAAATTATTTCAAAATAAAAAATGCCGGATCCGGTAAATCGAAAGCATGGCTGATGAGGATGCTTGTTTAAGCGATTGGTTGATCGTCCAACACGCGCCCGATTTGGGTCCAGGCCAATTGCAGTCATTACTGCAACTGTACGGTGATGCCCGCCAGATACGCGCCAAAAAACGCGCTGATCTAAGCGAATTAAAATTAAAGCCCACCACCATCGATTATCTGCTGCAAAAGGAATTGCCCGAAGAAGTTGTAACGGCGTTGCGCTGGACAGAACAAAGTGATCATCAAATTATTCCAGTCTCCGCCGCGGATTATCCGGCGCAATTAAAAACCATAGCGTTACCACCACCTGTTTTATATGCACGTGGCAACGCTTCTTTACTTGGCGAACCACAGTTGGCTATTGTCGGCAGCCGTAATCCATCGGCGGGTGGTCGCGATAATGCTCGTCAGTTTGCTCACCATTTCAGTCATGCCGGTCTGGTAATCACCAGTGGTCTGGCGCTGGGTATTGACGGCGCCGCACACGAAGGCGCACTGATCGACAAAGGCGCGACGATTGCAGTAATGGCAACCGGTGCCGATCGTCTATATCCGGCAAAACACAAGAAGCTGGCCGAATCGATACTCGAAAATGACGGTTTACTATTAACCGAAATGCCGCTTGGAACTCAACCGTTGCCCGAATTATTTCCGCAGCGTAACCGGATTATCAGTGGCTTGAGTCTGGGGGTTCTGGTTGTGGAAGCCGCAATACGTAGCGGCTCTCTCATTACCGCGCGCCTGGCAAGCGAGCAGGGGCGGGAAGTATTTGCTATTCCCGGCTCCATCCACAATCCTCAAGCCCGCGGTTGTCATTATTTGATCAGGCAAGGCGCAAAGCTTGTTGAGTCAGCGGAAGATATTCTCGAAGAACTCGCACCACAGTTACGTGATCGACTGCAATTCAGACCGGAATTGGAAACCCAAGCAAAATCATCAAAACCTGCCCTGGATGAAGATCATTCCCGTTTGCTGAACGCAATCGGCCATGATGCGGTAACAGTCGATCAATTAGTTGATCGCAGCGGATTCAGCAGCAAAGAAGTCTCCTCAATGTTGCTCATTTTGGAACTGGAAGGGCATGTTCAATCTGAGGCAGGCGGTTTTTTCTCGCGTAAATCCATATAAATTACAGCGCCGCTATACGGTCAGTTTTCCTTTTTTTTTGAAAATTCTTCAAATTTTCCCGATTTCTATTTGCTTATAGACCACATTTTGTGCAATTAATAGGCGCGTTTGTCCAGTCGGGCATCCGAAAATTGAAATTTAATATTGAATCCAGTCTATGAGTAAAAATCTTGTAATCGTTGAATCACCCGCGAAATCGAAAACTATTAAGAAATATTTAGGCAAGGATTTCAGTGTCATGGCCTCTTACGGGCACGTCCGTGACCTGGTTCCCAAGGAGGGGGCGGTCGATCCTGAAAACGATTTCCAGATGAAATACCAGGCCATCGAAAAAAACATCAAGCATGTCGATGCGATTCGAAAAGCGATCGCAAAAGCAGATG
Organism: Gammaproteobacteria bacterium; assembly: GCA_016928055.1. Taxonomy (GTDB): domain Bacteria; phylum Pseudomonadota; class Gammaproteobacteria; order HTCC5015; family HTCC5015; genus JAFGLM01. Next base: position 57,981 of record JAFGLM010000033.1, read on the forward strand.
CTCTCTATCTTGCGACTGACCCGGATCGAGAGGGTGAAGCCATTTCCTGGCATTTAAAGGAGTTGCTTGAAGAAGAAAAACTTCTAAAAGGTAAAAAGATTTTTCGCGTTGTATTTTATGAGATCACCAAGACGGCGGTTAACGAGGCGGTTGCCAATCCGCGTACCCTTTCGGCAGATTTGATTAATGCACAGCAGGCGCGACGCGCACTCGATTATCTGGTTGGATTTAATCTTTCTCCGTTATTGTGGAAAAAAATTCGTCGCGGCCTGTCGGCAGGGCGCGTGCAAAGCCCTGCGCTAAGATTAATTGTTGAGCGCGAACATGAAATCAATAAATTCAAACCAAAAGAATACTGGACCATAGAGGCTGACCTAAAAAAAGATAAAACAGCTTTTTCGTCCAAACTGAATTTGCTTAAAGGCGAAAAGGTCAAGCAGTTTTCCATTACCAATAAGAAAAATGCTGAAGCGGCACGCAAGTCCTTATTAAAGGACGCTAATGGCACACTGACAGTCAGCAACATTAGCAAAAAGAAGCGACGTCGTAATCCATCCGCACCTTTCACAACATCAACGCTACAACAGGAAGCCGTACGCAAGCTGGGTTTTTCAGCTTCTCGCACCATGCGCGTGGCACAACAACTCTATGAAGGTGTTGATATCGGTTCAGGCGCGGTTGGTTTAATTACCTATATGCGTACCGATTCATTTTCATTAGCGCAAGAGGCATTGGATGAAATTCGTGATCTGATCGTCAAGCGCTTCGGAAAAGACAATCTTCCTTCGGAACCTTGCGTTTATAAAACCAAATCAAAGAATGCTCAGGAAGCTCATGAAGCCATTCGGCCCACATCGGCTTTCAATATTCCAGACGAAATCAAACAATACCTGACAACCGATCAATTTAAGTTATACGACCTGATCTGGAAACGAACCATTGCCTGTCAGATGGTTCATGCCACGCTGGATACGGTCGCGGTGGATCTTGCCGCATCAGAAGGAAATGAATTCCGCGCCAATGGTTCACACGTAAAACATGCCGGCTTCATGTCCGTCTATCAGGAAAGCAAGGACGACAACAATAATGAGGATGATGAAAAATTATTGCCGGCACTTGAGGTTGGCGAAAAAATCAAACTGACCGAGATTCGTTCCGAACAGCATTTTACCGAACCGCCGCCACGCTACACGGAAGCCAGCCTGGTTAAGACATTAGAAGAATACGGTATCGGCCGTCCATCAACCTATGCTTCGATTATTTCAACATTACAGGCACGTGAGTATGTTGAGCTGGACAAGCGACGATTCACTCCGACCGATGTTGGTGAAGTAGTTAATAGATTTTTAACCAACTATTTTACCAAGTATGTTGACTATGAATTTACCGCCGGCCTGGAAGATACCCTTGATGCCGTATCACGCGGCGAAAAAGACTGGGTTCCGGTTATGCAGGAATTCTGGGCACCTTTCAAAAAACTGGTTGATAAAACAGAAACGGATGTATCGCGCAAAGATGTCACTTCGGAAGAGCTTGACGAAAAATGCCCCAAATGCGGAGGCAAGCTGGAAATCAAGCTCGGACGGCGTGGCAAATTTGTCGGTTGCACAACTTACCCCGAATGCGATTACACCCGCAATTACGGTGACGGCGAGGAAAGCGAACCGGAAATAATTGATCGCAAATGTCCCAAATGTGGATCTGATCTGATTATTAAAATGGGTCGTTACGGCAAATTTATTGGTTGCAGCGGCTACCCGGATTGTAAACATATTGAACCGTTGAATAAGCCCGCCGACACCGGGGTTGAGTGCCCGGAATGCAAACAGGGCACCATACTTGAACGTCGCTCGCGACGCGGCAAAATATTTTATTCGTGTTCACGCTATCCCGACTGCAAATATGCAATCTGGAACCTGCCTGTCGCCGTACCCTGCCCACAATGCAACTGGCCAATCACGATGATTAAAACAACCAAGCGTCGTGGCACCGAACGTCTTTGCCCGCAGGATGAGTGCGATTTTGTGGAAGAGTATGAACTAGAAGAAAAAAACGAACAGTCAGACACGTGAACACATTAGAACAGGCTGTTGCGCTGCTTCGCGAAGGTGGTGTAATCGCCTATCCAACTGAAACGGTATTCGGATTGGGCTGTGATCCTGACAACGAAGCCGCCGTATTGCGTTTATTGCACTTAAAACAACGTGCGGTTGAAAAGGGATTGATACTCATCGCGGCAACGGTTGATCAGTTCGAAAAATATATCGACGCAAACACTTTTGACCAATATCCGCACGTATTAAACAGCTGGCCGGGGGCCAATACCTGGCTGGTGCCCTGTAAAGTCAGTACACCTCGTTGGCTCTGCGGTCAATTCGATACACTGGCAGTACGCGTTATCGATCACCCGGTAGCCACCAAGTTGTGCAAATTGTTCGCCGCTCCCATCGTATCGACCAGCGCCAATGTCAGCGGGCTGGCGCCGGCTATGAACGCGGCCGAAGTCAGAAAACAATTCCCAACCGATCTGGACTATATTCTGGAAGGCAGCGTCGGAAAATCCGGTAGTCCATCGGCAATACGCGATGCACGAACACAGCAGCAGATTCGTTAATCCTTTCAAAAAAATGAGCGCCGTATCAATTAGTGAAATAGAAAAATACATGTTGCAGCTGCAGCAGAAAATCTGTCTGGCGCTCGAACAAACTGATGGTCAATCAAAATTTATATCAGATCACTGGCAACGCAATCAAGGCGGTGGCGGACTCAGCTGCGTCCTCTCAAACGGCAAAGTGTTTGAACAAGCCGGCGTAAACTTCTCGCGTGTTTACGGCGACGGCATGCCTGCTTCGGCAACCGCGCATCGACCCGAATTATCGGGCCGTAGCTTTCAAGCGCTGGGTTTATCGTTGGTTGTCCACCCACAAAATCCTTTTGTGCCAACCTCGCACGCCAACATTCGTTTTTTTATTGCCGAACAAAATATTGAAACGCCAATCTGGTGGTTTGGCGGCGGTTATGATTTAACACCTTTCTATGGTTTTAAAGAAGATTGCCGACACTGGCATCAGACAGCATTCGACGCATGCAAAAATTTCGGCGCTGATGTTTATCCCAAATACAAAAAGTGGTGCGATGAATATTTTTTTATAAAACATCGTAACGAAGCACGCGGTATCGGCGGTTTGTTTTTTGATGATCTCAATTGCTGGGACTTTGCCACCTGTTTTAAATTTCTTAAAGCTGTCGGTGATTCCTGGCTTGAAGCGTATTTACCGATAGTCGAAAAAAGGCAGCAAACACCGTTTGGCGAACAAGAACGTGATTTTCAGCTCTATCGTCGTGGACGTTACGTGGAATTTAATCTGATTTATGATCGCGGCACACTGTTTGGCTTGCAGTCCAATGGCCGTACCGAATCAATATTGATGTCATTACCACCATTAGTGAAATGGCGTTACAACTGGCAACCGCAACCCGGCTCCGCGGAAGAACAGCTTTATCAGGATTTTTTACGTCCGCGCGACTGGCTTGGATTAAACAAAAAACAATTAGCCTAACGATTTTTGTGCACAGGCGGACCACGATGGTCACGCTGGTGCTCAGCGTTGTTTTCAATCGGGCTTAATAACGGTGCAACGGCAATCGCTATTAAACCAAGCAGCCCCAGCAATCCCAGTGCTACGCGGCGGATTGAATTTTCGTCTGAATGAACTTTAAAGCGGGAAACAATAAATCGCCAGTGCAATAACAGGTGCACCACCAGTACTGCGAAGAAAAAACACGCCACCCAAAAGTGTATGTCGCCCCATTCGTGCCGATCCATTGTCCATATTGTTGCCCAACGGCCACTGCCGGGCGGCAACAGATACTCCATTAATACGCCCGTACTAACCAGCAGAACGAGTCCCGCAAAAGCCAAAACATCAACAGCTATAATAATTTTTCTTCTGTTCACAAACGGATTATAGGTCTGATCAGCCGGATTACCAGCGGGGCCGATTAATTTTCCAATGCCCGGATAAAGTCCTCCAGCAACTGGTGACTTTTACCAAAAAACTTCGAAAAATGCAGCCCAATGCGATAACGATCATTTCCCAGTTCCACAACGGATTTCACAACGGCGCTTAATGTCAGAGCCCGGCCGTCAATTCCAGGAGCGGATAATAATATCCGGGCGGTAAATTGTTGCCCGTCACCGATGTCCGGCGGTGCCAGCAATTGTGCCTGCGCACGGTCACACTCAACGTGCATTCCCCCCATCGATAATTCAACGGTATGCAATTGCATCGGTACCGTGTCGCTGCGTATTAATTGCACACGCAAATCGGATGGATGACGCAGGAATTCGCGTCGTTCCTGGGATTGAGACTGATCGGAGTTAATCATTTTATTAACACTAAAGGTACGGATGAATACTTTATTTGATCAGACGCGGCCATGCTGAGAAGCCAATCACATTCACTGAAATTCCGGAATCTGTCTTAATAGTCCCTGTAACTGTCAATCAACAAGAAAACGGTCAGGGATCTCGATATTTTTATTGTGACAGGCTATCCTGCTGCTGCTAAAGGAGCCTTTGCATGAACCAGCACGATTTTCCCGGATATTATCCCGCTGTTCGAATGCGCCGCATGCGTCGGGATGATTTTTCGCGCCGTCTGATGCGTGAAACCGCTCTTTCAGTAGCTGATTTAATTCAGCCGTTTTTTGTGCTGGATAAACCAAATGCCTGCGAACCGATACCTTCGATGCCCGGCATACAACGTGTGGGCTTCGACAATCTGCTGACCGAAGCGGAGCAATGCCTGAAACTGGGCCTGCCCGCTATTGCCCTGTTTCCGGTGACTCCCTCGAAGCGAAAATCCGCCGATGCGTCCGGCGCTTATGACCCTGAAGGTATTACCCAGCGGGCCGTTCGGGCTTTGAAAAAAAATCTGCCTGAACTGGGAGTCATTACCGATGTCGCACTGGATCCCTTTACCGATCACGGCCAGGACGGTCTGATCGATCAACAGGGTTATGTCATTAACGACGAAACCATCGAAGTTTTGGTCAAGCAGGCGTCATCACACGCCGAAGCCGGTGCCGATATTGTCGCCCCCTCCGATATGATGGATGGTCGCATCGCGGCAATCAGAACCGCGCTGGAAAACGCCGGCCATAGCAATACACGAATTCTGGCCTATTCCGCCAAATACGCTTCAAATTTTTATGGGCCGTTTCGTGAAGCGGTCGGTTCGGCAAAAAATCTGGGCGGCGGCAATAAAACCAGTTACCAGATGGACCCGGCCAATAGTGATGAAGCATTGCGCGAAGTCGCCCTGGATTTGCAAGAAGGCGCCGATATGGTGATGATCAAACCCGGTCTGCCGTATCTGGATATCGTGCGCCGCGTTAAAGAAACCTTTCTGGTGCCGACTTTTGTTTATCAGGTCAGCGGCGAATACGCCATGTTAAAAGCAGCGGCGACCGCCGGCTGGCTGGACGAAAAAAACTGCGTACTGGAAAGTCTGTTGTCGATCAAGCGCGCCGGTGCAGACGGCATACTCAGTTACTACGCCAAACAGGCCGCCGAATGGCTGGCGGAGAAAAGCTAGGTAATGGATCAATACGCAGTCATCGGCTCGCCGATTAATCACAGCCTATCGCCTCACATTCATGCGCTGTTTGCCGAGCAAACCGGCCAGCTTCTCGAGTACACGGCGGTTGAAGTCAAACCGGATAATTTTTTTCATCAGATCAACAGCTTTGCCGAAAAAGGTTATCGCGGACTCAACGTCACTTTGCCGCTGAAAGGTCTGGCCTGGGAAATGGCCGACCATTGCGAACCGGCTGCCAATCGCGCCAAAGCCGTTAATACCATACGCTTTGAAAGGGACGGACGCCGCAGTGGTTTTAACACCGATGGTATCGGCTTGCTACGCGACCTGACTGAAAACCAAAATATCGACTTGCAGGGATCGCGCCTGCTGATACTGGGCGCGGGTGGTGCAGTGCGTGGCGTACTGGCGTCATTGTTGTATGAAAAACCAGCGTGCGTTGTCATTGCCAATCGAACGATAGAAAAAGCACAGCGACTGGCAAAACAATCGCGCGATCTGGGTCCGGTGCAGGCCGTTGACTACGAAAACCTGAAAGACAAACAATTCGATGTGGTCATCAACGGCACGTCATCAAGCCTTAGCGGTGAACTGCCACCGTTACCCGATAATATATTGTCCACCCGTGCCGTGGTTTATGACATGCTCTACAGCGCCAAACCCACGCCATTTATGAACTGGGGCAGTCAACAAGGCGCCACCGCGTGTTTTGATGGACTGGGCATGCTGGTTGAGCAAGCCGCCGAGTCATACAGCCTGTGGCGTTCAATCAGACCTGACAGTCGAGCGGTGATTGCTGCGATCAGACAACAGTTGTATCAACAATGATCTTGTAAAAAAATTTAATCACATTCATATTGGCCAGACCGCTATGTCAAAACCATCCGAACTGCTCCTCAATAACCGACTCTGGGCTGCCAAGATCAAACAGCAAAACCCGGATTTTTTTACCCAGCTGTCACAGCAACAATCCCCGGAGTACCTCTGGATCGGCTGTGCAGACAGTCGTGTGCCTGCCAATCAGATCATCGATATGCTGCCGGGCCGCGTCTTTGTACACCGTAATATCGCCAATGTCGTTGTGCACACCGATTTCAATTGTTTATCGGTTATTCAATATGCAGTTGAAGTACTGAAAATAAAAAACATCATCGTCTGCGGTCACTACGGTTGCGGCGGAATACGCGCAGCACTTGAAAATCAATCACATGGATTGATCGATAACTGGCTGGGTCATATCCGTGATATATATCGCTATCATCAGGACAAATTCGCCGGCATAGAAGACGACGGAAAAAAACATGATCTGTTATGCGAACTGAATGTTATTGAACAAGTCGCCAATGTCTGCAACACAACCATCGTACAAAACGCCTGGCGCGAAGGACAGGAACTTTCAGTGCATGGCTGGATATACCGGCTTGATGACGGTATCTTGCAGGATTTGAAAGTGACGGCGGCGGGGGGTTAGGTTGAGAGGGATTAAGGAGTATTATGGGCCGGGATGTAAAGCGCCCTGGGCAATTGAGTAAAACTGGTATGGCATATAAGGATAATCGTCACAAATGGCAGAGATAAAAATATTGCTTCAGGGCCTGATCGAAAATGATGACCATGATTCTGCCGTTAACAAATTGCTTGAACTAGGGAATATTGATAGTTATTTGTTAAGCTTGGCTTTCGTGCGCAGTAATGGCGTTGAAAGATTGAGCGAGAATTTAAGGAAAATATCTGATAAAACACAAGTATTTCTTGGGATAAGAAATGGTATAACATCCATACAGAGTATTTTATTACTGTTTAGATTAGGAATAAAACCATATGCTGTTGATACAGCAGCAAATAACAAAATATTTCATCCTAAGATCTATGCGGCCTACAACATCGAAAATGCATATGTCATTTTAGGGAGTGCCAATCTCACCTTTGGAGGGCTTAATAGAAATATAGAGGCAAGTTCTTATGTTAAATTAAATCGAAATACACCGACAGATGAAGAATATCTAAGAAAGTTGGTACAAGTAATCAGTGGTATGCCGATTACATATCCTGAGCATGTTTTCCAAATAACCACTCCAAAACAAGCAGTAGCTTTGTTAAAAGAAGGACGACTTGAAGATGAACGCTTAACTCGATTGCCACCTACCAAAAAAGGAGCCCCCAAGAAAGAAAGAGATCTACTGGCCCCAATACCTACATATACAAAAACTAGTCCAAAACCACATAAGGGGATCAACAAAAGAATTACTAAAAAAGTTGCGAATTTGGCTATATTGGTTTGGGAAAGCAGCCCACTAACAGAAAGAAGTTTGAATATCCCTAGTGGAAAGAATACAAATATCACTGGCGATACGAACTTGGGGCTAGGTGCAATGGAAGACATCGATTTTCAGCATTATTTTCGAGACAAAGTTTTTTTCGATCTGCACTGGAGTCAAGATCCATCCTCTAAAAGCCCACATCTTGAACGGGCTAAAATCAATGTGGAATTAATCATAAAGAATATATCGTATGGTGTTTTTAATTTAGAAATCACCCATGATCCGAGAACAAACACGAAAAGTTATGCGCAACGAAATGTGATGACAAAAATTAAATGGGGGGATGCAAGACCTCTCATTGCCAAGAGAGACCTCCTAAGCAGAACATTAAAACTATACAAAAAAGGTCATAGCGACTTCGTAATCGTTATTGACTAATGTTGCTGCTTGAACGCTGCCGCCTATTACGTAGTCTATCCCACGATTCGTGCATGCATGTAATTTCGGATCTAGATAAGCCCAAGTCAGCTAGCACCTTAGCATCCTGATGTGTAAGAACCTCGTTAGCTGGCATATTGCGTATCATTTTGTCAAGACCTTTCATTGCTACCCTTGTTTTACTAGGAATTGGTATGTAAAGTCGCTCTATTTCAGATGGCACGAGTTCTAGCACGCCACCTCCGTAATGTCTCCCTTCTAGTTCTGAACTTAAAGCTGTAAATGAGTTAATGAAACAATATACAAGCTTTTTAGCATCAACATCATGGGTGGTTATACGATAAGCCGTATCGGTTGTATAAGCCTCGATTTCATTAAAAATCAATCGTGGCATATCATGCGCACGTTTCAGCAACCCAATTGATGTCGAATACACAGATGGAACTTTAAACCAGGGTTTCCTTATTCGGCATTTATAACGTGTGTGCAATTCTTCTTCTTCGCCCATGCGAATATATTCAAGAACATGGCCCGGAAGTTCAGAAGCATCATTAACATTAAACCAAAGGAAATGTGAAGGTAGTCCGATTTTTAAATTTTCTTGATGCTGCTTATAATCATACAAGATGCCAGGACAATGCTGACTTCTTCCGAACATAGGGTGAGACCATTTTTTTAATCCGTACTCATTGATGGTGTCGTTATTTACCAGAAAAAAACTATTTGCTCCTGTTACCAAACCAACATCTACATTTGCTACTTCCGTAAAACGATGAACATTTGACTTGGAAGATATTCCATCAAACACATCCAACTCTTTCTTTGTTAAAAGCGCTCTTGTCCATTTTCCTTCTACCGTTTTGCCATTGATAAAGTTTGTTTTGTCGAAGTATGCGCTAGGGCTGTTTTCTAAAAAAGACTTGCCCACAGTTGGGATGATGCCTAGGCCAATTGTATTTTCACTGGTATTTTTCTTTTTCTCTGCAAGAAATAAAACTGCTCCTTGCAAAGTTCCCTCAAACCATATCTCTTCTGGGTCAATGATAATTATTCTCGTGCAATGCTGTCCAACATAGTAGCGAAGCGATTGTGCATGTAGCACATGAAGGATTTCAGAAGGAATTACCATTGCTATGCGTCCACCTGGCCTAAGCAAAGACAACGACGCAATTATGAATGGCACCCATGCATTAGTGTGTTTCGTAAAAGGAAGATTATGTTTTTTGAAAATCTGCTCGGAAAAATGTTGGTCCTGCTTAGATAAGTATTGGTAACGTATAAATGGCGGATTACCAACTACGGCATCAAAACGTATGTTTTTATATTCATTAGTTAAGTACCATTCGAGAAAATCAGCACACTTAATATCTATCAGTGGCTTTTTTGTTGAGCCTATTCTTTCAGACGCCTTTCTGGCTTCTATAATATCAAGCTCGACAGCAGTGATTATTGCGCTTCTGGGTACCAATGGAGCTAATGCCTCTAGAAAAACACCGTCACCACAACTTGGTTCAAGAACACTTTTAGGATTTGTTTCTGATACCCATTTCGATAAGTAATGAGCAAGATCTATTGGCGTGTAATATCCACCACGCAACTTCTGTGCTGATTCATTCTTCTTGAAGTTCATTCGACAATCCCATTTTTATTATCTATGTCAGATTGATTATTGGAGTTGTCAAAAAGCGAAGGTTGCTTATCACCATAAATAAGTCCTTCCGCTTCCTTGATAAACCATTCCTTCATTGTTTTTTGCTTATTTTCTAAGGTGGCATAAAGCTGCCGCTTTAAATCGGGATCGATTTCCAATACAACTCTGCCTGACTTTCCTCGCGCCATTTTATGAACACCTACGTTACTAATTGATAATGTTATATTACATATGTAATATAACATTAGTGTGGTAAAAGTCAATTTTTTAATGTAGTTTAAGCAACCATCCCAAATTCCATTTCACTCCATCCAAGCCACAACCCTCTACCCCTTCAACCCCACCACCCCACAAAAATTAAACCAGTTAAAAAATACTTCCACGCTCCTGAACCCGGCCTCTTTCATCAGCAATATATTATCTTGCGTTCGATTCGGTATAAGAATATTTTCCAGCGCTTTACGTTTGGCGGCGATTTCCTGGTCGGTATATAAATTGCGTTTTTTGAATTCAAGATACTTTTCGGTAAACACATGATTCAATCGTTCGTCTGAGGCGGCGATTTTTTCCACCAGAATCAGGCAACCGGATTTTTTTAGTCCCGAATAAGCATCCTTTAGTAATCGTTCACGATTGGCCGGCCGAACAAACTGTAACACCAGATTCATTATCACAGCATCGGTTTGTTCTATGGTTACGCCATCGTTAAGATCTTGCTCAATTAATTTGAAATTGTTAACACCCAGTTGCAACAGATTTTCTTCGGCGCGTTGCAACATTGGCGCGGAGTTATCAAAACCCTCGAACGTTATGTTTTTTGTTGCCAGTCGTTTGGATAAAAGCCCTATGGTGGTGCCGGTTGAACAACCCAGGTCGCAAACTTTACCGTTTGCCGGCACAAACTCATCCAGCAGATCGGCGATCATATTCTGAATTTCAAAATAGAAAGGGATACTGCGCTTGAGCATATCGTCAAACACTGCCGCCACCGCTTCATCAAATGCAAAGGATGATTTGCGGCGGCCGGGGTCAAGAAACAAAGTATCTTTCATGTTTGGTGGGAAATCCTTTATCAGGCCGATTTCCTGTTTCTGATTTTCATATTCAGGAGCTCAACCATGACTGAAAATGCCATGGCAAAATAGATATAGCCTCTTGGGATATGAAAATCCAGACCTTCCGCCACCAGCGCAAAACCAATCAGTATTAAAAAACTAAGCGCCAGCATTTTGATAGTGGGATGATCGTTTACAAAACGGCTGATAGCGCCGGCCGCAAGCATCATCACCGCCACCGCCAACATAATCGCAATCACCATGATCGATAACTGATCGACCAGTCCCACGGCGGTAATAACGGAATCGAGTGAAAAAACAATATCCAGCAAGGCAACCTGTACCAGTATCGAAATGTATTGTCTGGCTGCGCGGCGAATGACCGGCGCGTCAGCATCTATCTCTAACGCGCTATGAATTTCGTGTGTGCTTTTGCTGAGCAGGAATAATCCGCCGGCGATTAGAATAATATCGCGGCCCGATATTGCCTGATCCAGAATTGAAAATAGCGGCTCGGTTAAACCCATCGCCCAGGTCAAACAAAATAACAGACCGATACGTGTCAGCATCGCCAATCCCAGGCCCAGGGTTCTGGCGCTGGGTTGTTGATTTGTCGGTAAGCGGCCGACCAGTATGGAAATAAAAATAATATTGTCGACACCCAATACGATTTCCAGCGCAGTCAAGGTTGCCAGCGCGATCCAGGCTTGCGGATCTGAAAACCATTCCATATCTGATTACCTGTAAGAGGGGTCGGGGTAGCGATAATACCCGTTGCGATGGTCTGCCGCCATTATTGCGGCACTGGTTTTGCCTAAGCCAAATCAACCCATAACCAGCTTAGCGGCTTCGTCGTTGAGCCTGTCAATCTCGGGTTTGAGTTGCTCAAGTTGTCGTAAATTCTCTTCTGCATCCTCGCGTAAAAGGTTGTTTTGCAACGGCGGTTGCTGAACCCCGTAATATTCATTTTTTAAAAAATTTGCCATATGCACTACGGATGCTTCCAGGCGGAATTCTTCTGTTTCCTGCGGATTAATATAATGCCTGATCGGCAAAACCAGGCTGTTCGGCATATGCCATTTCTCAAGCAGAGCGGAGCCCAAATCAGCATGATGAAAACCGAGCACTTGTTGTTCAATGATATGTAAGGCGTCACCACTTTGGATCTGCCGTTGTGCAATAACTTTTGCCTCCTTCGGTAAGCCGACCCGGATAACCAGTTCACCTATGCTTCGCAACATGCAAGCGGTAAACAGCCTGCCTTCGGGTAAACAGACGTGTCGAGCCAGCACCTGTCCGGCGTTCGCAGCGTAGAGATTCTCGTACCAGAATCGATAGGGATTATCGTGAAACGGTATATCTTCAAAATCCCGCACGATCTCCGATGCGGCCACCAGGCTGACCACATCATCCAGCCCCACGTAAACCAGCGCCTCGGTGACCGTCGTCACACCACCACCCATGAACAACGGACTATTGGCTATCCTCAGGATCTTGCTGCTCAGGCCGACGTCGGTGCGAATAATATCTGCAATATCATCCAATGTGCTGGAAGGTGAATCGAGCTCTGCGAAAATACGGCCGGCTACGTTCAGCGACATAGGTATACGGGCACGCTCCAGCAAATGATCAAGATCATTATCCGGTAAGCTAAAAGCCAATCTAACGACCGATCCCATTCCCTTGTGCCCGATAGGTTTGTCTCTGTTTATCGGCATGGTCTGGAATTGCTCCAGCTAAAAAATAGGGTTTTTGCCCGCTTTATGTGAAAATTCAACTACCCGTCAGTTACCACTCGACCTGAGAACATTCAATGCGATCCTATCTGGTGAAAATCTATAAACAAACCCGACTGAAACTGGCTCAGGCATTACATTGGCTAAACCAGACGCAAAAAAGGATCAGGGCTTCACAACGGTATTTATTTCTTACAGATCGCTTAATTCAATATGGTTACCTGTGCCGTTTGCATAAACGTATCGGTGTCTATCTGCTTTTGTGGCCGACTTTGTGGGCATTGTGGATCGCCGGAGATGGCAAGCCCGATCCGTTGATACTATTCGTGTTCATCTCCGGTACTGTGTTGATGCGCTCCGCCGGATGCGCAATAAACGATGTCGCTGATCGTCAATTCGATGCCTACGTCACCCGCACCAAAGACCGGCCACTGGTTATAGGTACTGTCAAACCGGTTGAGGCAATCGGCGTTTTTGTCGTGCTCAGCCTGCTGGCCTTCGCCCTGGTTATCCTGACGAATGAACTGACCGTAAAACTGGCATTTGCCGGACTGGCACTGACTATTTTGTATCCATTTGCCAAACGTTTTACCTACATGCCGCAAATGATATTGGGTGCGGCATTTGCCTGGGCTGTGCCAATGGTCTTTGCTGCACAAACCGGTGAAATTCCGCTAATCGCCTGGCTGCTTTACACAGCAACACTGCTATGGACCGTCGCTTATGACACCATGTACGCGATGGTTGATCGTGAAGACGATCTTAAAATCGGCGTTAAATCAACGGCGATTCTTTTCGGCGAAGCGGATGTTGTAATCACGATGTTTCTGCAGGGTTTAACACTGCTGGCACTACTATTGGCCGGCAAACAACTGCAATTCAGTATCTGGTATTACGCCGGCCTGCTGGCGGCAGCCGGACTGATGATTTATCAATATCGTCTAATTCGTCGTCGGCAGCCTGCCGATTGCTTCAAAGCCTTTTTAAATAATCATCTGGTGGGCATGGCGGTGTTTGCCGGATTACTGATTCATTATTTAACGGTTATCTTTGGAGCCGTTGAGGTGAGCTAACGTTTGCCGGCAACCACTGTTCGCGCCACAGACCAGACCTGCACTCGTTCAACACCATTGCGTTTCAATAATTTTGCCAGTGCGTCAACCGTAGCGCCGGTTGTCACCACATCATCGATTATCGCGACGCTGTTAACCGTTGGCTTTTGATTGATCATAAAAGCGTTACGCAGGTTCTTCGCGCGTTGCCTGGCCGGTAAAGCACTTTGCTGAGGTGTGTCGATGTGCCGCAAACAGAGCTCACCTCCAATCGGGATTGAAAAATGGCGAGCCAGGGGCCGTGCCAATTCCAGTGCCTGATTAAAACCTCTTGCGCGCAAGCGATTGACATGCAGCGGTACCGGCACAATCGTCTCCGGTCGTTCCGGTATTAATGGTTGTAGATAATCGAGCAATAAACCCGCCAGAACCGGCACGTGACTGAGGCTGGCATTGTACTTTAGGCGCTGCACCAACCAGTCAACCGGATTCTCATATCGAAACGGCGATAACAGGCAATCGAAATGTGGCGGTTGTTGCAGGCACTGGCCGCAAATTATTTTCTCATCGCCTGCCGTGGATTCAGACAACGGCACTCCACAACAATAACAATGTGCTTTAATCGCAGGCAGCTGTGACTGGCAAGCTATACATAAATCTCTATCGCTCGCACCGCTTTCGCCGCACAACACACAGGTCGGCGGGAAAATAAGTTTACGCAGTTTTTTCAAGCCCTTGTAAACCACGCCCATCCCTTCCAGTTAACTAAGATTTGCGGCACACTACGCCCCCTGATTTCCATGGCCTTATGTTTTTTTACAGTTTCAAAGGGTATCACCAATGAGTACGACCGTCACAGTTCGCCACGACTGGCAGCTCGATGAAATTGAGCAGTTACTGGCGCTGCCGTTTAACGAACTTCTGTTTCGCGCCCATAGCCTGCACCGTCAGATCTTTAATCCCAATGAGGTGCAGATCAGTTCGCTATTGAGCATCAAGACCGGCTCCTGTCCGGAAGATTGCAGCTATTGCCCGCAAAGTGCACACTACAACACCGAACTCGAAAAAGAGCGCCTGTTGGCGGTTACTGAGGTAATCGAGGCGGCTCGTCAGGCCAAAGCCAACGGTGCCACCCGTTTTTGCATGGGCGCTGCCTGGCGCAATCCGACTGATAAGAATCTTGATCAGGTCATCGATATGATTGAAGCGGTGCATGCCGAGGGACTGGAAACCTGCGTGACGCTGGGGATGTTAACCGCGCAACAAGCGAGCAAGTTAAAACAGGCGGGGCTTGATTACTACAATCACAACCTTGATACCTCACCCGAATTTTACGGTGAGATCATCAGCACCCGAACCTATGAAGACCGACTGAAAACACTCGAACATGTCCGTGATGCCGATATTCACGTCTGTAGTGGCGGCATCGTCGGAATGGGCGAGAGTCCGACTGACCGGGCCGGCTTATTGCAACAGCTGGCCAATCTTCCCAAACACCCGGACTCGGTACCGATCAATATGCTGGTGCAAGTCAAAGGCACGCCACTCTACGGTCAGGCGCCGCTTGATCCGATTGAATTTGTTCGCATCGTTGCCGCGGCGCGTATCTTGATGCCCAAATCCCATGTCCGTCTATCGGCCGGGCGCACGGAAATGTCCGAGTCAACCCAGGCGCTGTGTTTTTTTGCCGGTGCCAATTCGATTTTTTACGGTGAAAAATTACTGACTACCGATAATCCGACGACGCAGACTGATCAGGCGCTGTTTAGTAAATTGGGCATCGCCGCGCAACAACCAAAACCATTACAATCATGCCAACTGGATAAAACCGCAAACTCTTCCTAATCGCTAACAAGAAAAACCGGCACGGTGAAAAACCTCGAACCAGAACTGGCTGCACGACAAGCGAATCATCTTTATCGATCGCGTCGCATCAATGACACACCTCAGGGTCCGGAGTGTGTCATTGACGGGCAGTCGCTTATTAACTTTTGTAGTAACGATTATCTTGGTCTTGCCAACCATCCGGCCGTTAATGCCTCTTTTCGCAAAGGCATTAACCGCTGGGGCAGTGGCAGCGGTGCCGCGCATTTGGTCAATGGTCATACTGCGGCGCACCACGCGCTGGAAGAGGAGCTGGCCGATTTCATCGGTCGAGAGCGAGCGTTATTGTTTTCAACCGGTTATATGGCCAACCTTGGCGTCGCCACCGCCCTGCTTGAACGCGGTGACGCAGTCTTTGAGGATCGACTTAACCACGCTTCCTTGCTGGATGCCGGCTTACTAAGTCGAGCACGATTCCAGCGCTACCGGCACACAGATGTTGGCGACCTCGAGGAAAAACTGTCCAGCCGGGTTGAAGGCGAAAAACTGGTCTTAACTGACGGCGTCTTCAGCATGGACGGCGATATTGCACCCCTGACAGCGCTGGCGGAAACCTGCCAAAAACAGCAGGCATGGTTGATGGTCGATGATGCTCATGGATTAGGTGTACTGGCAGAGAAGGGTCGTGGCAGCCTGGCTCAGGCCAATCTAACTGCAGAACAAGTCCCGATCCTGATGGCAACACTGGGTAAAGCATTTGGAACTTTCGGCGCTTTTGTCGCCGGCAGCGAAGCTTTGATTGAAACCCTGATACAAAAAGCGCGCAGCTACATTTATACCACCGCGATTCCTGCCGCATTGGCTGAAGCAACCCGCACCGGCCTGCAGGTCGTCCGCAATGAAGACTGGCGCCGTACTTATTTGTTCGAGCTGGTGGCAAGATTTAAACAGTTTGCCGGTGAGACCGGCTTGCCGGTGATGCCGTCCGATACACCCATACAACCGATACAGGTAGGCAGTGCAGAGCAAGCGCTCGCGATCAGCCAGGCTTTATTCGACGAAGGTATTTTAATTACCGCTATCAGGCCCCCGACCGTACCTGAGGGCAGTGCGCGCTTACGCCTGACCTTTAGCGCCTCGCATACGGAAAAACACCTGCAACAGCTCTTTACCGTTTTGGAGAAGTGCTTCCCATCACCTGCATAGTCGATAATAATGACGCCCATGCCTCGGAAAACACATTTACTGCCTTTGGTATTTCTGGCGTTCATGCTTGGAGGCAATAGTCTGGCCGAAAGCAAACGTGTGCATGTTTATCAGTTGCCGCAACAAACCTGGGATGTACGTCCCGGCGATACCCTCAGTGGGATCAGCGCCGCCTTATTGCCGGGATCTCGTGCCGATCAACGCGAATTGATGCAAAGTATCCTGGAAATCAATCCGGATGCTTTTATCAATCGCAACCCAAACCGGTTGCGCGCTTATGTCAGACTGGTGTTGCCGGGTGAAGTGGAAACGTATTCGGTTTCCGCAGAAGACAGCACCACTCACGTTCAGCAATTTAACTGGGGAAGTATTCAGCGACGCGAGCAGTGATTTGCGCTATTGATGCAATGTGCTGTTAAAGCAATCCCGTTTCAGCAAACGACAAACAATTACTGTCACCCACCACCAGGTGATCCAGTAAACGAATATCCACCAGATTCAGCGCTGCGGCGATTCGTTCAGTAATTGAGCGATCAGCCACACTCGGCTCACATACACCGGACGGATGGTTATGCGCCAGAATCAGCGCTGCCGCATTGTGCTCCAATGCGCGCTTGACGATTTCGCGCGGATAGACGCTGGCACTGTCGATGGTACCGCGAAACATTTCTTCGTAAGCAATAACGCGGTGTTTGTTATCCAGAAACAAACAGGCAAATACTTCATGCGGATAATCGCGCATACGCAATAAAAGATAATTGCGCGTATCGGCCGGTGAGGTCAGTTGCTGTCCGCGCGCCAGACATTCGGATAGATAACGACGCGCCATTTCCATAACTGCCTTTAGTTGCACATATTTGGCGACGCCCAGACCGTTTATGGTTTTGATCGAACTCGATTCGGCCGACAGCAGGTCTCGAAAGCCCTTGAAGTGATCGATTAGTTCCTGGCCCAGCTCAACAGCGGATTTGCCTTTGCAGCCGGTGCGTAAAAATATCGCCAGCAATTCAGCATCGCTTAAGCACCCTGCCCCGTGACTCAACAGTTTTTCCCGCGGTTGTTCGGCCGGGTCCCAGTCTTTGATACCCATAGCTTGAATGCCCTGTTAGTTATTTTTGATTTCATTACAGTACAAGCCAGTCTAGCGGCTGTTTGATACACTTGGAATCCTATGAAAGGACTAGAACAAAAACGAATAATACTCGGTGTAACCGGTGGCATCGCAGCGTATAAAAGCGCCGAACTGGTTCGTCGCTTAATGGAACAGGGGGCTGACGTGCAGGTGGTGATGACCACCGCAGCCTGCGAATTCATCACACCACTGACTTTTCAGGCGCTTTCCGGCCACCCGGTACGCTGTGAGTCATTCGACACCTCCAGCGAAGCCGCCATGAGCCATATCGAGCTGGCACGCTGGGCGGACGCGGTTCTGGTCGCGCCATGCAGCGCCAATACACTGGCCAAAATTGCCGGTGGTATCGCCGACAATTTACTCACCACCCTGATACTGGCAACAGATGCACCGCTATTACTGGCACCCGCCATGAATCAACAGATGTGGGCACAATCGACCACCGCCGAGAATGTAAACTCACTGGCGGTAAAGGGCATCAAAATTCTCGGGCCGGATATTGGTGAACAAGCCTGTGGTGATCTGGGCGCCGGCCGCATGCTGGAACCGGATCAACTGGTCGATGCACTCATTCAGTCCTTTCAACATCTGGCTTTTGCCGGGCAACGTATCCTGATTACCGCCGGGCCGACGCGGGAAGCGATTGATCCGGTCAGATTCCTGAGCAATCGCAGCTCCGGCAAGATGGGCTATGCGCTGGCCCGAGCCGCCCGTGAAGCCGGTGCTGCAGTAACGCTGATTTCCGGCCCATCCGTTCTGGCAACCCCGGCAGGAATTGATGTTATTAGCGTCGAAACTGCCGCTGAAATGCATTCGGCGGTAATGGCTCATATCAGTAAGGCCGGTATCTTTATCGGCTGCGCGGCGGTGGCTGACTACCGTCTGGCCGAACCCGCCAGCGAAAAGCTAAAAAAACAGGCGGACTCAATACAACTGACCCTGGTAAAAAATGCCGATATTCTTGCCGAGGTGGCAGCCTTACCGAATCCACCCTTCACAGTGGGGTTCGCGGCCGAGACCAGTCATCTGATTGAAAACGCGCGTGAAAAATTACAACGCAAACATCTGAATTTAATCGCTGCCAATCAGGTCGGTGACAATCAGGGCTTTGATCAGGATGACAATGAGCTAACGGTTATCTGGCAAGACGGTCAAGTGGAGCTGCCCTCCAGCAGCAAAAATCAACTGGCGAAAAAACTGCTGGAAATTATCGCACAACACTATTTCCAAAAATCACAACCGGAAAATAATGAAAAACATCCAACTTAAAATCCTTAATGATCAAATCGGGCAGGACATTCCACTGCCGACTTATGCCACTGATGGTTCTGCCGGCATCGATTTGCGTGCCTGCATTAAACAGGAAATGCCTTTAACACCGGGTGCCACCGAGCTGATTCCAACCGGTATCGCGATACATATTGAAGATCCGGGGCTGGCGGCGATGATCCTGCCGCGCTCGGGTTTGGGACACAAGCATGGCATCGTACTGGGTAACCTGGTCGGATTAATCGACTCGGACTATCAGGGTGAATTGATGGTCTCGTGCTGGAATCGAGGTAGTGAAAGCTATACCATCCACCCCGGCGAGCGCATCGCGCAGATGATTCTGGTGCCGGTTGTGCAGGCCCAATTTGAAATTGTCGATGAATTCGATAGCAGTGATCGTGGGGCAGGTGGCTTTGGTTCGTCCGGTCGTCACTAGCAGTCGCAAACCAAACAAAAAGGGATAAATTATTTAATGAACATTCCTGCAGCAATTTTCCGTGCCTACGATATTCGCGGTATTGTTTCTGACGCGTTGACACCGGAAGTGGTTGAGCGTATCGGCCAGGCATTTGGTTCTGAAGCAGCCGCGCAAGGTCAGCAAACCGTTGTAATCGGTCGTGACGGTCGTCTATCCAGTCCGATACTGGCAAAAGCACTCGCAGCCGGGCTGCAACGGGCAGGTCGTGACGTTGTCGATATCGGCCTGGTGCCAACGCCGGTATTGTACTTTGCCACCTATTTTCTCAATACCGGCACCGGCATCATGATTACCGGCAGTCATAATCCGCCTGATTACAATGGCCTGAAAATGATGATCGACGGCAACACGCTGTTTGGTGATGACATTCAGAAGTTACGCATTCGAATCGAAAACGGCGATATCATTGATGGCGAAGGCGAATTTACTGAACAAGACGTGGTGCAGGATTATATCCAGCATATTGTTGGCGACGTAAAGTTAGGCCGACCCATCAAGTTTGCAGTCGACTGCGGCAACGGAGCAGCGGGCGATGTTGCCGTTAAGTTGTTTAAGGCTTTCGGTCTTGAACCGATTGAATTGTTTTGCGATGTTGACGGCACATTTCCGAACCATCACCCTGATCCAAGCAAAGAAGAAAATCTCGTTGACTTACGCAATACGATAGCCGAAAACAATCTGGAACTGGGTCTGGCCTTTGATGGCGACGGCGACCGGATTGGCGTGGTCGATGGTGACGGAAATGTTATCTGGCCGGACCGGCAGATGATTCTGTATGCACGCGATATTCTGAAACGTAATTCCGGCGCAACAATTGTTTTTGATGTCAAATGTTCAAAACATTTGCGTTCAGCGATTGTCGAAGCCGGCGGCAAACCAGTGATGTCGAAGACCGGGCATTCATTTATTAAGTTGACACTTAAGAAAACCGGCGCATTGCTGGGCGGCGAAATGAGCGGCCATATCTTTTTCAAAGAACGCTGGTTTGGATTTGACGATGCGCTATATTCGGCAATACGTTTGCTGGAAATTTTGTCGCATGTCGAACAAAGTCCTCAGGAAATATTTGCGGCTTTACCTAATAGCGTCAATACACCGGAATTGAATATCAAGTTTGCTGAAGGCGAACACTATGAGTTTATCGAACAGTTTATTGCTAAGGCGAAGTTTAAAGATGCGGAGATTGTAAGTATCGACGGTATTCGAGCCGACTTTGCCGATGGTTGGGGTCTGGTGCGCGCATCCAATACCACGCCATCGCTGGTAATGCGATTTGAAGCCGACACACATGACGCTTTGCAACGCATACAAGATCAGTTTCGCGAGCAAATGCTGAAAATTAATCCGGATCTTAGCTTGCCTTTTTAGCATTAAGATTTTTAGCCTGAATCAAACATAAGGAAGAGGGTCAATCGCCCTGTAAACAAAATGATCAAAACTGCACTTGAAGTTGCCGAGGTCTTAACCGAAGCGCTTCCATACATACAGAAACATACCGGTAAAACCATCGTTATTAAATACGGTGGCAACGCCATGGTTGATGATGCATTGCAAAGCAGTTTTGCGCGTGACATTGTATTGATGAAACAAATTGGTTTGAACCCGGTTATCGTGCATGGCGGTGGTCCGCAAATTGGACAGTTGCTGGAACGGATCGGCATTAAAAGCGAATTTATCGACGGCATGCGGGTAACCGACAGCGAGACCATGGATGTGGTGGAGATGGTGCTCGGTGGTTTAATTAATAAACAAATCGTGAACCTGATCAGCCGACACGGTGGTAAGGCGGTTGGCTTAACCGGCAAAGACGGACAGCTCATCAGAGCCAAAAAAGTTTCTTTAAAACGCAATTCTCCGGAAGCAAACGAACCGGAAATTATTGATATGGGCCACACCGGAGATGTCGACACTATCGACCCATCGGTTGTGTCGATACTTGATGACGGAAATTTTATTCCCGTGATTGCACCTATCGGCGTCGGTCAGGATGGGATGTCTTACAACATTAATGCCGATACCGTCGCCGGCAAACTGGCAGCCGTATTGAAGGCAGAAAAACTGATTCTGCTGACGAATACCGCCGGCATTCTCGATAAATCAGGAAAGCTGCTCACCGGCTTGAAACCGGATCAGGTTAAACAATTGATTGAAAACGGGACGATTTTCGGCGGAATGTTACCGAAAATTCACTGTGCAATGGATGCGATTGCTTCCGGGGTCAACACCGCTCACATTATCGATGGCAGAGTGGAACATGCAGTACTGCTGGAATTGTTTACTGATGAGGGTGTGGGGACACTGTTAAAACGTTAATCCTCATTTTGGTCATCAACATTTTCGGGTTCGGGTAATTTAATATCCGGAGCATCTTCGGATTTTTTCAATGCAGATATATTGTCTGACCCGGATTCAATGCCTTTGAGTTCCCGAAAACGATTCAGGTCTGCGGTGAATCCATCACTCACTTCCTTGCGTTCTTTTTGTTTCAACTCGATAAACGATTTATTTTTTTCAAACTGTTCATTCAGATTTTCGAGTGTCTTGGCAAGATTCTCCGGTACTTCACGACCGGAGCTTTCAGTGCGAGCGATTTTACCTTTGACTTCTTCGATCTGACTGACTGTGCGCTTATTATTGTTGGCGGTTAAACTGATTATCGAGTCAATCGCATTCAAGCGATCATCACGGGTGATGAGTAAATCTCTTTCGGTAGTAAAAGTTTGTAACAAAATCTGGTCGCGCATACGCTGACGCGCCAGTTTTTCAGCCTCAATCCTGCGTTGTTGCGCCTGCATCGATTGTTCAACTTGTTCAGCCATGCGCTCGTCTTCAGTTTTTTCACGTTCGACTTCACGTACAGCGAGGCCACGCTTATCCAGTTCCTCGTGGGCGACTTTGGATAGTTCGGGAGGCATCTTATCGCTGTAATGGACAACGCCGCTTTCATCTACCCATTTATATAACTTTGCTGCCTGTATATTGGCTGCATAAATTGCAACTAAAATAGCCAATGCCGGACCGGTGATTCGAATTATTCTGCTACAAAAAGGCATTTTCACATTCACCCCAAATCAATTCATAGCTGATATCTAGCAAGCTATCGGTAGCTGCACCTATAACTTTACAGCTTCAGCGATACCATGTTCGCGTTGATAATTTCGCATCGCTTCGACATGCGATGCCAGATCCTCGCGCTCTTCCATATAAAGCATCAAGTCATCCAGCTTGGCAATACAATGCACTGGAATACCAATATGATGTTTCACTTCATCAATTGCTGATTCCGCACCACTGCCGCGTTCCTGACGATCCAGCGAGATAATCACGCCGGCCGGTTCCGCTCCCGCTGCGCGTATTTGCTGCACCGCTGCTTTCACTGCCGTACCGGCGGTAATAACATCATCGATAATCAATACCCGCCCTTTTAAGGGCCCGCCGACTATCGAACCACCCTCAGCATAAGACTTGGCTTCCTTGCGATTGTAAACAAAGGGCACATTCTTGCCATGCTGCTCGGCCAGTGCAATCGCGGTCGCGACAGCCAACGTGATGCCTTTATAGGCCGGCCCAAATAACACATTGAATTTCAAATCCGCATCGACGATGGCCTGTGCATAAAAACGACCCAGCTTGCCAATACCCTGACCTGTATTAAACAAACCAGCATTAAAGAAATATGGGCTTTGGCGACCGGATTTCAGCGTAAAATCGCCAAATTCCAGCACACCCTGCTGAATGAGAAACTCAAGAAACGCCTGTTTAAAATTCTGCATATTCATTTTTGCCATTTTAATTCAATTCAATTCACGAAATAGAGTTACTAACTGAGCACTCTGCAGTAGTTTTGACTGTTTTGTCCCTCAGACCCTGTAAATGTTCATGCTAAAGTAGCGCCCTTGTCCTGACAACCACAACCCGACATTATGCGCATAATCAGTTTAAACGCCAATGGCATCAGAGCCGCTGCACGGAAAGGTTTTTTTGGCTGGCTTTCCAAACAGCATGCCGATGTGGTCTGCGTCCAGGAAACCAAGGCCCAGATTGCCCAGCTGCAGGACGATATTTTTTACCCCCAGGGCTTTCACTGCTATTACCACGATGCCGAAAAAAGGGGCTATAGCGGTGTCGCCCTGTACTGCAAGCAGAAACCCAACCGCGTTATTGCTGGTCTGGAGGCGCCTGAGTTCGACCGTGAAGGACGCTATCTGGAGGCGCAATTCAATGGAATATCGGTTGTTTCAGTCTATTTACCCTCCGGTTCCTCCAGCGAGGAGCGCCAACAGGCCAAATTTCGCTTTCTGGACCTGTTTATGCCCTATTTGCGCGGTCTGCACCGCCGCAAGCGCGAAACCATATTGTGCGGCGACTGGAATATCGCCCATAAGGAGATCGACTTAAAGAACTGGCGAGGCAATCAGAAAAATTCCGGGTTTCTGCCTGAAGAAAGGGCCTGGATGGATGAATTATTCGGCCCTGCCGGTTTTGTGGATGCTTTTCGCCAGATCAAACAGGAACCCGATCAATATACCTGGTGGTCCAATCGCGGCCAGGCCTGGGCAAACAATGTGGGTTGGCGTATCGACTATCAGATCGTTACCCCGGGTCTGGCTGATAAAGTTCAGGCGACTTCCATTTACAAGGATGAGCGGTTTTCGGATCATGCGCCCCTGATAATTGACTATGCGCTGGAGCTGATGTGAGCAATTTCGACAGCACGAACAAGCAGAGCTGGAAAGAAGTCCTGCACGTCTATTCTCGGCCCCGCGTCATCGGCATGCTGTTTCTGGGATTTTCAGCTGGACTGCCTTTTCCATTGGTTTTCACGACGCTGAATACCTGGTTGCGGGACGTTGGCGTCGAGCGTACCACCATCGGTTTTTTTGCCTGGGTTGGTCTCACGTATTCAATTAAAGTCTTTTGGGCACCGGTCATCGATCGGGCACGCATACCGATTTTAACGGGCATACTCGGACAACGTCGGAGCTGGATGCTTGTTGCCCAAACCGGAGTCATTATCGGTTTGATCGGTATTGCCTATACCAACCCGATCGTGCAAATCACCACCGTCGCTTTGTTTTCCCTGCTGATTGCTTTCTCATCGGCTACGCAAGATGTTGCCGTTGATGCTTATCGAATCGAAGCTGTAAAACCAGAGTTACAGGGTGCTATGGCCGGCACCTACCAAAGCGGCTGGCGTATTGCAGCTGCTCTGGTCGGCGGTGCGGCAGCACTTTATCTGGCAGAGTTTTTTTCCTGGCAGGTATCGTATTTGTGTATGGCGATATGCATGGGTGTCGGTGTGACTACCGTTTTATTTATTGAGGAACCTGAACATTCAATTGCCCGCGAAATCGCAATGAGTGAAGAACGGGTTGTTAATTATCTGGAACGCGCTGCGCATGTCCCGAATTATCTACGCAATCCAACCGCCTGGTTTATTGGCGCGGTTGTTTGTCCGTTTGCTGAATTTTTTAAACGCAATGGTTACTGGGCAATTGTGCTATTGCTGTTTATCGCGCTATACCGGGTCAGCGATATCGTTATGGCCAATATGGCTTATCCATTGTATGTTGATCTTGATTTCAGTAAGGCTGAAATTGCCAACGTCGCCAAAATTTTCGGCATCACCATGACGATTTTTGGCGCGATGTTCGGTGGAGCCCTGGTTTATCGAATCGGTGTACTAAAAACTTTACTGTTGGGTGCGATCTTGGTTGCCGTTACCACGTTGCTCTTCGCACAACTGGCTGTTGCAGGGAAAAGCCTTGCAGGTTTGGCGTTAGTTATCAGTGCGGACAATTTTTCAGGCGGTCTGGCGGGATCGGCATTTATCGCTTTTCTATCGCGCCTTACCAACACGACTTATACAGCAACCCAATACGCACTGTTCAGTTCACTCATGACGTTGCCGGCAAAATTCTTAAGCGGTTTTTCCGGAATCATTGTCGATGCACACGGTTATCCGAGCTTTTTTGTTTATTCAGCCTGCCTCGGTATTCCCGCCATCATGCTGGTGATCTATCTGCTCTACAATCAACATCATATTCCTGCACCGTCTACCGGCGATCAGTGAATCTGGCTGTCAGCTCGGTCACCATCGGCTTCATAAAAAAACTGTCTTCCGGCATCACATCAATCTGCCAACCGGCAATCCTAATGGCGTCTGCAACCACCGGTCCGACAGCGGCGATAACTGTTTGTGATATCGCCTTATCAAGATTTTCTTTTTGTCCCAATTTATTAGCAACGTCCAATAATCGTTTTAATTGCGGTTGACTGGTAAAGGTAATGGCGTCAATCGACCCGGATAACAGCTCATTAATTAATTCCTCAACCTTTTTATCATCGCTATCCGCCGCGTAGCGATAGGGAGCAACCGTAACAACATCGGCCTTTCTGTTCTTCAGATACTCGACTAACTTTGAATTGGGATCATCGCCGTAAAGTTGCACCGCCACCCGACAACTCTCCAGATTCATCCGTTCCAGAGTCGCAATAATTCCATCGGTAGTCGGTATTTCGGCCACAATGTCCGGCTTCAGGCCGACTTGTTTCAGCGCCTGTCCCGGTTTCGGTCCCCGACTGATCAGACAGGTATTCCCCAGGCTGTTAATAAAAGCTTCAAGTAAATTTCCCCTGCGTGCAAATCCAAGCAAGCGTCTCAGCCCCTCACCGGTGAGTAAAATCAAATCGTCATAGGGTTTTTGGATACATTCTTCCAGCCAATGATATATTGCGTCTGTTTCCGGTGAATCATAAATCGCCACCAAAGGGCAGCGAACAACCGTTGCACCGCGCTTAATCAGCATTTGTGCCAGCACATCTAGTTGTCTGCTTTCAGGCACTGCAATTCTTTTGCCAGCCAGTGGATTTGCCTCATTCAACACTATTGCTACTCCAATTTTTTATAAAATTAAGTTTATATTATCCGCGCAGATGCAACGCTTATAGGTATATTATTGCAAAATCGGCAAAGATACTGGATATAGGCACAACAGGCATCAATTTCCGATCCGGGGCGCAGTCGGACCGGAGTACACAAATAGCGGACTACAGCA
The DNA here is from genome assembly GCA_016928055.1 of Gammaproteobacteria bacterium. Taxonomy (GTDB): domain Bacteria; phylum Pseudomonadota; class Gammaproteobacteria; order HTCC5015; family HTCC5015; genus JAFGLM01. Next base: position 84,744 of record JAFGLM010000033.1, read on the forward strand.
GCGGCAAATAATGAACAGCCTTCCATTTACAAAAGACAGAGCGGGCAAAATCACTCCGAAAATCCTTAGTGAGCAGACTCGTTTTTCCTATGACGTTTTCCCGATTACGATCGCCATGTTGATCGTGGCCATTTCTCTGATTTCCTATCTCGTTTGGCAAAGTATCAACAAGGATCACGCGCTCTACTGGTTTAGTGTGGCGATTTCCGTGGTCTTAATCCGCATTATGATCTATTTGATTTACAAGAATTCGGACCAGGAACGGGAATCGATTGCCTGGCGTTATGCATTCTTATTCGGCGCTTATCTCTCAGCCGGCCTGATTTGTGCCGCGGCGGTGCTGTTCTTTCCTCAATTGAGTGATGCCCAAAAAATGGTTTTTACCGTGCTGGTACTGGGCATCGTCAGCGGTGCCTTACCTGTTTTGGCAACCGATCTTAAATCGTACACAATATATTTGCTGCTCAATATCATGCCACTGGCATTGATGAATCTGGCCAATCCTGACATTGCAATTAAACTGATCGGTGCGGTAACGCTGATTTTCATCGGTATGCTGATGTTGGCCGCATATCTTTTTAATCGCGCCCTGCTTGACAGTATGATTTATCGTTATCGCTCGGAGCATCTGGCTGATCGCTTAAAAGTAGCCAATAAACGGCTATCTGCGGCAAATCAGGAATTAGAGCAAATCTCCACAATCGACGAGCTTACCGGCACCTATAACCGCCGTTTTTTCAACCAGCGTTTCGATGAAATCTGGGCCGATCATGCACGACAAAACCAGAGTCTGGCCGCCCTTATGATTGATGTCGATCATTTCAAAGACTACAACGATTTCTTTGGTCATCTGCAGGGCGACCTCTGTCTTAAACGCATTGCCAGTGAGATTAACGCGGTGGTCCATCGACCACGCGATTTTGTTGCGCGGTTTGGTGGCGAAGAATTTATTATGCTGTTACCTACCACAGAATTAAAGGGCGCCAAGGAAATCGCCGAACGCATTCATGAGCGTATTAAACAGCTTCAGATTCCGCATAAAGTTAAAGGCAGCCTGAATCAGGTTACGGTCAGCATCGGTGGCACAACGATACTTCCAAGCAGTGAATACAATTCCGAAAAATTTTTGCAGCGTGTTGATCGCGCACTTTATCAGGCCAAACATCAAGGGCGGAATACCACCGTATTCCTTTAGTGAGTTTTAGTTATGGTCAACTGCTTGGCGATTTATAGAAAATAAATGAATTTTGTCTTTTCAATTGAAAAACTGATCGATATTAAGATCGTATTTATGTAAATTGGAATCGTATTTTTTTGACAACTTGCGAAAATCAATTTTCTGCCAGAACCCGGCAAGAAACATTTTTGAATAATGCGCATAACTATCGGCTGTCAGGGCGGTTAAAGGAGTCGCTATACGTGTGCCAGTATCATCCGCAAAATCATATCCATAATAATGATCGTGAACGAATATTAGTGCCCGGGCGCCTTCCAGAAAGTGGCCAAACATTGAGGCAGTCATACGTCCATCAGCTAATGCTTTACGACTCTCCGAATTCCAGTCAAACCCACCGATAATTACATCTTGACCGGGTATTTTACCCAGCTTTTCCACGGCCTGAACTGCTCCCCAGGCGCTGGAATGGTTGGCGGCCCATATCACATCAATATTCGGATTCTCATTAAGCATTTTAACTGCTTCATCGCAAGCCCATTCCTTTTTCCAGGACTCAAGAGACCCTAAATCCAGTGACGTTTCATACAATACAACGCCCTGAGTGTTTCCAACCTGTTGTTTTAATCCGCTGTTACGTTTAAGCGATACTGATGAGACACCGCCGCCCATAAATGCAAATATATTGATATTTTGATTGACACTTTCTTTGTGTTTTGCGTTCCTGGCCTTGGCAATCAGAATCCTTGTTAGCTCCTTGGCAGCCGAAAAATCATCCGGCACCATATGGCCGATCCAGTTCGTAAAACGGCCCCGAGGCAACCCGATTTCTTCTTTTTCCGCTTCCTTGATATCTGCGTTGAAAAGAAATACCTTGATTCCTCGCGCCTGCGCCAAATTAAGATGATACTTTGTTACTGATGACCAATAACCTGTAATTAAATAGTCCAATTTTGGTTCTAAATTTAACAATTTGTCACCGGTTCTTTTCGTACCGATGGTGCTGTTAGACTCATCATAACCAATGACTAATTCGATATTGAGGTCGTCAGCAACGGCCTGCATAACTTCAATAACCTGGCCCCAAAACGGGTGCCCAGGCGATTTGGGGCTAATAAAACCGACTCGTAATTGATTTGAATCGGCGTTAGCCATTGACGAAAAAAATATTACCGCAAACAGCAAACTGGCAAGAAATCTAATCATATTCATTCTTGTTAATATAACAGTCATTGCCTGCTCCTATTGCACTATAAAACTGATTTAAATCAAATCTGCAAGTTTTTAGACAAAGATTTTATTCTTTCAGGAATCGGTATCAACCTCGTTCCAAAATCGAATGACCACATTTATATCGGCCGACGGGGAGTGTTCCTGAGTCCGAGTATTACCTTAGTATTGCAGTTTGTAAACACAACCAGGATTTAACCACCGTTTTTAAGCTACTGTTTTTGGGCTTGAATTTGCCGCATAGCCTTTTAAAAAATGACATCGCTGTCATTTTGTATTTGACAGGGGATTATGCTTTCGAGCCATTTAGAATACAAGAATTTCGTGTAGAATCCGGCCACACGTTTTTTTAAAAGGCTCGTAACAGCATTTCGATTAATGGCGTTTTCCAGCCATTTTTAAAACACCTTACGATAACATCAATCAGATCTTTTAGGTCATCTTGGGGGCTCCGTGTTAAAAGTAGAAAAACGCCTGAGTTTTAACGAAAAATTGTGTTATGGGGTCGGCGACGCCGCGTCCAATCTGTTCTGGATGACCTGCATTTACTTCCTGTTATATTTTTATACCGACGTATTCGGTATTTCTGCCGCTGCAGCCGGCGCCATGATGCTGTATACCCGCTTATTTGATACAGCAAATGACCCGATCATGGGCATGGTGGCGGATCGAACCACGAGCCGGTGGGGTAAGTTTCGCCCTTATATTCTGTTCGGTGCAGTACCCTTTGCCATCGCCGGCATGCTGGTTTTTACCACGCCTGATCTAAGCGATACCGGCAAATTAGTCTATGCCTATATTACCTATTCGCTGTTTTTACTGACCTACACCATCGTCAACGTACCGTATTCATCATTGATGGGGGTCATCTCATCGGACCCTGTTGAACGCACCAGCTTTTCCGCCTTTCGCTTTACCTTTGCTTATTTAGGCGGCATCTTTGTGCAATCACTGACTTTGCCGATGGTTAAATACATCGGTGATCGATCAAGTGAAGCGACCGGATATCAATTGACCGTATCGATCTACGCCGTGCTCGCAATGATACTGTTTTTTATAACCTTCGCCGGCACCAGAGAACGCGTAAAAACACCCAAGTCGCAAACCAGTGATCCACGCAAGGAATTGATCGATCTTGCTAAAAATGTACCCTTTATTATTTTATTTTTTATCTTACTGGCTTTATTTATATCAGACCCATCACTTAAATACGGTATTCCGTTAGCCGCAGCAATCGGTTTGATTGTTTTTTTGGTCAAGCGACTGCAACGACATCCGGATAAAGTCAGCAATTCACAAAAAGACATTATCGAACTGGTAACCAACGGTCCCTGGTTAATCGTGTCTGTAGTAGGCGTTATGACATTGTTATGGGTGTCCATTAAAAACGCAGCAACGATTTATTACTTCAAATATTTCATTAAAGGCGGGATGTATATACCCTTTATTGGCGATATTTCCAATGAAATCCTGACCACTGTTTTTATCGTTGCCGGCACCGTAACAACTCTGCTAGGCGTGATGTCAACGAAGCTTCTGGTGTCGTGGTTTGGAAAAGTCAGATTGTATATTGGTTTAATGTTTGTCAACGCAACTCTGATTGGTGTTGTTTATTTCCTAAAACCTGAAGATATTAATATTATTTTTACTATGCATGTTTGCGGGTCGTTCCTTGGCGGTCCGACGGCACCTATTGTTTTTTCAATGTACGCTGATACCGCCGATTATTCCGAGTGGAAACACGGTCGGCGCGCAACCGGTCTGGTTTTTTCGGCAGCCGGTTTTGCTCAAAAAATGGGGTGGACTATCGGTGGCGCATTGGCCGGGATTCTGCTTGGTTACTATGGATTTGAAGCCAATATGGAACAGAGCGAAGAGACGCTACATGGCATACGGATGTTAGTGGCAACCATACCCGCGATCGTCGCATTCCTGTCTGGCGTAATCATGTTTTTCTACCGTCTGGATGACCGTACGATGAAGCAGATTGAGCGTGATCTTGAGATTAGAAAATCAACAGCATAAACCAATAGATACCATTGAATCACAACGGAGAAAATAACAATCATGCAATTTGGGTTTTTTGACGACGACAACAAAGAATACGTCATAACGCGCCCGGACACACCAAGATCATGGACCAACTATCTTGGCTCAACCGAGTATGGCGCTATTATTACAAACAATGCCGGCGGTTATAGTTTTTATCAATCCGCCGCGCAGGGTCGCTTTACCCGCTTGCGTTTTAATAATATCCCGATGGACCAACCCGGTCGCTATCTGTATTTGCGCGATCAGGACAGCAGCGATTACTGGTCGGCTTCCTGGCAACCGGTGGGCAAGCCTTTAGAGCAATATAAAACCGAGTGTCGCCACGGCACCGCCTATACAACTATTCGTTCAGAATACGCGCAGATCGAAACCATCACGAATTATTTTGTACCATTGGGTAAAACTTTTGAGTGCTGGTGGTGCAAAGTACGCAATAACAGCAACAAGCAACGCAGGTTGCGCCTGTTTACTTATGTCGAATATACAAACAACTGGAATGTGAATCAGGATTTTCTCAACCTGCAATATTCACAATACATTCTGAATATGTCGGTGGTCGACAATATCATCGATCATGGCACTAACGTGAATATGCCGGCCAAACCTGAAGACTTTCAGGATAACGGTCAGGGGCGGCATACTTTTCTTGCTGTCAGCGGCGCCGATGTTACAGGTTACGATACCGATCGTGATGTATTTCTGGGCGGTTACCGGGACTACTCAAATCCTGTTGTTGTGGAACAGGGGCAATGTAAAAACTCGCTGGCGGTTGGTGACAACGGCTGCGGCGTTTTGCAGATTGATATCGTGTTGCAAGCGGGCGAAAGCAGGGACATTACCGTTTTGATGGGTATCGGCACAGCGGGTGTCGAAGGCAAAGCCGCGGTTAAAGAATTTAGCAATATCAATGATATTAAACAGGCGCTGTCTTCCGTAAAACAACATTGGCAAAATCGCATTTGCAATCTGAGTGCGCAAACGCCTGATGCTGAATTCAACAGCCTGTTTAATGTCTGGACACCCTACAACTGTTTAATAACATATGCCTGGTCGCGAGCTGCGAGTCTGATCTACACCGGTGAACGCGATGGTCTCGGTTACCGCGATACCGTACAGGATATGCTGGGTTGTCTGCCTTCCATTCCCACAGAAGTGATAGACCGCCTTGAACTCATGATCACCGGGCAGGCTTCAACCGGTGGTGCCATGCCGGTTGTAAAACCGTTTGCGCACTGCCCCGGTAAAGAACCGTTGCCGGGTGAATCCGAGTACCGCTCGGATGATTGCCTGTGGTTGTTTAATACTGTGCCGGCTTATGTAAAAGAAACCGGTGATCTGGATTTCTTCGATAAAATTTTGCCTTACGCCGATAAAGGTGAAGATACCGTTCTGGCACACTTACGACGCGCAATTGAATTTAATCTTGAGCGCAGCGGTGCGCATGGTTTGCCCTGTGGTTTGCTGGCGGACTGGAATGATTGCCTGGAACTCGGCCATGAAGGCGAAACCGTTTTCGTCGCCTTTCAGTTGCGCTATGCGTTGAAGATCTATACTGATATTTGCCGAATAAAAAATTTGCCGGCAGAAATTACCTGGGCTGAACAACAACTCAATCAACTCGATAACAATATTGATAAACACGCCTGGGATGGCGAATGGTACTTGCGCGCTTTTCGTTACGATGGATTCAAATTTGGTTCTAAAGAAAGCGAAGAAGCTTCAATATTCCTGAATCCGCAAAGCTGGGCAGTTTTTAGCGGCCATGCCGACCATGCAAATGCAGAACAGGTCATGCAGTCTGTCAATCAGCGCCTGGCCACTGAGCATGGCCTTATGATCTGCGATCCACCCGTTACTAAAATGGATCCGCAGGTTATTCGCGCCAGATTATTTAATCCCGGTATGAAAGAAAACGCGGCTATTTTTTGTCACACGCAGGGCTGGGCGATTATCGCGGAGGCCATGTTGGGACACGGTGATCGGGCCTGGCAGTATTTTCGTTCTTATATGCCTTCTGCGTATAACAGCAGAGCGGAAGTGCGCGAAATTGAGCCCTACGTTTATTGTCAGTCAACACACAGCAAATACAGCCCGCGTTTCGGTGCATCCCGCGTTCCGTGGTTATCCGGTGCCGCTACCTGGGCTTATTACTCAGCGTCGCAATATATTCTCGGCATTCAACCGGAATATAACGGTTTACGCATAGAACCATGTATTCCCGCGAGCTGGTCCGGCTTTAAGGTGGAACGCAACTTTCGCGGAAAACAATTCATCATCGAAGTACGCAACCGATCCAGTGTGCAAAAAGGCGTAAAAACTTTGAGTTTGAACGGCGAGATACTTAAAGAAAATTTTATTCCGATTGATCAAGCCAAAAAAGAGAATACCGTCATCGTTGAAATGGGGTGATCAACGTATTATTAAATCTGATTTCAATCGAGATATGAACAACAATAATCCGTTACCGCAAGCACTCTAATTTCAAATGATGAATTCGCCGCCACTTCAAAGCGCTCGCCGCCTGTCACTTTCTGCCAGTCCTTTGCATCTGGTAATAGAATTTCCACTTCGCCGGCCTGGATTTCCATGATTTCTTTTTTGGCGGTACCAAAGGTGTATGCTCCCGGCAACATAATGCCCAGCGTTTTTATCTGTCCGTCGGCAAACGCTATCGTTCGGCTGGTAACATTGCCATCGAAATAAATATTGGCTTTTTTTACAACAGTTACATTTTTGAATTCGCTCATGATTCTCTCGCTAAAATTTCAATTCAATAAACTACATTACGAATCAAACGACTCTATGCGCAGTACAGCTCATGCCCAACGTTGCAGCAGTATTATTCAACGCCGCCAGACAGGCGTCATCCCGTGACGACGGAATCCAGACCCATAATTCAATAATATACAAAGGCTTGTCTGCTTTATTCAGTACGCGTGTATCCATGCGCACGATATTGGCACCATAATCAATTAGTAATTCGGTCAACCGGGCTACCAGTCCGGGCTGATCATTGCCTTCGAAACTGACATGATGGGTCACCGTACCGGTTTCGCCACGCAGGGTGCCGAATGCAAAGGGTTTTAATTGAATCTCCGCCTGTTGCAGGCATTCGATATTTTTAATCTGCTGCAGAATTTCTGCGGCCGGTAAATTTTCGGGCGTCTCCAGCACGGCGGAAAACTCCGCCCCTTCCCCAAGTACGGCAAAATTGGTGTCGCCAAGATTAATACCAAGATCAAACAGGTCGGCGGTTATATCTGAAATAAGACCGGTGCGATCTGAGCAGATGATGGTTAGCAAAGAGTACTTTTTCATTTGTATTCTCGATAGCTGATGTACTTATCGGGTTAGAATAGTTTGCATTTTACAGATAATGCGCCCAGTTTTTATTTTTATCGCCGAATGCAAAAAAACTGGGATTGGTTAAAGATTCCCGGGTATTGTATTGCAACGGCTGCATCTCGATATCGGTTAATGCACCGCCGGCTTCCTCCAGAATACATTGCGGTGCGGCCGTGTCCCATTCCGATGTTGGGCCGAAACGCGGGTATAAATCTGCCTTGCCTTCCGCCACCAGACAGGCTTTTAATGCACTGCCGAGCGTAAGCATACTATGCGCCCCCAACTGCTCCAGATACAGTTCCAGTTTTTTATTGGAATGACTGCGACTGCCGGCAACCCGAATGGGCTGATCAGCGGTTTCACTTACTTTGATCGATTTGGCTTCGGCGTTTTTTTTCTGTTTATATGCGCCGTTGCGGTGACTGGCAAAATACACAGTATCCCTGACCGGTGCATATACGATACCGAGCACCGGAACATGCTCCTCGACCAGCGCAATATTAACGGCAAACTCATCATTTCTCTTTACAAACTCGCGTGTACCATCCAATGGATCAATTAACCAGAATCGCGTCCACTGCCGGCGCTCTTTAAAGTCAATGAACTTGCCTTCTTCGGACAGTATCGGTATTTTGGGTGTGAGATTCCGTAACCCCTCGTTGATAACGTCATGCGCAACAAAATCCGCCTCGGTGACGGGTGAGTGATCTTTTTTTTCACTGACTTCAAATGCGGTTTCATACACTTCCAATATGCGTTCGCCTGCAAGTCTCGCCAATGCGATAACCGGTTGCTCCAGTTCTTTCAATCGTTCCCTGTCCATACGCATCAAACCTTCTGTTTCATCAACAGATCTTTCACATAGTAAAGTGCTGCGATACTGCGTCCTTCCGTACAATCTTCCCGCTCAACCAGTTCGGTCAGGTTGTTAAGCGACCAGGGTATCACTTCGATTTCTTCCGGTTCATCGCCCTCAAGCTTTTCATCGTAAAGATCCTGCGCCAGAACAACCTCGGTTATCTGCGTATTAAAACCGGGTAACGCGGTAAAGCTATTAATATGTTGCAGTTTATTCGCACCTTTACCGACTTCTTCCTTCAATTCGCGATTAGCTGCTGACAGTATCTCCTCACCTGGGTCAACCGCACCTTTGGGTAATTGCAGTTGATAGTTATGCAAGCCGGCAGCATATTCACGAATCAGCAAAACCGTATCATCGTCCAGCATCGGCACGATCAATACCACCGACTGCGTTTTTGTTTTCATGCGCCGGTAGTGACGCTCCGCACCATTGCCAAAACGCAGATGCAGTTCCTCTATGCGCACACGAATCTCCTCAGGAGGAAGAATTCGGCTATCCAGAATTTCAGGTTTTTTCTGCATCATAGGTGTCTGTGACGGTCGAGACCGGCCTGCTAGAATAGTCCGGTATTCACTTTTTGCAATGTTAACAGTAAATCATTGCATCCCCTAGCAACGCCTAAATGGACCTAACTCCTTGATTAACTGGGAAAATATTGACACCGTGCTGCTGGATATGGACGGCACGCTGCTGGATCTGCATTTTGATAACCATTTCTGGCGCGAATACGTTATGCACAAATATGCCGCCAGGCACCAACAGCCACTGGATCAGGTCAGGTCCAAACTGCTGGCCCGCATGCACGAAACCCGAGGTACACTGGACTGGTACTGCCTGGATTTCTGGAGCAGTGAATTGCAACTGGATATCCTGGCGCTGAAACGGGAAGTAGAGCATCTGATTCGCCTGCACCCGCACGCCGAAGCGTTCTTGCAGGCTTTGCACGGCTGGCGACCGATGACGCTGGTGACCGATGCACACCCTGATGTACTGCAACTCAAATTAAAACGAACCGGTATTGCCGTTTATTTCGATTCGATTATCAGTTCACACGAATTTAAACAACCAAAGGAAACGCAGATCTTCTGGCAATTGTTACAACAACGTATGGATTTCATACCGGAACGAACCTTACTGGTTGAAGACAGCACTGCCGTTCTAACAGCTGCGAAACGCTTCGGTATCAGCCAACTGCTGGCGATCAGCCGCCCTGACAGCCGGGCAGCAATAAACGACTTTGTTGATATCCCTTCGATAAAAGACTTTGGTGAAATTTTACCGATCAAGCGTTAATGAGTTACTGCGCCAGCGGGTACTTGCCCTGTAAATCCTTTAATCCACCACCGTTGGTCACTGCGGTATAACCGAGACTTTCCAGGGTTTTTTTCGCCACATTGGCACGACCTCCGCTGCGACAATACAACAGAATCTTTGTGTCTTTGTTCGGCACCTGCGCTTCAATCAGGCTGCCGATTTTATCGTGCTGCATATGCAAAGCGCCCTGCAGGTGGCCGCTGTTAAATTCCGCGTCAGTGCGTACATCAATAATCACCGGGTCGGCCGCCAAAGCCATCACACTGAATACCATCGCAAACAGTAAGGTAACTCGATTAGTAAAACGTTTCATAATTCCACTCCTGCCTGGATCTTATGAGAAAACAATACTACTGATAAACATGCTGTTATGAAACAGAATGTTTCATAACCATCATACATTTCGATATTGCTGCCGCCCGCCCAGCCACCGATCTATCAACGGTTGAATCGCCTGCGGGCAATCATTATTCAACAACTCCGCCGCCTGATGCACGCGCGGTAACAATTGCGCGTCGCGACAAATATCAGCAATACGAAAATCGACCAAACCGGTCTGACGGGTGCCCAATACTTCGCCGGGGCCGCGCATCTCCAGATCCTTGCGGGCGATCACAAATCCATCGTGACTGTTGCGTAAGGTATCGAGTCGTTCGCGGGCTTTTTCATTTAACGGCGCCCGATACATCAATACACAATGGCTGTGGCGAGCGCCGCGCCCGACCCGGCCGCGTAACTGATGTAATTGCGCCAACCCTAATCTCTCGGCATTTTCGATAATCATCAAGGAAGCATTCGGCACATCGACACCCACTTCGATCACCGTGGTCGCGACCAGCAAATCAATTTCACCGTCGCGAAAACGCCGCATCAAATTTTCTTTTTGTTCCGCTTTCAAACGGCCGTGAATCAAACCGATCCGCACATGCGACAATGCCGCCGCCAGCTCCGTTGCAGTATTCTCCGCCGCCTGGCATTGCAGCAGTTCGGATTCTTCAATCAAGGTACAAACCCAATAAACCTGATTACCCGCCAGACAGGCTTTTTCGATTCTCGCCACCACTTCAGCACGACGTTGATCCGAGATCACCACTGTTTGGACAGGCGTACGACCGGGCGGTAACTCATCGATCACGGAATAATCCAGGTCCGCATACGCAGTCATTGCCAGTGAACGCGGAATCGGCGTTGCGGTCATGATCAGCTGATGCGGATGTTGTTCCGCCAACAGGCCTTTCTCACGCAAGGCCAGACGTTGGTGCACACCGAAACGATGCTGTTCATCAACAATCAGAAAGGCCAGTTTATTAAACTGCACCTGTTCCTGGAATAAGGCATGCGTACCCACCGCAATATCTATCTGACCATCCGCCAGTTGTTGCAGGGTTTCCTTTTTTTGTTTGGCTTTAATTTTGCTCGCCAACCAACCGACTTTTATTTTTAACGGTGCAAACCACTGGCAAAAATTCCGGTAATGCTGTTCAGCCAATAATTCAGTCGGCGCCATTAACGCAACCTGATAGCCGGCTTCAATCACATCCAGTGCAACCAGTGCCGCCACCAGTGTCTTGCCGGAACCAACATCGCCCTGTACCAGACGCATAGCCGGATGCGATTCAGATAAATCGTTTTGTATTTCTTTTATCACGCGTTGCTGCGCAGCAGTCAGTTGAAACGGTAACGCAGCTTCGCATTGCTTACGTAACCTTCCTTCAGTCTGAATCGATACTGCCGGTTCACGCCTGGCCTGCTCACGTAACTGTCGCAAGGCCAGATGCTGCGCCAGCAATTCTTCAAACGCTAAGCGTTGTTGGGTGGGATGAACACCCGCTAGTAGTTCATCCAGTTTTGCGTCCGGCGGCGGCCGGTGCACATAACGCAATGAACTGTGCAAATCGGGCAAGTGTAGTTTTTCCAGTATCGCATCCGGTAACCATTCTTTCAGCGAGTCATCATAATCCAGCACCGCCAACGCCTGTTCACTTAAAAAGCGCAAGCGTGTTTGTTGTATACCTTCGGTGGCCGGATAAAATGGCGTTAAGCATTCCTCAACCGCAACGGTATCAAAGATGCGGCGATATTCGGGGTGAATCATTTCCAGACCACCGCGAGCCAGTCGTGTTGTACCATAGCAACGAATGCGCGTACCGCGCGTCAGCGCCTCTTTTTGTGCCTGATTAAAATGAAAAAATCTTAAGGTGATACCACCGGTACCATCGGCGACATAACACAACAAACTGCGACGACCGCGAAAAGTGACTTCCGATAATTCAATCTCACCTTCAATCACGGCGTCGATACCGGCCTGCAAACCACCAATCGGTACAACACGGGTGCGGTCCTGATAACGCAGCGGTAAATGAAACAACACATCCTGCACGGTAAACATACGCAAACGTTCCAGACGTTGCGCCAACTGCGGGCCAACACCTTTGAAAGCAGTAACCGGATCGGAAAGAGACAGGCGCTTCATGCGGGGAGTTTAACAAAAAAGCTTTAACCACGGAGGCACGGAGAACACGGAAGAAATAAATTTTCGGATTTAAAGATTAGCAAGTAGCCTGGATGGAGCAAAGCGGAATCCGGGATTTGATTTACCTCAAATCCGACAACGGACTGCGAACTGCATTGGCACCTCGATGAATAACATGAGTGTAGATTTCTGTGGTTCTCACATCCGAATGCCCCGACTGTTCCTGGATAGTACGAATATCAGCCCCGCGTTCCAGCAAGTGTGTGGCAAATGAATGACGCAAGGTATGACAGCTGGCCGGCTTATGAATAGCAGCTTCGCGAATAGCGCGCTTAACGGCCTTTTGCACTGATGATTCATCAACATGATGGCGTCGAACTAGTTGAGTCCGAGGATCCGTCGAAAGCTTTGAAGAAGGAAACGCATATTGCCAGCCCAGTTCCTTACCGGCATTAGGGTATTTACGCGCCAAAGCAAAAGGCAGCCAGACACCGGCAAAGGCCGGATCAGCAAGATCCTGACGCAAGTACTCAGCAACGCATTTCAACTGAGTTGTTAATGGTTGAACCAGCTCCGGGGCCAATGTCGTCACACGCATTTTACGACCTTTGCCGTCACGAACAAAAACGCATAAGCGATCAAAATCAAAATCCTGATAGCGTAATCGCACCGCTTCCATTACTCGTAACCCAGAACCATACATCAGACAGGCCAACAAATGATTTGTGCCTTTAAGTTTACTCAAAATGCTCGACACTTCTTTTTGTGTTAACACCACGGGCAATTTTTTCGGTTTCCTGGCCTGAGTAAATGCTGAAAAATCCCCGAGATCCATATTCAGGACATTTCGATACATAAACACAATGGCACACAATGCCTGAGATTGGGTGCCGGCGGAAACATTTCTTTTTACCGCCAAATAGGTTAGAAAGGACTCGATATCAGCAGCATTCAATTCTGATGGATGTCGTTTGCCGTGAAAGACAATAAATTGTTTAATCCACATTAAATACGCCTGCTCGGTACGAATACTGTAATGCCGAACACGTATTGACTCAACCACTGAATTCAAAAAAGGAGATTTCATAGCGTGGCCCGTTAATATGTATAGATATACATGGTAGATGACGAATTTCGATATGTAAAGTGTATTTATGAGGAAAGTTTCCGGAAATCGCTGGGATTTACGCATATCAAAATGGCAAATTATCGCTCCCACCGCACGATAAGGCATTGAAAAATAAAGATATTAAGTCACCGGAGCCTTTCTAAACGAAAATCATTTTGTTTACGCTCACCGGATTTAGATGGAATGGTTCCGCTTTTCACGCAGGATTTACGCGCCTATTGAGCTTGCGGTTTCAAAGAAGGAGGAATAAAATCTAGACAAAACAGAGGCTTATAAAAACGTTGGAGCTAAGAATGATAGATTGTCCGATAAAAAGCGCCCGGATTTATACGGAAACTTTCCAGATAATATACTGATAAATGGCCGCTCGCGCCTTCGGCACTCACGGCCATTTATCGTCGCTGTTCAGGCGGGGAACGCGATAGTCGGCTCAGTGAATAA
>JAFGLM010000007.1 GCA_016928055.1 Gammaproteobacteria bacterium
AAAAACACACAAGGATAATCCTCAATATTTAGCCGAATACAAAGCAGCGATTATGTTTTTCAAAAAAGTAAGGGAAATAAAATGAAAGAGAAAATATTATGCCCGGAATGTGGGGTGAACATCGGAGGGATAACCAATGCCCCTGAATAAGCAAAAAGGAGATATGTACGGGTTTATAACTCACACGCTCAACGTGATCAAGGGCAGGTGCAGCCATGACTGCACATATTGCTACATGAAAAAATGGGGAGATCTCGGGCCGATCAGGTTTGATAAAAGCGAACTGAAAACAAATCTCGGCAGCGGCAACTTTATTTTTGTAGGAAGTTCGACAGACATGTTCGCCGCCGATGTCATGGAATGCTGGATTGATAGAACTTTGAATTTGTGCAGCGAGTTTCCCGGCAACAAATATCTGTTCCAAACCAAGAACCCCAAGCGTTTTTTGCAATTCACAGCCTTTCGGTCGGAATCACTAACGCTTTTCCCGCCCGAGACTATTTTGGGAACAACGATCGAAAGCAACCGCAGGTATGGCGTTTCGCGGGCCCCGGGCGTTTACCGCAGAGCCGATGCGATGAGACTGCTTGCCGGGCAAGGTTATGAAACAATGATCACGATCGAGCCGCTGCTTGATTTCGATCTCGACAAAATGGTCGAGCTGATCAAATATGCCCGGCCGGCCTGGGTGAACATAGGAGCCGACAGCGGTGGACACGATCTGCCGGAGCCGGACCCCGAGAAAATAAAGCAGCTCATCGAGGCCCTAAAAGACATACCCACGATCAAACTAAAAAACAACCTGGAACGGATTACCGGGGGAACGAACAAATGAAAGCGATATCCGTCAAACAGCCGTGGGCAAGCATGATCGCCGGCGGCGAAAAAACAATCGAAACACGAACATGGCCAACGAAATATCGAGGCCGGCTGCTGATCGTATCATCGCTTACGCCGAAGATCCGGGACCTGCCGGCCGGCATGGCTTTGTGCACGGCAAACCTGGTCGATTGCAGAAAGATGACAACAGACGATGAAGCGGCCGCATGCTGCCCGGTGTATGACGGGGCCTGGGCCTGGGTGCTGGAAAACATAACACCGGTGGATCCGTTCCCGGTAAAAGGTACTCTCGGGCTTTACGAAGTCGATTACACGGACGATCTCGATTACGAAGTGAAAGAACGCGAGGCGATCCTGATCGAGAACAACCCGGGGATGCACCCGGTCCACGCCAGGAACAAAGCGGCAAAAGAAATTAGAATGCAAAAGGGACAAAACTAAGTGAAGCGTTCGGAAGAAGAATTCGGGTTTACTCTGGCACAGGCAAAACTGCTGACCTACAGAAAAGGCAACCGCGGCTACTGCATGGTTGAAAACAATGTGTAATTCTAAATAGGTAGTTAGAAGGGAAGGCAGGATGCCGAACGCACATCAAAAATGGGTAATCACTTCTGTTAAATATCTGACCAGTCAGGAGACCGAGGCCCTCAAAGATCACCTGTATGCCAGGGCGGTAAATCGGCGGGGCCAGGTTACATTGTTTATTGTGCTGCTGCTTTTGGGCAGTGCGATGAGAGTGTCGGAGGCCTGCGATTTGCTGGTAAAAGATACACCGGTCGGACTTGGTGAAAATGCACTGAGTGTACTGGGCAAAGGGGGCCGGCTAAGGCTGATCCCGATACTGCCGGAACTGGCCGAACTGATCAAAGATTATGTAAAATACATACGGCCGTCACTGGTCTGCAGGCCGATGAAGGTACGCGATTATGATCAACCGCTGCTGCTTGCCGAGAAAGGTTTGCCGATGACACGGCAGCAGGTTTACAAGCGAATTCGGGCAGCAGCAAAAGCGGCCGGCATCACTAAAAAAATAGGAGCCCATACGCTGCGGCATACCTACGCTACACAGTTCTATCGGAAGACCCAGGACTTGCGAATGCTTCAGCAAATTCTTGGTCATAGCAATATAAATACGACTACTGTTTACGCTCAAACAGATATCGATAAAGCGGTTGATAATTTAAAAAAAGTATTCATTTTTAATGTACGGAATACTTTTTCAATAAAGTGCAGGGATAAGCCGCGGAAGAAAAAGAAGTTATGACATGGGAGTGATGACATGAAATTTAAAACACAAGGCAATTATAAGTACTCAAAGATTAGATAGTGTGAAAGGCCGTGAAATTGAAACCTTGATACTGGGCTAAAAACGCGAGTGTGAAATGAGCCGTTTCACACTCGTCTACAAAAAATAAAGACTTATATCAATTTTTTGGCAAAAGTGTGAAATACGAAAAATATGAAAAATAAGGACTTATGAAATGTATAAAAGCGACACAGTTACTCCTGCTTGTCAATATTTTTTTGAAGGGGTCCTCCCCGGAAAAACAAACTCATGCGGTTACGAGTATCCCGCGCAAACGGAGTTTTTTGGGTCAAAAAAACCGTTTCACACTTTTATAAGAAAACTGCTTTGGAGGTCCCGAACGTTCCGGGCCGGCGGGCGTCAATGTTAAAAATAAAAGGTTATTCGCTATGAGTTGTTGTAAAAATAAAATTAAGGTGCCGACGCAGGCGGCGAGTATCGGACTTACCGCCCAACCGGATATATGAGTATCCGGCTTTTGCGTCGGCGTTAATCAGTAAATGTATAAAAGAGTATCGCGGCAGCCGAGGCAAAAGAACTGGAAAAATACGAGATGGCAAAGAATACAGAGACGAAAAAAACACCGGATGTATTTAAGACCCGCAGGGAAGCTGCGGCATATCTGGGCGTATCAGAACGGACCATCAGCAATTATCTTAAAAATGACACAGAGGGGGTTCTAAAAAACGCAAAGGGTTACTATATCAGAAACTCACTTGATCGGTTTAAAGAAAATAACGGAGCTGCCGGCGGACCGAAAACCCGCGTAATATCAGCCGAGGCTGATATAAAAGAGTTTAAATATAAACTTATGCAAAGGGAACTTGAGATCGAAGAGGGGAGGCTGGTATCTCGGGAAGATGTCGAAAAAGAAAGTATCAAAAAAATTCTCATGGTAAAAAGGGTACTGCTTGGTTTGCCTCGTAAACTACCCCCACTCCTAAAGAATAAACCCACAAGAAAGATGCAGGATATTATCCGTGCCGAAATAATACACTGCATAAATATCTTTGCAAAAGGAGAAGCTGCAACGGATGGTAGCTCGAACAAAAAAAAATAACGTTTGGACCGAGGCAGAACAAAAAGCATGGGCAATGCCATCGGACACCTCAGTTAGCCAGTGGGCAGAACGTAATATAGTGCTTCCGGACACAACACCTGAACCGGGACCGTGGCGGAATGACAGGGCCCCGTATCTAGCCGGTATCATGGACGCTTATACCGATTGGGAGGTTGAAGAGATAACAATAGTTGGGCCGGCACAATGCGGCAAAACCCAGGCAGTGTTTAACATGATAGGATATACCGTTGAGATGGATCCTCAGCCATCGATGTATGTCATACCAAGAGATGAGGACTGTGATTATATTTCAGATGATAGAATATTACCTTTAATACACAGTTCACCAGGACTAAACAAGCATTTGACAGGCCGATCGCGAGATATATTAAAAGGTACTCGTTTTGCATTCGACAGGATGCCCTTATATTTTGCAGGGGCCGGATCTGTATCTGATCTTACATCCAAAGCAATCGGCAGACTGTTTTGCGATGAAACCGATAAGTATAGATATTATGTTAGTAATGAAGGCAATCCTATCAAACTAGCATATCGAAGAGGAACTGCCTTCGGCGATTTTAAGGCCGCGTATCTTTGTACTGTAACAACCAAGAATGGATTTATATATATATCATATCACCAGTCAAACATGATGACCTATCATGTGCCGTGTCCGGCTTGCAACAAATATATCCGATTGTTATTTGGATGCCTTAAGGTTACCCCTTCCAAGCTTCGTGATCCCGAAGAGATTTTAGAAAAGGAATGTGTTTATTATGAGTGCCAGAGGTGCAAAGAAAGAATTCCGCAATCAGAAAAACAGGAGATGGTTGCAAAAGGGGTATGGTGTCCTGCAGGGCAAACAGTTAGACCAAGCGGCAACCTTACAGGAAAACCCAAACGAGGCAAACGTCATACAGGGTTCTGGATCGATTCATTATTAAGTCCCTGGCTGCAATGGCCAAAGATGCTGGCGGAATGGTTTAGACTTAACACTCCGGAAGGAATAGCAACCGGAGCGTTACGTGAATTCAAAAATCAGGTACTGGTCCAGGCATGGGAAGATCAGGCAATTGATATTGAGAGTGGTAAACTTACAGCCAAGAGAGGGGACTTCTCACAGGGGACCATACCTTCTGATTGTAAAATATTGATTGCCGGAGCTGACTATCATAAGAAAGAATCAGGAGATGTAAGGATAGATTACGAGGTAAGAGGCTTTGGCATAGCATATCGCAACTGGGTTGTATCGTCGGGGTCGGTAAGTGCACCAAACAAAGATGATGCTTTCGACGAACTTGTTGATCTTGTTCTGATGGAACCTTTTCCGTGGTCGGATCCTGACAAAAAAGAAGATCCATTGGTTGTAACCTGTATGTTTATCGATGCAAATTATGAGCCCGACGATGTTTGCGGTTTTTGCAGGATGTATCCCGGCGTAGTCTTCCCAACAAAAGGTAGACAAAAACAAAGGGCCCCGCTTATAACTTCTCACCCGGACCGCGACCAGAAAGAACGCCAGCGATATAAAGGCCTGGTCTTATACTTAGTAGATACAACTTATTTTAAGAACCAAGTCAGCAGCTGGGCCGATGCGGAACCAAACGAACCCCGAGGCACACAATATTACGCCGAGATCCCCGACAGATATTTTACGGAATTTACAAATGAGCACAAAGTTGAGAAGCGAGATAAAAAAACTGGACAGATAAATTATGTATGGGAGCCGGTAGTAAAAGGCCGGCCTACTCACTTTTTAGACACGGCAGTGTTGACAGCTGCTGCAGCTCATAAACTTCGTGTGTATTTATTGAGGCCGGAAACAACAGGAGAAACTAAACAGAAAATCCCGGCAGTGGTCAAAAAAGCAAGAAGCAAAAAGAAGGTGGTAAAAAAAATTCATTCGAAAAGCAGTATTTGGGACGGATCTCCGGAAATATAAAAAATGGATATATTTGATGACATCCCGGATCTTAACGGGCCGGCCCGTAAGAAGATACGTAAAAAGCCGAAAGCGGCAAAAGACCAGGTTCCTGTGCGAGCAGTGGTCTACAAGGCCCCACGATGCCCCAAATGCGGCGTGAAAAGGCCCAATATCACGAGAACGATGCCCCCGGTCGGAAGGCTTGAAGTCCGGTATCATGAATGCCAAAATTGCGGTTATACCTTCAAAAGCATCACGGAATAAATTTTCAAGTTGTTTCTACACAGTAGAAACGGGGTCATTGTTACTTTTTCGACAAAGTCATATTCTGCAGGTATGGCAAAGACACTTGCAGAACAATTAACATCAGTTCAGGCCGCGATCGAAGCGATCGAAACGGGGGAACAAAGTTTTACCATTGAAGAGGCTACATTCACAAAAGCCAACCTGAGCACTCTTTATGCCCGAGAGGAACGACTTTTAAAAAAAATTGCCCGCGAGGAAAACAAGGGCAGGTCAATCGCACATTTTTAGAGGGTTAAAATAGTGGGTAAAAAAAACAAAAAAACCAAAAACGAAAAAGGCAACCAACTCGACTTAATTTAAGTTTAACTTGGAAGGAGTGCAAATTACTATTGAGCCGAAAGATGTAATGGTAAAAGTTAAGTTTGCGAAATCCCCTAAAGAAGATGAATAAAAAAACATGATAGCTCCGCGAAACAATCAAAAAAAAGATATCTTTCAAAAAGCCGGGGAAGCCCTGGACCGGGCAGTTATGGTTGTCAGCCCCGAACGCGGACTAAAAAGAATGTTCAGCCGGCAGGCGTATGATGCCATAACTAAAGGTCCGCATAATAAGCAAAAAAAGAAGATGCCGGGTACCGGTGACTCGCATCTTGATGATCTTACGCTTGCCGAACTGCGCGAACAAACACGTGATGAGTGTCGCAACAATCCGATAGCCAAAGGCATACTCAAAACCGAACGCAACGGGGTGATCGGCTCTCAACTGCCAATGCAGGCAAGGACCGAAGATAAGGAATGGAATAAAGACGCAGAGGCTTCGTGGAAAGCAGAAATGCTTGATAAGCCCTGTGATATTACAGGCCGATTTAATTTTATTCAGTATCTTAGAAAAGCATATCTATCGTATAGAAGAGATGGAGACTTCTTAACTATCTATGGCGAAGATCATCTTGAACCAATAGAAGGAGAGCAACTTGGAACACCTTTTGGCAGGAACAAAGAATTCAAGAATTTTGATATTGTTAACGGTATTGCTTACAATAAAACAACAGGGAGGATAATCGGTTATTACATCGGACACGCGCATAAAAAATACGGTTATATCGAACAGGATTCTTTCAGGAACTATACAGCAGATCGCGTGTATCACATGTTCAATCCTGATAGGTTCAGTAGTTCACGGGGGGAGCCGGCACTAACAAGCTGTCTGGATCAATTACAAAATCTTATCAAGTATCTTAACGCCGAACAGGTCGCGGCGATTGTAAATGCATGCTTCTGCATGTTTATCGCCCGCGAAAACGAATATGGTTTTCCGGATTCTTATACCGGAGGGATATCTTCGGACGGCAAAGACAAAGATACTGAATACCAATATGAAAAGATGTCACCCGGCCAGATCATGTATGGCAATGCCAACGAAAAGCCATACGGCATCGGCCAAACCAGGCCTGGAACTTCATTCGATCCATATATCTCAAGAATGCTGTCGATAATCGGCAGGCCTCTTGCTATGCCGTTGGTGTTGGTTGCCCTTGATTTTTCAGGGGCAACATATATGAACATCAGATTGGCATATCAGGAGGCCCGCGAGAATTGGCAGGGTGAGCAGGAAGAGGTTGTAAAACCATTTGCCTGGCAAACATGGTGCTGGCACATTAACAAGATGATCCGCAAAAAAGTACTTACGGATCGCAAAGACAAATATGCTGTTGAAGCTCAATGCAGACGATGGCCCTATGTGGATCCATGGAAAGATGCCAAGGCCGAAGAACAGGCCCTTATAAACTGGAATGCATGCCGTACCGACCAGATAGCATCCAGGGGCGGGGACTTTGAAGAAATTACTGAAAAAAGAAAAAACGAGGATCAAAAAATCAAAGCCGCCGGCGGAGATCCGGAGCCCTGGAGCAAAAATAAAGGAGTAACCAAGAATGAGTGATAAAATTAAGAAATTCGATAAAGATACCAAGCTTGCGGATATACCATCAGAAGCTTTTGAGTTTAACCTGCCCGGCGGAGTTGGTTTTGCCGCAGAGGATGACGAAGGCAAAAATAATCTTAGGCTACAGCTTTATGATGGTGGGGTATATTATCACTGGTACTGGGGAAACATGGCATTTGACCTTGATGGGGTAAAAGCCGGCAAGAAAAAACTGCCGATGCTTTATGCACATGACACAGATTGCAGGATTGCTGTTGCGGCAAGCATGGACTTTGAAGGGCATGTCATCATTGAAGGGCCGTTCCTGAAAAGGTCTCAAAAGGCCGCTGAGATCAAACAAGACATGGAAGATGGGTTCGTGTTTGAGTCTTCACTGCGATTTGATTCAGGAACGTCAGTCATCGAACGTGTTGGTGAAGGTACGACAGCTGAAGTAAATGGCAGAAAATTAAAAGGTCCGGGAGTTATCTTCCGTAAGTGGGTGCTTATGGAAGGAAGTGTGTGCGTTTTTGGTGCACTAAATAATACGAAGGCCCAGGCGTTTATAGTTAATAACGAAAATTCTTTAGGAGATATTGATATGTCAGAAAAAGACAAAACACAGATGACCGTCGAATTGTTTAAGACGGATCATGAGGATATCTACAATCAGGTATTCGAGAAGGGCAAGGCCGAAGGGCAAACCGATGCACAGGATCGGCTTAAACAAATCACTGAGCTGTGTAAGAATGACCACGAGCTTGCTGTAACATGTTTTACAGAGGGCAAAAGCGATGCCGACGTATTAAAAGCTTACGCAGAGAAGCTCGAGAACAAGAATAAACAACTGGCCGACGACAATGATGCTTTGAAAGAAAAAGCACAAACCCTTAAGGATAAGAATTCCGACAGGAACGCTCTTAACGAGTTCAGTGACGATGTAACCAATGGAAAAAAAAAGGGCAATGAAAACCTTTCCGAAGATGAGAAGCTCCGCGAGGAATTCAAGAAGTCAGAGCATCGAGCAGAATACATCAAGAAGTGCAATAACGATGAAGAGCTTGCCTTCCAGGCATTTTGTAAAGTTAAAAAAGCCGATGCCGACGGACGCAATGCAGTTCAGGGTAACGAGCCTAAAAAGAAGTGATGATCGGTTCGCGATTCCGGACAAGAGAGAATTGGCTTTAAAAAAAACAAAATTTAAATTCTGAGGTGAAATATGGGACGGAACAAGAACAAATCGACCGCTCAAAAAGCAGCTGAAGAGGCCAAAAGAAAAGCCGAAGCAGCGGCAAAAAGAAAAGCAGCCGAAGCCGAGGCTGCACAAAAAGCAGCAGAAAAAAAGGCCGAAGAAGAAGCTGAAAAAATAGCCAAGGCCAACGAAGCCGCTGCCAAAGCCGCTGCTGAAAATAAACAAATACCTCCTGACGAAAGCGAAAAAATGTCTGATGGAAAAATAGAGCAACAGCGGGCCGAAGCCGAGACCGCAGCGGCAAAACTAAAAGAGCAACAGAAAAAAGAAGCTGTCGCAAAAGCTGCTGCCGAAAAGAAAAAAGCGAAAGCTGCAGCAGGTGACAGCCTGGTAATCGAGCCGAGCGATCCTTACTTTGCCGGGATCATGCGAACTGTTGCAAAACTTAAAGACGGCAAAGTGGAACTCGACAACAAGCGAATCGTTATCGGCCACGACGATCCGGACATCATGGAGATCGTCGAGGATTATCTTAAACGCAGTGCCGGTGACCCGGAACATTACGAAGTGATGATGGCTGTCCGGAATAAAATACAGCCAAAAGAATAAACTGTGACCGGCTTGCATGGCGAACCGGAAAGAACTATTAAAAAAAACGAAAGTTTAGGAGATATAAAGATGACAGTTTTAGCCGTAGACCAACCAATGGCAAGGGCAGTCGGAGAAAAAACCTTTTATCCATTGGCAGCAGAAAAAGCGTACGGAGGGGCGATGTTGACCCTCAATACGTCCGGGTATGCAGGCAGCCTGACCGCAGGTGAGAGATTCTGCGGGCACAATATGTACCAGGTTGACAACTCGGCAGGATCCGCCGGCGATAAAAACGTTGAAGTTCTAATCGGGAGATACACTCTCGAGGTCGCTCTTGTCGGGCTGATCACGGATGTAGGCCAGCCGGTCTATGCGAGCGATGATGCGACTTTGACGTTCGTTCCGACCGGAAACGTCTTTGTCGGTGTGATCAAGAACTATATCAGTGCGACGAAGATGCGTGTTGAGTTCAGGCCACTTGAGAAAGATGAGTTCTTAAGTGCCGTCCGGGAAACCAAGAGTGATAATTACACCGTTGATGAATTGGACAGTGGCAAGATCATCTATGTTGACACCGATGCCAAGACGATCACTCTGCCGGCAACCGATGCGGGGCTCAGAGTAACGATCGTCAACCTCGGCAGCTACGGTACAGTTGCAGTAACTATCGCTCCGAACGCTGCAGATAAGATCATGGGTAATGACATTACATCGGCTGACGATAAGGATCTTATCAACACCAAGGCAACCGCACAGCGAGGCGATTTTGTAACCCTCGTCGGAGACGGGGCCGATGGCTGGTTCATCCAGGCAATGAGGGGCATCTGGGCAAGAGAAACCTAAAAGTTTTACACTGCTCTTTGAAAAATTTCAAAAGTTAGAAGCGTTTTAGAAAGACGGCTATGTAGGGGCCTACATCCCCTGCGTGGTCGTCTTTTTTTTGTGTCAAAATAAAATCAATCTTTCAAAAAAAGTTTAGGAGATAAGAAAATGTTAGCAGGATTAGGCGGTCGCGAAATAAGAAGTTTTTACAGTGCTCTTGAGGTCGCGGCAAAATTAGACTGGGTTGCAAAGCTGGCCATGCGGTTCGGCAGCGACCAGGCCCAGGAAACATACAAATGGCTGTCGGCAGCCCCTGCTCTGCGGGAATGGATCGGGGAAAGACTTGCCAAGGGGTTGAGCGTCAACGGACTTACCATCATTAACAAGACTTTCGAGGCATCTCTTAAGATCTCAACCGATGATATCCGCAGGGACAAAACCGATCAGATTGATGTCAGGATTGCAGACCTGGCAAGACGGTACCTGTCGCATTATGCCAAGCTTCTCAGCGTATTGATCGCGAACGCTGCCGGTGCAACGAGCGGCCTTGCGTACGACGGTCAATATTATTTTGATACCGACCACCTTGAAGGTGACAGCGGCACACAAAAAAACCTGCTGACCGCTTCGGAGGTTGGACAGCTGGATGTTGGTACTGCAACGGCACCAACAGCATATGAAGCCGCACAGGCCGTTCTCGGGGTGATCGCATACATGCTGAACCTCAAGGACGATCAGGGTGAACCAATTCATGAGAACGCACAAGAGTTCGTAGTAATGACGGGCCCGTTGTTGATGCCTGCTTTTGCGGCGGCCACAACCCTGAAAACCATCAACACCGGATCAGGATCGGTAGATAACCCGCTTGTTCTGAACGATGCCAGCATCAAGGTCACACACGTAACGAACCCGAGACTCAGCAGCTGGACGGCCAACTTTGCAATCTTCCGCACGGATGCCCCGACGAAACCCTTCATCATCCAGGAAGAGGAAGCATTGACAACGCAGATCATCGGTGCCGGTAGCGAATACGAAAAGCTGAACAATGCACAGTTCTTCGGAGTCAAAAGCATTGGCAATGCCGGTTTCGGTCTCTGGCAGCACGCAGCCAAAGCAACAATGGGCTAATTGGTTTTAAAGCAGCTTTGCCGGCGATGCCAAGTTCCAGCTTCCAGCCGAGCAGAGTGTGTTCAGCGGCCGGGGCGATTTTGACCTCCGTCCCGCCCGCTATTTTTAAAACTTAAAGGGAAAAATAAAATGTTTAAAGCGATCATATTATTTTTACCAATACTTTTTTTCTTGGTTATCGCCGGCTGTGCACAGGTCAGGTTCCCGGTTCAAATGCCGGATGGTTCGATCGAGATGGGCCAGTACACTCGCTGGGGCAACCAAAAGATTGAAGGGTTCAAACTCAAAAGCCCTGAAGGCTGGGAAATATCATTCGACCAGGAATCGGATTTTGAAGTTGGTTTTAAAATGGGCGTGATGAGCGTTACCGCCGGGAGTGGTAAATAGTGGAACAGATCAGCATAAAATACAGAAATGCCGGTAAATATAAGTTTATCTTGGCAGAAGCTTTCATTGCGGATTTGCCGGAGTTAGGGACTGTTCCGGACGCTCGTTGTGAATTTGTGCAGTTGATTGGAGGTAGATTATATATTCGCTGGGCTTATGCTTGGGATGGTTCAAGTGTTCCGCTTAAAGGATTGCTTAAATTTTTGCATATCTGGGATGTGGACAGGCACACTAAAATAGCAAGTCTTGTACATGATGGACTTTGTCAGTTGATAAGGCTGCAAAAACTTCCGATGATTTGGAAACCTATTGTGGATGAAGTTTACAGGGTTCTGTGTATTCGAGAAGGAACCAAAGAAAAAGTTGCAGATATTATGTATGAAGCATTGCGTAAGTGGGGGGATGCTTTTGTGAGACCAAACCCCAATGATCCAAGAGACGAAATTTTAGAGGCTTCTTTATGCCGGTGATAACAACAGATCATCTTTTTGAGAGGAATGATTGATGCACATGATTTTATGTTACGTTCCGAAGATAACGGCAGCGGTCCTGGGGATCAGCGTGATTGCAGCAGCCACGCCGCTGGAAGGCCCTTTGCAGTATGGAGCTCTGGGCCTTTGTGCCCTAATGTGTTTCGGGGTCTACAAAATTCACAAAGACAATGCTGCCGAGCGAGCCGATCTTCTCGAAAAGATGGAAGCTAAGGATAAAGTATTTGCGGCCGAAAGGACCCGGCTTGTCACGGAACTGCAAACCAAGGATGCACAGTTTATCGAGGTGATCAACAACACAAACGAAATATTGCAGGCCCTGACCGAAGCGATCAAGATAAAAAAACCGGGGGAAAAGGAAAGTGCCGGATGATTATAAAAAACTTTTTGAGGAGATCGACAGGGACATGCTTTTGATGTTTCCGTGCTGTGAAAAATCGGATGAGCTTATCATGATATATCGTTATGCAGGTTCCGCCCTGCGAGATTTAAAGAACAGTTTAAATAAAGAAGAAAAGAAAAAACTAAAAATCATCAATACAAGAGCTGGCAAATGAATGTAACTGAAATTAAACAGGCGATCATAGACAAGGGACTCAGCGAAGAGCAATTGCGGGGAATCGATGCGGCTGCGATACGTAAGCGGTTTTCGGATGAACGAATGTCGGGCGTGTTCATAGAAAAGGTTTTGCAGCATATAAAGATGCATGCTGACACATTGCAGGACAAGGCAAATCTGCTGACAGTGAAAACCGCGGTTAATGTGCAGGCTTTGCGGTCAAGTTTTCCGGAGATTGAGTTTGATAAGTACCGCAGGGACGGCAAACGATTTATCCTGATCGGGCTCGACGGTTTAATCAAGGAAGATAAATAATGGATGTTTTTAGCCTTACAGTTTGAAAGAAGAATGAAAAAGGATTTAAAAATAATTGACAAGAGGCAGTAAATGAATGTTGACGAAATTAATTGATATGAAACCAAAAACAATAGATGGCTACCAAAAGTGGCGGCAAAGGCAAACCAATCTGCCGTTGGTGGAATTAATAAAAGAACCAAACTGCGGGCACGATTGTCCCGCAGAGGCTCCATTTTCCTGTGGTTGTATCGATTGTGCAGCTAACATGGGATACTTTACGTCGGGCGAAAAAGAACAACGAGCCAAGGAATTTAATTTATCAGAAGATGAGATAAAACTCTGGCAGACTTTATGGAGCAAATCTAAAGGATATTTGACTGACAAGGGATGTGCATTGCCACGTAATATGCGATCGTTGGCATGTTTGAAATATATCTGCGGGGAACAACAGGCACCGAGAAATATATTGCTGGATAAAAAATGAGTGTAACAAAATCAACAATCGGTATAATTTATGATCTTCATAATACAAATGAGGATAACGCAACTTTTCAGTTTATATCCTCCGGGCCGAGATTTTACAGCAACGCCTTGACTAATTTACAGAATTTTATTAATGCGGTCGAAGTGGCAGGAGTAGACGCGATCATTCAGGGTGGCGATCAGGTAAGTAATGAAAAAGACGGTGGCGGGAAAACCAAGGGGGATCTGGTTGATGAAGTTCAGGCAATCTTACACAGCACGGATATTCCTGCGTACAATGTTATGGGTAACTGGGAGTTACCTACAGGATTTACTGACACATCTGATTATTTCTCTCACATGAAAAATGGCTCTGCATCCTATGACAGCAATGCTGTTGAGTATGCCAATAGTGATTCGGCAGAGATTCGCAGGTACTATAAGTTTGATTTTGGCGATGCAGTTGGCATTGTGTTGGATGCTACAGGTGTTGATCCAAGTCAATATCCTGACGATGAATATTACAAAGGTGACGCAGATGTAGGTCAATGGGTTTTGACTGCATCTTATATTAGAGCGACTCAGTTAGCCTGGCTTGCGGCAACACTGGCAGCAGAAACAGAAAAGCCTATTTTGATTTTCTGTCATTACTGGTTTTATAAACCTGATATGGAGGATAGTTTTGGGTTTGGCTGGCAGATCAGGAACAGTTCAGAGGTGCTTGCGATTATCGAGGCACATCAGGCATCGCATGGCAACATCGCAGGGCTTGTTTCCGGGCACCACCACCCCGGCGGTTCTGCGTGGTGGGACAATGTAAACTGTAATCCGGTAACAGACCCTACCAATGCTGTTTATCATGCAGCACAAGCTCCGTTTATGACATTGCGTAATGGGGTCAAGCATTTTCGACTTGCATCTTCGGTTCGTGGTTGGGGTTCAGAATCAGAAGCCCCGGACGAAACAGCGGCAAATTGTTATTATATCTTTGAGGTTGGTGAATTTGTAACGGGCAAACCGGATTGCAGGGTTTATGGGTATGGCAACAATCCGGGCGGTGATTCACAAGAATCAAATGGCTATTTAATTTTTTAGAAATAAAAATGAAAACTTTATCTTCAGGTCCAGATAATCAACAGACAGGTCAAGACTGGAACGCTGGCTGTCAATTATATTTTGAGGGTGATGTTCAGTATTGGCAGGCACCTGCAAGACCTGTATTGGTCTATGTTCAAATTTATGCTGGTGGAGAGAAAACAGGAGTTTTTGCAAATAATAATCAGACCCTGACCATAACACCTAATGTATCATCAACTAGTACATATAGCGCAACAAAGGATCTTATTAACTTAAAAGCAAGTTGGGTTCACAATGCCCAAAATAGTGCATCAGCATTGATTGGGCCGATTTTAATGCCCGGCAATTATTATCTAAAATTAATAGCAACTTCATCGGATGGCGGCGACACAGCTATTACGCAACAAACGGATAAAATAATTGTGATTGATGCTTCTCCGGGCGATGTTGATTTTATAACAGGTGCGGCGGCTGATGATTCCGGCACGGAGGGATTGCTTGATGTCAATGTTGTAGAAGTTGGTGGAGCAACACCGTCAACGCCGACAGATGCAGCGGTTGCCGTTCTTGAAAAACTCATCGCTTCACACAGTGGTGTATCGGGTTCGTTGGCAGAATTTATAAGTGATATAAAAACATTAGTAACTGCTGTCGATACATTAACAAAAGTGGCGGGCGATGGTGATCTTGCTGCGATAAAAACATTGCTTGAATTTTGCAAAAACTGGTTGGAAGGTGATTCAAAAACTGACAAAACAAACCCGGATCAGTATCAACTTTTCAAGACGATCAAGGGTACCGACACGGAGCTTGGCAGAAAAAATGCTTTCGACATCGATGATAACGCGATCACAGACACTACGACTGCCATCGCAAAGCTTGAGGAGCCGGCGTGATGTTTTTCTGGGATATTGGATTAGGTTTTGGAATTCCGGCAGCACCGGAGGCCCCAACAATAACCTGCGAAATATCAGATGATGACGAGGTTACTGTAAGTATAACTGGTGCTGCCGGAGCAACACATTACTTAAAATACAAAGGCACCTCCGATACCGAATGGCAGGATGGGGGATCCCGCAGCGGTGATGGTGACATAATCGTTTCGGGGCTATCAGTCAATATACCGTATATTTTCATCGTTTACAGCCAGATCGGATCCGGTCCGTACTCGATACCTGGGCTTGCCGTTCTGACAACATTGACAACATCGAGCACTTCGATCGGTGACTATGATTCTGAATTGATCGCAGCCTTTGATAAGGTCTTGGCTAAAATTGGCAAGCCTGTTGTATATAAACCAGGGGGGGGGGGCTCTCGACAAATACGTGCGATTATTGTTCGCTTTCCGCCGGCTAAGGTAGGACCGTCTGGCTCGCAAGGCCGCACTCCGAAAGCTATCATCGCCGTCAAGAATGACAGCACCGAAGGGATCTCATCTACCGAGCTTGATACGGGTGGTGACAAGATCTCGTACCCTGTACGTATCGGCCAGGATCCACAGGATTGTCTGATCGGGAAAAAAGTAACTTCAAACATTGCAAGAATTAAGCTGGAGGTGAATTGATGGCCGACAAACTCGTTGAAATTACATTCGACCAGAAAAAACTAAATCAGCTGATGCTAACTCTCAGAGGATACCCAAAAGCACTGCCCAAAATTGTCACTCGGGGAATCAATAAGACTGCAACGGCGGTCCGGACACAAATTGTCCGGGGAATTGCCGAAAATATCAACCTGAAAATCGGGGATATCAGAAAAAAAATCATCCTGAAAAAAGCATCTTATTTACGCTGGCTTGCCGAAATATTTGTATCGGGCCGCAGGATACCCTTGATAAGTTTTGGAGCCCGGCAGACAAAAAGTGGTGTTTCATACCGCATCGACAAATCAACCGGCAGAAAAAAATTAGCTCATGCTTTTATCGCCACAATGTCAACAGGACATTCCGGGGTTTTTAAACGCCGAGGCAAAGCAAGGCTGCCTATTGATGAGAGATTTGGCCCAAGCCTCGGAGCGGCATACGAAGGCGCACAATCATTGGTTGGTAGTGTGACTCGGCAGGCGGATGAAAACCTCAGTAAAAATATATATGTGCAGTTGGAAATTTTTTTAGATAAGTATGTACGGGATCAGGTGGCATAAAAATGGCAACACCAATTATCGAATATATTGCAGAGAATCTTAAAAACTCCATTGCAGCAATCACCACTGCAAACGGATTCAACCAAAACCTTAATGCCTGCCGACCAACCCGCAAAGATATACAGACCTCATGGGAAGATTTGGATGCAATAATAACAATGGCTGATGCAGAGCCCCTTGCCGCGGGTAATAGCACTGTAAGGTGGAAACAATATTTTTTAGTGACAGTGTTTTGCAGGGACAGTGATACAGATACCAACGCAATAGATACCCGCCGAAATAAAATCAGAGCGGATGTTGAAAAAAAATTAACTGAGGACCTTACCCGGGGCGGGTATGCACAAGATACGAATTTTCACGAATCTGCATTTTGGGATGAGGACGAAGGTGGACTTGGAGGAGTTGGATTGATTGTGTCGGTCGATTATTCGACAAAGATTAATGATCCCTATACAAAAAGATAAAGGAGATTTTGAACATGGACCCGTTATTTAAAAAAATAAGCGTCATTAAAGTATCACTTGAAGCCACAAAAGGCACCAAGGTTGCCGGTACATCGGCGATAACTGTTTATGATATGTCAAATGTAAAGGACACCTCACCTTATGAGGAGAGGAATGGTACCGGTGTTTCCCGTGGTAATAGCTGTAAAGGCTCACACGGGCAGCGGTCCGGGGAGCTGACCTTTAAAATGGATTTACGGGGCAACGGTTCCGGGGGCTTGG
Source organism: Gammaproteobacteria bacterium (assembly GCA_016928055.1). Classification (GTDB taxonomy): domain Bacteria; phylum Pseudomonadota; class Gammaproteobacteria; order HTCC5015; family HTCC5015; genus JAFGLM01. The sequence continues at coordinate 17,174 of JAFGLM010000007.1, forward strand.
ATGCAGGGCAGGCAATTATTTTGCAGGCATGTGGTCTGAAAAAAACATTAGAAGTTTACCAGGTACATGCATCACACCCGGATGACAAGACTATATCAGTAGACGTTTGGCTGGGTGGGAAGAAAAAAGGACTTGCCGGAGCAATGGGGAACATTGTTTTTGATGGTGTTGTTGGTGATTCATTAGTTGCAACAGTCACGCTAACAGGAATTTATCAAGCCCCGGTAGATGAGGCAGTACCCTCACAAACCCCGGGCACGGAGGCACCCTTTAAGCTTAAATCAGGCTCATTTGGCCTTGGTGGGGAGAGTATTTTGATTAACAAATATTCCTTAGACCTCGGTAATAATGTTGTATTACGCCCGGATGCATCGACAAGCAGTGGCATTTTATCGGCAGCAATTCCAATCAACAATGCAGTTATTTCACTTGATCCGGAGGAAGCACTTGTTGCTGATTATGATTTTGATGGCATTAAGCTTGCCGGCACCGAGGCAGCAGTCAGCCTTGTTGTTTCCAATGGTACCGATAAATTAACATTATCAACTCCGAAAGTTGAAACAAAAGAACTTTCACCAGCAGAGCGTGAAGGCATATCAATTTATGACTTTACCGGTAAATGTAATGATGACAGCGGAAATGATGCAGTTGTGCTTACTGCATCAGCAGCATAAGCATAAAAACTTTTTTTTAAATATTGATTCACAGATAAGGAACAAAAAAAATGAAATTGAGTATTGCAAAGATCCGTGAGGCCCTGATTGCAAATCGTGGTGGTTTATCAAACGCAAAAGACACCGAAGTAAAAAAGATATGGGACGCTCTGGATGATGAGACACAAAAGAAATATTTAGAATCCATAAAAAAGAAGGAGACTACAAATGCCCATAGCTCTTGACCCTGATTCAACATTTAAAATTATACTCCGGTCCGACGAGGACAAACCAGAGGACTCAAAACCCGCATTTATTTTTAAGTACCCTACCGGGCGGCAATGGAGAAAAATTGCACAGGTCCAAGACAATCTCGATGACATTGAATCCTCAAATGACCTTGCCAACAAAGTTTTTGACTCTGTTAAAACTCTACTTGTTGGTTGGGAAAATATGGTTGATACAACAGGCCAATGCATCGGATACGATCAGGAAAAACTTGAGGACATTCTGACTCTACCCGAGGCTGAGGAATTGATATTTGCGGTTTTAAACCAAGTACCTAATTTTAAGGATAAAAAAAAATTAGACTTGCCCTTGGACTCAGATACGAGCTCTTCTGTAAAGACTGTGAAGGATTAGAGAACTGCAAAAATCAACCTAATGATATTCAACCGTTGTTGATAAGGTGTCCCGAATGTAACGGACGCAATTCTAAATGTGAAAAATGCAACGGACAGGATGGTATACGTATAACAAGATGCCCGTTGCTGGAAGTTACAAGAGATACATATGATATTTTAAGGTACGCAGCATTGTATGAAAAAGGTCTCCCTCCGGTAGACGGAGGAGTGTTGGACCAAACAGAGGCATTTATTCGTGCGGTAGAATTTATTTTTAATGATGAAACAGAAATCAAAAACAAATTAGGTATATTTTAATTGGCGAACAAAAAGCATACTGTAACAACTATTGTTAAAGTCCGGGATGAGGCGGCTAAAAAATTCCATCATATCGGAAATGCTGCCGGAGGCATGGGGGCAGCACTCAAAAAAGCGGCTCTTGCAGCAGGGGTATACTTTGGAGCCCGTGCACTCAAGAATTTCACTCAAAATAATCTTAGATTGTTTGGAGAGCAGGAATTAGCAGAGAGGCGATTGCAGCAAGCCCTTAAAGCAACCGGCAATGCAGTTGGAATCACCAAAAAAGAGCTGATCGAATATGCCCGGGAGCTACAAAATGTCACAACTTATGGCGATGAAACCATTATTGGGGGCATGGCCTTACTTGCTACATTCAAGAATATTAAAAAGGATGTTTTCAAAGAAACGACTGAGCTTGCACTGGATATGTCGCAGGCAATGGACCAGGACCTGAAAAGCACCATCATACAGGTAGGTAAGGCCCTCAATGATCCGGCGATCGGCCTGACTGCATTAAGTCGGGTGGGTGTTACATTTACAGAGGACCAAAAAAAGCTAATAAAACAACTTATCAAAACGAATGACATCATGGGGGCCCAAAAAATTATTTTAAACGAGCTATCCAGTGAATTTGGAGGGCAGGCCCGTGCAGCGGCAGAGGGTTATCTTGGAACTATTGCTCAGATGAAAAATGTATTGGGAGATGTTCGAGAAATTATTGGTGAAAAGTTAGCTCCGGCATTCAAAGACCTGGCAATAAACATTAAGAACTGGGCCATTGAAAACAGGACTCCTATTGGCCAATGGACCGAGCGGGTAGTAACCGCAGTTACTCTTGCAAAGGATGTTATGGTTGCATATGCAAAATATATGAGGGAGGATTGGCAAAGTAGTTTTCAGGTTGGGCTTGATATGACATTAGCCGGTGTGAAAATATGGGGTAGACAATTACTCGTCGTCTTTGAGAAAATATTTATTGACCTCGAAAATAATGTTGGTGTGTGGCTCAAAAGAGGGATTACAGAAAAACTTGATCTAAGGCGATATGAAAAGGAATTTTTACGGCGGGAAGTTCCCGAGTCCGCATTGCCAATGGAAGCCCTCAAAGAACAGGCCAAAGAATATGCCCGGGGAATGGTCGAATATAACCGGCAATATGGCATATATGCAACAGCATTTCCTAAAATAGAAACAAGAACATGGGGGCAGGTGGGTGAGGATATGCAAAATATTGCAAAGGATGAGTTCAAAAAATTAGCCCAAAAACTGCCTGCATCCATGTTGGGAGATTTAGAGGAGGCATGGGGCAAGTTTTTAGATCGATTAGCTATACTCAATGCACCTGCCGGAAGCACTTCCCCTGCCAAGCAGCCGTTTAGTATAACCGGATGGTTACTGAGCAAAGCAATGGGTTCCGGTGCCGGTGGTGAGATGTTTGCGAACATATTAAGAGGCAAAGGGCCAAATCCACTTGAGGCAAGATTCTTGGGCACAGCCAATGCCGACCTAAGAAGGGAAACTGCAACCGAAAGAATTGCCAAATCCATATATGAATTAATACGAATTGGCAATCGACAGGCAGCATTAGCCGAACAGCAGTTGAGAAAAATGGAATTTTTAAATAGAGGCAGGCAGGTAGAGGTTACAAGGTTTAGGTAATGATTGCTGAGGTTATAGATGATTATAGGGGGGAGACAGCCGAAACAGAGACCGACTACCCTTATAATAATGAAAAGATAAATAAACGGTTTATTGTCACGTTCACTGATGATCCCTCCGAAGCCGGACACAGGACTATCATTGCCAAAGAATCTCCCCTTATTCCGCAGCCATGGGCCGCACATCCTTATTCACCGTGGACATTTGTATCAAGGCAACATGCCGAATATGGTAATGGGCCGTTTGAGGTGGTAGTGACAATCGAATACACAACTATAGAGGACCCCTTGAATCAGGACCCGATAGTTGAGTGGTTATCGGCCCGGACACATGAACCTGTAGACACAGCCTTTGATGGGTCAGGTTCCCCCACGGTTGCAATTGTCAACTCTGCCAATGAATCCTATGACCCGCCATTGACCAAGGAAATATCGGACAAAGTTTTGCGGATTACAAGGAATCAGGAAAATTTTGACCATGACCAGGCTCATCAGTATGAGGGAGCCGTCAACAGTGATACTTTTTGGGGATATGCTCCCGGCAAAGTCAAATGCAAAAGAATTGAAGGCAGAGAAACCCGTGTAATGGATTTGGTTTACTGGGTAGTAGTTTACGAGTTTGAAATTCGGCAGGACAGTCATGGTTGGCAGCGTAGGATCCGTGATGAGGGATACAGAAAAAAAACCGGCACCGATAGTGAAGGTAAACCAACTTATGAAACAATAGTTGATGACAATGGCACTCCCCTGTCACAAACGAGTTTGCTTGACGGGGAGGGACAGGTCCTTGCGGACAGTTCACCCCCCGTATTTTTGTATTTTGATATAGATGTTAAAAAGAACTTTTCTGATTTAGGATTATAAAAATGGCTATAATACGATACACAGGCGATGCGGAGGCAGTTGCACAAGTTGATAAATTCACTCCGGCAAATGTTGAAATTGGTGATATATTCACGCTGACCGTCACAGGTATGGATGGCAGGACTGTTAGTATAAGTTATACTGCGGAAGCGGCAACCGTTGCCGATGTGACCGCAGGATTGACAGAGGCATGGAATAACAGCACGGATGCCCTGTGCTCGGGAATTACCGCCGAGGATGTATCATCATCATATGTAACACTGACAGCCAATATACCGGGCACAGCTTTTTATGTGACAGCCTCAGCCGTCAATGGAGGCAGCACAGACGATCAGACTTTGACAAAAGCCTCCGTCACAGCCAATTCCGGGCCTCATGATGCAAGCTGTGCAGATAACTGGTCAGGCGGAGCGGTTCCCGGGGGGGCAAGTGGACAAGAGGTATTTATCGAAAACGCCACTATATTGTACGGGCTCGATATGAGTGGTATATCGAATGCCCTGAGCTCTCTGACAACCTCTAACTCACAAGTTGGACAAAATCCGGCAGCAGGATTCTTGCCGGTTTATTTCCAGATCAAAGCCAGCATTATCAATATTGGGCTGCATACCGGCCCCGGGTCAGTTACTCATACAACCCCTATCAACATCGATGCGGGCTCGACTGCAACGGAAATAATAGTATATGACTCGGGCAGTAATTCAGATTCCAGTCAACCGGCTGTGAGGCTATTGGCAAATAATAGTTCAACGAATATTGCAGTTAAAAAGGGCAAGGTTGGCATAGCCTTTGATAATGATGACACAGCCACAGTCGGCAATATAACTATTAACTATATAAGCAATGTCTCCACTGATGCAGACGTTTATATTGGCACAGGTGTGACATTCAATAATTTGATTCAAAAAGGAGGCGATTGCATTTGTCGATCATCTATTGTAACTGCCTGTGCTATGACAGCGGGCACCTTAAAAACCTATGGCACGGGTACTATCGCAAGTATTGATGTACGAGGAGGCAGTGCAGAGCTTAATTCCACCGGTACGATCACGAATCTTGTTGTTAGAGGCACAGGAATAATTGACTTTACAAAATCATCCGCAGCCCGGACAGTCACAACTCCTAAGATTGACCCAAGTGGTACGATCAAGTTTGACCCGTCAATTGTGAACTTTACAGATAAACTGGTACCTTATACCTCCGAAGGAAATATAACATTGCAGGCAGCATAATATGTATGTATTATCAGCACGGGACCATGATAGATTGCAGGCAATAATCCGGGCTTTTGAAGCGGGTCAGCTCAACCGTCCCCGGGAATTGCGGCGTTTTAGGAGGATTAGCAACAACTCCCCCCATCAAGTTCTTTATGGAACCGTCATAAATGATTTAAGTTACACGGGGGATGATTCATACCACCTGTTGCCAGAGGACGACAATACACCTGTTTGGTCACCCGGGGGGGGAAGTGAGCCGGGGGGAGATTATCCTGTTGATTTTTGGGTAAAAGGCAATGATGGGATTTTATACAAATGTGCTGTATCAGCGGGCTCAGGCACAACAAACCCAACCGATGAGGAAGAGACAATATGGGTTTATGCCTTAGAGATAAATCATGTGCTCGGTTACAGTACCTCAGTAGTTGATATGAGAAGCTTTGCACCATGGCTGAAAAAAAACTCATTGGTACCTTACGTTTTACATGAGGAGACCTATTATGTATTGCTTGGTTTTTCATTTGTAGGCGCCCCCGGTAACAGATCAATCATGTGGGATGAGGACGATTGGCGTTTAATGGGGGTATGGAAATAATGGCATGGGAAAACTGGAATTGGAGCAATCCTGAATCAGGGGCCGAAAGAGCTTTATATGAAATGGCAGAGGACCTTAGGAGGTGGTGCTGGTTATCTTTTAATCGGATAGATGCTGCACTTGTGCATGAGCTATATAAAACAAACAATACTTGGCTGGATAAGATATTACCATATGGAACAACAGACGAGAGAGAGCCGCCGCACGATACACATAAATGGTGGATACCAAGAACAAAACTCGGTCAGACGTTTTCTAATGGTGGTTGTTTTGGGGGAGGTACTGTTTGGTATGAAGAGAGCTACGGACCTTATACCATACAGGAAATTGATTTAGAAAATCAAAAAATAAAACTCAGCGGTGACAAATGGGAAACTGACCCCGAGGGGTCAGGTGTACGTCAATTTAGGCCCGACTCACCTTTAATGCTGACTGGCTCAACAAAAAATTTAAACGATGGATTTTATAGGGTAGATGGAACGCCAGAAGTTATAAGCGGAGATACATGGATAAAACTTAAACCGGGCAATGATGGTGACGATTTAGCCTTAGTGTCTAACGGCGGAACTTTAGGCAGTGTTGAATGTGATTTTGGAGGAGATTTTTACGCCACGAATGCACAGTTTGTTTTTAATGACTGTGTATTTAAAAGCACGAACAATAATATTTTTTCTGTAAGTGGCAAAGATATTAGACCTCCTGCTGGTGGTCCTCAATCTTGGGATGAGGATCCTGATAATCTTTGGATTAGGACAGCCGTGCCTTGGAAGTATTGCCATTGGGGCAGGAACTCACATCGTAAAATAGTTTTTTCGTGGAGAGATACGGACACCGGAGCAATTTATTCTTGGCGAACCGAAACATATAAATTTTTTCCAAGGCAAACTGACCCTGGTGAACAGGAGGCACCTGTTCTATTTTGGGACACACAGAGAGTATCACGAAATCACTGGGGCAAGGATAATGTTGAACTAACAGCGGACCATATCACCCTTGCGGATTCGATGGGTGCGATTGCAAGCATCATTGAGGATATGGATTACTCAGTAGACTCCGGAAATTTTCCACAGAACAAAAACCAATATTTATCTTGGATAAAATATATTGAGGACCATGACCAGCCGGAGATGTTGCAGCCGGATAACGCAAACATATATTCTGCAATACGTGATGCCCATATCGCACCAAAGATGACAGCAGTTGCAAGAGATTTTGCATGTTATCAGGCCATGATCGAATATTATGCATCTGAGACAACTTGGTATTGGGAGACAGAATCAGGAGTTAATGGAGTTGGTGCAGCATATCAAAGCAACTGGTTAGATTTTTATAAGAATTATACAGACCCTAAAAGCGAGGAAACCCCCAAAGAAAAATATTATCAGACGCGAGACTGGGCCCCATTATTTGACGAAAATCAAGAGTTATATGCGCCAATGCAAAGCTTTTTGTGGGGTGAGAATGGGTCTGCATTTGAACTTGGTTTGGCGTTATTAGGTCACTATGATTACTATTATGACTATGATCATCCATATAGCGGGGACTTGTTAGATATTCGAGACGATGATAGAGAGGCAAGCGCACCGCTGTTTGTGCCTCCACAATCTCATACCCGTTGGGACAGAAACGGTGTATCTCATAATGTAAATAACGTTATTGATTATGTGGATTACAATTACCCTATGCCAATAGGGACATTAAGAAAAATTTGGCTTTATACATACAACTATAAAAATAGGCATTGTTTACGTGCACATGAGGCCGGACCAATAACAGATCAAGATGTGGGTAACGGGTCAAGTTCAACAGCAGAGTATGATGGGCATATTAATAACAGCAGACCTTTTGAATTTGCCGGGAGATATCGTTATGAACATCCAAGCAGGACAGACTTTAGAAACTTCAACTTTTCAATAAATACAATAGAAAATGAGTTTACGTTTACCGTTACAGGCAATCAGGTGAGCACCAATAGGGGCATTGATGGCAAAGCATTTTTTAGAGGCGGAAAAGTTCAGCTTTATGACACCACAGATGATGAGCTTGTTACGGATTGCTTGGGCAATTTTGGGATAGTAAACGTATGGTATGACACTGTAACCCATGTTAGAGTAGCTCAAAGTTTGGCCGCATGGCAAGGCAGCTATTCTACAATAGAGGTTCAAGGTGACACAAGGGTGATGCGGAGGCATGACCCCTTATTTATAGATACTGAGGGCAATGAGTACTATGGCGATATAAATATAGATATGTGGAAGGATATGCACAACATACTTGAGTTTTTTAAATATCAGATTCAGGATGTTTCAGTTCAAAAGCTGTATGACAAAAGGTCAATCAATGCGGGATATCCATTTGATTACCCAGGAGCCCTTGAGGGATCAAATCCTTACACTTTATTGCAGGCATTTTGGGCGTGGGCTGAAAATGAGATGCTTACACAAGACCCCTCTAATTTTGTAACCCCTAACTATGAAATTTGGAAAATGGGCTCTTGTTTTGAGAATGATGGGACTTGGGGTATTTATGATGCGTTTTATAATACACATGCTTTTAAAGTCAGTGCCGGGGGTTACACGCTGGATACTTTCCGGAGGGCATCAGCAGGGGTATTGTACCTGTCAATAGTGGCATCATGTAGCATTGAAATTGAAGAGGGAGATCCCGGATATGATTATTATGATTCACTTGGTTTTGAGATCCCCGGCTATACCGAGGAGATTAAACCTGTCAGATCATACACTGCTGAGAATACATTATATTTTAAAACTGTTTATATGTGGGTCCGGCTGGATGTGAACACAGACCCCGATGCAGAGGATCAATATTATGTGGGGATATTAGGGAACATAGAGTATTGGTTCGCCGAGAGCGATGCAGTGCTCGCATGGGCTGAATCCAACATAAGTACACATTTAACCTCCGGGAACATGCTATTGGAGTTTAATTGGGACGGATTCAGTGAGGATTGTTGGGCGAAAGATTCAACGAGAGCTTGGATAATAGCGGTTGACCCGCAGGGCTAAGATATTTTTGATCAGACGCCGGTAGGCAGCGGTGTCGAATGGTAATTTTACACGCTCATCCACCCTTGTCAGGTGGACCGTACGGGGCCTTCTCCCGGAGGGGCCTATGATACCCACCGGGCAGGGTTCGGCAATCCTGGGGCATCCTCGTAAGCGTTTTTTTCTTGCCTATTTTAATCACCCTTGTTTTTAGCTCAAAAACAAGGGTGTATCATTTCCTTGACGTCAAGAAAATGCTTTTTTAGCCTAAAAACACCGTTTTCAAAAAGGTTAGCATAATTTAATTTATATAAAAAAAATTTAATAAAAATACTTGACTTGGCCAAAATATAGGTTATAATTTATTTAGTGAGTTGAGCGATTTTTAAACCTTTTTATGAAAGGGTAAAAAAATGGAAGTTAAAAAAATCATCACAGGAAAAGAAGCCGGTTATACAATTCTTGATTGCCAACACATAATACAATCTCAAGGGACTATCTATCAATACAAGCACGCCGGCCAGCAAATATACGAGACCGGTATATATACCCGCGGTCGGAGTTATAGGCCCATCGAAGGCCTGCCGGGCCACATAGATATATACATCCTGACCGCCGATGGACTTCAGTGCTTATGTTATAATATAACTCGGCACCGCGGTTACAGTGCTCTTAGATTATACCAGCAATCAGACAAGATGGCGACAATTGACTCAAACATCTGGAGTAATTATATAACGAACGGATACACAACAAGACGCGGTCTATTAGCAGATTATAATGATCAAATTGAAAAAGTCGAAAAAATAGGCCGGTCTCATGCCGACCTGCTTGGTTGCGAGTCCGGCGACTCAAGTGCAGATCATAACGTAAGAGTTAGCATGAGAATTTGAAAGCTTTTAAAAACATTATAGGAACTTTTTATGAAAGGGTAAAAAAATGAATAATTATGAAAAGCCAGAGAATGTCTACGCAATTACCAACAAAAATCAAAATTGCGTCGCGTGGAAAAAATCTTTTTCAATAGTTTTTTTACCCTTTGCCTCCCGCCGCGTTGGCGGGGGGCTTTAAGGGGTAGAATTTTAAAACAAAAGCAACTTTTTTTGAAAGGGGTAAAAAAATGAAATTAACATTGGAAAAAAAAACAAAAATTGATGAAAGCAAAACGAACATACTGCGGATTGAAGGCAAGCAGGTTGTGGCCAAAGATAATCAATATGACCTGTTGCCGCATATTTTCACGTTGCGGGACAAATACTCCGGCTGCACGGAACTTCAATTCGACGACAATATTAAGCGGTTGCTAAGCCGTGTTTGTTGCGGAGTAAAAAAAGATGCCAAAAACAGGGCTTTGTTATTTAAATCCAGCTTACACTTCATCGCCGATGACTCAGGTTATTCAGTTTGTGTGGGTGTCGGTTGCCTTGAAAATGGCGTTTGCTTTTGCAGGGTCAAAACCGAGAAAGAAGCCGAATCGTTAATTAACGCCATCAAGGGGGCGATTGATTGGATTGGAGTGTAAAATGAAAACACCGGACCGAAATTTAACTTTTTGAGAAGCAATAGCATTTTTTTACCCCGGCTCCGTCGGCTCCCTGCTCCATTTTAAGTCCAGAAGTTTGCAGAACCGGCGGGGCCATAATAAAGGAACGAACAATGAAGATACCAGATCGCAGGAAAGAGCTTGAAGAGGCCATAAAAAATTCAGGCATATCAAAGATGCAGGCCGCAAGCAAAGCGGGTATAGCAGCCCAGACACTATATAATTATCTGGCAGGCCGTCATGAGATGTCGATCGGGACTTACGATCAGATTATGTCCGCTTTGAGTGAAGTTTAATATCAGGGTCCTTGTTTTTTCTTTTTGTCATCAAGCGGTTTTGCCGCCGCCGGCCGGGCACTCTTGATCTTGCTGTTCAGCGCCCGCAGCTCCGCGATGATAGCCTTTTGATTGTTAACCATAATCCTCGTTTCCAGCACCCAGCGGAACACCATCGCCATGATCATCGCGACCACAAAAACAACCATTGCCCCAGCAAGAATATATTTGCCAAAAACATCGACCAGAACTGCAAAAGCCTCACCCATGATTTACCCCCGGCCTTAAACATTCTGAGTGTCCCAACTCGATTAAGAATAGCCTCCACATAATACAACCCCTTCTGTTACATTAACCAATAGTTTTTTTTGGATTTCTCTTTAATTCGATATTAGATTTTCCCTATCTGATCTTTTTTTTGGATCTTGAGCGTTCTCGTATCTGCTCTTCGATGATGTTCAATGCCTTGATAAAAGGTGCGTGGTCCTCCGGCTTAAGATCATCCGCAATTGATTTTATAAAATCAAGCTTGAACTCCAAAGGATCGTCAACCTTTGGCCCGATTAGCTTTTGTATCTCGGCAAGAGCCTCTTTGTCTTCCCTGCTGAGTATGTTGATGTCGATATTACCGTCCGGAGAAAACAGTTTGATAATATGCATGGCATCGCTCATGGCAGGGGACGTGTTTTCGATCTTTCTCGTCTCTGACGAAACAACCTTTTGAATGATCGGCTTTAGTGGAAGGTTTTTTTTGGCTGTCGAAACAATATCAATCATTGTATCCATCTCCAGCAGATTAAACCAAACCATCCCCGCTGAAAAGATTCCCTTCAGGCTGAAGGCTCCCGCAATCCGGTCCTTAATTGCCTGGGCTTCCGGAGTCAAAACTACGGTTGATGGTTTTTTACTCGGCATTTTTTCAATTTTTACAAAAAAATCAATAATCACAAGTCTTTATTTTATAAAGACTTAAAATATTTTCGGGAAACAATTTGTTTACGGTAAATATTTTTTACTTGCAAATCTTACGGTCATAGTTATTTTATGATTCACTGGAACTTGGGTTTAAGCGGAGCGTTAAATGAGGTCATTCAAACCGAATTCATCTTTTTCTTATCAGACAGATGCAAATATTCTGCATTATCAACTGGTCAGGTTTAACATCCGCAGGCCGGCGGCCTCCGACGCCGGCCAATTTTTTACTCTTAAATCAGAATACGAAATTACGTGTTCATCTGAAACATAAAATCGCAACTTTTTTTAGGCAGGGCAGGGAAGCTTGACAAGAGACGTGATCAGAATTGAAGATGTAAATAGCGAAGTTCAGCGGCTGCTGTACAAGCACAACATGTCGGTAGACACATTATCTTCTCACATTAACTATGCAACCTCAACAATATATGAGTACACCGGCGGCCGGCATCCCAATCAATATCTGATTTGGCTTAAGATATTGCAGGGGCTCTTTGAGCTTACGCAGGATCCTGCTTGTTTGCTTACTGGCAATGTACCGGTGATGATGGTCCCTTTGCCTGAGTTTAAAAATCCGGCAGGGGGCTTGCAGATATCGCAACTGTCAGAACTTATCAAAGCCAATGCCGGCTGTGTGGATATCCTGGCAAGGCTCATTGGAAATAAGATCGGCCCCCGGGATCGAGAAAGCATATTAAAGTTTGATGATCTTGTAACAGAGGTGATTACGTTATTGGTTCAGTGCAAATGTCAGGTAGTAAGCGAGTATGAAAAAAACACGAATCGCGAATTGTTATGATCAGCGGCGGCTGCCGGGCCTTTTTTCCGGCAGGACAAATGCCATGAAGGCGGCTGTTAGTCCACGCAGGGGGGCTGAGACCGGAATCGACGCTCTCCTGTCCGCTGACCGAAAGATAAAATTTTAGCTCTTTAAAAAATTAATAGGGATGTGACATAACATAGTTCTTGCGATCGGCTGATTTTATGATATTATCCTGTCGGCTTTGTGATAGTCGGCGGAAAGGAGGTCAATATGCAGTCGATTACGGAGCTATTTAATATGTATCTGCAATGTTCAGTTTTAGCGGAAAGTTCAGCGGATATCAAAAAAAGGGCGGCAGGGTATTTTTTAAAATTGTTCGGGGATATGTCTCCGGACCTGATCACTTTTTGCCACACAGAGGATTTTAAAAATTTTCTGGCAAAGGGCCGGTCAAATCAATCCGCTAATATTTACCTGCAAAACTTCAAGCCCTTTTTTACCTGGATGATGAAGCGTGGATATATCAAGACGAACCCATTCAGCGAATTGAAGATGTTTGCAATCGGTACCGAACTTACGGAAAAATTTAATGCCGATGAGCTTGAACGGATCTTAAAAGTTGCAGACACGCGATGGAAGGTTATTGTTTTACTGGGATTGAGTTCAATGAGACGGGCGGAGATATTAAATCTTACCGTTCGGGATATTGATTTTGACAGGGCGTTTATTTATATCAGGGGAAAAAAGGACAGCGACACAACCTGGCCCTGGCAGATCAAAAACCATAATCAAGCGATTGTTCCGCTGATAAAAGCAGTTGAACAGCCTCTCATTGAGCTGATCGAAGATCTCGGCAAGCAGCCTTATGTAGTTGTTGTACCAGAATATTATCAGCGGCTAATGGATCGCAAAGCAGCCGGCACGCTGAATTTCAGGCTGCGTAATTGTCCCTGGGGAAATTTTACCCGGGACTTTTATTGCCTGCTTGATCGTGCTTCGGTACCGAGAAAAAGGTTTCACGCTTTGCGGGCTACGTTTGCAACAAAACTGGATGAAAAGAAATTCTCCCTGCGGGAGATTCAAAAACTTATGAGACATAGCAGTTCGCAGGTTACGGCGAGATATATCCGGCATGAGCAACAAGAGTTGATTGCAAGATCGGGCGAAACTTTGAATGAAATATTATGTTACTGAATATTCATTGAAAGTCCGATAATATATGTTATGTTGCATTGGGCAAAAGGGCACTCAATGCGTTATTTGCTTGAAATTGGCCTTTTACAGGCAAATACATGGTTCTACAGCGTTCTGCTTATTTAGAGCTGTTTATTGATAGCGTGCACCTATAGCAAACCTTGCCGTTTCTGTGAGTCTGTCCCATGTCGATATCGCACGGTCAACAAGGCCCAGGTTTTCCAGCACCACCTCGATATTTACTATGGCATCAGGATCGGCATAGTTATCCTTCAGGGAGTTCTCAAGGCTTGCAAGA
>JAFGLM010000034.1 GCA_016928055.1 Gammaproteobacteria bacterium
CGAGCTACTGCACAGAAGGCCTTCAGCCGTCACTGAAGGTGGGCCTCAATTTACTCCCTTGAGACCACAAGTTGAACCATACAAGAAAGTAAGGACGTAATGACATGATATGATATACCGAAATTAACCGGTATATGCATTAGCATGAAAAACATTCTTATCCTGTATTCAACCACGGACGGTCACACCCGAAAAATAGCCCAATTTCTGTGCGACCGGATGACTGAGCACAGCGCCATAAGTCTGGTTAATATTGAAGACGCAGCGAATGTTGAAATTGAAAGCTTTGATACAATTTTGATTGCTGCCAGCATACGTTACGGAAAATTCAATTTGTTGCTCAGGCGTTTTGTCGATGCGCAGGCCGGTATTTTAAATAAAAAGAAAACAGCGTTTCTGTCTGTTAATCTGATTGCCAGAAAGCCGGAAAAAAATTCACCGGAAACCAATGTCTATACACGAAAATTCTTGCGCAAAACGAAATGGAGGCCGGACCTGGTTTGTGTCGTTGCCGGTATGCTGGATTATCCGAAGTATAATTTTTTTGACCGCAATATCATCCGTTTTATTATGAAAATCACCGGTGGGCCGACAGATCCGACCTCGACCATGGAATTCACAGATTGGGATAAGGTGAAAGAGTTTGGGGATATGGTAGATCAATTATTAAATACGTAAGAGTTGAATTAGCAAGATATTAAATTAATAATGCCCGTTTTGAGCGAGGGAATAAAATGTCTACCCAGTTTCTGAAAATGCCGGATGATCAAGGTTATTTTGGCGAATATGGCGGACAGATAATTCCGCCTGAATTGATCAAGATAATGAATGAAATTAATGATTCATACGAACAGGTCAGTCGCTCAAGGGCATTTCAGCAGGAATTGAACGATCTTTATGCGGATTACGTCGGTCGTCCCAGTCCGATCTATTTTGCCAAGAGACTTAGCAAACAACAGGCGGGGGCAAGTATCTATCTGAAGCGCGAAGATTTGAACCACACTGGCGCGCATAAAATTAATCACTGCCTCGGTGAAGCACTGTTAGCCAAGCATATGGGTAAGACTAAAGTGTTGGCGGAAACCGGAGCCGGTCAGCATGGAGTTGCGTTGGCGACTGCTTGTGCTTTGGTAGGTATTGATTGTGAAATCCATATGGGTGAAGTCGATATCGAGAAAGAACATCCGAATGTTACAAAAATGAAAATCCTCGGTTGCAAGCTGGTTCCTGTATCGCGCGGAACCCGCACGCTTAAGGATGCTGTTGACAGCGCCTTTGAAGAGTATCTGAAAGACCCGGTTCACTTTCTCTATGCGATTGGTTCGGTCGTGGGTCCGCACCCGTTTCCCAAAATGGTGCGTGACTTTCAAAGCATCGTTGGCAGAGAAGCGCGTCAGCAGTTTCAGGATAAATATGGGAAATTACCGGATATCGTTACAGCTTGTGTGGGCGGTGGTTCCAATGCGATAGGCATTTTTACAGCGTTTTTAAATGACGATGCCGTTAGATTGATTGGTGTTGAACCGGCTGGAAAAGGCCTGGATACTCCTGATCATGCCGCAACGCTGACACTTGGTACAAAAGGCGCTTTGCACGGATTCAAGTGTTACAACATTCAGGATCAGGCCGGTAATCCATTGCCGGTATATTCTATTGCATCCGGTCTGGATTACCCCGGTGTGGGTCCGCAGCATTGCTATCTGAAGGATCTTGGGCGGGTAGAGTACGAAACAATCGATGACAAAGAATGTCTGGACGCCTTTATGACTTTGTCGCGTCTGGAAGGAATTATACCTGCGCTGGAAAGTGCACATGCTGTTGCATACGCAATGAAGATAGCAAAGGACTCGTCGGCCGAAAAATCAATATTGGTCAATCTATCAGGAAGAGGTGATAAGGACGCAGATTTTGTTGCGGAGTATTTAGCGCTTTAGTTTGTCGAGAAAGTTGTACGGGTCACAGCAATTCCTTCAAACGGTTGTAGCCATTACGGCTGATAGGTAATCGCGATTCATTTTTCAGGATCGCGACCTTGCTGTCTTTGGATTCAGATTCAATGCTTAGCAGATAATGTAAATTGAGAATGTAGGAGCGGTGAATCCTGCAAAAATCTCTCTGATCCAGTTGCATTTCCAGATTTTGCAGGCGCTCCTGTTTGATATGCGTTTTATCCTTCAGTTGGATAGCAATGTAATCATCTGCTGCTTCAATATAGTAAATCTGATCGACAGGGATTATATGAACGTCGCTGCCGTCTCGCACCAGTATACGTTGAAGAGGAATCTGCGTTTGCTGGCGATCATGCAATATCTTATTGGGGACGAAAGGTTCACTGGAAAGGAGCCTCTGTTCGACGCGTTCAATGGTTTTTTGCAGGCGTTTTGGATCCAGCGGTTTTAGTAAGTAATCCAGGGCGTTTTTATCAAAAGCCCGGATTGCATATTCATCATAGGCAGTAACAAATACGATCAGTGGGGCATCATCTCCCAGTAATTCCAGAACATCAAATCCATCGAGTTTCGGCATATGAATATCCAGGAACAGCACCTGTGGGTGTAGTTCATTTACCCTTCGTATTGCTTCCAGGCCATGTTCACATTCAGCGATAATGCTGATTTGAGAATACGGCGCCAATGCGTTACGCAGTGCCTGCCGTGCATGTGTTTCATCATCAACAATAATAGAGGTGATTGTGCCTGTAGATGCAGCGATCATTAATTATGTTTCATTAAGGGGATAATCAAATCAACAATAAATGTATCGGATTCTCTGCTTATATTCAATCGTCCGGCTTCCCCATAATGCGCATTAAGTCGTTTTCTGACTGACTGTAGTCCGAAACTTTCGCCAAAATGTTTTCTGTTTGCTTCATCATGGGGATTTTCAATGCGGATTACCACATTTTCCTCATCCTTTTTTATGCTAACAGTTAATAAACCACCTTCAAGGCTGTTATCAATCCCATGTTTGATACTGTTTTCAATAAGGGGAAATAGCAGCAAAGGTAAAACAGGTTCTGACAGAAGGTTTTCATCAATATCGTAGTGCGTTTCAAGACGGGCGCCAAATCGTTCCTTCTCCACATCAAGATAGTTTTTGATATGAATTAATTCGTCACCGATCGTTGCGGATTTTTTGCGACCATAGCTAACGCTATAACGTAAAAATTCCGCTATTTGTAAACAGATTTCATGTACTTTCTTAGGGTCGACTAAGGCGAGATTGGCCAAAGTATTGAGACTATTAAACAGGAAATGCGGATGTACTGATGCCTTGATTGCCTGCAGTTCTGTTTGGCTGATCAGTAATTTACGCTGTAACTCCGAACGTTCCATTCTGTCGTGTTGCTCCGCCATCAAGTATACATAGTGTGCCAGTATCCAGAAGCAGTATAGAATCGCGCCAACAATGGATAATAGTACGATAGAATTCCGGAACAACGGGAACCAGTCATCATGGATTGATTCGTTTAACAGGTAGACATAGGTTGCGCCGATGACAAGCCACAGAAATATAGTTGAAAGCATACCTGCGATTTGTGTTGTTAGTAATCGCAGGAAATTGGTTTGTCGGATGGGCAATCGAAGGCAAATGAAATAATTGGCGATACAAAAGAAAAAGTACGCAAAAAGTAATGGCCAGAACAGAATCAATGCTTCCGACAAATCGACATCAAGCACCAGATACAGGAAGTAGGTGATGATAAAGGTAAGAGCAAGCCAAAGGCCGGAAACAGCGATCAGGTGTCGTGCCGAATAAAATATGGGATGCATTAGTTCTTAACGTCAATACCACCCATCACCGCATAACCTTTAATGACCAGTGTTTTTCTGGGTAATTGCAATTGCTCGGCCAGGCAGGTTGTACGATTGGATACGCCACCGAGTAATGGCACTGCTTTAATATTAACCTGCCAATGTGCGGGAACTTTTATATCGGTTCCGCCCATCAGTGAAAGCACCTCAATTTCCATGCTGTCGGTTTCCATATCCGCCTCACTTATATCGATATTGGCGCCACCAAGGATACAGGTGATATGGCCGCTAGCCAGTCTGGGTGAACGCGAATTGAATTCACCGCCACCCAGTATCGAGAAGACTTCTATGCTGTTGTCGTGACCAGCATTGCTGTGCGGCTTAAACAGACGTGGCCGAAGAAAGTAAAGTCCGATAATAAGCAGTAGTACCGGGACAATAAATTTGTGCCATTGCAACTGAAAAACATCGTATTTTGCCAGCAAAAATAATGAGCCAAGACCAATAAGCAATATCGGCCCAACACGACTCTTTCCTTTATTGGGGCCATAAAGCACCGCGGCGCCTATAACAACCAAAGCCAGGGGCCAATTACCGAGTACTTTGTCGAATATACTGATACCGAGATTATCAAGAAGAATCAGCAAAGCGACTGCAATAATAATAAGTCCGATAATGGCCCTCGGCCTAAATAGATCGCTTAATCTGTGCATTAACGACGTCCCTTAAGGAAAAGCGTGGTTCATAGAGTGGCAAAATTTTAGAAGCAACTACTCCGGTTTTCCCTCGTCTTGGTTGATGCTTTCTTTGCTCGCTTTACGTGCGGCTACGTTAGATTGCGCGGATGCAGCAGGCCACTCGGAAAATGGGAAGGCCTTATCTTCACTGTTATATGTCAGGAACTGCAAGACCTGGAAAATGTAAGTTGTAATCGAACCGCCCAGGCTGCGCAGGTTGGTATTATCCTTGCCGGTAATTAAAGCGAAGAGGAACTGCAAAGCGATCAAAACGCCGATTATCGTGCTGGCCACATACAATAGAACAACAAACACCAGCATGAAAATCAGACGCAACCAGTGCTTGGGTGATAATAGATTGGACTTAAGTTCATCTTTTGAAATTTTATCGATCATTGGAGTTCTCCGAAAATGATATGGATTTGGTAACTATTATCGAGGATAGGCAATACTATAGCGTTTGTCAGCGGCTTTTCGGCGAATACCGTGTTGTGCTCGGTTATTGACGATTATCCGCTGATTATTCAAGTCGTTCGACTTTGATATATATCAGGTCGCGCGACCCGGTTGTTATTACTGAACTGCCGCCACCATTTTGCGTTGAGTTTGAACGTGAAGTATTAATTCCGCTAACCGGTATCCATTCGCCAAGCTTACCGTGCACAGTCGTTTCGACTCTGGACACATTTATGGCGCCCGTCGTCAGCAGGCTGTCATTTTTCTGTTTTAAATCCAGCCTGACATTATCACCGTTTAACCAGGCGGTGACGTAGTAACCGTTTTCTACTGGATGGTAGTCGATTACATCATGCTCAACGATGTATCCGTTATTTCGCCGTCGATCGGTCATTCTTATCGGTACGGAGGTGCCGGTGAAGACAAGGGCAGGTTGTCCTTCGGTTGCTCGTATTTGCGGAGTGTTTCGTTCTAATGTTGAGGCAATCTGATTTGACGCTTGTAGCTGAACGCCATTTTGATTGCCTGATTTAATACGAATATGATCATTGCCCAGCGAACCGCTTATGGTAATACCGGATCGATCATTCGTAACAGTATTGGTGTTTCTGACAGATATTAGTAATTGCGCGGGAGTTTTATCCAGGTGCTCTACAAGCGTTTGAATATTTCGTGTTGTTTCGGGGCCGGCATTTAAATAGAGTTCATAACCATGGCCACTCACTCCCTCATTAAGCTGCAACATGGGTTTGATGGTGTCGATCAATTCATCGGCCTGACGATTTTTCAGCTGTATAATGGTTAGTTGTTGCGCGGCAGTAAAATGCAGACAGCAAAGTAAAAGAAAGAAAGCAATTAATTTCTGTTTTTTCATGTTTGCAGGCTCTGCGGTTCAAATGTTACAAATGCAATCGTCTAAGTTGCGGGTCAGGTTCGCTGACTTCCCAGATTTCCATGAATTTTTCTGAAAGTTTTTTACCCTGCAAAGGATTGTGATAGCAAACATCGGTATCGAAACGGTCGGCAAATTGGCGAAAGGCATATCCGGTCTGATCCGCCAGCAGAAACGCGTGATTATAGTCTTTGTAATCTTTACTGATTTGGCGTATCTGCACATAAGAGCTGAGCTGCTGATGTAGCGAAATCAAACGGTGGTTAGCCTGAACAGCCTGTGTACTGTCATGCACAAGTATCTGGATGCTGGTATAGCGACTGCGTCGAATAAGTCTTTTTAATGCGTCAATAAACGCATCATTATCATATAGCTGCTGATCGAGATGGCGGCTGATGATTTGTATGCTGCGACTGCTTTGCAGAACCAGATCAAGTGAGACAGCGTTTAGTTCATCCGATATTTCAATCTCAAATTCTTCAGTGCTTTGACCGAGAATATGCAGATCAAGCTGTTCAACGCTCATTGTCACTTATATAAACTTGGCAAGCTTGCTCGCATTGCCGGTATAACCTGCGGGTGTCAGCGATTTAAGTCGCTTTTTTACATCCGTCGGCAGATGTAAATCATCGATAAATGCGGCGATCGTTTGTTGATTGACCTCCTGGCCGCGTGTGAGCTCTTTCAGTTTTTCATAGGGTTTTTCAACGCCGTAACGGCGCATTACAGTCTGAATAGCCTCGGCCAATACTTCCCAACTGTTATTGAGATCTTCTTCAATACGAGCGTTATTTAATTCAAGTTTATCAATGCCTTTAAGCAGTGCTTGATAAGCGATTCTGCAATGCGCAAATACAACCCCCAGATTTCTTTGTACCGTCGAATCAGTCAAATCGCGTTGCCAGCGTGAAATGGGTAATTTGTTGGCGAGATGATCGAACAGCGCATTTGCAATACCAAGATTGCCTTCGGCATTTTCAAAATCGATCGGGTTCACTTTGTGCGGCATGGTTGAAGAACCCACTTCGCCTTCAATGGTTTTTTGTTTAAAGTAACCCAGTGAAATATATCCCCAGATGTCACGGCTGAAATCAATCAACACAGTATTAAAGCGACGAATAGCATCAAATAATTCAGCGATAAAATCGTGAGGTTCGATCTGTGTGGTATACGGATTCCACGCCAAACCAAGATGACCCACAAAGTTTTTTGAAAGTATTTGCCAGTCGATATCGGGATAGGCGACCAGATGGGCATTGAAGTTACCAACCGCACCGTTGATCTTTCCGGCAATTTCCACTTTTCTGATTTGATCGCGTTGCCGCTCCAGCCGACGAATAACATTGGCGATTTCTTTGCCCACGGTAGTGGGTGATGCCGGTTGACCGTGTGTGCGTGCAAGCATCGGCACGTCGGCAAAATCGCGCGCCAGCCCAATTAGCGTTTTGATAACGCGATCGATAATAGGCATTAAAACATCGCTGCGAGCATCACTTAGCATCATTGCATAACTGAGATTATTGATGTCTTCCGATGTGCAGGCGAAGTGTATAAACTCGCTGACTGCCGCCAGGGGAGGGTGATCGGCGAATTGTTCTTTGAGAAAATACTCTACCGCCTTGACGTCATGATTAGTGGTTTTCTCTATAGCCTTAACACGTCGGGCGTCTTGTTCGCTGAATTCCACAACCATCGTGTTGAGCAGGTCCCTGGTGGGCTGATCAAAGGGTGGGCACTCGTCAATTCCTGTCTGATCGGATAAAGCCAGCAACCACTGAATTTCGATCATGACGCGATACTTAATCAGCCCGTACTCGCTGAATATTTCGCGTAAGGGGGCGCATTTGTCAGCATAGCGTCCATCGACCGGAGAAATAGCTGTAAGCGTAGATAGTTCCATTGGGTGTTTATTATTTGTTGGCAAAAGGCGATTATACCACTGCCTTGGACTTTACCGCAGAATGGGATAAGGTCCGGGAGCGGAACTTCCGGGATTGAACAACTAAATAATATCGTGAGGCGATTTGTCGTGAAAAAACCGCAATACAGACAAGAAAAAGACAGCATGGGTGAACTGAACGTGCCGGTTGATGCTTTGTGGGGTGCGCAGACACAACGGGCGATCGAAAATTTTCCGGTCAGTGGATTAACTATGCCACGTAGTTTTATCCGGGCGTTGGGTTTGGTGAAGGCCGCTTGCGCGTCAGTCAATCGCGATTTGGGCTTATTGGAACCTGAACTGGCCACTATCATTGAAGAGGTCGCCATGGAGGTTTCCGAGGGCAAGTATGACGCCCATTTTCCGGTTGATGTTTTCCAGACCGGCTCCGGGACCAGTACCAATATGAATGCGAATGAGGTGATTGCGACGGTTGCTAAACAGACGTCCGACAAACCGATTCACCCTAATGATCATGTCAATATGAGCCAGAGCTCAAACGACGTCATCCCCACCTGTATCCATGTCAGCGCCTGCCTGGAAATTGTTGAAGAATTGTTGCCGGCGCTGGAACATCTTGCGGTTGTGATTGAGAGTAAGGCGGAAGAGTTATCCGGAGTGGTTAAAACCGGGCGTACCCATCTGATGGATGCGATGCCGGTGACCATGGGCCAGGAGCTGAGTGGCTGGGCCAGTCAGATCAGAAACGGTATGGCGCGTATTACCGGCAGTTTGCGTCGTTTACAGGAGCTGGCGCAGGGCGGCACGGCGGTTGGTACGGGTATCAATGCGAACCCCGAGTTTGGACAGCGAGTCGCGGAGCGCCTTGCCGTTATGACAGTGGTGTCTTTTTCGCCGAAACCGAATTTATATGAAGCGCTCAGCTGTCAGGATGCGGCCGTTGAAATGAGTGGCCAGTTAAAAACGCTGGCAGTGAGCTTGATGAAGATCGCTAATGATTTACGCTGGATGAACAGCGGTCCGTTGGCAGGGCTGGCTGAGATTCTGTTGCCGGCGTTGCAGCCGGGCAGCAGCATTATGCCGGGTAAGGTTAATCCGGTAATCCCGGAAGCGGTGGCGATGGTTGCGGCGCAGGTCATTGGAAATGACAGCACGATTACTATAGCGGGGCAAAGTGGAAATTTTCAGCTTAACGTTGCCTTGCCGGTGATTGCCTATAATCTTTTGCAGAGTATCGAACTGTTGAGCAATTCTGCTCGTGTTCTTGCTGATAAAGCCATTCGCGATTTTAAGGTCAATATCGATAGCTTGAATGCAGCGCTGGATCGCAATCCCATTCTTGTTACGGCGTTGAATCGTGTTATTGGCTACGAGCTGGGTGCAGCGATTGCCAAGCAGGCTTATATTGAGAAACGTGCCGTACTCGATGTCGCGCGCGAGCGGACCGATCTGAATCTGGAGCAGCTTAAAGCCTTGCTGGATCCAGCCAAACTCACTGAAGGCGGAATACCGGATCAGCCCTGAAATATCGGAAAAGCGCGAACACTTTGAGCCCTCTGGAATTACGTTATAATCCGCGCCACTTTTTGACGCTCAGAAACAGTCGCCCATAAAATTTAACCCTTTGATTAGTACCAGGATTTCTGCATGAAAAACAGTTTGAACACGCGTCGCCAACTTGAAGTCAATGGCAAACAATATGAAATATATGACCTAAAAATCGCCCTCGGCGATCAGATCGGTCGCTTACCGTTTTCATTAAAGATTTTGCTGGAAAACCTGCTGCGTTATGAGGACGGAGTCAATACCGGCGTCGATGATATTCAGGCGTTGATCAAATGGGACGCGAAAGCCGAACCGAGCAAGGAAATCGCCTTCACACCAAGTAGGGTAGTGATGCAGGATTTTACAGGTGTGCCGGCGGTTGTTGATCTGGCCGCCATGCGCGATGCTATGAAGGCGCTGGGTGGCGATGCGGATCAAATCAATCCGCTGTCACCCGCTGAACTGGTGATCGACCACTCTGTTCAGGTCGACCATTTCGGCGCAACAGATTCACTGGATTTGAATTCTGCCATTGAATATCAGCGCAATAAGGAGCGTTACAGCTTCTTGCGCTGGGGTCAGACAGCCTTTCGAGACTTTGCTGTTGTGCCTCCTTCAACCGGTATTGTGCATCAGGTAAACCTTGAGCATTTAGCGCGTGTGGTATTTGGCCAGAAAAATAACGGGGTGCTGCAAGCTTATCCTGATACTGTGGTGGGGACCGACTCTCACACCACCATGATCAACGGCGTCGGTGTGTTGGGCTGGGGTGTCGGTGGCATTGAAGCGGAAGCGGCTATGTTGGGTCAACCCGTCACCATGTTGATCCCACAAGTCGTTGGATTTAACCTGACCGGTCGTCTTAAAGAAGGGGCTACGGCGACGGATTTAGTGTTAACCGTGACGGAGATGTTGCGCAAGCACGGTGTCGTCGGCAAGTTCGTCGAATTTTTCGGTGATGGTCTGGCCTACCTGCCGCTGGCGGATCGAGCCACCATCGCTAATATGGCGCCGGAATACGGTGCAACTTGCGGTATTTTCCCGATCGATCAGGAGACCTTGAATTATCTCAGGCTCTCCAATCGCTCGGACCAACAAATTGCCCTGGTCGAAACGTATGCAAAGGCACAGGGGTTATGGTGCAATGTCGGTGACCAGGCTGATTACACTGATGTACTACAACTCGATTTGGGGCAGGTTGTACCGAGTCTGGCCGGGCCGAAACGCCCACAGGATCGCATTGCTTTAAGCGATGCCGGCAAGAAAATCGGGCAAGCCAAGGCCGCGATGCAGGCCGAACGAGGTGATACCGGCAACAGCGCTTGCCAGGTGAACTATAAGGCTCAGAGTTTTGAATTAAGCGATGGTGCTGTTGTCATCGCCGCGATTACCAGTTGCACCAACACTTCAAATCCCAGCGTTATTATGGCCGCCGGTTTGCTCGCAAAAAATGCGATAGAGAAAGGTGTTCAGGTTAAACCCTGGGTCAAAACATCGTTGGCACCGGGATCCCTGGTGGTAACCGATTATCTGCGTCAAGCCGGATTGTTGGGCTATCTGGAGCAATTGGGTTTCAGTATCGTGGGTTACGGGTGTACGACCTGCATCGGTAACTCAGGACCGTTGCCGGAAGAAATTTCTGCTGCAATCCAAAACAACAAACTCATTGTCTCATCGGTACTGTCAGGCAATCGCAA
Source organism: Gammaproteobacteria bacterium (assembly GCA_016928055.1). GTDB lineage: Bacteria > Pseudomonadota > Gammaproteobacteria > HTCC5015 > HTCC5015 > JAFGLM01. Next base: position 10,983 of record JAFGLM010000034.1, read on the forward strand.
TTTCGAGGGTCGGATTCATCAGGATATACGCATGAATTTCCTGGCCTCACCACCGTTAGTAGTGGCCTATGCCATCGCTGGTCGTTGTGATATCGATCCCTACAATGATCCGTTAGCGCAAGATACGAACGGCAAAGATGTGTATTTAAAAGATATCTGGCCAACAACCGGCGAAGTGGCGGAGCAGGTTGGGAAAACGGTAACTCGCGACATGTTCAAGAAGAATTATGAAAGTGTTTTTGCGGGTGATGCGCGTTGGAACGCAATTGCCAGCCCGGAAGGCGCTCTGTTTGATTGGCAGAGTGATTCAACTTATATCCGCAAGGCACCCTATTTTGATGGTATGGATATGACACCGCCGGGGATTAAACCCATCAAAGCAGCGCGTTGTCTGGCTAAACTGGGTGACTCCGTTACCACCGACCATATTTCCCCGGCGGGAGCGATTAAAGAAGATTCTCCGGCCGGGAAATATCTGATTGAACATGGCGTCGCAAAGGTGGACTTCAATTCTTACGGCTCGCGTCGTGGCAATCATGAAGTGATGGTTCGCGGTACCTTTGCCAATGTTCGTTTAAGAAACCAATTAGCGCCAGGAACAGAAGGTGGCTGGACTCGTTTTCAGCCCGATGATGAGCCAATGACTATCTATGATGCATCGGTAAAATATGCTGCGACCAACGTTCCACTCGTTGTCTTGGCGGGCAAGGAATATGGTACCGGTTCATCACGTGACTGGGCAGCCAAGGGTTCGTTATTGCTTGGAATCCGAGCGGTGATTGTTGAGAGCTTTGAGCGCATCCATCGTTCCAATCTGGTTGGTATGGGCGTGTTGCCGTTACAGTTTAAGGCTGGTGATAGCCATGAATCGTTAGGTCTAAGCGGCAAAGAAAGCTTTGATTTTAACGGTTTGGAATCAGGCGCTAAGGAACTGACGGTTACTGCCAGAAGTGACAACGGCACGCAGCAGATATTTAAGGTCGATGTACGCATCGATACACCAAAGGAATGGGACTACTATCTGAATGGCGGTATTTTGCAGTATGTACTGAGGCAGATGATCTCGCGTAACAGTGGTGCAACGTAAACACTTTTGCCTCATTGAGCTACACTTGTGAGGTGAAACAGAATATCGAGAGAATTCATACAACGAAGTACTGGCATCAACTGGATGACGGTCGAATTCAGTGTGATATCTGTCCACGTTACTGCAAATTAAAACCAGGCCAGCAAGGTCTTTGTTTTATTCGTGAAAATCAGAATAATCAAGTTGTTTTAACCAGTTACGGTTATTCGAGCGGCTTTTGCATTGATCCCATCGAAAAAAAACCACTTAATCATTTTTACCCGGGAACTTCGGTACTTTCTTTTGGTACTGCCGGATGTAATTTGGCGTGTCGTTTTTGCCAGAACTGGGATATCAGTAAATCAAGAGAAATCGATACCCTGTCACAGCATGCCGCGCCTGAAGACATCGCAAAAGCAGCGCAGCAATCCGGCTGTCGCTCAGTTGCTTATACCTACAACGATCCAATCATATTTCTTGAATACGCGATTGATACGGCGATCGCTTGTCGGGAGCGGAATATCAAATCGGTTGCTGTGTCGTCGGGTTATATTTGCAAACAACCCAGAGAGGAATTTTTTCAATATGTCGATGCAGTCAATATTGATTTAAAAGCATTTACTGACAGGTTTTATTGGAAACTCACCGGTGGACATTTGCAGGCAGTGCTGGATTCCCTGTTGTATTTAAAAAAAGAAACAAGCGTTTGGCTGGAGATTACGACGTTATTGATCCCCGGTGAAAACGATTCACAAGCAGAACTTGAAAACCTGACAAGCTGGATATTTGAAAATCTGGGCGCGGATGTACCGCTTCATTTCACCGCTTTTCATCCTTCCTGGAAAATGATGAATAAACCGGCAACCTCACCGGCAACACTCAAACTGGCCCGCGAGATTGCGTTGCGAGTTGGATTACATTACGCCTACACCGGCAATATTTATGATCCAGCGAGTCAAAGCACTTACTGCCATCACTGCGGACAAATATTGATCGGGCGCAATGGCTATGAGCTCAGTAACTGGAATCTAAAAGAAGGGAAATGCAATCGCTGCGAGGAAATGTGTGCCGGGCATTTTGAGCAAAATCCGGGGCAGTGGGGATCAAGAAGATCTGTTGTCAATATCCCGCAAGTTTAGTCGGGGCTGCGGGTAGAAATCTGTTTCTGATTTCTTAATACATGCCAGATGGATTTAACATTTGATCGCGGCTGATCAACGATAGCGGTGATTGTAACTTCTTCCAGTGCGGCCAGAACGGTCAGTACGGCAGCGATGCGAAACGGCCAGTTTGCTACGCCCGTTAATAGCAAAATCGAAGAAACAACAGCCGACGCCGCGGCAACTTTAACCAACCAGGTGTGGTAACTGGTCAGGCTATTGAATTTCAGCAAGCCCACTACTGTCGGGAAAATAACGCTGCCCAGAATGGCGCCGAAATAGTACAGCTCTGCGAAAACGGCTTCGGGCCATAACCAGAATGCGGCAATACCCAGCGTCAGATAAATTGCCACATCACCCCAGGAATCCAGTTTGGCGCCAAATTCAGTTATCAAGTTGTATTTGCGCGCGATATAACCGTCAAGGCCGTCAGTGACTATCGCAAAGACGAGTAAAACCAGAAACGCAACATCATTATGATTCCAGGCCAACAACAGTAAAATCGGCACTGCCAACAAGCGGGAAAAACTGAGCACATTGGGAAGATTAATCATGCTTGCTACCGGACATATAATTTAATCGAGCATAAAGCGGTGCATGATCTGATAAGCGATACCATGGTGCGTGTCGCAAACAATCGCATTCAATAGCTTCCAGGTTGCGATAATAAATTCGATCCATCGGTAACATCGGCATCCAGGCCGGGTAGGTTTTGGCGTGACGACCTTCAAGTTGTTGAAAGACTTCTTTCAAGTGCAAACCCTTGGCTAAATGGCGATGTGCCCGGTTGTGCCAGTCGTTGAAATCACCGGCAATTATAACCGATTCATCTTGCGGTACATGTTTGGCGATATGCTCATTCAGTGTGTTTAGCTGTCGTTCACGCTCAAAAGCAAAAAGATCAAAATGTATACAGAGCAGGTGTATGGGTCTGGTATGTTCGCCAACTTCAATAACACCGTGTAATACGCTGCGACTTGCCTGACGCAATGAAGAGACGTTGGTATTTTCCCAAAAGACAAATGGATACTTGCTCAGTATGGCATTACCGTGATGCCCCGAGTTATAGATCGCATTTTTTCCGTAGGTATAATGTGGCCAGATGGTATCGGCCAGGAATTCGAATTGCGTTGCATCGGGCCAGTTGGGTATTTGGTTACTGCGCTTGCTGTGTTCGCCCTGGATTTCCTGTAAAAAAACGATATCGACATCCGCCTGGCGCAGCTGTTCACGAATCTGGTGCAGTACAAATCGGACATTGCCCGTTGTAAAGCCCTTATGGATATTGTAAGTCAGTATGCGAATATCGCTGTTGTGCATTTTTGAGAAAATCAATGTTACAAAATTAATCTGTGAATTTTTTTACCCTGGTATTGATGGGTAATTTCCGACTAAATTAGTCGATTAATTATCGCCGGGTTATAATACACCACCCACCGTAAACTGAGAGAGATTGAATGTCCGCCGTTGCCGCCCAAATTAACCGTTACGCCCTGAAATCTGATGCAGAGTGTCAGCAAATTATTATCGAGGCCAAGGCAAAACTGGGCGAGCGGTTGATTATTCTGGGTCACCACTATCAGCGCGATGAGGTTTACCAACACGCTGATTTTACCGGTGATTCCCTGAAACTATCGCGCCATGCCGCCGCCTCGAATGCCGAATACATCGTCTTTTGCGGTGTCCACTTTATGGCCGAAGTGGCGGATATTCTGTCGCGACCGGATCAGATCAGTATCCTGCCGGACCTGGCTGCCGGTTGTTCCATGGCCGATATGGCTAACAAAGTGAACGTACAGCATGCCTGGGAAGAAATACGTTCAGTTTTTGATCCGGATCAGCTGGTTACGCCGGTGACTTATATCAATTCTGCTGCCGACCTGAAAGCGTTCTGTGGCCGTCATGGCGGCATCATCTGCACCTCCAGTAACGCGCGGCATGTGCTGGAGTGGGGCTTTGAGCGTCGTGAAAAAATCCTGTTCTTTCCAGATCAGCATCTGGGACGTAACACAGCGTACAAAATGGGTGTTGCTCTGGATGAGATGGTGGTATGGGATTTTGATAAGCCGATGGGTGGATTGCAGCCGCAACAACTGCAGAAAGCCCGCATGATTTTGTGGAAAGGTTTTTGCTCGGTGCATCAGATATTTAAACCCGAGCATATCGATCGTTTCAAACAGCAATTCCCGGAAACGCTGGTGATCTCGCATCCTGAATGTAGTTTTGAGGTTTGCCAGAAATCAGACTTTATCGGTTCCACCGAATACATTGTTAAAACCATCTCTGCAGCGGAGGCCGGCACGCGCTGGCTGGTGGGCACGGAGTTGAATCTGGTGAATCGCCTGAACGAGCTGTTCCCGGATAAACAGGTGCATTTTATGGCGCCAACCGTCTGTATGTGCTCAACCATGTTTCGTACCGACCCCCAGCATCTGGCCTGGGTGCTGGATAATCTGGCGGCCGGCAAAGTGGTGAACCGGATTTCGGTACCGCAGGAAGACGCGCGTTTTGCCTTAATGGCACTAAACCGGATGCTCGAACTGCCGGTTTAAGACGCTTGGCTATCGTTTTTATCCCCGTTTAATTTAAAAGCAGCGCAATGGTACACTGCGCGCCAGTTTTCGATGATGCACAGAGACAATTTGAGGTAGGTATGGCTGGCCATAGCAAGTGGGCGAATATTCAACATCGTAAAAAAGCACAGGATGCCAAGCGCGGCAAACTATTTACCCGACTTATTCGCGAAATCACCATTGCTTCACGCATGGGTGGATCTGATATCAGCGTCAATCCGCGCTTGCGACTGGCGGTGGATAAGGGTCTGGGTGCCAATATGCCCAAGGATACCGTTGAGCGGGCGATTAAACGCGGTGCCGGTGAACTGGAAGGTGTTCAGTACGAAGAAGTACGCTATGAAGGTTATGGTCCGGGAGGTATCGCGGTGATGGTTGACTGCCTGACCGACAATCGCAATCGTACCGTAGCGGAAGTGCGCCACGCTTTTGCCAAATCAGGTGGCAATCTGGGTACGGATGGCTCTGTAGCCTATCTATTTGAAAAACAAGGTATTATCAGCTATCCGCCGGGGTCGAATGAAGACAGGGTTATGGAAGTGGCGCTGGAAGCCGGAGCTGACGATATTACGACCAACGACGACGGCTCCATCGATGTCATCACCGATCCGGACCAGTTTGTCGATATCAAGGAGGCTATGATAGCGGCCGGGCTGGAAACCGAGATGGCCGAAGTCACCATGCGTGCCGTGACCGGGGTTGAAATCGATAAGGAGACGGCCGAGAAACTGTTCCGGCTAACCGATATGCTGGAAGAACTGGATGATACGCAGGACGTTTATCACAATGCGGATATCGCTGATGAAATCATGGCGGAGTTATCCGAATAGCGATTACCTGAAGCCGTCAGGCCGGTCTGACGCGATTCAATGCGGGTGTAATTGAAGAGGATAAGACAGTTACAGAATCGATCCGAATTCTGGGCATAGACCCAGGCTCACTGGTCACCGGCGTCGGCGTGATTGAAAGCGATGGTCGTCGCAGTCGCTATATCAGTCATACCACGATTGAGCTGGCCAAGCTGGAATTACCGGAAAAACTTGCGGGCATACACGTCCAGATCAGCGATATCATCCGCGAATGGCAACCACAGGAAGCGGCGATTGAGGAGGTGTTTCTCAGTCGCAATGCGGCTTCTGCACTGAAATTAGGGCAGGCCAGGGGTGTCGCTATCGCCGCCTGTATGGTCAGTCGCGTGCCGGTTTATGAATACGCCGCGCGGGTAATTAAACAGGCGGTGGTGGGTACGGGCGCGGCGGCAAAACACCAGGTCCAACATATGGCGAAAACCTTGCTGAATATTCGCGGTCGTTTGCCGGAAGATGCCGCGGATGCACTGGCGATCGCTTTATGTCATGCGCACAATCGCCTGCACCGGTACAATGACCTCATCACCACCCGGCGCAGCACCAGACGTCGGTACTAGAAGACGCAAAGGTTTAATCCGATGATCGGACGACTAAAAGGCATATTGAGCAGTAAGCAACCACCGAATTTACTATTGGATGTAAATGGTGTTGGCTATGAAATTCAGGCGCCGATGTCGACTTTTTATACGCTGCCGGAACCTGGGGAAACCGTACAGTTGTTGATTCATACGCACGTGCGTGAAGATGCCTTGCAGCTCTATGGTTTTGCTTCGACGGCCGAACGCGAGTTATTTCGTACGCTGATCAAAGTGAGTGGTGTCGGTGCCAAGCTCGCATTGACGATTTTATCCGGTATCGATGTATCCGCTTTTATTCGCTGCGTTCATTCTCAGGACAGCACTTCATTAACGCGTTTACCGGGTGTCGGCAAGAAAACAGCTGAACGATTGATTGTTGAAATGAAAGATAAATTAATTCAATCGACCGACGTTGGTGCAGCGGCTACCGCGATAGGACGAACACAGGCAAACACGCCAATTGAAGAGGCGGTGACTGCGCTGATTGCTTTAGGTTATAAACCGCCGGAAGCGTCGCGAATGGTGCGATCCATACCTGATGTGGATAATAGTGGTAATACTGAAGACATTATCCGTCTGGCGTTGAAAGCGGTCATGCGCTAAACCGATTAACTGTTAACTACGATATGAATGAAATAGAACGATTGGTCAGCAAGGAAGCAATAGCAGATGAAGATGCACAGGATCGTGCCATTCGCCCGAAACGACTGGCGGAGTATATCGGTCAGCCTGCAGTTAATGAGCAAATGGAAATTTTTATTTCGGCAGCGCGTGAGCGCAAAGAAGCGCTCGATCATGTGCTGATTTTCGGGCCGCCGGGTTTGGGAAAAACCACGCTGGCCAATATCGTTGCCAATGAAATGCAGGTCAGTATCCGGCATACCGCCGGCCCGGTGCTGGAAAGACCGGGTGATCTTGCCGCATTACTCACCAATCTTGAGACTAACGATGTTTTATTTATCGATGAGATACATCGCTTATCGCCGGTGGTGGAGGAGGTATTGTATCCGGCGATGGAAGATTATCAGATCGATATTATGATCGGTGATGGTCCGGCGGCGCGTTCCATCAAGATTGATCTACCACCTTTTACTCTGGTCGGTGCGACAACACGCGCCGGGTTGCTGACTTCTCCATTACGTGATCGCTTCGGTATCGTGCAGCGCCTGGAGTTTTATACCATTCAGGACCTGACGACGATTGTATTGCGTTCCGCAAAAATACTGGGTCTGACTATCGATAACGATGGGGCAAGGGAAATTGCGCGGCGTTCCCGCGGTACTCCCCGTATTGCCAATCGTTTATTAAGGCGTGTACGTGATTATGCGCAAGTAAAAGCCGATGGCACTATCAACGCCGAGGTTGCAGCCAAAGCTTTGGATATGCTGGCAGTTGACGTACTGGGTCTGGATCACATGGATCGCAGATTATTGATGACGATTATCGAAAAATTCAGTGGCGGGCCGGTAGGATTGGATAATCTTGCCGCCGCGGTTGGCGAAGAGCGTGGCACACTTGAAGAGGTGGTTGAACCTTATTTAATTCAACAGGGATTTATTATGCGTACCCCGCGCGGCCGGATTGCGACTGATAATGCTTATCGCCATTTCGGTTGTGAATTACCACAAAGAGAAATGGACAAAAGACAAACTTCATTGCCACTATAGACAGTTCCGACAACAATATGCCAAGTATTACCATACGTCGCCGGGTTTACTATGACGATACCGATAGTGGTGGAGTGGTTTATCACACCCAGTACCTGAAATTCATGGAGCATGCGCGTAGCGAATTTCTGGATGCGCGTGGTTATGCGCCATGGTTGATCACGGAGAAATTCGGTGTGCAATTCGTTGTAACCGAGTTAACGATTCGCTACCTGGCCCCGGCCAGACTGGGTGATCAGCTTGAGATCGAAGCGGTTGTTAAAAATATTGCAGGCGTGACGGTTTATTTCGAGCAAAGTGTCTGGTTGCTCAATGCAACGACGAAAGTACGTGAAATTGAACTTGCGCGTGCTGACGTTAAGGCGGTTTGTTTGGGTGCGGATAATTTCAAACCCGCACGTATCCCATCTGAAATTCAGGAGAGCATCCTCAGTGAATGCTGACATGTCTTTTATCAGTTTGTTTTCGCAAGCCAGTTTTATTGTGCAACTGGTGATGGCGGCGTTATTACTTGCATCGATTATTTCCTGGGTGTTTATATTCCAGAAATCGCGCATGCTGAGCCGCGCGCGACGTGATGCCGATCGTTTTGAAGATACCTTCTGGTCGGGTGGAAATTTGCGAGATTTATATTCTACGCTGCAGGAAAAAAACACAACGCTGCGAGGAATGGAACGTATCTTTGAAGCGGGATTCAGCGAGTTTACCCGCCATATCCGTAATCGTAATGCGGCGGAACGTGTGGTTGACAGCTCGCATCGAGTTATGCGTGTGACATTGTCGCGTGAACTGGATGACCTCGAAACCAACCTTAATTTTCTGGCCACAGTTGGATCAACCAGTCCATACGTCGGTTTGTTTGGAACCGTCTGGGGAATTATGAATGCCTTTCGTGGATTGGCCAATGTGCAACAGGCAACACTCAGCATGGTCGCGCCCGGTATTGCCGAAGCGCTGATTGCCACCGCTATGGGCCTGGTAGCGGCCATACCGGCGGTGATTGCATATAACCGTTTTTCGCGTCAGGTCGAACGCATGGTGAATCGCTATGAAAATTTTATGGAAGAATTTTCCGCCCTGATTCAGCGTCAGGTGTTTACCAAGGAAGAGTAATCCATTTTGAACTAGATTTTATTTCATTGATCAAACCCGGCAATGAACCGCAGTCGTAAGATACGGAAAATACAATGGCTTATTATCGTCGCAAACTGATGTCAGAAATTAATGTCGTACCTTACATCGACGTCATGCTGGTTTTGCTGGTGATTTTTATGATCACTGCGCCATTATTAACTCAGGGTGTTGAAGTTGAATTGCCGCAAACATCCAATGAGCCGTTACCGCCTGATCAAAAACAGCCCATTGTTTTAACTGTCGATGCAGCAGGTCGTTATTTCCTAAATATTGGCTCCGAACCGGATCAGGCAATTGATACTAAAACCCTGCAACTGATTGTCGGTAAAGTAACCGGCGTGAAGCCCGATACAACCGTGTTTGTGCGTGGCGATCATCGCGCTGATTATGGAAAGATTGTCAGCGCCATGAGTGTTTTGCAGACGGCCGGAGTTAAAAAGGTCAGCCTGGTAACAGAACATGAAACGGGTGGTTAGTGGTGACTTATATGACTGTCCGTAACAATGCCGCTTCGGAATACCGAGGCGCAGTGATTGGATCGGTTGTATTGCATGTCGCAGTGTTAATCGGATTGGTTTTCAATTTCAATATATTTGAAAAAGACGATTCTATTGTTTATGCAAAAGTGATTGACGCGGTAGTTGTTGATTCCAGTGTTCTGGATGCGCTGGATCAGGAAAATCAACAAAAGGAGAATCTGAAAAAACAACAGTTGTTGCAGGCTGAAAAGAAACGTCAGCAGGAAGCGGAGCAGCTTGAAAAAGAAAAACTGGAACAACAGCGTTTAGCCGAACAGAAAAAACAGCAAGAAGCCATACGGCTGGCAGAGAAGAAGCGTTTGCAGGAGCAACAGACACTGGCGGAACAAAAACGCGTGGAAGATGAGCGTCGCTTGCGCGAGCAGGCGCAAGCTGCGGAGTGGGAAAAGTTGCAGGCTGAAGAGCGCGCCGCAGCCGAACAGGCGCGCGGTCGCGAGTTGGCAAACAATATGGATTTATATAAGCAAGCGATCAAACAACGTGTTGATCGTAATTGGGTCAGGCCGGTTTCTGCTGAAGACTGGTATACCTGTGAAGTGAGTGTTGATCAGATTCCAGGTGGCGAAGTTGTCAATGTCGAAATTTTAAAATGCGATGGCGATGCGATCTTTCAACGATCTGTGATGAATGCAGTCTATAAATCGTCACCCCTGCCGGACCCGTCCAATCCGGCCTTGTTCGACCGGCGCATACAATTTACTTTCAAGGTTCCAGGTGAATGAGGAAAATCAAATTGTGAATTTTCTACGTATAACGATTTTATTAATTGCAGCTTATAGCAGTCAGGCATTTTCCGTATTGCATATTGAAATCACCGGCGCCAATGCCAGTGCCTTACCGATTGCCATTGTGCCGTTTGGCTGGAAATCCACCAGTGGTCGTTTACCGGTTGAATTTTCAGAAGTGATTGGTTCGGATCTCGAACGTAGCGGACAATTTCGCGCCGTACCGGTAGATCAGATGATCCACCAGCCGCACAAGGGCTCTGAAATAAAATTCGAGAACTGGAGTATTTTAGGTGTTGAAAACGTCGTAGTTGGTAACGTGGTATTAAACAGCGGCAGTTACTATGTTATCGAGTTTCAGCTTTTTGATGTATTTAAAAAGAGACAACTGGTCGGACAAAGTTTTACGGTACCGGCGAATGAATTACGCAATGTCGCGCATGCGATCAGCGATGAAATATATAAAGCATTAACCGGTGAACGCGGCGCGTTTAATACTCGTATCGCTTATGTGGTGGCGGAACCCTATCAGGGTAAGCTTCAGTATCGCCTCGAAGTGGCGGATACCGATGGTTATGATGCGCGCACTATATTACGATCAAAGCAACCTATCATGTCACCCAGTTGGTCACCGGACGGGCGTTATCTGGCATATGTGTCTTTTGAAAGCAAGCGTTCTGAAATCTGGGTGCATGCTGTATTTGAAGGTAAACGCGACGTGGTGGCCAGATTTAAAGGCATTAATAGCGCGCCGGTGTGGTCACCGGATGGTCGTAAGCTGGCGTTAACGTCGTCGCATAAAGGCAATTCCGATATTTATTTACTCGATCTTGCCGACAAAACCATGCAGCAACTGACCGATGATTGGGCGATTGATACTGAACCGGCGTGGATGCCGGACGGTAAGGCTATCGTCTTTACCTCCGGTCGAAGCGGCAGCCCCCAACTTTATTTTCTGGCGCTTGATGGCAGCAAAGCCCGCCGCTTAACCTTTGAAGGTAAATACAATGCCAGCGCTACGATTTCACCGGATGGTAAAACGATTGCCATGGTGCACGGCGAAGCGGGCAGATACCAGATTGCTGCACTGGATATGAAGACGGGCTTGTTCCGTCTGTTAACCAACGGCCGGCTTGATGAATCACCCAGTTTTGCACCGAACGGAAGTATTGTTTTGTATGCAACAGAACAACAGGGCCGAGGCATATTGGCCGCTGTTTCAATAGATGGCCGAACCCGTCAAAGTCTGGCTTTTTCTGACGGCAATATACGTGAGCCTACCTGGGGTCCATTTCCAGCACAAAGACGATAAAATAACAAATGCATTTAGCAGAGGAATAATCCATGAACAAACTTCTATTCAGTGGCCTTGCAATATTTTTCCTGTTAGTCGGCGGATGTTCGACCAGTGGTGGTATATACGATGATACTGCCGACCAATCCACCAGCGGTGATGGTGTTGATGTGATGGCAATGGATGAAGACTGCAAAGCACCCTGTGCATTTCCACGCAGTGCATTGGAAGATCCGGCCGGCGTCCTGGCCGGTCGTCTGATTTTCTTTGACTATGACAGCGCAGAAATTAAGTCCGAATATCAGGATCTCATTGTTGCGCATGGTAAGTATCTGGCGTCTTATCCCGATACCAAAATACGTCTCGAAGGGCATACCGATGAACGCGGTTCGCGCGAATACAATCTGGCACTGGGTGAAGAAAGAGCGAAATCGGTGCGGCGATTATTGTTATTGCAAGGTGTTGGCGACGACAGAATTAATGTTGTCAGTTTTGGCGAAGAGTTGCCAATGGATCTTGGTCATGATGAATCGGCCTGGAAACAGAACCGTCGGGTGGAGTTGGTTTATGAAGACCGTTAAAGCCTGTTTTAATTTCTGTTGCCTGTGTGGTTTAGCATTGCCGCTTGCAGTGATCGCAGGTACGCGTGACGATATTGAAGAATTACAAATAGGCCAACAGGAAATACAGGCACGCTTGAACCAGATTGAAGCAGGCGTACAGAACAAGGGTTTGCTGGAAATGGCGCAAACCCTGGAACGTATACAGATAGAATTGCGCGAGTTGCGTGGTCAGATCGAACAACAGGGCTATGATCTGGAAGGCATCAAGAAACGCCAACGTGAGTTATATCTTGATATTGATCGACGAATCAACGATATGCAGTTACATGGTTCGATGAATACTTCAGCGAGCCAATCAAGCCTTTCTGATATGGCAGATGTTGCGCCTGTTGCATCTGCAGGTCAAGCCACTACCGAAACCGATCAGGAGCGTGAGGATTATAAATCAGCGTTTGAATCGCTCAAGGAAGCGCGTTATAACCAGGCGATTGAGGCGTTTACCGTATTTCTTAAAAAATACCCAAAAGGGAAATACGCTGATAATGCACAGTACTGGTTGGGAGAAGCCAACTATGTTTCGCGGAACTTTGATAAGGCATTGCAGGAATTTGGCAAGGTGCTGGATCAGTATCCACGCAGTGCCAAAGTGCCGGATGCTAAATTGAAAATAGGATATACCTATTACGAACTCAAGCAATGGGATAAAGCGCGTCAGGTTTTAGCGGGCATTGTAAGTGCGCACGCCAGCAGTTCGGTTGCACCACTTGCGGAACAGAGGTTGCAGAGGATGTCGCAGGAAGGCCATTAGAATCTGCATCAAAATTATTGCGCTCGAATTAGCATTGTGCCCACGCAATTACGCATAACAGAAATATTTCATTCATTACAAGGTGAATCGACCAGCGTTGGCATACCAACGGTGTTTATTCGTTTGACCGGCTGCCCTTTGCGTTGTCAGTATTGTGATACGACTTATGCTTTTACTGGTGGTCAAACGATGGAATTGACTGATATCCTGCAACAACTTAGAAAGTATCGTACTCCTTACGTTACCGTGACCGGCGGTGAGCCATTAGCGCAAAAGTCCTGCCTGGAATTATTGCGGCTACTTTGTGATAGAGAATACAAAGTATCACTCGAAACCAGTGGCGCAATCGATATCAGTCAGGTCGATGCACGCGTTACAACGGTGATGGATATTAAAACACCGGGTTCAGGTGAGCAGGAGCGTAATCTTTGGTCCAATATTGATCTGCTCAAAGCAACTGATCAAATCAAGTTTGTTTTATGTGATCGGGACGATTACGAATGGGCTTGCCGGATATTGGATGAGTACAAACTAACCGAAAGACTGGAAGTGCTGTTTTCGCCCAGTTGCGATCAACTTAATGCCACGCAATTGGCTGACTGGATTTTGCAGGATCAATTAGCGGTACGTTTTCAATTGCAGTTGCATAAAATTCTATGGGGTAATCAACCGGGTCATTAGCCGTATAAAGAACATGCAGGTAAATCATCAAAAAGCTGTGGTACTGCTTTCCGGTGGCCTTGACTCGGCGACCACACTGGCGATTGCCCGCGAGCAGAATTTTGAATGTTATGCGATCAGCTTTGATTATGGTCAACGTCATCGGGCTGAGCTGGTCGCAGCAGGGCGCGTTGCAGAAAAGTATAAAGTCAAGCAACACAAAACCGTTCGTATCGATCTGGATAATATGGGTGGATCTGCATTAACGGATGTCAGCCTGGCAGTGCCCGAATCTCATTCAGAAGGTATACCGATAACCTATGTACCGGCACGCAATACCGTATTTCTGGCATTGGCGCTGGGTTGGGCAGAGATAATTGGCGCCAGTGAGATCTTTATCGGCGTGAATGCGGTGGATTACTCCGGTTATCCGGATTGCCGGCCGGAATTTATCCGGGCATTTGAACGGTTGGCGGGATTGGCCACCAAAGCCGGCGTTGAAGGCGCGCATTTCAAGATTCACACTCCGTTGATCGATCTGAGTAAGGCTGACATTATCCGCCGTGGCACCGATCTTGGTGTTGATTACGGCATGACGGTATCCTGTTATCGCGCCGATGCAGTGGGGCGAGCCTGCGGTCGTTGCGATTCCTGCCGATTCCGGCGACAGGGTTTTGAACAGGCAGGGCTGTCTGATCCGACACCTTATGTAATCGAATAAACTTGAGCCGAGCGTGTATTGTGAGTAAAATCCGCAGCCTTCTTGATATCCCCACGATTTCGGAATCTATGGGCCGTTAGCTCAGTCGGTAGAGCAGTTGGCTTTTAACCAATTGGTCGCAGGTTCGAATCCTGCACGGCCCACCAACACGTCTAGTGCATTATCAGAAAACATGATGATGTAGCACGTGAAACTAATGAACCAAAACAGATTCGAACCTGCGACGTATAAGAAAGGCAAATGAAAATAGCTGAAAAATATGTCGAGTCCGTTCGACAAGACTATCTCGCGCATCCCTGCGCTCGGGTTCGACAAATTTGCATTAAGTATAGTTTTAATTTTTTAAGCGAGTGAGTCACTGACTCAAGATCTCAAACTTCGAAACTCCTACGTATAAAAAAGCAATTCGACAAGACTGGAGCAGGGCAGACCAGCGAAATTGCACCCTTAAGCCGCTTGCCCAATTCAATATTGGGACTATAATAGCCCTATTGATCAAAATGATCACTTCTATTACATAGGTGAAACCATGCGTAATATCGCGGCGAAAGAAGCAAAAACCCATTTCGGAGAACTGCTGGATAATGCTCAACGTGAGCCCATTACCATTGAAAAGCATGGCCGCGCAGTGGCTGTCGTCTTATCAACCCAGGAATATAACGAAATGAAGCTCATGCACCTGCGGGCCGAGTTGGCGATTGGTGAAGCACAAGCAGACCGGGGCCAATTTGCCGAGAATTACAGCCTGGAAGGACTGATCAACGAACTGGACAACGAAACTAAAAGCTCATAATCATGGGGTGCTTTAAACTTACGCTCAAAGCGGAAGCAGACTTAAAAAGTATTGGCCGCTATACGCAAATGCAATGGGGAATTCGACAACGGAACAAGTACCTTGCCGGCCTGGACGCTTCGTGCTGTGGGACATGATTTATCAGATCCAATTACTGGTTACGATTTTGGAGCAAAAGCAGAATTTCTTAATTTTGAGTATCGTGTGAGCGAGAGTTCTCAACAATCCGGATTGGAACGATTTGATATATTGAATATTTCATCATACAAGCCGATAAATTATTTTTTTAAACCTATTTCATGGGATTTTCATATTAGTCGGCAGCGCAAGTGGATCGATGATGGTCGGGAACTGGTCACAAGTATAGGTGGTGCTCTTGGATACGCGGTGGGTTTGAGTGATTTAAATTTAGTTGCTAAATTAGATTTTGATTTAGATTATAGCGGTTTGTTTGATGACAAATTTAAATTTCAGCATGGTGTATCGATAGGCATTTTTAAACAATTGCCCAAGTTTTCTTTTGCTGCGGGTTATTCCTACATGAATTACGCTGACGGGGCGTTCAATAGCGTTAATACAGAGTGGACAAGTTTTGGATACCATTTTGGTCAGGCTAATAGCCTTAACTTCAATATTTCCCACGATTCATCGGCGAGAATAAGTAACACATCGATTGGCATGAAGTATATGTTTTACTTCTAAAATGATTCAAAGTCGGAAAAAAATCCGGGTTTGGATCGGTATTGTCTTATTTTATTTTGATTGATTATCGCTCGTATCATCCAGAATAATCTGTTGTACTTTATCACGGGTGTTTTCTTCGAGATGTGGATAACTGTCGATAATATGCGTCAGTTCGGTGGCAGTAATGGCGAGTTCACCCGAATTTTCCAGCAGATTGGGTTTAAGCGGGATTAATTCAGCAATTGCGTAAAGAACGGATGCGCGTGTACCCAAACGCTTGGCGATCAGGTTCAAATGTTTGCTGGCGTGGACACCACCGCGCACATTGCGTTCGAAGCGCGAAAGGTTGGCGGGCTCAATGCCGGATGCAATAGCAAGCTGATTAACAGAGAGTCCACGCGCCATCCTCAGGGCACGTACTACCGTGCCTATAAATTCCGGCGTATCTGCGTCTTCGTAATCATCAAAAAAATCCATAAAATCAGCCCGCGACTTCGGTTCATACCGGACTTTAGACGAGATCTATATTCTACAGATTACGGCTCCATTGTGTAGCAATTAATTGTCAGATAGATTATGTGCGAGTCATCTGTGTTAGTTCACGCAGACGCAATTCGATCTGGCTGCGGGTAATGTAATCAAGATTCGGTTCTTTCAGCGCTTCGCGCAATTGGAAGACCGCGCCGTTAAAATTCCCCGTATTATAGTAGTATTCCGACATAGTTCTTTTCGACTCAATGCCCTGTCCGTTGGCATTGTAAAGTTCTGCCATCAGCTTATGCACTCCCATGATCGGAGTTGGATTTTTCAGAAGAAATTGTTTCAGTTCTTTACAGCCCTCGGCATATTTTCCGCTATCCAGCATGGCTTTCGCATAGTAATAATTGACCGCAAAATTATCAGGATAAATTTTCATTAGCTGATGCAATATACGGATTGCCGATTCTGTTTGTTTGCTGTTTAGCAATGAGCGAATCCGGCCAAGCTGTAACGGAATATTTTCCTCATCAAATTCGTCTATTTTATTCAACGTTGCGTTAGCCCTACGAAATTCACTTGCCAGCTCAAGTGCCTGACTAAAGGCGTACAGGTCGATAACAGCTGGTTTCTTGCTGGATTCTTTCTGCAGGGTTTTCTCAATTTTTCGCGCCAGATCAACGGGTTGATTGGCAGTGACAGCCTGCAAGCGCGCCTTGGCAAACAGATAGTTATTGCTGTTGGAATGCTGTTGTTTTGGCAAGCGATCGATAGCACCTTGTGCCTCAGCGATACGCACATGATCCAGAGGATGGGTCATAAGAAAAGCAAACTGTTTCAAATTACTTGAAAAACGGTTGCGTTGTAAAGTACGGAAAAATTGCGGCATACCGGTTGGATCAAAACCGGCCCGATACAAAAGACCCAGACCGATGCGATCAGCCTCGATCTCATGTTCGCGGGAAAAGTTTAGATATTGCTGTTGTTGCAGCGCCATTCCGGTTGACATAAGTGCCATGCCGGCTTCACCTGAGCCACCGGCGGCCAGCAGCATACCGGCAAAAATAGCGCCTAATGTTGGAATTTGAGTACTGTTCATATTGGCGATCTGGCGGGCAATATGACGCTGCGATACATGCGCAATTTCATGTGCCATAACACTGGCTAACTGACTTTCGGTGTCGGACGCCAGAATCAGTCCGGCGTTCACGCCAACATACCCGCCCGGTACGGCAAACGCATTAATAGCGCTGTCATTCACCACAAAGAAGGTATAGTCATGCGCACCGCTGCCCAGTGAATTCACCAATACGTTACCCAGATGCTGGATGTAATTACTGACCTCGGGATCTTCCAATACGGCACCCGCCCGGTAAACACTGCGATAAAATTCGGCGCCAAGCTTTGCTTCCTGGATGGGCGACAGATACTGATCGGCCGGATTGCCAATGCTTGGCAAATCCGATGACTGGAAACCATCTGTCTGACCGACGGTTGGGACGATTATCAGTGCGGCACAGAGCGCAGTAACGGCAGTCAGATTAATGCGGAGTGGACGATAAGAGATCATGCCTGGTTTTTTCGGTGTTATCGATTATCGAGTTGTTTACTAGACATGGGTTTATTTGCCAAGTTTCCAGAGAACCACAAGGATTATTGCACAGTCGTAAAACCGCAGTCTGCAATATGCTGCACAAGTGGTAGGGCATTGTACGCGGCCGGTGCCAGGCTTCGACCCGAAAACAGCAAATTTTATAAGGTCATAGGTGGTTTTTTTCCGCTTGCCGTTAACGGCGACCGGTGAATCTGGTATCTTACGCGACCAGCCATTTTTACTAATGTTTTCCGGTGTTTGAGTCCGAAAACCCAGTGGAGTTATTACAGTGCAATTATCCGGCGGCGATATTCTGGTCCAGTGTCTGAAAGCGGAGGGGGTCGAGCTGGTCTTCGGCTATCCCGGTGGTTCCGTGTTACATATTTACGATGCTTTTTTCAAGCAACAGGACGAAAACTTGCGCCATATCCTGGTACGCCATGAGCAGGGCGCTACCCATGCGGCGGATGGTTATGCGCGTGCTACCGGTAAACCCGGAGTGGTGCTGGTCACCTCCGGACCCGGTGCAACCAATGCTGTTACCGGAATTGCGACCGCTCACATGGATTCCATTCCGCTGGTGGTGATTACCGGTCAGGTACCGAGCCCGGTTATCGGCAGTGACGCATTCCAGGAGGTTGATGCCACCGGCATTACCCGTCCTTGCTGCAAACACAATTTTCTGGTCAAGCGGCCGGAAGACATCGCACTGACCATTAAGAAGGCCTTCTATCTGGCGACGACCGGTCGACCCGGCCCGGTGGTGATTGATATCACCAAAGACGCAACCGATCCGAAGGTTCTGGTCGAATTTGAGTATCCGAAGACGATCGAGTTACGTTCCTATAAACCGCCGGAAGCGGGTCATAGTGGGCAGATTCAAAAAGCACTGGACTTGCTGGTGAACGCCAAGCGTCCGATGGTTTACACCGGTGGTGGCGTGATTTTGGGTAATGGTTCGGAGGAGCTGACCAAGTTAGTACGTAATCTCGGTTATCCGATCACCAGTACCCTGATGGGTTTGGGAGCTTATCCCGGTAGTGATCGGCAGTTTCTTGGCATGCTGGGCATGCATGGAACTTACGAATCCAATATGGCTATGCACGAATGCGATGCGTTGCTGGCTATCGGTGCACGCTTCGATGATCGTGTAACCGGCACCATTCCGGAATTTTGTCCCTACGCCAAGATCGTTCATATTGATATCGATCCTTCTTCTATTTCCAAGAATGTTCGAGTCGATGTCCCGATTGTGGGTAATGTGAAGTCGGTTTTAACCGAGATGCTGAAGCTGCTGCCGAAGACCTCGAAGAAAATCGACAAAAAGTCACTGGATAACTGGTGGCAGCAGATTGAAGAGTGGCGCAAAGTCGATTGCTTACGTTACGACCGCAATAGCGACAAGATCAAGCCGCAGTATGTTATCGAGACATTGCAGGGCCTTTTAACCGATGAAGCCTATATCACTTCGGATGTCGGTCAGCATCAGATGTGGGCGGCACAGTATTACAAATTTAATAAGCCCAACCACTGGATCAACTCCGGTGGTCTCGGCACCATGGGATTCGGCATGCCGGCTGCACTCGGTGTCAAGTTAGCGAAACCGGAAGACGAGGTTATCTGTATTACCGGTGAAGCCAGTATTCAGATGTGTATTCAGGAATTATCGACCGCCACCCAGTATCGCCTGCCAATTAAGGTCGTTAATCTCAATAATGGCTATATGGGTATGGTGCGTCAGTGGCAGGAGTTCTTCTATGAAGGACGCTATGCCATGTCCTATTTCGACGCCTTGCCGGACTTCGTCAAACTGGCGGAAGCTTACGGCCATATCGGCATGCGCATTGAGAAGTCTGCCGATGTAGAAGGGGCCTTAAAGGAAGCGTTGGCGCATAAAGACAGACTGGTGTTTATGGATTTTATGACGGATCCGGCGGCTAACGTTTACCCGATGATTATGGCAGGCAAGGGCCATAATGAAATGCATCTGGCACCTGCGGATCGTGAACTGGCATAACGTAGTCTGCCCTGAAAGCCGTCCGGGATGGTTTTTGCGGGATCGACAAATTAACAAAAGGTAAAGTAATGAGGCACATAATTTCATTGCTACTGGAAAACGAGTCCGGTGCACTTTCACGAGCTGCAAATTTGTTTTCAGCGCGTGGTTACAATATTGAGGCACTGAGTGTGGCGCCAACCAATGATGACAGCGTGTCGCGCATGACACTGGTTACCAGCGGCACCGATGATGTTATCGAACAGATAACCAAGCAGTTGAACAAACTGGTTGATGTGATTCGGCTGGTTGATTTGACTGAATCGAGTCATATCGAAAGAGAAATGATGCTGTTAAAGGTCAAGCTTCCGGATAGCAACGCGGCTGCGCACCTGGCACAACTGACCAAGATTTTTCGAGGTACCATTATTGACGCCAGCGGTTCGACTTATACGGTTGAAGTGACTGGCAATGGCAAGAAACTGGATGCTTTTCTGGACAATATGTCCGCTAATGAAATTGTTGAAGTGGTACGATCCGGACCGCTCGGTATCGGCAGGGGTGAACGAGCTCTGCACATCTAACGAAACAGGAATCTCCGAATAAATCAGGGATTTCTTAAGTAAATAACTATTTGGAACATACTTTCTATTAATACTAAATTGCTGAGAGGAGCAAGAAAATGGCGATTATTGATTTTGGCGGAGTGAAGGAAGAAGTTATCACTCGTGACGAATTCCCGATGGATAAAGCTCGCGAGGTGCTCAAAAACGAGATCATCGCCGTGATAGGTTATGGAGTACAGGGTCCTGCCCAGGCCTTAAATATGAAAGACAATGGTTTCAACGTCATTATCGGCCAGTCCCAGAAATTTAAAAAAGACTGGGATCGCGCTGTCGCTGATGGTTGGATACCCGGGAAAACCCTGTTTGATATTGAAGAAGCGGCCAAAAAAGGCACCATTGTGCAGATGCTGGTGTCGGATGCTGCTCAGAAGGCGATCTGGCCTTTGATCAAAACCTGCCTCAACGAAGGCGACGCGCTGTATTTTTCGCATGGTTTTTCCATCGTTTACAAAGACCAGACCGAAGTGATTCCGCCCAAGAATGTGGACGTGATTCTGGTTGCGCCCAAGGGTTCGGGTACCTCGGTACGTCGTAACTTCCTGTCCGGTGCCGGCATTAACTCCAGCTTCGCGGTTGCGCAGGATCACACCGGTCGTGCAAAAGATCGTTGCGTGGCTTTGGGCATTGCAGTCGGGTCCGGTTATCTGTTCCCGACGACCTTCGAAAACGAGGTTTACAGCGATTTAACCGGTGAACGCGGTGTTTTGATGGGCGCTTTGGCCGGCATGATGGATGCGCAATACTCGGTATTGCGGGAAAACGGTCATAGCCCGTCTGAAGCATTCAATGAAACCGTTGAAGAGCTGACCGAGAGTCTGATTCGGTTAGTGGGTGAGAATGGCATGGACTGGATGTATACCAACTGTTCCTTCACCGCCCAACGCGGCGCACTGGACTGGAGACCAAAATTCAGAGAAGCGGTGTTGCCGGTATTCAAGGATCTGTACAACAGTGTCGCCACCGGTAAGGAAACGGCGCGAGTATTGTCTGCCGGCAGTTCTGCCAATTATCAGGAAGAACTGACCAAAGAGTTGAACGAATTAGGCAACTCGGAATTATGGCGGGCAGGCAAGGCGACCCGTTCCTTGCGCCCAAAAGAAGAAGCCAGGGCGTTTTCCAAAGATACCAAAGGTGTTGGCGGCAGGCAGTCCAATTAAGCTGTGCGTGATTTTTGCCGGTCGAACCGGCTTGAGAGAAGAGCTCAAACTTAGGTTTGGGCTCTCCGTTTTCATGGTGTAGCATATCGGTAATCCGCCGTCGGAAGTCCATTTAGCATGAGTCAGAAAATCAAAGATCAACGATTTCGCAGCAGGATCTATCTGTTACCGAATATCTTCACCACAGCTGCCTTGTTTGCGGGTTTCTATGCCATTGTTGCGTCCACTCAGGGTCGTTTTATTGTCGCGGCCATCGCTATCTTTGTCGCCATGGTACTGGATAATCTGGATGGCAGTGTTGCCCGAATGACCAATAGTCAGAGTGATTTCGGCGCTGAGTTGGACAGCCTCGCCGATATGGTGTCATTTGGGTTGGCGCCAGCGCTGGTGATGTATGAATGGGCTTTATCTTCCATGCGTGATTACGGCTGGTACTGGGCGAAGCTGGGCTGGTTGGCTGCCTTTGTTTATGTCGCCGGAGCGGCGATCAGACTGGCTCGTTTTAATACCCAACGTACTGTCACCGACAAACGATTTTTCCAGGGGCTGGCCAGTCCACCCGCTGCTGGCGTGATGGTGGGGCTGGTCTGGCTGGGTGTTGATCTGGGTTTACCGGGTAAGCAAATGGTCTTTTTTGCGTTTGCTATTACCTTGCTTTGCGGTTTACTGATGGTCAGTCGTTTTCCATACTACAGCTTTAAGGAATTTGGTCGTCAGTATCGCGTGCATTACACCACTATGATTTTTGTGGTGATCGGCCTGGTTTGCATAATTTTCGACCCGGCCAAAGTTCTGTGCGCCTTGTTTGTAACGTATTTATTTTCCGGCCCGTTTACCTGGGCGATACGCAGGATCAGAAAGTTTCGTCGCCGGCACGAACATGTTTCGAGCGAAGAAAGCAAATAAGTGTTGAATATTCGCTTGTATTGATCGTCACATGGATTTACGCCAACAATATTATCTACAGACAATTGGCATACAGCGTTGGGTTTTGCGGCAACAACCGGAATCTGAAACAGAAATCGAATCTCCATTACCCGTTACAACGCCTGTCAGTTCGTATGCCTCGCTGGACTGGGATACATTGCAACAGCAAGTTGCCGGCTGTACCGCCTGTGCTTTGCATGCCAGTCGCAAACAAACTGTTTTTGGTGCGGGCAATAAAACAGCTGACTGGTTAATCATTGGCGAAGCACCCGGTGCGGAAGAAGATGCTCAGGGTGAACCGTTTGTCGGTCGTGCCGGTAAGTTACTGAACAACATGTTAAAGGCAATTGGGCTGGAACGCGAACAGGTTTATATCGCCAATATTCTGAAATGCCGACCACCCAATAATCGCGACCCGCAACCGGAAGAAGCCAGGCAATGCAGCGCTTATCTGGCGCGGCAGATTGAACTCATTGCGCCGAAAATTATTCTCGCCATCGGCCGCATCGCCGCACAAAAATTATTAGATACCGATCAGGCGATCGGTCGTTTGCGTGGTGTGGTGCATCAATTGCCTGAATACAACATTCCTGTTGTGGTGACTTATCATCCTGCCTATTTATTGCGCAAACCCAGTGAAAAGCGCAAGGCCTGGCAGGATTTACTGCTCGCCTATCACACACGGAATATGCAGAATTAGCATGGTCGCAGTATTAAAAAGTGTACCCGTTATTCGCAGTATGACCGAGCGGGATCTGCCGCAGATTCTAACCATTGAAAACGAATCCTATCCTTTCCCGTGGACCGAAGGCATCTTCACCGATTGCCTGCGCGTGGATTACGAATGCGTACTAATGGAAGTAGACAAAGCAATCTGCGCATACTCAGTATTCTCAGTAGCAGCGGAAGAATGTCATATTCTTAATTTATGCGTTAGTAAAACCTTTCGCGGCCAGGGTTTAAGCCGTTCAATGCTGGAATATGTGTTCGGCCGCGCCAAAGAAATGGATGCAAATTTTATTTATCTGGAAGTCAGGCCGACTAATCTGATCGCGATCAATCTGTATTTGTCGTTTGGGTTTGAAGAAATTGCCAGGCGTCGGCAATATTATCCGGCCATAAACGGTCGGGAAGATGCCCTGATGTTGGCGAGGTCAATAGACTAAAAAGCTGAACCACGGAGACACGGAGAACACTGAGGTGAAAAATATAAGTTGGATCCATGGATTTGTAATTCTATAAATGGAACGGTAGAGATTAAAGATTTTTCTATGTATTGTTTACTTAATGATCGGTCTCATCCGCGTCAGTAGGCTCGATGGAGAGCCTTTGTTTTCAACCTAAGTTTCTCTTCTCCGTGTTCTCCGTGTCTCCGTGGTATTCTTTTACTAAATCCGTATAATCGCGGCCAGTAATTCAAACAGTAGAAATTTATGACCCCCCTGACGAAACAGGTCAACAAGCGCCGTACCTTTGCCATTATTTCGCATCCGGACGCCGGTAAAACCACACTGACGGAAAAATTGTTGTTATACGGCGGTGCCATTCAGTTGGCCGGTACCGTTAAAGGTCGCAAAGCCAGTCGTCATGCCACTTCGGACTGGATGGAGCTGGAAAAACAACGCGGTATTTCGATTACCTCATCCGTTATGCAGTTCCCTTATAAAGACCGCCTGATCAATTTACTCGATACTCCCGGACATGCCGATTTTTCCGAAGACACCTATCGCACACTTACAGCAGTCGATTCAGCGTTGATGGTAATCGATGCCGCCAAGGGTGTTGAAGAGCGCACTATCAAATTAATGGAAGTCTGCCGTATGCGCGATACTCCGATTTTTACTTTTATCAATAAACTCGATCGTGAAGGACGCGAAGCGATCGAACTGCTGGATGAAGTGGAAGACATTTTAAAAATTCAATGTGCTCCAATAACCTGGCCGATTGGAATGGGCAAACGCTTCAAAGGTGTTTATCACTTATACAGTGATCAAATCCGATTATTTGAGGGCGCGCATCACGGCAAAGCGGTTGCCGGCCAGATTATAAAGGGGCTTGATAATAAAGCGCTGGATGCAAAAATCGGTTCACAGGCCGATGAACTGCGCAGCGAAATGGAACTGGTGCAGGGTGCCAGTCATACGTTTAATGTGCAGGCCTATCTGGAAGGCCGGCAAACACCGGTTTATTTCGGTTCCGCGATTAATAATTTCGGCGTCACCGAATTACTGGATGATTTTATCGAATACGCACCGGCGCCGCGTTTGCATGAAGCGGCTGAACGCGATGTCGATCCGCACGAAGACAAATTCAGCGGTTTTGTTTTTAAAGTGCAGGCCAATATGGATCCCAATCATCATGACCGCATGGCGTTTTTACGCATCTGTTCAGGTTCTTTCACTAAAGGCATTAAAGTGCGTCAGGTACGGACCGGTAAGGATGTTAAATTAAACGATGCGATGACATTTATGGCCGCCGAACGCGATCATGCTGAAGAGGCGTTCGCCGGAGATATTATCGGCTTGCACAATCACGGCACCATTCGCATCGGCGACACTTTCAGTACCGGTGAAGTGTTGCATTTTGCTGGTATTCCCAATTTTGCACCGGAACTGTTTCGACGCGTGGTATTAAAAGATCCTTTGCGTGCCAAAGCTTTATTAAAAGGTTTATTACAATTGTGCGAAGAGGGCGCCACACAGGTTTTTCGCCCATTGACCAGTAATGATTTGATCCTGGGCGCGGTCGGTGTTTTGCAATTTGAAGTGGTTGCCCATCGGCTTGAACACGAATACAGCGTGAAATGTGTATTTGAAAACGTCAATGTGCAAACCGCCAGATGGATTGAATGCAGAGACGAAAAAAAATTAATCGAATTTAAAACCAAACACGCCAACAACCTGGCGCTCGATCATGCCGAAGAACTGGTTTATATCGCACCGACCAGAGTGAACTTGCAGATGACGATGGAGCGTTGGCCTGATATTAAATTTAGGTCGACGCGGGAGCATGCGGAAATATAAACGTAGCCTGGATGAAGCGCAGAGGAATCCGGGGGATAAACCGAACCTCCCTCATTAGCTCGGACATTCAAAATATTCAGCCGGCCAAATACTGCATTCCAATCAAAACAAACCGAACCGCCCCACTGATCGCCAGCGCCACGCCGACTGAAAGCCCAACCGAAAGCAGCGCGTATTTTTTGCCGATGGTTTTGATCATTACCGCAAAGGTGGATATACAGGGTACATAAAAAGTCAAAAAAATCAGAAAGGTGGCGATTTGAATCCAGCTCATTAACGGGCTGATTTCAAATGTTCCCAGTGCCTGATAAATCATAATCAGGGAAAGCTCTTTTCGCAAAACACCAAATAACATCGGCACACCCAGCGCCACCGGTAATCCCAGCCACCATTCAGTGATAGGCGTTAACACAACATTAATGGAATGATCCGCACCAACATAGGAAAGCAATGCCAGCACCACGCTGCCGCCTATTAATAAAGGCATCACGATGGTGATGATATCGCTGGTGCGAAACCATGTTTCACCGGCAACGCTACGCCAGTTCGGCAGAGTGAATGCGGGCATACTGGTGACCTTACCCGGCTGGATTCGTGTGTTGCGCAAACTGAGCAATCTTCCCAAAAACGCAATAACAATTAATGTGCCCATAAAGATCATAAATACTGCCAGACCACCCAGATATTTGCCGGCCAACGCAAGAATAATGGCAGAACGCGCCGAGCATGGCACAAACGTAATCAGCATCGATGCAATGATGCGTTCGCGACCTTTGGTTTCAGCAGCAGCCGATGAAATCGCCGGAACATTGCAACCTAAGCCGAGAAGAAATGATGCGGCGATACCACCGCGTAATCCAATATGGTGAAAACCGCGATCAACCACAAAGGCGATACGTTGCATGATGCCGGTTTCTTCCAGTGCCACCAGCAAGGCCACCAATGGCAACATATAAGGGAGCACGATGCCAAGTAAGCCGATAAATCCATCGGCTATTGCATGCGCAATCACACCGACGAGTGAAGTGGTCTGCCATTTATCAGCCCAGTCAATCAATGGCGCAATAGTCAGCGCATCGATCCAGGCGCTGACTTCGAACACAAAGAACAAGATCAGCGCAAAAACAAACAAACTGCCAAGCAAACCCCACTGCGGATGCAGTAGTATTTCATCCGCCCAGTAACGCCAATCCTGCCTGGCGTAAGGTCCGCCGATACGCGCGACTTTCTCATATAACAATGCTGCCTGATGATGGCGATCAGCATGGATTTCATCCGCCAGTGATCGCGGCAGGTTTTTACCGATGGTATTTTTCAGTTTAAGAATTTTTTCGAATCGATCAGGGAAGTGCTGTTTGATTTCACTTAAAAAGTAATCATCATTGGAAGCAATCTGTAAAAGCAGCAGCAAATGCGGAATGCGAAATGCCGAATGAATATCGCGATCATTCAGCGCATCACTTAAAGGTTGTAGCACCTGCATTAAATATCGGCTGGGGGGATACGGCAGCGGACAAGTGGCCTGTCTGACGGTCGTTATGGCGCTGCTGAATAATTCCGCAATACCATGACCGGTAATGGCAACGGTGGGTACAACCGGTACGCCCAATAAATTACTCAGGTTACCGGCATTAATAATCAGTCCCTTCTTGTCCGCTTCGTCCATACGATTGAGTGCAACCACCATCGGACGTCCCAGTTGTGCCAGTTGCAGAGTTAATTCCAGATGCCGTTCAAGCGCCGTGGCGTCAATCACCTGAATGATTAAATTGGGTGGTGCAAAGGGAGCAGGGGGTTCCTGTTTTTCATGGACAGAAATCGGTGGCTGATCGTCACCCCAGAGAATATATTGCTGGGCAGCCAGATCTTCCGCCCGCCAGTGATGCATGCAATCGATATTCGGTAAATCGATCAGACTGACCTCATCCAGGCCAACCTGTACTTTGCATTCCTGATATTGCCGATGGGTGCCGGTTAACTCACCGGCTTTAACAAAATTGCTGGCGACGTTTTCAAAAAGAGTGGATTTACCGGCATTGGGCAGCCCCACCAGTGCCATACGTAAGTGGTTTTCGCCGCGATAGAGGGAATCAGGCAGAGGAACATAACTAACGGAAGGACACTTGGCCATGCAAATGATAGTAAATCTCATTTACCATGGCTGCAACAGTGATTACTACTGAGCTTTATTGGTGCGTTAGTGTACGGGATGCATCATTGACTAAAGAACAACTACCTAGTCTTACTGGTGCGTTAGTGTACGGGATACATCACTAGCTACAGGACAGATCTTTAGCCTTGTTGGTGCCGAGGGAGAGACTCGAACTCTCACTCTGTTGCCAGAACCGGATTTTGAGTCCGGCGCGTCTACCAGTTCCGCCACCCCGGCACGAGGATTTCAGGAAGTTGCGTAGTGTAATCGAAAGCCCCGTTTAGTCAAACCCTCGACTCTCGTTGTGTTAAGCCCTAATATCGCCCGCTTTTAAAGCTGATCTGTAAAACCATGCGTACCAGCGATTTTGATTACGAATTACCCGCTGAATTAATCGCCCAACGGCCGTTGGCAACGCGATCGGGAAGTCGCCTGTTATATTTGGCAGCGGATGCAATGCCGGTCGATACGCAATTCGCCCGCTTACCTTCACTGTTGCGAGAGGGTGATTTGCTGGTTTTCAATAATACGCGTGTTTTTCCGGCCCGCTTGTTCGGCAAGAAAACATCCGGCGGCCGTATCGAAATTCTGATTGAACGTCTATTAGGCGATTCACAAGTGTTGGCGCATGTCCGCGCCAGCAAGTCTCCCAAAGCGGGTGCACGCATTGAACTGGAAGACGGTACTGCTGTAACGATGCTGGAAAGACGTGATGAATTATTTAAACTGCAATTTGAAATTCAGTGCGATTTGTTCAAGTACCTTGAGCACGCCGGGCAATTACCATTACCGCCTTATATTGAACGTGCACCCGAAAAGCTTGATCATGAGCGTTATCAGACGGTTTATGCCGAACGCGTCGGGGCGATTGCTGCGCCAACCGCCGGTTTGCATTTTGATCATGATGTTCTGGCAAGTCTGAATGAACAGGGTATCAAGCAGTGTTTTATTACTTTGCATGTGGGTGCCGGCACTTTTCAACCGGTGCGCAGTGAGTTGATTGAAGATCATGCTATGCATGCTGAATGGGCAGAAGTATCCGAATCGGTTTGTGAGCTGATTCGTGATACCAGGCAGCAGGGCGGCAGAATTGTTGCGGTCGGCACGACCGTTATACGCAGCCTGGAAGCGGCTGTGATGAATGGCAAGCTGATTCCTTTTTCCGGGAATACGCAGCTCTTTATAACACCCGGCTTTACTTTTAATGTGGTCGATGTGTTAATCACCAACTTTCATCTGCCGCGTTCCAGTTTATTGATGCTGGTATCGGCATTTGCCGGTCATCAGCGCGTTATGCAGGCGTATCAGCATGCGGTCGGGCAGCGTTACCGGTTTTTCAGCTATGGTGATGCGATGTTGATAGAAAAGCAGAAATAATACAGTCACGCTAGAGCATGAAATTTTCTATATCAAAAACCGATGGTCAGGCCCGTTGCGGGCAGTTGCAGTTTGCGCGAGGCACCGTTGCGACGCCGGCATTTATGCCGGTGGGAACCTATGGCACGGTTAAGACGATGACACCGGAAGAGGTGCGTGCGACCGGCGCTGAGATGATATTAGGTAACACTTTTCACCTGATGCTGCGCCCCGGCACCGACATTATTCGCCGCCATGGCGATTTGCATGATTTTATGAACTGGCCGGGCCCCATTCTGACCGATTCGGGTGGTTTTCAGGTTTTCAGTCTGGCCCAGATCCGCAAAATCAGCCGTGAGGGAGTGACTTTTCAATCACCCATCAACGGCGATCGCATCTTCCTTGACCCGGAGCGTTCCATGCAGGTTCAGCGGGAGTTGGGCGCCGATATCGTGATGATCTTCGATGAATGCACACCCTATCCGGCAACGGAAGAACAGGCGCAGGAATCCATGGAACTGTCCCTGCACTGGGCTGAGCGCAGCAAAGCCGCGCATGCCGGTAACCCGGCGGCGCTGTTTGGTATCGTTCAGGGCGGCATGTACCTGCCTTTACGGGAAGCGTCTTTAGCGGGGTTAACCCAGATCGGCTTCGATGGTTATGCGTTGGGTGGCCTGTCGGTGGGTGAAACCCATGCCGAGCGCCTGGCGATACTGGATCGCATCACAGTGCAAATGCCGGCGGACCGACCCCGTTATTTGATGGGCGTGGGGACGCCGATGGATATTGTCGAAGCGGTTTGTCGTGGCATGGATATGTTCGATTGCGTGATCCCGACCCGTAATGCGCGAAACGGCTTTATATATACCTCTAGCGGTGTTCTTCGGCTGCGCAATGCGGTGCATGCCGAGGACACTCGGCCACTGGACGAAAACTGCGATTGTTATACCTGCCGGCATTACAGCCGGGCGTATTTACGCCATCTGGATCGTTGCAATGAAATTCTGGGGGCGCGCTTGAACACGCTGCATAATCTTCATTTTTATCAAGGGCTTATGCAAAAACTGCGCGTAGCGATTAGCAATGGTTGTTTACAGGCGTTTGCGGCGGATTTCGCGACAAACTATGGCCAGGAAGAAATCGCTGCAGATGATAATGAATGTTTATGAATTATCCGCTATCGACTGATCAGGGTTGCTTTTAATCGCCCCCTGCTATGGCATAATACGCGCCTTTCAAGTGCCGGTAGCCTGTGTCATTGCAGGCAAAACAGCACCTCTCTCTGAACCCTTGCAAAAAGGTATAACCATGGATTTTCTGATTTCTGCAGCCCACGCCCAAGCCGCTCAGCCGGGTGGATCCAACCCGATGGTCACGATTGTGATGCTGGTTGGTATGTTAGTTGTTTTTTACTTCATCCTGATTCGTCCGCAGCAACGCCGCGTCAAAGAGCATCAAAACCTGGTCTCATCGTTGAAAAAAGGCGATGAGGTGGTGACCAACGGTGGTTTGCTGGGTAAATTGACCGAAGTGTCTGATCAGTTTGTCACAGTAGAACTGGCAGAAGGCGTTGAAGTGAAATTGCAGCGCGGTGCGGTGGCGACCGTTCTACCCAAAGGCAGCATAAAAAACGCTTGAGCAGTCTCATATAAAGTAAAAAAAGGTTGAGTAGTCGTGATACTAAATCAATATTCAATAAGCAAATATCTGATGATTCTGGGCGTTTTGCTCGTCGGTTTACTGTACGCGGCACCCAATTTATACGGGGAAGATCCGTCCGTACAGGTATCGGTCCGTCGTGAAGCGTTGCGCGAGGGGTTTGAAGAGCGCATCAATCAATTGCTGACAGACGCTGATCTGAAACCAAAAGCGGTCGAAATCAGCGACAACTTGTATCTGGGTCGCCTGTCAAGCCTGGATGAACAGGCCAGGGCGGTTGATTTACTCAGGGATGCGTTGGGCGACGATGATTATATTGTGTCGCCCAATCTGGCACCGGCTACGCCAGACTGGTTGCGGAATCTGAATGCCTTACCGATGTATCTGGGTCTCGATTTACGCGGCGGGGTACATTTTTTGTTGCAGGTCGATATGAATACGGCGACACAGCAAAAACTGGAGGGCTTACAGGAAGGTTTGCGGCAGTTCCTGCGTGAAAACAAAATGCATTACAGCGGCATCAGTATTAACAATAAAGGTTTGTTATTGCGTTTTAAGGAAATGGCGGTGCGCGACGCCGCTTATGAAGAGATCCACAGCCAATATGCCGAACTTGAACTGGAGACAGCCGACGCTGAAGATTCCTACACGATTTCTGGTACATTGCGTCCGACCGTATTAGAAGAAGAGCGTAAGAATGCTTTAAGTCAGAATATTTCCACGTTACGCAATCGCGTCAATGAACTGGGCGTGGCGGAACCGGTGATCCAACGCCAGGGCAGTGATCGCATCGTGGTGCAGTTACCCGGCGTACAGGATACGACCAAAGCAAAAGAAATCCTGGCTTCAACTGCAACACTGGAGTATCGACTGGTACACGGTACACGTAGTGACTGGATCGCGGCCGAATCAAACGGACGGGTTCCGGTTGATGCTCGTCTTTACCACGAACGCAATGGCAGTCCGGTGTTACTGAAGCGATCCATTATCGTCAAAGGCGACAATGTCGTTAATGCAACCTCCGGTTACGATTCACAGAATAATTTGCCCGCTGTATTTGTAACGCTGGATGGAAAAGGCTCATCGCGCATGAGCAAGATTTCCGGTGACAATATCGGCAATCTAATGGCAGTGGTTTATATCGAAACCAAAGTCGATATCACCGAAGTAAATGGTGAGCAAAAGTCTGTTACGCGCAAGAAAGAAGAAGTGATCAGCGTCGCGACGATTCGCGATCAACTTAGCAAACGTTTCCAGACAACCGGCCTGGAGGCACAGGAAGCGCGTGATCTGGCTCTGTTACTGCGCGCCGGCTCGCTCAGCGCACCCATGACGATAATCGAAGAACGCACCGTCGGCCCCAGTCTGGGTAAAGACAATATTGATAAAGGATTACTATCCGTTCAGGTCGGTGTGTTGATGGTGATGTTGTTTATGCTTTTCTATTACAGGACATTTGGTTTTATCGCCGATATTGCACTGACCGCCAACATTGTTTTAATTGTCGCCGTGCTTTCAATGCTGCAGGCCACTTTAACCATGCCGGGTATTGCCGGTATTGTACTAACAGTGGGTATGGCGGTGGACGCCAATGTTCTGATTTTTGAGCGCATACGCGAAGAGTTGCGCAATGGTAATTCGGTGCAGGCCAGTATTCATTCCGGTTATGAAAAGGCGTTTTCGACGATTGCTGATGCCAATATCACGACCCTGATCGCTGCCGTTGTCTTGTTCAGTTTTGGAACCGGTCCGATTAAAGGTTTCGCGGTTACCTTAAGCATCGGTATTGTCACTTCGTTGTTTACGGCCATCATGGTAACTCGCGCAATCGTAAATCTACTTTACGGTGCTCGCCGCGTTAACAAACTCTCCATATAAGAAAAGAGACATAGCATGCAATTAATTAGAGACAATTTAGCGATCAATTTCATGGCTTTGCGCAAGCCGGCGGTAATATTTTCGGCGACCTTAATTTTGATTGCGTTGGCATCGTTCATCACACGTGGACTAAATTTCGGCATCGATTTTACCGGTGGTTACCTGATTGAAGTGGGATATGAAGAAGCGGTTGAATTGAATGAAGTCAGGGATTTGCTGGCAAAAAACGGTATTAGCGACGCCATCGTTCAGCATTTCGGTGCACAAAAGGATGTATTGGTTCGTCTGGTGCCAAAAGGCGAAATGACCGAGGGCGCGAAAAATGCTGCGATTGTAAGTGACGAAATTCTTACGATACTGAAACAGGGTAACAAGGAAGTCAGTATGCGGCGTGTTGAATTTGTGGGCCCGCAGGTGGGTGGTGAATTAAAGAACATGGGTGGTCTGGCGATGTTGCTGGCACTTTTTTGCATCATGATCTATATCATGATCCGCTTTGAATGGAAGTTTTCCGTCGGTGCGGTGATTGCACTGGCGCACGATGTAATAATTACCATCGGCGTGTTTTCGGTGGTTCAGGTTAACTTCGATTTAACGGTACTGGCAGCGATTCTTGCTGTAATCGGTTACTCGCTGAACGATACCGTGGTGGTCTATGATCGCATAAGGGAAAACTTTCATCGCATGCGAAAAGAAGGCGCAACGGAGATTGTCAACGTATCCATTAACCAGACCCTTTCGCGTACCTTGATGACGTCGTTTACCACCTTATTGGTTCTTGGCTCATTGTTTTCTCTCGGCGGCGAGGTCATACACAGTTTTGCTTTAGCCTTGCTGGTAGGCATTATCATCGGTACTTATTCTTCAATATTTGTTGCCAGTCCCCTGGTGCTGGCGCTGGGATTAAGCCGCGAAGATATGCTGGCTGTTAAGAAAGAGGGCGCTGCGGTGGACCAAACGCCATGAGCGGGTAACGATAGTCACTGTAACGAATTTAAAGGGGTGCATCAGGCACCCCTTTTTTGTGTCTATAATTATTTTTAGAGTATAAAATAGTTTTTGTTGACACAGCCATTTGCATATATAAGGACATGCAATCATGAAAGCGATACTGTTTGATCTCGATGGTGTGTTTTATGAAGGTGATTCAGTCGTTACGGGCGGCGCTGAAGTTATCAAGTGGGTGCGCGAACAAAATATACCCTATTTGTTTGTTAGTAATATCACCACAAAGAACCGCCTCGATCTGGTGGCCAAATTATTTGAAATGGGTATCACCGTCGATATCAGTCATATACTGACACCACCAGTTGCTGCCGTCGCCTGGTTGCAGGCGCATAATAAGAACAACATCGCTCTGTATGTGCCTTATCCGATTCGGAACGAGTTTTCCAGATTTATCAATTCGCAAAATAACTCGGATGATGACGTCGATGCGCTGGTGATAGGCGATTTAGGTAAGATGTGGACATTCGAAAAATTGAATGAGGCTTTCCAGTTACTCGTGTCCGAGCCTCAACCGACCTTGTTAGCGTTGGGTATGACGCGTTACAGCCAGACTGAAGATGGTTTACGGCTTGATGTTGCACCATTTGTGATGGCCTTACAATACGCGTCGATGGCGCAGCCGGTCATCATGGGTAAACCGTCGCCGGATTTTTATCGCACTGCTTTATCCATGCTTGAAACCGACGCCGAAGATACTGTGATTATTGGCGATGATCTGTTCACTGATATTGAAGGTGGACAGCAACTGGGCATGCGGGGTTTACTGGTACGCACAGGAAAATTTATGCAACGCGATCTGCAAACCGATGTGCATCCTTTTGCAGTACTGGATTCAATAGCCGACTTACCGGATTGGTGGCGGCAACACGACAAACACAGGTAACGTTATTGAATCAGCTTCAATAATTGCGGGTGAATTTTCGGGTTACCGCAGGCGATGTTACCGCTCTGCAGAAAACCAGTGCCGCCTTTGGTATCGGTAACCAGGCCGCCCGCTTCCTGAACCAACAAGACACCGGCAGCGATGTCCCAGATATTCAGACTGTTTTCCCAGAAACCATCCAGACGTCCGCTGGCAACGTAGGCCAGATCCAGCGCGGCAGAGCCTGCGCGGCGGATGCCCGCCACATTGCGCATGGTGTTGCTGAGTTGGCGCAGATAGGTGTCAAAATCGTGATGTGGTAAATAAGGCAGACCTGTGCCCAGCAGCGCGGTATCCAGATGGATGCGATTGCTGACGCGGATGCGACGATCATTTAGCGTTGCGCCCTGTCCGCGCGCCGCAACAAACAGTTCCTGCAGCATCGGATCATAGACAACGCCTGCTTCCAGCACATTGTTCATTTTTACCGCAATCGAAACCGCAAATTGTGGAAATCCATGCAGATAATTGGTGGTGCCGTCCAGGGGATCAATGATCCACTGAGTCGTTGAGGAGCCTGCTGAATCGCCGCTTTCTTCAGCCAGTATGCTGTGGTCGGGGTAGGCGCGGCGAATAATATTGATGATCTCAAATTCCGATTGACGATCGACGTCGGAGACGAAATCTCTTGCGCGCTTGTTTTCGATATTGATGCTGTCAAGACGGTTCAGATTGCGCGTCATGACATTGCCTGCAGCGCGTGCGGCGCGAACAGCGATGGTTATAAATGGGTGCATACGATGGTTTTTCTGTTTGTCGTGGAATTCAGGGCGCGCGTAGCATAACAAAATGTCCCGTTGTCGTCAGGATTAAGCACTGGATTAGCCCGAAGTGCTTCGGTATGCTGCGCCACCATGTTTGATGTGTTGAATAAAATCAATATTGTTCTGGTCGAGAGTTCGCATCCCGGCAATATCGGCGCGGCTGCACGCGCTATGAAAACCATGGGTTTAAATCGCTTATCGCTGGTAAATCCCGTTAAGTATCCCTGTGCTGAAGCGACCGCCCGCGCCTCCGGTGCTGATGACGTTCTGGCGACCGCGCGCGTATTTGAGAGTCTGGATCAGGCTTTGGCGGAATCGTCCTTTGTTATCGGTACCAGTGCGCGCGAACGGCGTTTGCAGTGGCCCAATTTGGGCCCCGATGCGGCCGCAATGCAGTTACTACAGCATGCTGTAGTTTCTGAAGTGGCACTGGTGTTCGGTCGGGAAAAATACGGGCTCACCAATGAAGAACTCGCGCGCTGCCAGGCCCTGGTTACGATTGATGCGAATCCGGCTTACAGCTCATTGAATCTGGCTTCAGCCGTACAAATCATGACCTATGAGCTTCGCCGACAAATATTAAGGGCAGAGGGGGTCGTTACCGAAACAGCAGAAGCAAAAGAATCTCTCGCAACCGCGGCGGAGTTGGAAGGGATGTACGGGCATTTGGAGCAAACCTTGAGTGAAATCGGTGTGATTAAAACCGAGCAACCCAAAGCGATGCTAATGCGGCGGCTTCGAAGATTATTTAACCGCACGCAGCTTTCCGGCACCGAAGTGAATATATTGCGAGGCATACTAAGCGCCGCGCAGGGACGCAAACGGGATCGAAGCAAATAGGCAGTCATTTGACGAAATTAAGCGCAGTTAGAAGTCATTAGCGCAAGATAGGCCTATTTTGCACAGCGCCTATCTTAAAAATACTCAAAGAACGCAAGGATAAATACTTGACTAAATTCATCGGGATTATATAATCCGACCAAATTACTCAAGTAATAAGGCCGCTAATATGAAACTTACAACGAAAGGACGTTATGCCGTGACTGCCATGCTGGATCTGGCAGTGCACAATGGTAAAGGCCCCATCGCTTTGGCAGACATTTCTGAGCGACAGGGTATTTCTCTTTCTTATCTCGAGCAGCTGTTTGCCAAACTGCGTAAGACCGGTTTGGTAGCCAGTACACGTGGCCCGGGCGGCGGTTACCGACTTAACCGAAATCCCGGTGATGTGTTTATAGCAGATGTGGTGACTGCGGTTGATGAACCGTTTGATGCCACCCGCTGTGGTGGTGCTAAAGACTGCAATGGCGAAAAGCGCTGTTTGACACACGATTTATGGGAAGAACTCAGCCAGCAGATACGTGGGTTTTTAAGTGAGGTCAGTCTGGCGGATGTGATTGATCGGCACCATCTACGTACTAAGTCGCATGAGCAAAACGTAAAGGCCGCGCAGCATCGATCCGAGGCAGGAGTGGTTGAAGCCAGTGTTTAGCAGACCACACAAAATGACGAATTGAGATGCCTGTATATCTGGACAATAATGCCACCACGCAACTGGATCCGCGTGTGCTGGATGCCATGGACCCTTATTTACTGAGCGTTTACGGTAATGGATCCAGCCTGCATCGTTACGGTCGCCTGATTCGCAGCGCCATCGAGCAAGCGCGTGAGCAACTGGCTGCAGCAGTGAAAGCTCATCCTGATCAGATCGTGTTTACCAGCGGTGGCACTGAAGCCAACAATCTCGTTTTAAAGGGCGTTGCAGCACATTCAGTACCGGCAAAAATGCTGGTAAGTGCGATTGAGCATACTTCAGTGCGCGAACCGGCTTTAGCCTTGCGTAAAGATGGTTGGATTATTGGTGATGTTCCGGTTTTAAACAGCGGTCTGGTGGATTTAGCTGCTTTATCCGCCCGGATTGATACCGATACGCGTCTGGTTTCGGTCATGCTGGCCAATAATGAAACCGGCGCGATTCAACCGGTGCAGCAAGTGGCGGAAATCAGCAGGCGGGCAGGCGCTGTATTACACAGCGATGCCTCCCAGGCATTGGGTAAATACCCCGTCGATTTTGCAGCCAGTGGCGCCCAAATCATGACGTTCTCTGCGCACAAACTACACGGACCTTTGGGCGCAGGCGCGGTGGTGATTGACCGTAGTGTCCTGTTACAAGCGCAACAACGCGGTGGCAAGCACGAATTTGGTTTGCGCGCCGGTACCGAGAATGTCGCAGCCATTGTGGGTTTTGGCATGGCCGCTTATCTGGCGACGATTGAATTGTCGGAACGTCGCCGATATATGCAGCAATTGCGTGATCAGCTTGAAAATGAGTTACGCAGGATACCGGAAGTCTGCATTTTTGCCGAACAGACGGAACGTTTGCCGAATACCACGCAGTTCGGTTTGCATGGTTGTCACGGTGAGACGCTGTTGTTAAAGCTTGATCGTGCTGGAATCGCAGTGTCGAGTGGCTCAGCCTGTCATTCGGATGTACGCGAGCCAAGTCATGTTCTGGTCGCAATGGATGTGGAACCGGAACTGGCTATGACGGCGATACGTGTCAGTCTGAGCAAACAGACTACTGTGGCTGAAATCAAACAATTTGTTGACGCGCTTACTGCGATTGTCGGTGAATTTAGAAAAACATCTGTGCGTGCTGTTAATGCTTAGTAACGTGTTTTAAAAAAGCGAATCAATTTAAATGAACGAATTAAAGTTACCGATTTACTTTGATAATGCCGCCACAACGGCAGTCGATGAATCTGTTGCAGAAAAAATGCTGGCTTGTCTGACCCGCAAGGGTGCGTATGGGAATCCGGCATCACGTTCGCACGCCTTTGGCTGGAAGAGCGAAGAGCTGGTCGAGCAGGCTCGCAGTCAGGTTGCTGCATTAGTGAATGCTGATCCGCGTGAAATTATATGGACCAGCGGCGCAACCGAATCTGATAACCTGGCAATAAAAGGCGCTGCCAATTTCTACCAAAAGAAAGGTAAGCACCTTATTACGGTTAAAACCGAACACAAAGCAGTACTGGATACCATGCGTCAGCTGGAACGCGAAGGTTATGAACTGACTTATTTGAAACCGCAGACGAATGGCTTAATCGATCTGGATGAATTTAAATCAGCTATTCGTAAAGATACGGTGCTGGCGTCGGTCATGCACGTGAATAACGAAGTCGGTGTTATTCAGGATCTTAATGCGATTGGCAGGCTTTGCCGTGAACACGGTGTTTTGTTTCACGTTGATGCTGCACAAAGTGCGGGTAAAGTTGAAATTGATTTATCGACTTTACCGGTTGATCTTATGTCGTTTTCTGCGCACAAAATTTATGGACCGAAAGGTATTGGTGCACTTTATGTGCGACGTAAACCGCGTATCCGGCTGGAAGCGCAAATGCATGGTGGTGGTCATGAACGTGGAATGCGTTCCGGCACTTTGCCCACCCATCAGATAGTGGGGATGGGTGCCGCGTTTGAAATTGCCGGACAGAAAATGGCCGCCGATAACGAACGCATTTTGATGTTACGAAAACGGCTCTATGCAGGGATAGCGGATTTACCGGAGGTTTATCTAAATGGTGATCCTGATCAGCGTGTTGCGGGTATTTTAAATGTCAGCTTTGCGTACATAGAAGGTGAAAGCCTTATTATGGCGTTAAAAGATCTGGCGGTTTCATCCGGCTCGGCCTGCACCAGCGCCAGCCTGGAACCCAGTTATGTGCTACGCGCCCTGGGGCGCGATGATGAGTTGGCGCATAGCTCGTTGCGTTTCTCTCTTGGCCGATTTAATACGGTTGAAGAAGTCGATTATGCCATTGACCGGATTCGCGCAGCCGTTGAAAAACTGCGCGAACTGTCACCTTTATGGGAAATGTTCCAACAGGGTGTTGATTTAAAATCCGTGCAATGGGCCACACATTAATTTGTATGGCAGGTAAATGTTTGTCTGAAACTGGAGTTTGAAATGGCGTATAGCGACAAAGTCATTGATCATTATGAAAACCCGCGTAATGTCGGCACCTTTGATAAAAATGATGCAGACATTGGCACCGGTATGGTGGGTGCACCGGCTTGCGGTGATGTTATGAAACTGCAGATTAAAGTCGGTAAAGATGGCGTCATAGAAGATGCGCGATTCAAGACCTACGGTTGCGGTTCGGCAATCGCTTCCAGTTCTTTGGTCACCGAATGGGTAAAAGGCAGAACTTTGGAACAGGCTGCGGAAATCAGAAATCGGGATATCGTCGAAGAACTGGCTTTACCGCCGGTAAAAATTCATTGTTCGGTATTGGCGGAAGATGCAATTGCTGCCGCAATCGAAGATTACCGGAAGAAACAGGCGCAATTGGAACAGACCGACAAAGTGGCTGCCAGCGGTTGATTATCAGGAATCTGAATTTATGGGCATTACTTTAAGCGAAACTGCGGCGAGACAGGTGCAACGATCAATGGATCAGCGTGGCAAGGGCGTCGGTTTGCGCCTTGGTGTGCGCACCAGTGGTTGTTCCGGCATGGCCTATGTGCTGGAATTTGCCGATGAAATCGAAGAAAACGACCAGGTCTTTGAAAGCCACGGCGTCAAAGTAATTGTAAATTCAAAATCGTTGGACTACCTCGATGGTACCGAACTGGATTTTGTTCGTGCAGGTTTGAATGAAGGGTTTAAATTCAATAATCCCAACGTTAAAGATGAGTGTGGTTGCGGCGAAAGTTTTAACGTTTGATATATCCATTCGGACAATAGTCTCCGGTCATTATATAATCCGCCAACCTTTCCAATATGTGCCACTCAGTTCTGTGTACGATATCGACTTAACAAGCAGTTATTTTAAATTATTCAGCTTACCGATCAGTTATCAGCTGAAACGCAGCGAGCTTGATTGTCGCTATCAATCTTTGCAACGTCAGGTTCATCCTGATCGTTACGCCGCAGCGGGTGAGAGCGAACAATTATTTGCCATGCAGGCAGCTTCACAGGTTAACAATGCTTACCAAACACTGCGCAATCCACTGCAAAGAGCGATCTATATGCTGGAGCTGGCCGGTATCGATCCGGTTGATCACTCAGTCAGCATGCCGCCGGATTTTCTCGGCGAACAAATAGAATTACGCGAACAATTAGCCGAAGCGCCGCATGCCGCAAAACCGGCGACAGAACTCAGTAAATTAAAAGCGCATGCCGATGCCTGTTCAAAGCAGCTGTACGATGAACTCAATGTGCAGTTTGAAAACCAAGATTACCAGGCGGCTGTTATCACGATTCAGAAACTCCAGTTTTTTCAGAAGTTGCAGCACGAGGCGGACGAACGATTGCTACGACTTGAGACGCAGACATGAGCTTGTTACAGATCTCTGAGCCGGGTAAGTCAAAAGTGCCGCATGAACACCGAATCGCGGTTGGCATTGATCTGGGGACAACCAATTCGCTTGTGGCAACGGTCAGAAACGGATCGGTGGAAGTTTTGTCTGATGAGTTTGGCCGTTTACTGTTACCGTCGGTTGTACGTTACCGATCCGACGGTAATGCTGAGGTGGGTTTGGATGCCAAGTTGACGGCATCTGATGATCCATCTAATACCATCGTTTCTGTTAAACGCCTGATGGGACGCAGTTTGATAGAAGTTCAGGCTGATGAAACGCGTTGGAGTTATCAATTTGATCAACTGGACTCTGCAGTTCCAAGAATCAAAACTGATCACCGCAGCATCGCACCGGAAGAAGTCTCAGCCGATATTTTGCGTGTTTTGCGCGAACGTGCAGAAAAGACGCTGGGTGGTGAGCTGGTCGGTGCAGTCGTTACCGTTCCGGCTTATTTTGACGACGCACAACGGCACGCCACCAAACACGCAGCCAAGTTGGCCGGTCTGCATGTATTGCGTTTATTAAATGAACCGACAGCAGCAGCAGTTGCATACGGACTGGATCAGACCAAACAAGGTACCGTAGCGGTTTATGATCTGGGTGGCGGCACATTTGATATCTCTATATTGCGACTGGAAGGCGGTGTTTTTCAGGTTTTGTCCACGGCCGGTGATACGGTTTTGGGTGGTGATGATTTTGATCACCTGATTGCACTTTGGATTCTTGAACAGGCGGGTTTAAAGGAACAGGGTTTTGCGTCGCTGGATCCATCAACAGCGCGTCGTCTGCTAATACAGACTGAGCAAATTAAACAGACCCTAAGTCAGCAGGAGTCGGTGTCGTTTGATGTTAATCTGGGTGATGCTGGAAACTGGTCCGGCGAACTCAGTCGTGGAGTTTTAAACGAATTAATCGATCCACTGATACAAAAAACGCTGAACACCTGCCGTCATGCTTTGCACGATGCTGATATCCGTGCCAGTGATATTGATGATGTGGTGATGGTTGGCGGTTCTACCCGTGTACCGCGCGTGCGCGAACTGGTGGCCAAGTTGTTTGGCGCCCGCGTTCGCACTAACATCGATCCAGACCAGGTGGTTGCGATTGGTGCGGCCATTCAAGCCGATATTCTGGCCGGCAACAAACCCGAATCCGATCTGCTATTACTGGATGTGATACCGCTTTCGCTGGGTATCGAAACGATGGGTGGATTAGCTGAGAAAATTATTCCCCGCAATTCCACCATACCGGTGGCTCGGGCGCAGGAATTCACCACCTTTAAAGATGGCCAGATAGCCATGGCAATTCATGTCTTGCAAGGTGAGCGTGAACTGGTGGCGGACTGCAGATCGTTAGCACGCTTTGAGTTGCGTGGTATCCCACCGATGACGGCAGGTGCCGCGCGTATTCGTGTTACCTTTCAGGTTGATGCGGACGGCGTACTGAATGTATCGGCCGAAGAAAAAAGCAGCAATGTCAGCGCCAGCGTACAGGTGAAACCCTCTTTTGGTTTATCCGATATTGAAATTGCCGAGATGTTGAAAGCGTCAATTCAGTATGGCGTAAAAGACAAAATAAACCGCGCCCTGCGCGAGCAACAGGTTGAGGCCGAACGTGCTCTGCAGGCGATTGATGCCGCATTAGCTGCAGACGGTGAACGATTACTAAGTGAAGAGGAACGTCAAAATATTTATCTGGTGCGTGATGAGCTTATTTTGGTTAAAGACGGTGATGACCGGATCGTCATAAAAAACACGATAGAAAAACTCGAAGCCGCCTGCAGCGAGTTTGTTGCGCGGCGTATGGATGCCGGCGTAAGGCAGGTATTTACCGGGCGTAGCGTCAAAGAGCTTTAATGCGATAATCCAGAACAGGAAAGCTGATGCCAAAGATCATATTTTTGCCACACGAGGAGATTTGCCCGAACGGCGCCGAGATTAATGCTGACGCTGGAACCAGTGTGCTTGATGCGGCTTTGGAAAATGGTATTGCCATTGAACATGCCTGCGAGAAGTCCTGTGCCTGCACCACCTGTCATGTTTATATACGGGAAGGCTATGATTCGCTGGGGTCGCCGAGTGATAATGAAGACGATTATCTGGATAAAGCCTGGGGACTGGATCCGGATTCGCGCCTCAGTTGTCAGGCGATTGTTGGTAGCGAAGATCTGGTTGTCGAAATACCCAGATATACAATTAATCTGGTTTCCGAAAACCATTAACCGATACTACGTTAACGTTTAAATATTTTAAACCGGGGGAATGATATGAGTTTGAAGTGGACTGATTCTCTGGATATCGCTTTGGAACTCGCTGAAAAAATGCCGGATATTAATCCGCAATACATCCGCTTTACCGATTTGCATCAGTGGATCTGTGAACTGGATGATTTTGATGATGATCCTGACGGTTCCAACGAGAAGATACTGGAAGCGATCCAGATGGCGTGGATTGAGGAAACCGATTAGTCAATTCTTTGCAAAATATAGTGATTTTGCGATTTCTTTTTTAAAACCCGCCGGTTTACGCGTACGCCTTTTGTTAGCATTTTATAAGGCGTAGAATCGCGGCTCCCATTTTTTAACCCCCTTACTGGAGAAAATAATACGATGGCAATTGAGCGTACCTTGTCGATCATCAAGCCTGATGGAGTCGCTAAAAACCTGATTGGCACGATTTGCGGCCGTTTTGAAAAAGCCGGATTAAAAATCGTTGGTCAACAAATGTTGCACCTCAGTAAAGAACAGGCAGAAGGATTCTATGCCGTACATAAAGAACGGCCTTTCTATAATGATCTGGTTCAATTTATGACCTCCGGTCCGGTGGTCGTACAGGTACTTGAAGGTGAAAATGCGATTGCCAGAAATCGCGAGCTGATGGGTGCTACCAATCCGGCGCAGGCCGAAGCCGGGACCATCCGCGCTGATTTCGCCAAAACAGTCGATGAAAATATCGTGCATGGCTCCGATGCGGCTGAAACCGCCAAGGTTGAAATTGCCTACTTTTTCAGCGGTGCTGTGCAGGTTTGTCCGCGAACCCGTTAATCAGCTCCTAATTGGTTGTTAATCGCTATGTCACTACGTGATCCGGAACACCCCGTCAATTTGATGGATTACGACAAGGGCATGTTGCGAACCTGGTTTGAGCAGCAGGGTGAAAAGCCGTTTCGCGCCACTCAGATTATCAGTTGGATACATCAGCGCGGCGAACTTGATTTTGACGCCATGACGGATCTCAGTAAGCCGCTGCGGAAATGGCTGCAGGAAAGCACCCATATATCACTGCCTGCCGTTGCGAGCTCGGAATTGTCCAGTGACGGCACCCGTAAATGGTTGCTGGAGCTGGAGGGCGGACCCCAAAACCAGCCGGGCAATCGCATTGAGATGGTGTTTATACCGGAAGAAACGCGCGGAACCCTGTGTGTTTCTTCGCAGGTAGGCTGTGGTCTGGATTGCTCGTTTTGTGCCACCGCCCGTCAGGGTTTTAATCGTAATCTGTCGACGGCTGAAATAATCGGTCAATTATGGCTGGCGCGACAACTCCTGGCTGAGGCGGGCGTTGGTGGCGACGCGATCACCAATGTGGTGATGATGGGTATGGGCGAGCCCTTACTGAATTTTCGTAACTTATTGCCGGCCCTCAATTTGATGATGGATGATCATGCCTATGGGCTGAGTAAACGCCGGGTGACTGTCAGCACCGCAGGTATTGTGCCTGGAATCGATCGTTTGCGTGAACACACCGATGTGGC
The DNA here is from genome assembly GCA_016928055.1 of Gammaproteobacteria bacterium. Lineage (GTDB taxonomy): Bacteria > Pseudomonadota > Gammaproteobacteria > HTCC5015 > HTCC5015 > JAFGLM01. The sequence goes on from JAFGLM010000034.1 coordinate 55,470, forward strand.
ACTGGCGGTCTCCCTGCATGCGGCCAATGACCCGCTGCGCGATAAATTGGTGCCGTTGAACAGGAAATTCCCGCTGGTCGAGCTGCTGGCGGCGTGTCGGCGCTACGTTGAGGGCTATCAGAAACGCCGTGTGACCTTTGAATATGTCATGCTGGCCGGTATCAACGACCAACTGGAGCACGCTAAGGAGTTGGCAACACTGCTTGAGGGTGTGCCATGCAAAATCAATCTGATTCCGTTCAATCCGTTTCCGGGCATTGGTTACCAACGCTCAACCGAGTCGGATGCGCTTAAATTCGGTGATTATCTGATGAAAAGAGGCTATGTTGCGACTATTCGCAAAACCCGCGGTAATGATATTGCGGCCGCCTGTGGCCAACTGGCGGGTAAGGTCGCCGACCGGAGTCATCGACATCTGCGCTTTGTTGAGCAGAGATTCGGCACAACCGTATCTTAAGTACTCAATCTGAGAACTTTCACGCGGTGGCGGAGTGGCCGGCTGATGTATAATGCGCCGCAATGGCTACAAGGCAAGCTGATTTATCCTGATTGTTTTGGTTCTTGGGGGAACAATGATTAACAGAACGGTTTTTCGTCTAGTAAATCTTCTACTGATAGTGTTTCTGACGGCATGTGCCAGTAGCGGTCCAACGAAAACGGATAATTTACGTGCTGCGGACATGAACGCCCAGTTGGGCAATGGCTATCTTGCTCAGGGAAACTACGAGTTAGCGAAAACAAAATTCGAGAAAGCTCTCAAACAGAATCCCAAGCAGGCTTACGCGCACGCGGGATACGCTTTAATGTGGGGCCGATTGGGGGAAACTGACAAAGCCGAAAAGCATTTCAAAAAAGCATTGAAACTTGATCCGCGTAATCCGGAGATTTTGAATAATTACGGCACCTATTTGTGTTCGCAGAAGCAGTTCGCAAAAGCCGAAAAACAATTCATGGCGGCGTTGAATGATCCGCTTTATCAGACTCCCGAGTTCGCATACGCCAATGCCGGGCGTTGCAGTATTCTGAATTCCGATTACGACAAGGCCGAATCTTTTTTCGGTAAAGCTCTGCAGGTCAATCCTCATTTTCCAGATGCGCTATTTCAAATGGCGTTGGTTAACGAACAGCGCGGTAATTATCGGGTCGCCAATGCCTATATACAGAAATATGAAGTAGATGGTACCCATACCGCCGAGAGTCTGTGGTTAGCAATGCAGATAACAGCCAAACTGGGCGATAAGAATGCAGCGGCCAGTTATCGCATGAAGTTGAAAAATATGTTTCCGAACTCAAAACAGGCTGCACGTTTAAAAGCCGTCAAATAGTGATTGGTGGAGCAGGTTTAACCAGATGAATACTGAAGTTGGATACGGTAAACGTTTGCGTAGCGCACGCGAAGCGGCCGGTTTATCGGTCGATGCGGTTGCGGGTAAATTGCATTTGAAGACCGGTGTTGTATTGTTGCTGGAACAGGAAGAGCTGCAGCGTGAGATGGCGCCCGCTTTTATTCGCGGTTATATACGCGCCTACAGTCAGTTGGTTTCTGTCAATGCAGATGAACTGGTTTCGTTGTATAACCGCCATGCAGTAGCTGATCCAAAACTGACCCAGCTGGATAAAATCGAATCCTTTCAACAGGATTCAAGTGCGATGGCCCGTTGGGGCGCAATTACTATTTCAATCATCCTGCTGGTACTGGCTGCCATCTGGTTGCATGAGTATCTGCAGCCACAGGAGACGGAATCGAAACTATCCAACACCGATAACAGCTTAAATACTACTGATTACGGGATGGCGGTTGATAACAATCAATTGGCTCTGGAGAGTCTTCAGGCGGAAAACGTCGGACAGATTATTGATTCACAAACAAATGAAGAACAAGAAATTGCCGAGATTGTAGAAATGGTTGCTGCAGGGTCGACCACAAGTGTGGATGCCGAGACGGGAAATACACATGTTGAGCAGGTGTTGGCAACGACGATTGAAGCGGTACCAACGGAAAGTGAATTGCAGAATTTCGAGAAGAACGAAATCGTTTCGCAGGCACCAAAAGGCAGCGATCAATTACACCTGGCATTTGACGGACCGTCCTGGATTGAGGCGATTGATGCCAATGGATATCGTCTGGTCTATGGATTATTTGATGAATCAGACAAGCAATTATCGGTGCGGGGCAGAGCACCGTTCAAAATTATTATCGGTGATACAAACAACGTTGAAATAAAGGTTAATGATACCAAACACGAATTAAGAACCTATACCCGAGCCGATAACACGGCGCGCGTACTGTTCGGGGATAAAAATCTGAAAACGGAATAATCTCCTGATAGTTAATAAAGTAATCAGAAAACCCATGTCGAAAAATATTCAAACCGTGCGCGGAATGCATGACATATTGCCTGCAGAAACAGCAGCATGGCAGCGTCTGGAACAGATTTTACGGGGATTGATGCATGCTTACGGTTACCAGGAAATCCGTTTACCGTTATTGGAAAAAACTGAATTATTTTCGCGTTCCATTGGCGAAGTTACCGATATTGTCGAAAAGGAAATGTACACTTTTGAGGATCGCAATGGCGATTCCTTATCGTTGCGACCGGAAGGCACCGCGGGTTGCGTAAGGGCGGGTATTCAGCACGGTATTCTGCATAATCAGATACAGCGACTCTGGTACATGGGTACCATGTATCGTCACGAACGGCCGCAAAAAGGTCGCTATCGTGAGTTTCGTCAATTAGGCGTAGAAGTATTTGGTTTACCCGGTCCCGATGTTGATGCGGAGATGATCTTGCTGGGTGTCAGGTTGTGGCGACAACTCGGACTGAGCGACTTGCGACTGGAATTGAATTCGATTGGATCGGCAGAAGAACGATTGCGGTACCGTGATGGGCTGGTGAAATACTTTACAGCGCATCGCAAGTTACTTGATCAGGATAGCCTGGAAAGACTGGAGCGCAATCCTTTACGCATACTCGATAGTAAAAATCCTGCCATGCAGCAGATCATCGCTGATGCGCCGCCATTTTCAGATTGCCTGGGCAGTGAATCGCTATCCCATCTGGATGGTGTCAGAGCCATACTGGATCAGGCTGGGGTTGAATATACAATTAATCCCAAGCTGGTACGCGGCCTTGATTACTACAATCTTACGGTCTTTGAATGGAAGACCACCGCATTGGGTGCTCAGGATACTGTTTGCGCCGGTGGCCGCTTTGACGGTTTGGTCGAGCAACTGGGTGGATCGGCGACGCCGGCGATTGGTTTTGCAATCGGTCTTGAGAGACTGCTTTCTGTTATGCAACTGCAGGACAAGCAGGAAACCTATGCGCCCGACGCCTGTCTGTTGATTACCGGGCAGGTCAGCGCCGCGATCGGTATGCAATTGACGGAAATGATTCGGGATGCGCTACCGCATCGCAGTATCGTGTATCATTGCGGCTCCGCGAGTTTGAAGAGCCAGCTCAAGCGCGCCGACCGCAGCGGCGCAGGGTTTGCACTGATTGTGGGTGATGAAGAGCAGCAGGCGGCAACGATTACCGTCAAATTCTTACGCGAGGATCGGGCGCAAAACACGATCTCTCGTGCTGAGTTGGCGAATTTTCTTGAAAATGAAATTAATAGAGCGAATGGTAGAAAATGATGCAGGAGTATAGCAGCGAGCAGGAACAAATCGAGGCCATCAAAAAATGGTTTCGTGAAAATGGCCTGGCCATATTTATTGGTATAGCAGTTGGTTTTGGCGGTCTTTACGGTTGGCAAAGCTGGCAAAGTTATGTCAATAAGCGAGCCGAAGAGGCTTCGTCATTGTATAGCCAGATCCTGGTCAACCTGGATAACGCGCAGACAGCCAGTGTGCCCAAAGCAACCGATGAGTTGATTGAAAATTATTCAGCAACACCTTACGCCAGTCTGGCTGCATTGGCAGCCGCCAAGGTCGCCGCTGTCGATGGTAATTACGAGCAGGCCAAAGAACGTTTGCAGTGGGTAATTGATAATGCTCAGCAGGTTCAGTTAGTGCCGCTGGCGAAAGTTCGTTTGGCACGTTTGTTTATCCTGGAGAAAAATATCGACGCAGCCGCCGCTCTCATTGAGGGGGTGCCCTATCCGGCCAGTTATAGCGCCCGGGTAGCTGAATTACAGGGTGATTTATATTCGCTGCGCGGTGAAACCAGTCTGGCCCGCAGTTCATATAGTACCGCGCTCAGCGCCGCCTTACCGGCACAAAATCGTGAAATGATTCAAGTCAAACTGGATTCACTGCAACCTGACAACGCCGAAGCAGCACCGGCCGAAGAGACGGCGGAATCGACAGGAGTAACAGAGTAAATGCAGAGCCGGAGTGTTTACCTGGCGGCAGCGTTGCTGTGGTTAAGCGGATGTGCAAACGATACAACCGAGGAACCCGCTGAGCTTACGCCCTTCCAGCCCGAGGCAAAAATCAAGGTTATCTGGCAAAAAAATACCGGTTCCGGTTCCGGTCAGGACGGTGTCGTATTGCGTCCTTGGTTTAGTGGCACCGCGATTTATATTGCCGGCGATGACGGCAAGTTGATGGCTCTGGATAAGGAAAGCGGTAAAACACTCTGGAAAATTGATACCGATATGAAAATCAGTGCCGGGGTGGGGGGTGGTTCCAGTATGGTTTTTGTCGGCTCCGGAGACGGTCAGCTGGCGGCCTATTGGCAGCGCAACGGCGAGAAGGTTTGGCAAACCAACCTTAGTAGTGAGATTCTGGCACCTCCGATTGCAGAAATGGGTATCGTGGTTGCGCGGACAACAGATGGCAATCTGCAGGGTTTTTCCACCGCCACCGGTGATCGCGTTTGGGCTTATCGTTTTACCGTACCCAGCTTGAGCCTGAGAGGCACGGCAACCCCGGTTATTTATGCCGGCGGCGTGCTTTGTGGTGGTGACGATGGCCGTTTAACCGTAGTAAAACTGGATACGGGCCAGGTATTGTGGGATTTACCGGTAGCAGTAACCACCGGTGCTTCCGAGCTGGCGCGTATCATTGATATTGATATTCCCGTTGTGATCGACAGACGAACCGTGTTTGTCGGCGCCTATCAGGGCCGGGTTGCGGCGATTGAAGGCAGTAACAGTAAAGTCATCTGGGCCAGAGAAAAATCCGTTTATTTACCGTTGGCGGTCGACGACTACAACGTTTACGTCGTTGATAACCGTAGTTTTGTCTGGGCGCTGAATCGTTTTTCAGGTGCAACAGTATGGGAACAGGAGGCGTTGCGTGCACGCCCCGCATCCGGCGTCGCGGTTTACAAGGACGCGGTGGTACTGGGTGATTTTGAAGGAGAGCTGCACGTACTGGATGCCTCGGACGGCCGCATGATCGCGCGTAAAGATTTGGGATCGCGTATCAACGTACAGCCTTATGCCGATGGTGATCGGATTTACGTAATCAACGAGAGCGGCAAACTATACGCGCTGAAAATTGAACGGTTTAGTGAAAACGGTTAAATAGTTTTCTGTCCGCATGTCGATAAAACCCGTTATCGCTCTGGTTGGTCGTCCTAACGTAGGCAAATCAACGTTATTCAACTGTTTGACCCGCAGCCGTGACGCATTGGTTGCCGACGTTCCGGGGCTCACCCGGGACAGGAAATACGGCGATGGTCGCGTCGGCGATCGCGCCTATATTGTCATTGATACCGGCGGCTTAAGCGGTGAGCGCGATGAACTGGACGGTTTGATGGCGCAACAGGCACAACAGGCAATCGAAGAAGCGGATGTTGTGTTGTGGTTGCTGGATTCACGCGCCGGTTTAACGGCCGCCGATCATACGATTGCCGATTTTATGCGCCGCTGTGGCAAGCAGGTTTACCTGCTGGCCAATAAAATCGATGGCTTGCCGGAACATGAAGCGATCGGTGACTTTTTTGAACTGGGCCTTGGAAAACCTTTACCGATCTCTGCCAGTCATGGTCGCGGTATTACCCAGATGATGGAAGCGGTGTTGCAGGAGCTGCCGCAAGTTGAAGAAGTTGAAGAACCGGGTGACGAGGGAATTAAAGTTGCATTGATCGGGCGACCCAATGTTGGCAAATCAACTTTACTCAATCGAATGCTCGGCGAACAACGCGTGGTGGCGTTTGATCAACCCGGTACCACTCGCGACAGCATCTATGTTGCTTTTGAGCGCGATGGTCAACATTACACATTGATTGATACGGCCGGCATCAGGCGTCGCGGCAAGACCAGAGAAACCGTTGAGAAGTTCAGTGTTGTAAAAGCACTACAAGCGATTACCGATGCCCATGTTGTGATATTACTGATCGACGGTCAGGAAGGCGTCACCGATCAGGATCTGACCTTATTGGGTGAAATCCTGCAACAGGGCAGGGCACTGATTGTTGCAGTTAATAAATGGGATGGCTTACCGAACGAGCAAAAAGAAAAAATTAACAATGAAGTTGATCGTCAGTTGAATTTTATCGACTTCGCAGAATTGCATTACATTTCGGCATTGCATGGCAGCGGTGTGGGCAACCTGTTTAAATCAATAGATGAATGTTACGCATCAGCCACGCGCAGCATGCCAACGCCATTTTTAAATAAATTACTCGAAGAAGCCATCATCCAGCATCAACCGCCGTTAGTGAACGGTCGTCGCGTTAAACTTCGCTACGCACACCAGGGCGGCAAGAATCCGCCGATCATTGTTATTCACGGTAATCAGATAGATCGTCTGGGTGACGACTACAAACGTTATCTGGCACATCATTTTCAGAAACGGCTAAAACTAAAAGGTACGCCGGTCAAAATCGAACTGAAATCAGGCGACAATCCCTATAAGGGCAAACGCAACAAACTGACACCCAGTCAGGAAAAAAAACGCGCACGTATGTTGCGGTTTGTTAAAAAAGCAAAAAGGTAGCCACAGAAAAAATAAAAGACTACCACGGAGATCACGGAGGAAAAAAGGAGGACACGGAGAAAAGAACTTTATAGGTTAAAAGATAAGATCAGAAGACAGTGAACTTGACCCGATAAAACAGACACATTCATCCAAATAAAAATCAATACGCTTGAGCACGAGAGCATAGAAGTAGTAAGTGACGAAATTCGCGGCCATTCGCGGTTACAACATTTGTTTTTTAATTTACAAATATGTTTTTCCCCGTGTCCTTTGCTTTTTCTTAGTGTCCTTTGTGGTAATCTTTTTATTTTTTAATTTGCAGCGCCGATTCAGAAAACTCTTTCACCCACAGTTGTGTTATACCGGCAACCGCCACCGGCATGGCTAAAAAATTCAGTATCGGAATCATGGTCATGATCATGATCACGCTGCCAAAGCCCAGCATAAGTCTGCGTTTTTGTTTGGCGACGGCGCGTTGTTCATTGAATGTGAAACCATGATTGCCCATCGGGTAGTCCAGATATTCGAGTGCCAGCATCCATGCACCGAATATAAACCACATGATCGGTGTGAGCAGAGAGAGTGGTGGAAGGAAGATAAATACGATGCTAAGTATCACTAATGGAATAGCCCACGCAAGCAAATAGCCGAATTTTCTGAATTCTGAAATTACCGCACCGGATATGCCGCGCAGTGTTTCGATCAAGCGGCCGCTGGAAGGCGGCATGTTACCGGTTAGCTTTTCTTCCAGTTTTTCCGATAACAAACTATTGAAGGGCGAACCAATCAGATTGGCGACCACGGTAAAGGTATAAAACGCCACAATCAGCATTAATGCAGCAAACAACATCCACAGCAGCCAGCTTAACCAGTCCAACCAGTCCGGTAGCCACTCCACCAGCATGGCGATTCCGGCGCCGGCCTGACCAAAGGCCAGGTAAATACCCACAGTAAACAGCACAATATTAATCAGCAGGGGAATCAATACATAACGGCGTATGCCACGGGTTCGGGCCAGAGAAAGACCCGCCAGCGCGAACCGGGCACCTTTTACGAAATCGTTGATCATGGGCTCTGCCTGGGTGTTTGTTTGTGAAGGACATTATAGCGGTTCGTGTTTGGCTTGCCACACATGTGAGCCGGGCTGAATTCCGTTAAAATAGCCGCCACTTTGGTGCTTCGTATGGGCGCTTTGTTTTGTATCTTAGCTACGCAGGTAAAAAATGATTAACCGTAGTTCTCGTGTCGCAGTGCAGGTTGGTAATGTCACTATTGGGGGCGGCGCTCCGGTGGCTGTGCAATCGATGACCAATACCGATACTGCCGATGCGGTTCGAACGGCAGTACAGATCAGGGAACTGGCGGACGCCGGTTCTGAGCTTGTTCGCATAACGGTTAATTCACCCGAAGCGGCCGCAGAAGTCCCGCGTATTCGAGAGCAGTTACAGAAAATGAATTGTGCTGTGCCCTTGATCGGTGATTTTCATTTCAACGGCCACAAATTACTGAATCAGTTTCCGGCTTGTGCCGAAGCGCTGGACAAATACCGGATTAATCCGGGCAATGTCGGACGCGGTGATAAAAAAGATCCGCAGTTTGCCGCCTTGATTGAAGTGGCCTGCAAATACGACAAGCCGGTTCGTATCGGCGTCAATTGGGGCAGTCTGGACCCGGATGTTTTGGCCAAAATGCTGGATGAAAATGCCAAACGCGCGAAGCCAAAACCTTTAAATGAAATCATGCAACAGGCGGTGATCAGCTCGGCTCTGGACAGCGCGGCGAGAGCGGAACAACTGGGCCTGGCGCGCAACAAGATTATTTTGTCCTGCAAGACCAGTGCGGTGCAGGATTTAATATCCGTTTATGAAGATCTGGCGGCACACTGTGATTACGCTTTGCATCTCGGCTTAACCGAAGCGGGAATGGGTTCCAAGGGTATTGTGGCGTCAACCGCGGCTTTGGCGGTCTTATTGCAGCAGGGCATCGGTGACACCATACGCATTTCCTTAACACCCGAGCCGGGTGGTGCGCGTACTCAGGAAGTAATTGTTGCACAGGAAATATTGCAGACTATGGGCTTGCGTGCTTTTACACCGATGGTGATCGCCTGTCCCGGTTGCGGTCGAACCACCAGCAGCTATTTTCAGCAACTGGCGCAGGATATTCAGTCTTATCTTCGTCTGCAGATGCCGGTCTGGCGACAACGTTATCACGGTGTCGAGGAGTTAAAGGTGGCGGTGATGGGTTGTGTGGTCAATGGTCCGGGTGAAAGCAAATACGCAGATATTGGCATCAGTTTGCCGGGCACCGGTGAACGGCCTATTGCGCCGGTTTATATTGATGGCAAAAAAGACGTTACGTTAAAAGGTGAGCATATTGCTGAAGAGTTTCAGCAGATTGTTGAGAAATATATAGCACGCCGTTACGGCCAGTAATCCAACAGAACGCGCAGCTGCACGTGAACGATAACGACCGGCAATTTCAATATGAGCTGTTAAAGGGCGTTGCCAGAACGTTTGCGTTGACCATTCCTCAACTACCGGCGGCGTTGTTGGATGTAGTTGCGAATGCCTATCTACTATGCCGCATCGCCGATACGATAGAAGATGAATCTGCTATAGCAGCAATAGACAAATGTGCACTGGCAGAGCAATTTATCGGGGTTGTGGCCGGCCACGCTGATGCGCACACCTTTGCGCAACGTTTTTCCGCACAGTTATCCACACAACGCTCCGCTGCGGAAAAAAAACTGATTCAGGAAACACCGCGGGTTATTGCGATCACACATTCATTTCATGCAAACCAGCAAGCCGCTTTAGTGCGCTGCGTCAGCATCATGAGCAAGGGTATGGCTTATTACCAGGCCAATAGCAGTGCGGGTGGTCTGGATAACCTGCAACAACTCAATAATTACTGTTACCACGTTGCCGGGGTGGTGGGTGAAATGTTGACTGAGTTGTACTGCGAGTATTCGCCGGCCATGGCGAAACAAAAAAGCAGATTGATGAAATTGGCGGTTTCATTTGGACAGGGCTTGCAAATGACCAATATTCTGAAAGATATTCGGGAGGACTTCGAACGAGGTATTTGCTGGTTACCACGGGATCTGTTTAGACAATCAGGTTTCAATCTCGACCACTTACCCGATCGGCATCAGAGTATTAAATTTGCAAGCGGACTTAAACAACTGATTGTTACAGGCCGGTCGCACCTGCAGAACGCTGCCGACTATATTGCTCTGATCCCCTGTGAAGAATCCGGTTTACGAAAGTTTTGTTTGTGGTCGGTTGGTATGGCCTTGCTGACACTGAAAAATATTTATCGTAAGCCCAGATTTGCATCCGCATCGCAGATCAAGATCGGTAAGCTTCGCCTGTTGTCGGTTATTGCGATAACTCAACTGGTTCATCGAAACAACTGGATGACCAGCATGGCCCTAAAGTTCTGGAGTCGGGCGTTGCCGCCAAGCCAATCCGTGGCGACCGACACCTCGCATCAGGATATCGAGAGCTGGTTTAATCAATACAAAGCCCGATAAGATTCAGGGATTTCCAAAGACTCACTATCTCAAGTATCATGCCCGATCCAAATTGTTTACCCGAGGGATGACGTGCGATAGCCATCGCGTTTTAGCCGATGATAAACAGCAACTTATTCCATTCAGCATGATCCTGGGAATCGTATGCGCCTCCGCGTATGAGGCCAAACCGTTGATTCACCGCAATACGGTGAGTGGCAAGATTTATTCAGTCGGTCCGACCAGCTTTCTCGCGGTTTCCGGGTCCGGTGCGGCCAATGCGACTCAGGCGGCTGAGGTATTGCTCAGCAAAGGCGCTGAAGCGCTGATGAGCTGGGGTTTGGCTGCCGGCTTGAAACCGGGTTTGCTGGCCGGTGATGTTGTGCTGGCGGAAGAATTGCTCGTTGATTGCGTCAGTTTTCCGGTCAGCCGTAGTTGGCGCAAGGCCTTGAGAAAACGGCTGGCTGATTTTACCCGTGTCTACGATGGACCTTTGCTGCAGAATGATAGCCTGCTGACCAGGCCTACTGATAAGCAGTTACTCTATGACAGCTGTGCCGCGATCGCGGCGGATCGGGAGAGCGCAGCCGTGGCCGAAATCGCGAAAAAAGCCAGGGTGCCCTTTATGGCACTGAAAGTGATTGCCGATTCAGCTCAGTTGCGGATACCGGCTGTCCTGGCCACAAGCCTGGCGGAAAATGCGGACCTGAATTTCTGTCATATTTTTGCCGGGGTTGGGCCGCGCTTATGGCAGTGGCCGGCTACGCTTAGGCTGACTCGAAGTTCCTGGCTAGGGCGGGAGAAACTCCAGTATATTGCGGACAAGCTGGATCGAGATCTGGGACCACCGGTGGCTGCTGCACGGGTCTCGGTGGCGTCCTAGGGCAGCGAAACCGGGTCGGCCGGTTGCCAGCCCTGGGCACGATGTTCGGCCACGACTGTGGTATAAAGTCCGCCACGCACATTAAATTCGGCAGTCAGACGCATAAATCGAGGTAGGCATACCTTCACCAGGTCGGCCAGAATCTCGTTGGTCACGGCTTCGTGGAAAGCACCCTGATCACGGAATGACCAGATGTAGAGCTTAAGTGATTTAAGTTCGATGCAGGATTTGTCCGGCACATACTCGAGTGTCAGGTTGGCGAAATCCGGCTGCCCGGTTTTCGGGCATAAACAGGTAAACTCCGGTATCTCAATTCGGATGCTATAATCGCCGACTTGCCGGGGATTGTCGAAGGTTTCCAAATTTTTGCTGGGTTGCGTGGACATAATATCGTTCCGCCTGAAAGCGGCCCATTATAGAGAAAAAATACTGAGAAAAGAGCTACTGTTCGTATGCGTTTAAGCCAGATTAAATTGGCCGGGTTCAAATCCTTTGTCGACCCGACCACCATCAGTTTTCCCACCGATCGTACCGGTGTCATCGGACCGAATGGCTGTGGCAAATCCAATGTAATCGATGCCGTACGCTGGGTAATGGGCGAAAGCTCTGCCAAGCAACTGCGCGGCGAGTCGATGGACGACGTGATCTTTAACGGCTCATCGTCACGGCCTGCCGTCAGTCGCGCCTCAATCGACCTGATATTTGACAACTCCGATCACAGCCTTGGCGGGCAATACGCCAATTACAATGAGATTGCCATCCGCCGTGATGTGACCCGTGAAGGTCAATCCAATTATTTTCTGAATGGCACACGATGCCGACGCCGTGATATCGCCGATATTTTTCTCGGCACCGGATTGGGACCGCGCAGCTATGCCATCATCGAGCAGGGGATGATCTCGCGCATTATCGAAGCCAAACCGGAAGAACTGCGCATCTATCTGGAAGAAGCGGCCGGCATCAGCAAATACAAAGAACGCCGTCGTGAAACCGAAAATCGTATACGCCACACACGCGAAAATCTTGATCGTCTGGACGATTTGCGTGATGAGGTGGAAAAGCAACTGAATCACCTGAAGCGTCAGGCATCGGCAGCAGAACGTTATAAAAAATATAAATCCAAAGAACGTCGTTTAAAAGCTGAGTTACTGGCTCTACGCTGGCGGGAAATGGACAAGCAGGTGCGTGTAAATCAGGTTGGTCTTGATGAGCAGCAAACCAGAGTGGAAGCTGTTGTCGCCGAGCAACGCGCCATCGAGTTAAAAATTGAACAGCAACGCGAGGCGCATAACGAAGCGAATGATCAATTTAACGCTGTGCAGGCCGAGTACTACCGGGTTGGTTCGGATATTTCCCGCATTGAGCAAACGATTCAACATTATCGTGATACTCATGCACGGCAGACTGAAGACCTTCAGCAGGTACGTGATGCCTGGCAGGAATTGCAGCAGCATGTTGAAAATGACCGCGCCAAATTAGAAAACGTCACCCAATCCATTGCTGACAAACAACCGTTGCTGGAATCGCTGCATAAAAATCAGCAGGATTCTTCGACGCGACTGGCCGAAGCGGAGAAGGCGATGTTTGCCTGGCAGCAGACCTGGGAAGGTTTTAATCGCCAGCAGGCCGATTCCGAACAATCTGTGCAGGTTGAACAAACGCGCCTTGAGCAACTCGCTGAACATCTACAACGTCTGCAATTGCGCTTACAGAAGCTGCGCGAGGAACAGCAGACCTTATCAACCAGCGATCTGGAAACTGAACGCGAACATTTATTACAAACAGAAGGACAGCATAGCAAGCTGCTTGCGAAGCAACAGCAGCAGTTGGATGAGACAGGTCAGAGTTTACGCAACATTCGTACACATATTGATGAGTTGGGCGGTCAAATGGATGTCGCACGCAACCAGGCGCAGGAATTACGCGGCAAACTGGTTTCACTGGAAGCATTGCAGCAGGCAGCATTAGGTAAAGACAAGCAAGCCGTTGTGCAATGGCTGGAAAAACGTGGCTTGACCAAACAACCCCGATTAGCGGAATCATTGCAGGTTGAAAACGACTGGGAACGCGCAGTTGAGACTGTACTGGGAGATTCGCTGGAAGCGGTTTGCGTAAATGAGTTGGGTAATCTGGCGGACGTTATAAGTGATCTGACCGAAGGCGGCCTGATGCTGGTTGAACGTGGTGAACCGGCTGGTGGCTCGGGCGGCGGCGACCGTCTGTCTGATAAAGTACAATCTGATCTGGCCATTGATCGTTTACTGACAGGTGTGCGTACTTGCGCCAGTGTGTCGCAGGCGCTGGCACTGCGTGCCAATCTTGCTGCCGGTGAATCGGTGATTACACGCGAAGGTTTATGGTTTGGACCGAACTGGTTGCGTGTGGCGCGGCCCGCAGCCGGCCAGGAAAGCGTGCTAACACGTGAGCAACAGATCAAAGATACGCGTCGCCAATTGGAACAGACACAACAAAGAATCAGCAAGTTAGAGTCTGAGCTGGAAACCGCCAAGCAGTCGCTGTCGCGGGAAGAGCAGCAGCGCGATGCTCTGCAGAGCGAGCGCCAGCAAAGCAATGATCAGTTGGCTGAAGTTAAAGCAAAACTGAATGGTATTTCTGTTCAACTTGAGCAGGTACAAAAAAGGCGCACCGAGCTTAATGTCGAATTGAATGATATCGAGCAACAGATTCAACGCGACCAGGCAGCACAATCACAAAGTCAGAAAACGTTGTCCGTCGCACAGCATGCCGTAGGTCAACACAGCCAGACACGCGAACAATTTCAAAAACAACGCGAACAACTCAATCAGGCTTTGCAGGATGCACGTGAACACGCTCAAAAAGACAAAGATACACTGCATGAAATTGCCTTAAGCCTGGAATCGATGCGGTCGACGAAAAGCTCAACCGACGAGAATTTAGCCCGCCTGCAACAACAACTGCAGCATTTGCAAAAACGCCGCGATGAACTGGAAGCCGCATTAGCTGAAGGCGATGCACCGGTTAAGGAAATGGCAGCCGAGCTGGCATTATTACTTGAAAAACGTGTCGATATTGAAAAGCGACTGACTGATGTAAGAAAGCAGGTTGAAAGTATCGAAGAAACCATTCGGCAACACGAAGCAGGACGAGTCGAGCAGGAACAAAAAGTACAGGAGTTGCGTTCAGAGCTGGAACAGGGTCGTTTGGCTGCGCAGGAGGCGCGGGTTCGTTGCCAGACTATCAACGAGCAATTGCAGGAAACCGATTATGAGCGTGAGCAATTGTTTGCGGAAATGCCTGAAGAGGCCGGCATTGAAAGCTGGCATGAACAGGTTGAAAAACTGGAACAACGCATTGATCGTATGGGGCCGATCAACCTGGCAGCCATCGATGAGCATCGTGAACAGGCCGAGCGCAAAGAATATCTGGACCGACAGAACAGTGACTTAACCGAAGCGCTTGCAACATTGGAAAGTGCTATTGCCAAGATCGATAAGGAGACTCGCTCGCGTTTCAAAGAGATATTTGAACGCGTCAATTCATCATTGCATGATATGTTTCCACGTTTGTTCGGCGGCGGTGAGGCACATATGGAAATGACCGGTAACGATTTACTCAGTACCGGCGTTGCCATTATGGCGCGCCCCCCCGGCAAACGAATTTCCAATATCCATTTACTCTCAGGTGGTGAAAAAGCCCTGACCGCGGTGGCCATGGTGTTTGCTATTTTTCAGCTTAATCCGGCACCGTTTTGTTTGCTCGACGAAGTTGATGCACCGTTGGATGAAGCGAATGTCGAACGTTTTAATGACCTGGTTAAGGAAATGTCGGATAAAGTGCAGTTTATCTGTATTACCCATAATAAAACGACAATGGAAATGGTGGATCAGCTGATCGGGGTTACCATGCGTGAAGCGGGTGTATCGCGTATAGTTGCAGTGGATGTTGAGGAAGCCATTAAGATGGCTACCGCATAACGGCAGAATCTTTATCATCTGATGCTTGTATAACAGGTAATTGATATGAGCGCATTGAGATGGACGTTGCTGGTTTTGGGTGTGGCGATCATTGCTGCAATCTATTTTGTCGGGCGGCGTAAAGAGCAACAGGAATCCAGTATCCGTCGCGAGCCGGCACTGGGTCATCGCGATAGTATTCCTGCACAGACCAATCTACTGGAACCGGATGATGGTTTTGTAGAAAGCGAAGCCGATCCGGAATTAATCGATTTTGACGATTTAATTGCGCGCGGACTGGAAACTGAAGTCGCCAATTTTCGACCGAAAAAACCACCTGTTTCACAAACCTCAACTCGTCATCAGGAAAACAAAAACGGCACTATGTTGCTGGATCAGGAACTGGTGGTGTTGAATCTGTTTTCGGCAACCGATCAGGGCTTTGATGGTGCTGAATTGTATGCTGCCTTTCACAATGCGGGTTTCAGTTGGAAGAATGATCAGTTATTTCACTGCCAGAGATTGAAGGGCGAGTATCTGGCGTTGAATGCGCTTAAGCCGGGTACCTTTCCGCAAGAGCCTGTAGAGTTCAATACCCGGGCTGTCGCGCTTATATTACAGCTGTCCAGTGTTAAAAAACCGGTAGATGCCTTTGATGAGTTTTTAATGCTGGCCAGACAATTACAACAGGACCTGGAGGCGCGTCTTTGCGATGGTCAGCGAAGTTCGCTGACCAAACAAACTATTGCCTATTTGCACGACGAAGTTCAGCAATACCAGTTTAAGCATCGATAAGCCATGTCAAAAGCCGGATCAAATACGTTACAGCGTATCAAGCATCTGCGTGAACAAATCAATTTGCATAATCATAATTATTATGTTCTGGATCAGCCTGGTATACCGGATGCTGAATATGATCGTTTATTTCGTGAATTGCAGACACTCGAAGCAGAACATCCGGATCTGGTTAGCGCTGATTCGCCCACCCAAAGGGTAGGAGCAAAACCTTCGACAGCATTTAGGCAGGTCAAACATGAAGTGCCGATGCTGTCTTTGGGAAATGCATTCAGCGACGAGGAACTGAAAGCATTTAACAAACGTGTTTGCGATCGGATATCGTGGAAAGATTTGATTGAGTACTCAGCGGAACCCAAGTTGGACGGGCTGGCGGTCAGTCTCTTATATGAAAAAGGTCTTTTATTGCGTGCTGCGACACGTGGTGACGGTAACACCGGTGAAGATATTACTGACAATATTAAAACCATTGCAACGGTACCGTTGAAGTTGCTTGGTCGGAATATGCCCTCGCGTCTGGAAGTGCGTGGCGAAGTATTTATGACACGGAAAGGCTTTGAGCGCATGAATGAACAAGCGAAAAAGGCCGGTGAAAAAATATTCGCTAATCCGCGTAATGCTGCTGCCGGTAGCTTGCGACAACTTGATTCCCGGATTACCGCAAAACGCCCACTGGAAATTTACTTTTACGGTGTTGGCATATTGAAAGATTTTGATATGCCGACCACACATAGCGAAATGTTGTTATTGTTGCGGTCCCTTGGTTTGCGCGTAAACCCGGAATCGCGTGTCGTTAAAGGCGTGCAGGGTTGTTTACGTTACTACAACAACATCGGCAAAAAGCGCGACAACCTGCCTTACGATATCGACGGGGTTGTTTATAAAGTTAACGATTTGGAGTTGCAGCAGGAGCTGGGTTTTGTGTCACGGGCACCACGCTGGGCCATCGCACACAAATTTGCCGCACAGGAAGAAACTACAGTGCTGAATGCGGTTGAATTTCAGGTTGGCAGAACCGGTGCTTTAACGCCCGTCGCACGACTGAAACCGGTCAACGTCGCCGGTGTGACAGTCAGTAATGCGACGCTGCACAATATGGATGAGATCGAGCGCAAGGACGTGCGTATCGGCGATACCGTAATCATACGACGTGCCGGGGATGTGATCCCGGAAGTTGTCAGTGTTGTGCTTGAGAGAAGGCCACAACGCACTCAGAAAATAAAACTACCCACGCAGTGTCCGGTATGTGGTTCAGCAGTAATCAGTATTGAAGATGAGGCAGTAGCGCGTTGCAGCGGTGGTCTGTTCTGTTCCGCGCAACGCAAGGAAGCAATCAAGCATTTTGCTTCGCGAAAAGCCATGGATATCGATGGTTTGGGCGATAAGCTTATTGAACAGTTAGTCGATGAATCGATAATTGATCATGTTGATGATTTATATCACTTGAAAATCGGGCAACTAGCGGCTCTGGAGCGCATGGGTGATAAATCCGCGGAGAATATCATTGGGGCTTTGCAAAAGAGTAAAACCACTACTTTATCGCGTTTTATTTATGCGCTGGGAATACGGGAAGTTGGCGAAGCGACGGCACAAAATCTGGCAAGTCATTTCGAGAATCTGGATGAGTTAATGCAGGCGGATGAAGAAAAATTGCAGACTGTACAGGACATCGGGCCGGTTGTTGCCCAGCATGTCGTGACTTTTTTTAAACAAAAACACAACCTTGAAATAATCCATCGATTACAGCAGGCAGGCATTAACTGGCCGTCGATACAAAAGATAAGTGGCGATAAACTACCGCTTGCCGGTAAAACCTATGTTCTGACTGGAACACTGTCAGGTATGACGCGTGATGAAGCAAAGCAAAAATTGCAGGCGCTTGGCGCGAAGGTGGCGGGCAGTGTGTCGAAGAGTACCACGGCGGTGATTGCAGGGGAGAATGCCGGCTCCAAACTGGAGAAGGCGGAGAGTCTTGGCATTCCAGTATTGACCGAGGCGGATCTGAGGAAACTGCTGCAGAAACCCTAAACTTTGTTACCTGTGCGACAGTATTCCGGGCAAAAAAATCACGGTGTCACAGGTAAAATCAAGCTGAATCCATATTTCGCCGGCCGGCGTCTAATTAGCAGACCAGCATTGTTTCGCTTCTTAGGAGATAGATTGTTATGAATAGTCGATTTACAGAAACGTTAGCATTGTTATTAATATTGCTTTTTTGCCCGTTATTGACAGTTCATCACGCATCGGCGTTTGCTGCAGAAAACAGCATTACCACGCAAGATGGTTGGAAGGTTACTGTCAACACCGACGACCAGGCCAAGGCGGATGCAAACGGCGATCAGTCGAATTTTAACTGGTCATGGCAGAACGCAGACTCGGCAGATTGGCTTAAGGACCTGGATGAGGCAATCGATAATCATGCGGGGTGGAGCGACGAACATAAAGCCAAAATCAAACGCGATATGCACGCCTTTCATCAATTCGCTCCAGACGACTGGTCGGGTGCCGAGGATGTCATTGTTCCGCTTGCTGGAATATTGTTTGCCGCAGTTGTGTGTTTAATCCCGGTCTTTATTGTTGCTTTAGTGCTCATATTTAAACACCGGAGACGTAGACAGCATTTGGAACTGATCTCAAAATTTGTCGAGAACGGACAGGAAGTCCCCAGGGAATTGCTGATTGACGATGTTGATGCAGATGTGAGTGGCGATAATGCCAATGTCAATATGAGGCGTGGTATTGCTCTGATGGGTATTGGCGTAGGCTTATTAATTGCGCTGGGTATACTGGTCGGTTGGAATGTCGGCGCGTTGGGTTTTATTCCATTCTTTATCGGCCTGGCCAGGGTTATCATATGGAAACTTGATAGTAAAACAACCGTAAGTGA
Organism: Gammaproteobacteria bacterium; assembly: GCA_016928055.1. Taxonomy (GTDB): domain Bacteria; phylum Pseudomonadota; class Gammaproteobacteria; order HTCC5015; family HTCC5015; genus JAFGLM01. The sequence continues at coordinate 74,361 of JAFGLM010000034.1, forward strand.
ACCGGCAGTGCGGGATTGAACAGTAAAACTACCTCTTTAACGCGCGAGCGGTAACGAGACGTGTTGACTGACAGTGAATTGATCGATCAGGTGGTAAATGCCGGCGACAGCCAGGCATTTACTACCCTGGTTAGGAGACATCAGCAGGCGTTGCGTTATTCTCTCAGGCAGTTGACCGGCTGGAACGAGGCCTTAGCCGATGACTTGTCACAGGAAACATTTCTGAAAGCTTATCTGGCACTGGCAAGTTTTAAAAAGGAGTCTGCATTCTCAACCTGGTTATATCGCATTGCGTATAACGTTTTTGTCAGCTATAAACGCAAGTTGCAGAATACACTCGATCAGTATGCAAATATTGAATCTGCAAATGAAGAAGAGAGTGCTGAATCAGGATTTAACAGTCGCTGTGAGACGGATTTACATCGGGATCTTGCGCTGGCGATGCAGGCACTTACAGTGCAACAACGATCAGCATTGCACTTGTATATGCATCGTCAGTGCACACAGCAGGAGATTTCAGAGATTATGGATGTGCCGTTAGGCACTGTTAAAACCCTTATCAACCGCGGCAGGCTGGTATTGCAGGAAAAATTAGCCGCATGGCAGGATGGAAAATATGATGAACAAACAATCGGATAACCCTGAAGCGCTTTTTCGGGCCGCCAGGCAAACAGAGCCTGATTTGAGCGATCAGGCATTTGCAGATGCCGTTATGCAACAGATTAGTAAAACCTCTGCAAATCAGGCAATGACGGCAAGACAGAAGAATATCATTTTGTGGCTTGCTGCTACGCTGGGTGTCCTTATCGCCGGCAGTGTGTTTCCGATTAATGAAATTTTTAGCCTGATTACGAATGGGGTTACCGTCGTGTATGGTTTTCTGGTCGTCAGTAGCGCATTCCTGACCACGGAATTTACCGGTTTTTTCAGCATGCTGGTAAGTGGCGTTACTCTTCCTGTAATCTCTTTTATTGCGTTAATGATCAGTACCATGGCTTATAGTGCCTACCAGGTAGTTGAGGCTGACGGGATATAATACGGTTAAATCATAAAACTTTGGTTTGACTCATCCGCTTCCTGTAAATAATGGGCAACACCGGCGTATTCAACGCCATCAATTAACTCATCCTTCTGTATTCCCATCACATCCATACTCATGGTGCAAGCCACGAGTTTAACTCCGTTCTGTTGAGCCTGTTGAATCAGCGACTCAATCGAATCGACATTTTTATTTTTCATAACCCATCGCATTAATTTGGAACCGATACCGCCGAAGTTCATTTGTGATAACTTTAATTCACCTGCGCCGCGTGGCATCATCATACCGAACATCTTTTCGATGAAGGTTTTTTTGATGCGAATTTTTTCCGGTCTGCGCAGAATATTCAGACCCCAGAATGTAAAAAACAGAGTCACTTCACTGCCCATAGCACGCGCACCGTTGGCAATAATAAAAGCAGCCATTGCGCGGTCAAGGTCACCGGAAAACACGATAAGGCTTTTTTTACGTGATGTAGATGCGATAGGTGTAACCAATGACAAACCCTGTTCTTTTCTAACAACGGCAAAGTAGTCATTACCGCGATTTTCCTGCGTGACCAGCTTACAATCACGGGCGCGGCAAAATGCCGGCAGATCCTTGACAAAACCCGGATCACTGGCTAGCACAGAAATACTTTCTCCTGCCTGCATTCGATCAATTTGTTGTGCAAGTTGAACAATCGGGCCGGGGCATTGCAGTCCGCGCAAATCCAGTTCACTTTCAATTATTTTTGAGCTTTCATCGCCAACGCCACTATTACCCGGTATGCTTTCAGTGGTGCGGCTATCGGATGTGTAATTGGTATAGCTGTTATAACCGCCAGACAGGTTATACAGTTTTTCAAACCCGTTCTGTTTCAATATCTGGTAGGCGATGTGTCCGCGAATTCCCACTTTACAGCACAATACGATATTTCTTTCGCGTGGCAATTCATTCATCCGTTGACGCAATTCATCAACTGGAAGGAAAAGGGAACCGGGGATCATGCCCATGTCGGTTTCCAGTTTCGTACGAAGGTCAACGATCAAAGGATTTTCGAGTTGTTCAACTTTATCCCAGGTAATACTGGTCATGAGACCATCGAGAATATTTTCGCCGATATAACCTGCCATATTAACCGGATCTTTGGCAGAGCCGAAGGGTGGAGCATAGGCCAGTTCCAGTTCGGTTAAGTCACGCACTGTTAACCCGGCGCGGATGGCAGTGGCTAAAACATCGATACGTTTATCGACACCATCGGGTCCCACGGCTTGTGCGCCAAGTAATTTGCCGGTGGCCTTTTCGAAAATTACTTTGAGAGCAAGCTCATAAGCGGCCGGGTAATAACCGGCATGACTCATCGGATGTAAGTGAATGGCCTCATAGTCAAGCCCGGCTGTTTTGGCAGCTTTTTCATTAATGCCGGTAAAGGCCGCCTGAAGGTTATAAACTTTCAAAATGCCGGTGCCCTGGGTATTTTTATATTCGTGCTGTATACCCATGATATTGTCTGCTGCAATGCGACCTTGTTTATTGGCGGGTCCGGCAAGTGGAATCAGAGCGGATTCGCCGGTTATAAAATGCCTGATTTCAACGGCATCGCCAACCGCGTAGATATTCTCGTCATTGGTCAACATATGCTCATCAACCAGAATCCCACCGGTCTTACCCAGTACCAATCCGGCTTCTTTTGCCAGTTGGATTTCCGGACGCACACCGATCGCGCTGATAACCAGTTGACCCTCAATGACCTTGCCGTCAGACAGTGTAACCCCCGCTCCTGTAACTTCGGCGACCGTCGAACTAAGGTACAGAGCGATATCGTGTTCTTTTAATTTGGCGTGCAGAATATTAGCCATTTCTTTATCCAACGGCGTAATCACCTGGTCGGCCATTTCCACCAGCCTGACCTTGATGCCGAATTCCTGCAGGTTTTCGGCAACCTCGACACCAATAAAACCGCCACCGATGACGATGGTTTGTTTCACGTTGTGTTGGTTGATATAGGCAATGATGCGGTCCATATCGGGAATATTGCGCAGGGTCATAAAGTGTTCGGCCTGGTTGCCCTTAATCGGGGGGACAAAAGGCGCCGCACCGGGCGCCAGTACCAGCTTGTCGTAATGTTCTGTGTAGTGTTCGCCGGTTTTGAGATTTTTTATGAATAATTGTTTTTTCTGCCGATCGATACGAGTGACCAGATTGAAGGTTCGAACCTCGATATTGAAGCGTTGTTTGAAGCTTTCCGGGGTTTGCAGGATCAGATTTTTACGTTCCTTGATAGTGCCGGAAATATGGTAGGGCAGGCCACAATTGGCAAAAGAGATGTATTCATCCTTCTCGAACACAACAATCTCGGCTTCTTCATTTAAGCGGCGTAGCCTGGCAGCGGCAGAGGCGCCCCCCGCGACGCCTCCCACTATGCATACCTTTAACGTCGAAGTGTTGCTCGTACCCATTGCTGCCTCCTCATTATTGACAAATCACCGCACATACGGCCTACTAGAACAGCTTAAATATTAAGCTGCTTAAATATATAATCAACTTAATATTTATATCTACTAATATAAATCCGCGATTACCGCTAGTAAGGAGGGAATTTGAATACTTACGAACGTGATCTGTTCAGGCTGATACACCTTTCTGCTGAGTTTATCGGTTCTCGAAAATGCTTTGGCACGCAGGTAGTCAGCCAGGCAGAGCTTAATGTCATAGCAGGTCTTCATCAAAAGGCTCCTTGCACGCTAAAGGATCTTGCCGATCTTCTCCAAATCACTAACTCCGCCTGCTCTCAGCAGGTCGAACGGCTGGTTCAGAAGGGTTTTATCGAACGGATGGCTGATAAACGGGATCGGCGCAGTGTCAGATTGGCGTTGACGACGTCCGGCGACTCGGTAATGAGCGCTTACCGCCAATGTCAGGATTCCATCGTAGAAGGACTGGCAAAAAAACTGCGTAAAGAGGATAAAATTGCTGCAGGCGCGGTGATTAAGGCTGTAGCGGACACACTGGAGGAACGAATTCGTGAAATGTAATCCATTGCCTGAGTTGCAGGATTTTTGCGGGCTAAAGAGTTGCTCATTATCGCCGCTAGTTATGATAATCGGACTCAGTCTAGATAACCGGTAACTAAACCTGTGAATGAGAATAGGACAGTAAAAAGGATAGTAATCGTCGACGACGAAGAAGCGATATTGCGGGTCATGAAAAGGGCGATTGAGCAGGCCTTTCAAGCTGAAATCACGACCTTTTCAGATCCTTTTGCGGCAATGAATTTCGTTATAAGTAATCCGGTCGATCTGGCCATCGTCGATTATAAAATGCCCAGTATTAACGGTGTGGATTTTCTGGCTGCACTAAAATCAGCCCGACCGGAAATGGTGCGTATTATTATGAGTGGCCAGGCTGATTCGGATTTCCTCAAGGCCGCTATCAATGAGGCGGAAGTTTTTCGCTTTATCAAAATTCCCTGGGATATAGAAGAATTGCATACCATCGTTTATAAGGCGCTAAAGCGACAAAATTAATTAATGCACAGCTAATGCCATAAATAAAGTTTAATACGGATAAAGTATTCTTATTTCAAAACTGCTTAAGGAAATTTCTTACTTGTACTTGTGAGAGAAAGGGATAAAAGTCGCACGTCTTTAAAATGAAGCCTTATACATCCGAACAATATTTGCATCAGATCATTCAGAGCGTACAGGAAGGTGTCGTTGTTGTTGATGCCGATCTGAAGTGCCGGGTCTGGAATCTCCATATGCAGCAACTCACCGGAAAGCCACAGGATGATATTATAGGTTGCTGTCTGGAAGAGGTATTCCCGTTCCTGAAAGAGACTGATGTTATCGAACAACTTAGTCTGACACTCGATGGTCAGTCCCCGCCACCATCAGAATTCCCCTTCAGTTACCGGGAAATGGGTAAATCCGGCTGGATGAGGGTAACTTACTCGCCATTCAAGAGTGAGCATGGACTTATCATAGGCGTTGTATTAATTGTACGGGATATTACCGAAACCAAGATTACGGAGAATTTGATAAGAGAGAGTAAAGCGCATCTGGAACAGGCGCAGACAATTGCAAAAGTGGGTAGTTGGCAGTTGAATCCAAATACCGGGACAGGGACATGGTCACATGAGATGTTTCATTTACTGTATTGCGATGAGACCAAAGGCAGGCCGGAATTTAATGAATTTCTGATGCATGTGCATCCAGAAGACAGAAAAAAATTGCGAGAATGTCACGATAGTTTACTGCAAAAACATATACCGTTTGAAATTGAATACAGAACCAATCCTGATTTCGGCCCCGTCCACATTTTACTTTCCAAATCAAAATTACAGCAGAACGAACAGAAAGAACTGATGACTTTTTCCGGCACCACTCAGGACATTACCGGGATTAAACATATTGAGGAAGAAATTGTCAGCCTGTCCAGATTTCCAACTGAAAACCCCAACCCTGTATTTCGGCTTGATAGAGACGGAAAAATATTATTCCAGAATCGAGCCAGTGAATCGTTATTAGAGCAATGCCAATTTGACCACCCGGATCGCATGGTTAATCTGGTCAGGGAGGCCTTATCCAGGCAAAGTGTGATCAGGACAGAATGTGAACTGGACGGTAGAACCTATTCCCTGGCGATTGCTCCCATTAAGAATTCCGATTATGTCAATGTGTACGGGTTGGATATTACGGAACTTAAGAAAACTGAAGACAATTTACGTAAACGTGAAATTTCTCTAAAGGCAGCTCAGCAACTCGCCAATATGGGCAATTGGGAGATGAATATAAAAACGGGTACCGGTTGGTGGTCGGAAGGAATGTACAGAATTAGCCAGCGTGATCCGGCGTCAGGGCCGCTGACATTCGCCGGATTCAAAGCGATGGTGCACCCGGAAGATAAAGAGACATTTGACTCCAATTTCCATAAAACGCTGACCAACAGGACATCAATACGGCAAGAGTATCGTCTGATTTTGCCGGATAACACAGAACGCTGGATTTTCTGCGCCATGGAACCATTGCTGGATTCGGCAGGCGAAGTTGTCTCGATATTTGGTATTCGCCAGGACATAACGGATCGGAAATTAATGGAGGAACGCACGCGCAAAAACGAAGCGCAGTTAGCCGCTGCAAGTCAAATAGCGCAAATAGGTTACTGGGAATTTAATGTTGATGAGGGCGTCTTTACTTTTAACGATCAATTTTATTCGATATATAAAACAACAGCGGAGCAAGCCGGTGGTTATAAGTTGACACCGGAGCAATATGCGGAACAGTTTCTGTATCCGGAAGATCGACACATTATCGATCAGGAAATGAAAAATGCACTTGAAACCGAAGATTTAACTTACAGTCGACAAATTGAACATCGTATACGTCGCGGTAATGATGAAGAAGGTTATGTTGCAGTTCGTTTTTTTGTTGTCAAGGATAAATCGGGCCGCACAATTAAAACCTATGGCGCCAATCAGGATATTACCGCGCGTAAAAGAAATGAGATCGCGTTACAGGAAAGCCGTGCGAAATTAATTGAAGCGCAACGCCTTGCCGGGATCGGTGATTTTACGTGGTATATCGATTCTGGAAAGGTTATCTGGTCAGATGGAATGTTTGATTTGCTGGGATACGATAAAAGCGAGAGCATCAATATCGATAATGTCAACACCCAGATTCATCATCCCGATGATTTAGAGCGGGTCACGAAATGGTTAAGTGATTCTATTACGTCGAGCACCACAAAGTTGGTGCCAAATGAATATCGTCTGATACGCAAAGACGGAGCGGTTATAACGGTTCATACTGAGGGAAATATTGAATATCAAAATGGTAAGCCTGTTGTGATATTTGGCATGGTGCAGGACATTACTGATCGCAAGCTGGCTGAAACCCAACAGGCTGCAATTCAGCAGGAACTCATTAACCGAAACCATTTTATCGAAACGATACTGGAGTATCTTCCCATCGGGTTGGGCGTTAATGACATTGATAGCGGTGAAGTTACGTATTTGAACAGAAAGTTTGAAGAAATCTACGGTTGGCCAAAAAGCGATATTCCCAATGTTGCTGATTTTTTCAATAAAGTGTACCCGGATCCAATTAAGCGTGAAGTTTTAAAAGAGAGAATTATGGGCGACATCTCCTCTGGCGACACAGAAAGAATGGCGTGGGAGGATCTGGAAATCACCACAAAAACAAACGAAAAAAAGATTGTCAGCGCAAAAAACATTCCCATTTCGGATCAGAATCTTATGATTTCAACAGTCCAGGATGTCACTGCGCGCAAACAAATCGAAAAAGAAAAGCAGTATTTCCAGACGCAATTGGCTCAGGCACAAAAAATGGAATCGATTGGTCGGCTGGCGGGCGGGGTGGCACACGATTTTAATAATATGTTGGGGGTGATACTTGGCAATATTGAGTTTGCTTTACAGCAGGTTTCACCGGATTTGCCGGTGCATGCCGATTTAGAGGAGATCCACAAAGCGGCAAAGCGCTCGGCTGATCTGACCCGGCAATTACTGGCGTTTGCCAGGAAACAAACCGTAACGCCAATATTGCTTAATTTAAACGATACCGTAAGCAGTATGTATGCAATGCTGCAACGCATCATTGGTGAAGATATTGATTTGGTTTGGATACCCGGGGGCGGACTTTGGCAGATCAAGATGGATCCAGGTCAGATCGATCAGATTCTGGCGAATCTATGTGTCAACGCCAAGGATGCCATTGCAGAAAATGGAAAAGTGACGATTGAAACATCGAATGTCATCGCCGATGATAAATTTTGCTCGAATACTATAGGGATGGAGCAGGGGGAATATGTCATGCTGGCCGTTTCAGATAATGGTTGCGGTATGAGCAAGGAAGTCAGTAAATATATATTCGAACCGTTCTTTACAACAAAAAATGTCGGCGAAGGAACCGGTTTGGGATTGGCAACGGTGTATGGGATCGTGAAACAGAATCGTGGTTTCGTATATGTCGATAGCGAACCCGAAGCGGGGGCAACCTTCAGAATTTATTTTCCAAGATATGCGGAAACGGGAGAAAAGGAAACATCAGTCGAGTCTGATGATGTCAATATGATTGGACAAGAAACCGTATTACTTGTTGAGGATGAGAAATCAATCCTGAATATCGCTAAAAGAATGCTGGAAAGTCTGGGCTATCGAGTATTGGCAGCAGCTACGCCAGGCGAGGCGATTCGCATAGCGGAAGAGCATGCCGGTAAAATCGACCTGCTTGTAACAGACGTCGTCATGCCGGAGATGGATGGTCACGAATTGGCGAAAAAATTATTATCACTTTATCCGGAGCTTGGGCGTTTGTTCATATCCGGCTATACCGCCAATGTTATCGCGCATCGCGGTGTTCTGGAAGAAGGAGTACATTTTCTGCAAAAACCCTTTCTGATAGAAGATCTTGGCAAAAAAGTGCGCGAGGCATTGGGAAAAAACAAATAGTTCAGTAGAGCACTCCGAATGAAAATCCACATAATGATCCCACTAGTATTGGCAATTTATTCTCAAAATGTTTTTTCTACTCCGGTTATTAAAGAACAATACCATTATTACACCATCGAAGGACTCAGTGCTGCAGAATTGCGGCAGCAAATGGATAATCTGGGTATAAAATGGGAAGACGAAAAAACCTATGATGCTATCACAAAGTGGAATGTGCGTTGGCGTTTTAAATATGACGAGACCGATATATTATGTTATATCGCTTCGGTAACAACATTTTCGGATGTTGATTACACCTATCCTCAATGGATTAATGCAAACGAAGCAGACGATGTTCTACATAAGAAATGGCTGAACTATCTTGTTGCATTGGAAAAACATGAACAAGGGCACAGAAACTTTGCTGTGGGTGCTGCGACACAGATAGAACGCAGCATTGAAAAGCTATCCGCCGAAAAGAGCTGTGACCAACTCGGAGACAAGGCAAATCAGATAGGGCATCAAACTCTCGAAAAGTACATAAATCTGGAGCGTGAATACGATTTAAAAACCAGGCATGGGGAAACACAGGGCGCGGTGTTCCGCTAAAACAAGCAGAATCATTAAGATGAAACGATGGATCTTATGAAAAAACCGCATTAACTGAATGCGGTTTTTTCCCGGCTAACCATATTTTTTGTAATTAAACGCGTAGTACAAAATAGGGATTACGGCCAGTGTTAATAATGTTGACACAAAGATACCGAATATTAAGGAAACCGCCAAACCGCTGAAAATAGGATCGTCTATGATGAAAAATGCGCCCAGCATGGCGGCCAGAGCTGTCAACGCAATCGGTCTGGCGCGTACTGCGCCGGCACGGATGACTGCTTCCTGCAAAGGCACACCGGCAGTTGTTTCCTGTTTGATAAAATCAACCAGCAAAATTGAATTACGTACAATAATACCGGCTAATGCAATCATGCCAATCATGGAGGTGGCGGTAAATTCGGCGCCCAGCAAGGCGTGCCCCGGCATAATGCCGATCAGCGTAAGCGGGATCGGTGCCATGATAATCAGCGGAATGCTGTAGGATCGAAACTGGGCGACTACCAGCAGATAAATCAGAATCAAACCGACTGAATAAGCCAGCCCCATATCGCGGAAAGTTTCGTAGGTGATTTGCCATTCACCGTCCCATTTCAAACTGGATTGATAGGGATTGATTGGCTGATTAATCCAGTACTGTTGAATAATATTATTGCCGTGAACAGGTATTTCATCCAGTGTCGATGAAATTTCCGACATACCATATAAGGGGCTGTCGAGTTTACCGGTCATATCGGCGAATACAAATACGACCGGCAACAAATCCTTATGATAAATAGCCTGATCGCGGGTAGTAAATTCAAAGCGGGATACCTCACCTAACGGAACCAGTTGGCCATTCATGGAGCGAACGCGAACTTTGCGCAGTGTATCAATATCCGCTTTGTCACCCGGATGCAGTTCAAGCCGAATTGGAATAGGATAGCGAGCCTGTGAATCATGCAGGTAAGATGCGTTTTCACCGCCGATAACGGTAGCTATGGCTGCAACGACAGCTTGTTGACTGACCCCAAGTCGTGCAGCGCGCTGTCTGTCGATACTGACTACCAGTTTTTTCTGCGGTGCTTCAATCGTGTCGTCGATATCGACGATGTCTTTAGTCTCAGAAAATATCGAACGTACCTGTTTTGCAACCTGCATCTGATTGTGATAATCGAGTCCGTAAATTTCTGCCACCAGTGGCGAGAAAACCGGCGGCCCCGGCGGTACTTCAACAACTTTTACATTGGCATTAAATTGTTTACCGATTTCCACCAACGCCGGTCGCAAATCTTTTGCAATTTCATGACTTTGCCGATCACGTATATGCTTGTCCGCCAGATTGACCTGAATATCGCCAAGATTGGGTTCTGCGCGTAAATAATATTGACGTACCAGACCGTTAAAATTAATCGGCGCAGAAGTGCCGGCATAAGTTTGAAAATCAGTGACTTCATCAATTACAGCAAGATGGTTAGCCAGTTCATCCAGGACGCGTTGCGTTTGTTCAACCGGGGTTCCTTCCGGCATATCAACGACAACCTGGAACTCGGATTTGTTGTCAAACGGCAACATTTTCAACACAACCCATTTCACGCCAACCATACCCATTGAAAACACAATCAGACCGAGAACAGTCGCCAGTAAATACTGACGATTGCGATGACCGTCGTTTTTGCTCAAAAAGGGAGTGAGGTATTGGGTAAACCAGTGGTGCAATTTTTTATAGATACGGTCTTCATCGCCGGCATGATTGTCGGTATGCCCCGGTTTAATTAATGGCCTGAATAGTTTTAAAAATAACCAGGGTGTAAAAACAAAAGCGACTGCCAGTGAAATCAGCATGCCGATGGAAGCGTTAATGGGAATCGGGCTCATATACGGCCCCATCAATCCGCTGACAAACGCCATGGGTAACAATGCCGCAATAACGGTAAAGGTTGCCAGTATGGTGGGACCACCCACTTCATCGACTGCCAGTGGAATGGCTTCAACCAGCGTTTTACCACCAAGGTGTAGATGTCTATGTATGTTTTCAACAACAACAATCGCATCATCGACCAGAATGCCGATAGAAAAGATCAGTGCAAACAGCGAAACTCTGTTTAGCGTAAAACCCCAGGCCCATGAAGCGAACAAGGTAATGGTTAAGGTAATCACTACCGCTGCACCCACCACAACCGCCTCACGCCAACCGAGTGCCAGTATCACCAGGATAATGACCGAAGCCGTGGCAAAGATCAGTTTCTTGATGAGTGTTTGTGCTTTGTCTTCGGCGGTCGCGCCGTAATTGCGGGTAACCGTTGCTTCGACGCCATCCGGTACGAATATGCCGCGCAATTGTTGAAAACGCTCGATCACTGCGTCTGCCACATTAACTGCGTTCTCACCGGGTTTTTTGGCGACTGCCATGGTAATGGCCGGAAAACGCTGGCCGGCTTTAAGCTCAGGCGCACCGGTTAGCAAATCACTCGCCGGCCCCAGGCCGAGTTGAACATATTGTTCAGGTGTATCGGGTCCAAAGGTAATTTCAGCAACATCGCGCAGATAAACGGGTCGTCCATCGTGGACACTGACAACCAGATCAGCGACTTCTTCGGCGCGAGTTAAAAATGTTCCAGCCTGTACCTGTATCACTTTATTATTTGCAACAATCTGCCCGGCATCTGCGGAAGCGTTGGCACTGGCCAGTGCCATGCGTAAATCTGATAAGGCAATTCCATAGCCGGCCAGTTTTTGTGGATCGAGTACAACGTTTACTGCCCGTTCCGGGCCGCCGATGGTATAGATATCGCGTGTACCCGGCACTCGCTGCAATTCGGTTTCCATGCTGTGCGCAACGCGCAACAATTCATGGGCACCGATATTGGGATCACGGCTCCAAAGTGTGCCGGTGACAATCGGCACATCATCAATACCCTTCGGTTTAATTAACGGTTGCCCGATTGCAATATTATTCGGTAACCAGTCCTGATTGGAGTAGAGTGCATTGTATAAACGCACTATCGCCTCGGTGCGTTTCTCGCCTACAACGAACTGGATTGTCAGAACCGACATACCCGGACGTGAAATAGAGTAGATATGCTTAACGCCTTCTATTTCAGACAGGATTTGTTCCGCACCGGTGGTCACCAGTTGTTCGACCTCGCGCGCCGACGCGCCGGGGTAGGGAATAAAGACATTGGCAAAGGTAACATCAATCTGCGGTTCTTCTTCGCGCGGTGTGACGATCACCGCAAAGAAACCCAGCAATAATCCGACCAATGCCAGTAATGGCGTTATTTCAGTTTGCAGAAAACTTCTGGCGATGTTGCCGGATAAACCCAAACGTTGCAGGTCCATTACTCTGCTACCTTTTGTTTTAGCTGAATGCCGGCATTAATCGGATCGATCACAACCTGATCACCCGGCTGTAGCCCGGATAGTACGGCTATGCGATTGTCTGCGGTCGGATGTCCGGCGCGAATCGCTCGCAACGACAGATCTCCCGATTCATCCCGTACATAAACAGCGGTGACTTCACTGCGGCGAACCACTGCGTCTGCAGGAACAGTGAGTTCCTGTTTCTCACCGACCGCAAAAGCGACTTTGACCAGCATACCGGGATAGACACCATGCTCACCAACCGATAGTTGCGCACGCACGCGAAAAGTGTGCGTAGCGGGATCGGCGTTTGGAAAAATGCGCAGGTTTTCAACCGCCACTCTTTGTCCATCCGGTAAAATAACAGCGGCAGCTTGTTGAGCACGGACTTTATCGATAAAAGTCTGTGGCACATCGACAACCGCGCGTAGATGTTCAAGCGAGAGGCCGGTCATCAACGGTTTGCCAACGGTTGCCAGTTCCCCCAGTTCAACGTGGCGTTCAACCACGATCCCGGCGTAGGGTGCTCGAATAACGGTTTGTTCCAGTGCTTCTTCAGCCTGCTTTAGATTGGCTTGTGCTGCATCGCGTTTGGCGCGGGCCGCATCCAGATTGGCGCGAGCTGTATCCAGTGCGGCAACCGACAGTAAACCTTTCTTCTGCACATCGCTGATGCGCTTGAATTCTTTATCGGCTTCAGCGTAACGTACCTCGGCTTCATTCAGGTTACTTTTAGCGGCATCGAAACGGGCACGCTGCTCGGTATCACGAAAACGAACAATAACCGCCCCTTTTTCGACATAGTCATTCACATCAAATGGCAGCTCGATAATACGACCACCGGTTTGCGCAGAGACCGTTGAACGATTAACCGCTTCCAGAGTACCGTCAAATATCTGCTCGGCCGTAACGGTTCGCAACGTTGCTGTTTCAATGGGGAGGGCGGCATCATCCGCAAAAGACAGGGATGTTACTAACAGGACGGATAAAACAAAAAAGCGCATATTGCTCTCCTTATCCAGCTAATTTGGTATCGGTTATTCCGAAATAACGGATATCGCGATTTTGAGTCAGATCAATTTTGATATCAAACGCAATCACGCTGCATACTGGTTATATTGGTTATTAATGCCGGGCTATTGAAACCGTATTTATACTCTAATTGGGATAACATTAGCAAACCACAGCTGCATGTCACCTTTGATTGATCTGGTAAAACACACTACCACCGAATATGGGCGAATCCCGATTTTTCAAGATACGGTGGAAGGCGTGTATTTTAATGCTACCGTGCTCTAGAAACAGGATTCCAGGGAAATGCAAGCTGAACCATAAAAGGAACTATCAGGCTCCATATAAATGCCAGGATAAACAGACAATACAGCGTGTTTGAACCCAGTTGCAGCGCACCAAACTTCATACCTGCGTAATAACTGGCGGGCCCACCGATGGCGCCGAATATGGAACTTAGCAGCAGTCTACGATTAAGCCAGGACAGGGAATAGTGCATGGTGCTGGCGAGTGCCATCCACAAACCTGTTAACCATGGCGGGCAAAACCACTGATTGGAAAAACTCAAAATTCCGAACCATCCCAGAGCTGAATCGACTAGAGTCCCTAGTATTCCCACCATCAACAAATAGAGAGCATCTCTCTGACGGTAGTTGGATAAATACAGATGTATTACGATTACCGAACCAACTACCAAATAGCTTAGCGCAGGGATATCATTACCGATTCCGATAGCACAGGCGAACCAGCTGATTTGAAATAAAACAAAGTTACGTAACGAGGATTTCACAGCGAAAGGGATGCTGGATTATCCCGGTTGAGAGGTTTGCCTAACACGATTTGTGCTAAGCCGATGGATTTTTCGGAAAAACCGCCCTCACAATAGCAAAGGTAATATTCCCAAAGCCTGATGAAGCTTTCAGGGTATTGCAGTTCACGAACTTTATTAACATTGGCTAGGAAACGTTGCCGCCAGTCGCGTAAAGTTCTCGCATAGTGTTCACTATAATCAGCGAGGTGTAATAGGTGAAAGTCGGTAACTCGCGCAATGCAATCGGACAACACGCTAACGGAAGGCAAACAGCCACCGGGAAAAATGTAGCGTTGAATAAAATCGACTGATCTGCGCGCGTAGCTGTAGTGTTGATCAGCTATAGTGATAGTTTGCAGCAACATTAAGCCATCCGGCTTTAATAACTCGCAACATTTTTTAAAAAACAAATCAAAATACTCATGCCCGACAGCCTCCAGCATTTCCACTGATACCAGTTTATCGTAATGACCCTCAAGGTCGCGATAATCGCATTTTATAATTTCAATTTTGTTCTGGAGTCCCGCCTTATTAACTCGTTCTTGCGCTAAATTAAATTGTTCATCGGAGATTGTTGCGGAAGTAACTCGGCAACCATATTTTTCAGATGCATGTATAGCCAGTGCGCCCCAACCGGTGCCAATTTCCAGTAAATGATCGTTCGGACCCAAATTCAGTTTTTTGCAGATCAGATCAATTTTGTATAATGATGCTTCTTCAAGCGAGCAGTTTTCGTGAGGATATATCGCCGACGAATACATCATCGATTCGTCCAAAAACAGACTGAAAAGATCGTTGCCAATATCATAATGTGCCTGAATATTTTTTTTGCTGCCGGCTCGGGAATTGCGCCGTAAATAATGCAAAAGTAAATTAAAAGGTTTTGATAGATGAGCAATGCCTTTTTCTAACGCGAGCAGCGAAGAACGGTTTAATACCATTATTCTGACCAAACCCGTTAAATCGTCACAGGTCCAGTAGCCCTGAATATACGTCTCACCAGCCGCTATGCTGCCACCAAAGGCGATTTTTGAAAAAAAGTGCGGATTTTTTATTGTTAAATTGACGCTCAAATCGCATTTATCAGTTCGTCGTCCAAAAACCAATCGCCGGTTATTCTCATGAAAGATGATCTGGCCATGCTCAATATTTGACAGTCTTTTTATTACAGCGCGTCTGACAATATCGATCTGCCAGCTTTGCTTTTGAGTTGATTTAAGACCGGGTTCACCCGGGATAATATTTGCTTTCATATTAAACATTTTTGTCTGGATCAAAGGATTTTACATACGCAACGTAAGGTACGCGTTTCAGCCACAATTTGAGTGCCTGCCAGTATATCAAAACAATTACCTGCACTGTCATAAGTGGATAAAAAAACAATACACGAGCCAGGTTTGATCCGGTGATGGTTTTTTGATGCAGCGTCATGGTAGCATCAAAAAGGATACTATTGTCGGTATGATTTTCAATATGGACAACGAGTGATCTGGAAGGCTTACTGAGTCGCCATACATAGTCCATATTCGAATCCATAAACGGGGAAACATGAAACGATTTTTTATGTCGATACTGTAGTCTCTTACTATTTTCACTATTATGCCTTCCCAGAACATAGCAATGACGCTCCCCCCAAGGCGTGTTATTCACTTCGGCGACCACAAATTCAACCTCCTGATCTTTCTCATCGAAACAGTAGTAGAGGCTAATTGGACTGAAATAGTAACCTGCATATCTTAAATGCGTTAGTAACCGAATCGCGCCCGATGGCATTTCATTGGTTTCTTTTTTTACAATATTTATGATTTCGGTTCTTAAATCGATATTTTTATCAAATAAATGGTCCTCACGGCGAAACCAGGCTAAGGAGAAACCTTTTGCGGACCACAACCAACGCTGGTTAAATATCTCTGGCAGCTCATCGAGATCAAGATACAGCATAAATAGCGGATACCTGAAAGTATTCGCTCGTGCACCAAAGCGTCGATGCCTAACTTGCCCGCTGAAAACGCAACTCTTCATAATCTTCGTTATTGATAAATAAATTAACGGCACGTAACGCGCTGTTCACACCATCTTCATGAAATCCGTAGGCCCAATATGCACCACAATAGTAAGTGTTATTAACACCATTGATTTCAGACCACCTTTTTTGCGCATTAATTGCAGTCTGGTCAAAGACAGGGTGATCATAGCTTATTTTACGAAGTATCCGTTTCGGATCAATTGCATCGGTATTGTTCAGGGTAACGCAAAACACGGTTTCACTGTCCAGGCTCTGTAAAATATTCATATTGTAGGTGAGAATGACGCGATCACCATTATTTGGCACAAAATAATTCCAGGCCGCCCAGGCTGAAGGTCGGGTCGGAAGCAGGCTGCTGTCGGTGTGTAAAACGGCTTCGTTGTGCTGATATCGAATACTTCCAAGGATTTCTTTTTCGGCCGGGGAGGGATCCTGCAACATGGTCAATGCCTGATCGCTGTGAGACGCTATAAAGACTTTATCAAAGGAGCGGCTCTCGCCGCTAGTCATGGTTATTTTTACCAACCCGGAACGTCTATCGATTCTGGATATAGGCGCGTTAAGATGGATACGATCCCGAAAAGGCGCAATCAGTTCTCCAATATAGGATTTTGAACCACCTTTAATAACGTGCCACTGTGGACGATTGTTGATGCTAAGTAATCCATGATTTTTAAAAAAACCAATAAATGTTCTGGCCGGAAATTCAAGCATAAGCTTAGGGTCAGTTGACCAGATAGCGGATCCCATGGGGATAATATAGTTGTCCATGAAATAACGTGAATAACGATGACTATGTAAATAGTCACCTAGTGTTTTAGAGTAATGGGCTTCATATAAAACGTTTGGTGCCTGCCAGTTAAATCTGAGTATCTCAAGTAACATCAGGTAGTGGGAAGGTCTCAACCAATTGCGTTTTTGTGTAAACATCGTGCTCAGGCTGCTGCCGCTGTATTCCAGGTTATAGCGCTGCGATTTGACAGAGAAACTCATATCGGTATTTTGATATTCAACGCCAATTGATTTAATAATGTTAATAAAATTCGGATAGGTCCAGTCGTTAAACACGATAAAGCCTGTATCAATGGCGTAATTATTTCCATCATGCACCACATTAACAGTATTGGTGTGCCCGCCAACGTAATTATTGGCTTCAAATATCTCGATATCGTGATCACGGTAAAGCTTGTGCGCTGCAACCATGCCGGATATACCAGTACCAATAATTGCGATTCTCATGGATTTAACACCATTTTATTGATTAACCGTGTGTACCAGGAGCTGGGTAAAGAAGACAAAAATTTATAACTTAAACTAAAGAATTTGGGGAAATGTATTTCTTCGGTTTTGGCGGCAACACCATTGGCGATAATTGCAGCGGCTTTTTTCGCCTCTATACGCATTGGCATTGGAAAATCATTTTTGTCGGTTAGTGGAGTTTTAACAAAACCCGGGCAGACTATGGAAACTGCGATATTTTCCGGAATCAGACTGATTCTGAGTCCTTCAAACATATTTTTGATGGCTGCTTTTGTTGCACCATAGGCTTCACTTCTGGGTAAACCTGCATAAGCAGCCGTGCTGCTTAATGCGACGATCTGCGGAGCAGCTGATTGTCGCAAATAGGGTAAAACCGCTTCGACGCCGTATACCATGCTCATAAAATTGGTTTGCATAAGTCGTTCAAATATCGTGCTGTCAAATTGCGATACATCGACATACTCAGCCGTGCCGGCATTCAGGATAGCGATGTCAATTCCCCCCAATTTCGCTGCAATATCATTGATGGTTTTAATATTTGATTCTTTATCCGTGACATCCAGGGGGGCAGCAAGTGCTTTATCTTCACCAATTTCTGCAACCAGTTCAATAAGTTCGGGTTTATTACGCGCACTAAGTGCTAATTTCGCCCCACGTGAAGTTAATTCGATCGCGAGTGCTCTACCGATGCCCTTTGATGCTCCCGTAATCCAGACTCTTTTATTTTTAAAGTATCCTGTGTCCATTATTGATGCATCCGGTTTTTAATGTATCGCGTTACTGATCCAAGCAACGGAATGTTTTCGTACAGCATTGCACCCAGATCAAAGTAATCACGGTGTGATAGAATTTTGTCGGTGTATGTTATTAGCGAACATCCTTCGATTACTACTGGATCGCCATGTTTTAGTTTTCTGTGTTGTAAGGTCATGACCCAGCTTATCGCCGCCTGATTGTTCGATTTGATTACTTTGGTATACTGGAACTGGCATGATATAACACCATGATATATTTTTTTAAAATACCGGTAGATATTGTCAAGTCCTTCGATTCGTGTAACAGGGTCTTCAAATACTGCGTGATCAGCGTAAATCGATGCCATCTCATTTGCAGTGACTTCAGGGAATCGGTTAAATAACTGCATAAGATTGTCTGTTACATTGTTCATATCAGTTGCCATACCTGATTTTAGCGGGTCGGGTTTTTAGTTTTTCATTTAGAATGAGAATTCCATTTTGTATATCATTGCCGAGAAAAATCGCCCCTGCGGATTTCATTTCGGACTCGAAATTAATTGATACATCACCGCCGATAAAAACGGGAATAATAGTTGAAGCAATGAGGTTTTTTATGAGTCTAGTGATAAGACTCAAATCGGTCGTACACTTGCCAGATAAAATAATAGCTTCTGCAGAAGATTTGATAGCCGCCTCGGCAAGATGCGGAATCGGCATGTCTGCGCCTAGGAGTATTTGCCGATAGTTGGCTTCATCGGCGGCCAGGGAAAAAAGCAGCAAACCCACTTCATGATGTTCTCCTGGCAGACAAGCGCATATCAGTTTAGGGCCGGTATTGTTGTGGCTTCTGTGATGAAAACGTGCTCCAAGCTTATTACGCAAAAAAACCGAAAAGAAATGTTCACAAGCTATACCGCTTGTGGTTTTGTCCCACTTGTTTCCCAGAGCCTCAAGCACCGGGATAATCAGCTTGCGGATAACGGTAGCAATGGGATAGACAGAGAGCGCGCGTTGGTAAATTTCTTCAAGTTTTTTTTCATCGAAACAGGAAGTCGCATCCAGTATTTGTTGTTGAAACAGAATCCAGGTAGCCGATAAATCGGAGTTAGCCGGATCGGAGAAATCCGGGTTATTTAAAATCTGCACGGCATGGCTGATATTAATGCCTTTCTCAAGCAAACCCGCGGCTTTACGAATTTTTTCCACATCTTCGCGGCTATAAAGGCGATGCCCCGTTGTCGTGCGTATTGGCTGGATAAGCTTATAGCGTCTTTCCCAGGCACGCAAAGTAACGGTTTGTATGCCCGTTAAAGACGATACAGTACGTATCGGATACCGTTCTTCCCGTTCGTTGTTGCTGGTGATGATTTCAGTCATTTTCTTTTGAAAAACAGGGTTACATCGGCTACTCTGAAACCAAATTTTGTGACTCTGGCACGATTAATTAGAGTGTCATCACTAATTAGATACATCCAGTCGTCGAAATTGACTTTATAACGCTTGCCATCAACTTGTAGCTCAAGCACATATCGCCAGTTTAACGCGTTGCCGTAGGATACACCGACTGCTTCGCCAATAACATCTCCAGCCACGCCGCTGTAACGGTGAGCATCAAGCTTGGTAATCGTCCAGGTGCGTTGCTGTTGCTCACCATCATCAAACAGGAAATTTTCTTCGAGCGTACAAATATTACCTTTCCAGACTGCCGTCATATTTACTTTAAAATGTCTTTTCACTTCACCGCTACGAGACTGAAATATACCCCAGGCAATCAGTTCGCCTTGAAAATATTTTTGCAGATCTAAAACCGGCTCAGAGTTTTTATAATCGGTAATTTTTGCTGAGCAGGCGCTTACGCCAATTAAACAAAAAATAGTCAACAGCCCCAGATAAAGCAGATTTGAACTGATTGGTTTTTTTTGTACGCAGGTATTGCCTGGTTTATTGGACATATCAGATCTCCTCTATGCCAAGCAAATTTTTGCGTGCATTGCGAAAATGACTATCGGGTGAAAGCCAGATCGCAAGAAAACCAGGCCCGAAATCCGGGTCTTCGATTGAGCCGAGCAGGGTGGTTCGGTTGTAGAATCGGGTTTCACCGTTTTTCATAACAAAGCAGGCAATTACATCACCGGGCGAAACATCAGGCCAAATCGCTTTCAAATCCTGTATCCAGCGTTGACGCTTGACCTGGTCTGCAACATCCAACTTACGCCATTGTTTATCTGTAGCGGAGAGCAACTGATCAATTGAAATGTTTTTTCGATAAGTGATGCTTAGCAAGACGGGCTCGGAATAGGTGTGGCCGTCAAACATTTCGTTTGCAGACCAAAGTGCCGCATCGTAAATTGCAAATCCCATCCAGCGTACCGTCGCATTTCCGAGTGGTTGCAGGCGCAGGGATGGGTCGTCCTGTAACGGCGCAGGAATCTCCATGGATTTAGCGGTGGTGAGAAAACACACGCCCAAAACCCCTAAGACCAGTCGGCTCAGTAAAGTGATTGAATATTTTGTCTGTTGGTTCACGGATAAAACCTATACATAAGCTTGTACATTTATCGCAATTTTATAGTAGGAGTATAACAAAAGCAAACAAATAACGACTCGTCTATAGCCCAGATAAAAACTATAATAAACAATTAGATAAATATATTTATTAATGTGTAAAATTAATAGTGTCGCTGTAATATATTATACATAATGTATAATTTTATCGGTTTTAGTACGATGAGTGCTGTGGTAATTGAGTTTTAGTTAGTATGCCGGTGGTCGCTGTAAGCTACGGTTACTTGGCGTGTAAAGTCTAATAAATCCGCTTGTTGTATAACTATTGTCCATGCTGTTTAAATGCGCGACTTTAGCTCATGCCTTGCCTACAATCGATTCAATCTATCAATTACACAGGATTAACGGTGCATGCGTCTTCGTAGACAACTAGGGGTTCTGGCTTATGAATTCCATCGTGATCAAATCTGGATAGTATTAGTTACCAACCGCAAGGGCACACGCTGGATTTTCCCCAAGGGGCAGCCTGAAGCTTCTTTGTCCGATAAGAAAGTGGCGATGATGGAAGCGTTTGAGGAAGCCGGTATTCTAGGTAACATTGATAAGGATATCGCACCGGTTGAAGGTGAGGTGCAAACCAATCGCGGCAAGGTCAGATTGATTGTTTACCCGATGCATATCAGAAAACTGGTGGGCAAGTATCCGGAGAGTAAATTTCGCAAGCGCCTGCTGATCGATTCGAAAAAAGCGTTACGCAAGCTGGACAGAAAACCACTAAAAACCTGTATTAAGAAACTGGTCAAAAAACTGAAAAAGCGGCATAGAAAAAATAACAATGCTTAATCGATATCCTCCATTTTGAGTCCTTTGATATTGACCTTGGGCTCGGGAATATCACTGGGATTGGTGAGGTAGCCGTCTTCAGCTGCCAGGCTTAGCTCCGACAAATCGGGCAGCTCATATTCAGGTTCAATGCTTTTCGTGGGTATATTCTCGCCGACTTTACCCATACTCAAACCACCGAGATCGGCAGGGATCTTTTTGTTTACGATATCTTTACCTGCCATACGGCCGGTCGCACGACTAACAGAGCTTGTCACCGGTGCAGCGGAAGGGCTTTGCGTCGTGTTACCCGCAACCAATGTGCATATCGCGCCGGCATTTTGAAATGCTAATTTATATTTTGTGGCAGTATCTTCATCAACATTACGTTTGATGACAATCGGTTTGCCGCTGAACAGCGCTTCAACCTGGGTCGCGCTCATCTTAAACATCGCCGCGAGGTTTTGTTTGACTTTGTCACTCGCGATTTTTCCGGTTAGTGTTCCATCAAAAACAACCTGATACAGTTGACCGTCGGTCATGATGAACTCCTGGGTTCAGGATTAGCTGCCAATAAACTGTTTGCTTCGTGAAAATAATGACGACGTCGTATTATAAAGCCAAGCCGGGTTCCACCGCATTGCCGCCATAACACCATTGAGCGCAGGCCTGCCAGCAATAAAGTGCGAATTTTAGTGACATTATTTTCGTTTGATAAATGGATGCGCTCACCGTTAACCATAACACGCGGTTTTAGCTGACTGATCGTACGTTGATAGATATCCGCGAGTGCCGCCAATGTATTCGGGTGTTGACTGCCAAAATGCTGCAGTTGTGTTGTGGCACCGGCAATAGCTTGCCTGATGGTTGCTGCGATATTCGGCTGCCTGGTTAATTTTCTTTCAATCGATGACAAATTCAGAACGTAGCGGGTTAACTCGCTGTCCGGCCGAGCCGTTCGGGAATCCAGCTCGTGCGCGAGAATCTGCAGTCCGTGTCGAATATTACCCTGACCGTCGTAAACCGCATCGAGACTGGCCGCATTAACTTTGAAGACGCTGCCAACAGCGGTGTCCAACACATCCGATTCGCAGCGCCCTTGCCAAGCGACGCTCTTAACCTGTTGGCAGGCTTGATATGCGCCGGCCAACGCAATGACCTGATTACTGAGATTTTTTATCGTCATACCCCAACCCTTTATAACCGTTCAATGATACCACCTCCGAGGCAGACGTCATCCCGATAGAAAACAATCGATTGCCCGGTGGTTACTGCCCGTTGCGCTTCGTCAAATTCGATAGACGCTGAATCTTCAGACCAACCGGTGAGCCGGCAATTCTGATCCGATTGCCGATAACGAATTTTGGCCTGACATCGAAACGGCAAGGTTTCCGGCTGGGCGTTGATCCAGTGCAGCGGCCCACTGATTAACTGTCGGTGGAACAGGGCGGGGTGATTATGACCTTGCACCACAATGAGTTGATTTTTTATTACATCTTTCTCAATGACGTACCAGGGCTCTTCAGTGGACTCTGTCAGACCGCCAATGCCAAGGCCCTCTCGTTGCCCAATCGTGTAGTAAAGCGCACCGGCATGTTTACCAACGATCTTACCGTCCAGGGTAACAATCTCACCCGCCTGGGCCGGCAGATAACGGGCTAAAAAATCCCGAAATCGACGTTCGCCTATAAAGCAGATACCGGTACTGTCTTTTTTCTCGTGATTAACGAAACCGGCTTGTGTTGCCAGCTCTCTCACGTTGGCTTTTTCCAGCTCACCCAACGGGAACAGGGAATACGATAATTCATGCTGGCCGAGTAGATGCAGAAAATAACTTTGATCTTTACTGGCATCGACGCCTTTTAGCAGTTGATAGCCGTGCTGGTTTTTCGTCACACGGGCGTAATGCCCGGTCGCGATCTTGTCGGCACCCAGGCGCAGAGCATAATCAAGAAAAGCCTTGAATTTGATTTCCTTATTGCAGAGCACATCTGGATTCGGTGTACGACCGGCCTGGTACTCATTCAGGAAATGTGTAAAGACGCGGTCCCAGTATTGATGCGAAAAATTAATGGTATGCAACGGGATTTCCAGATCCGCGCAAACCTGTTCAGCGTCTTCCAGGTCCTGCTGAGCGCTGCAATAGGCGAGGTCGTCGGTTTCCTGCCAGTTTTTCATAAACAGGCCTTCCACCTGATGGCCCTGTTCCAATAACAGCAATGCGGCAACCGACGAATCAACGCCGCCCGACATACCTACAATAACGCGCTGTTTTAGAGGCATTTATTTTACATATCTACAATTAAATCAATCGGATACCGAATATTCTTAAGAAAGTCGTTAACTCCGCGCATAACCAACGGACTGCGCAATTGATCGGCTGCCTGTTGTAATTCGTCCGGCGACATCCAGACTGCGCGCAAGATACCCTCATCAAGTAGCTGATCGGGATCGTGCTCAAGCAGCTGTCCGGTAAAAGCAATCCGAAAGAATGTCTCGCCGCTATCCGGCACGCGCCAACGATAAATTGAAACCACACTATCGACCGCAATGTGCCAGCCGGTCTCTTCAAAGGTCTCACGGATGGCTGCCGCCGCCAGGCTCTCGCCGTTTTCAACATGTCCGGCGGGTTGATTGAAGACCCGCTTCCCACGACACATTTCTTCAACCATTAAAAACTTGCCGTCCTTCTCAACAATGACGGCAACGGTGATATGCAGATCGTCACTCATCTTAGAAAGTCGCTGGTGATTTCTCTGGCGATGGATTCGTCCATTTTTTGCGTAATATCGGGATCCATGATTTCCAGAAAGCGCCTGGCCTGTGGTGAAATAAACTTGCCGCGGCGCATGACAACACCGTAGGAGCGTTTGGGGAAATATTCATCCAGCGGAATTACCACCAGCTTTTCAGTCCCGGTCAGGCAGATATTGGTCACAATGGAAATACCCATGCCCAGTTCGACATATTTTTTAATGACTTCCCAGCCACCGGCTTCCAGCGTGACGTTGTAAGGAACGTTATATTGCTGGAACGCCAGCTTGACCATGGTCCAGGTACTTAAGTGGCGTGGCGGCAGAATCAGTCCATAGGGGCTGATATCTTCCAGGGTCAGCGAACGTTGTTGCGCAGTTTTTGCCAGCGGATGCCCGCGGGGCGCAATCAGAACCGGGTCGAAGGTGAAAATCGGGTAGTAATTCATATCTTCAACCCGCTCGATCATCGAACCAACCGCAAAATCGGCTTCGTCACGGCGCAGCAAGGCCATGCCATTGCGGCCGGTTACGTTGCGCAGGCGCAGTTTGATATTGGGAAATTTTTTACTAAAAGCTTCCACAATACTCGGCAGGATGTAGAGGATGGTCGCTTCACCGGCTGCAATATCCAGGTTACCGGTTTCAACATCGCCAAGGCGTGAAGCGAACACGTCCCCGAGTCTGTCCATGCCTTCAACCAGTGGCAATGCCAGCTCGAACAGGATCTTACCGGCCGGCGTAATTTTAATTTTTGGTCCCCGCCGCTCAAAAAGAATGGTTTTGAGTTCTTCTTCCAGTCCCTTGATTTGCAGTGATATTGAAGGCTGACTTAAACCAAGCCTTTCAGCCGCAGCAGAAATACTGTCCGTTTGTGCCGTTTGCACAAATGCGCGTAACTGTTTTAGGCGGCTGGAGTTTTGTCCCATGATTCTTAATCCAGAATATGATTGAGTAATTGGGTGATTATTAAGAAATCCAATAGTAGTAGTTTTTAGCGGAAAACTGAAACAATGTGTTGCAGTCAATTAAACCCTGGCCACACATTTTGTATGGATTAAGCTTGAAAAATCGTACCAGGTGATACTCAGCACGCTCTCACCCGGCACAGTACAGTTCGGTATATAATGGCGCCCGTTTTGCTGAACATAAACCCCACAAGGAGTAACAGGATTAATGGCTTTTAACAAAATAGTGGTCCCTGCGGACGGTGAGAAGATTACCGTCAATTCCGATAGTTCTTTGAATGTACCGGCTCGCCCGCTCATCCCGTATATCGAGGGTGATGGAATTGGTGTTGATATCACTCCCGCGATGTTGACAGTGGTTGATGCCGCGGTGAAGAAGGCTTATGGCGGTAAGCGCTCGATTGCCTGGACCGAGGTTTATGCGGGAGAAAAAGCGGTCGCAACCTATGGCGATGATCAATGGTTACCGGATGAAACGCTGGATGCGTTCAAAGAATTTGTTGTTGGAATCAAGGGCCCGCTCACCACTCCGATCGGTGGTGGTATTCGTTCGTTGAATGTCGCATTGCGACAGCTGTTGGATTTGTATGTTTGCTTGCGCCCGATACGCTGGTTTGAGGGCGTACCCAGTCCGGTTCGTGAACCGGGCAAAACGGATATGGTGATATTCCGCGAAAATTCGGAGGACATTTACGCCGGTATCGAGTGGCAGGCCGACAGCGATGAAGCCAAAAAAGTCATTGCTTTTCTGCGCGAGCAAATGGGAGTGAAGAAGATTCGTTTTCCGGAGAACTGCGGCATTGGCATCAAGCCGGTTTCGAAGCAGGGTACGCAGCGCCTGGTCAGCAAGGCCATCCAGTACGCGATCGATAACGATAAGCCGACGGTCACCCTGGTGCACAAAGGCAATATCATGAAGTACACCGAGGGCGCTTTCAAAGACTGGGGATATCAGGTTGCTGCAAAAAAATTCGGCGCCCAGCCCCTGGACGGCGGCCCCTGGCACGTTCTTAAAAACCCCAAATCGGGTCGTGAGATCATCATAAAAGATGTCATTGCGGATGCCTTTTTGCAGCAGATTTTGCTGCGTCCGGCCGAATACCACGTGATTGCCACCCTGAACTTAAACGGTGATTACATATCTGACGCTTTAGCGGCACAGGTCGGTGGAATTGGTATAGCTCCCGGTGCAAACCTGAGTTCCGAGATTGCAATATTTGAGGCAACGCACGGGACTGCACCCAAATACGCCGGTCAGGACAAGGTGAATCCCGGTTCCCTTATTTTATCCGCCGAAATGATGTTGAGGCATTTAGGATGGAAGGAAGCTGCCGATTTAATCATCAAGGGCATATCGGGTGCGATTGCTGCGAAGACCGTCACCTATGATTTCGCCAGATTGATGGATAATGCGAATGAGGTGAAGTGTTCGGTCTTTGCAGACGCCATCGTTAAATACATGGCCTGAATGTGAATGCTTCGCGAATGGTCAACCTTAAGTAAGCTATATTGCTATGAGTGATCGCGAACAGGAACGCCATGACTCGAATGGTTTGGCAGTTGAGGCAGAAAAGCCAAAACTCAAACGTTCACCCTTGTACAAGGTGGTCTTGTTAAATGACGATTACACACCAATGGAGTTTGTGGTTGAGGTATTACAGGTTTTTTTCGGTATGGATAGACATAAAGCAACTCAGATAATGCTAAACGTGCATACCAGTGGTAAAGGTGTTTGCGGTATCTATACTCATGATATCGCCGAGACCAAGGTATCGCAGGTCAACCATTATTCTCGTGAACATCAGCATCCCTTGCTGTGTGTCATGGAAGAAGTGGATTAAGCGCAAAGGAACGCGCGCTGTTTTTATTGTAGAGGGAAGGTGACGAAATGCTGAGTAAAGATCTTGAACTGACGCTGAACAAGGCGTTTAAAAGTGCACGCGAACGTCGGCATGAATTTATGACAGTCGAGCATCTTTTGTACGCCTTGCTGGATAATACATTGGTTGTTAATGTGCTGCAGGCTTGCAGTGTTGATGTTGCCAAATTGCGTCAGGAACTTGGTGTCTATCTCGAACAGAATACGCCGATTTTGCGCGAAGACGATCACCGGGAAACTCAACCAACATTGGGCTTTCAACGCGTATTGCAACGCGCAGTATTTCACGTGCAGTCATCCGGCAAGAAAGAAGTTAATGGCACGAACGTTCTGGTCGCAATTTTTGGCGAACAGGAGTCTCATGCTGTGTACTTACTGAATAAACACGATATAACCCGGCTGGATGTGGTGAATTTTATTTCACATGGATTTTCTGAAAACCAGCCTGATGAAGAAGATGCTGCAGAAAGTGAAAATAAGTTTGCCGATGAAGACGCACCCAGCCGCAATCCGCTGGAATCATTTGCAACCAATCTGAATCAACTGGCACGCGACGGCAAGATCGATCCCTTAGTCGGTCGCGAACTGGAACTGGAACGCACGATCCAGGTTTTGTGTCGGCGCAGAAAAAATAATCCACTGTTGGTGGGTGAAGCGGGTGTCGGTAAAACCGCCATTGCAGAAGGTTTGGCAAAACATATTGTCGAAGGCAACGTTCCGGATATTCTGCTCGAATCGAACATTTATGCGCTGGATATGGGCGCGTTGGTGGCGGGTACAAAATACCGGGGTGACTTCGAAAAACGCCTGAAAGGCATCATTAACCAGCTTAAGAAACAGGCGAATGCCATACTGTTTATCGATGAAATACATACCATCATCGGTGCCGGTTCAGCATCCGGTGGTGTGATGGATGCATCCAATCTTATCAAACCGGTGTTGGCGTCGGGCGACATTAAGTGTATCGGTTCGACCACTTATCAGGAGTATCGCGGCATTTTTGAAAAAGACCGTGCCTTATCGCGGCGCTTTCAAAAAATTGATATTCCGGAACCCAGCGTTGATCAGACCTTTGAAATACTCAAGGGGCTTAAATCGAAATTTGAGGAACATCATGACGTTCGTTACACGGCGGATGCCCTGAAATCAGCCGCCGATCTGTCGGCCAAGTTTATTAATGATCGCTTTTTACCGGACAAAGCAATCGATGTTATCGATGAAGCCGGTGCCTTAAGACGCATGAGCCGCAAAAGCGGTACGACCAGCAAGAAAACCATTAATGTGCATGATATCGAGGATATCGTTGCCAAGATTGCTCGAATTCCGCCGAAAAATGTTTCCGCTTCCGATGTTGAGTCTTTAAGTCGTCTTGATGATAACTTGAAGATGGTGATATTCGGTCAGGACGAAGCGATCAATTCACTGACGACCGCCATTAAGATGGCACGCTCCGGTTTACGTGAAGCGGGCAAGCCCATCGGCTCATTTCTGTTTTCCGGCCCGACCGGTGTTGGCAAGACCGAAGCCAGCCGGCAACTGGCGCATATTATGGGTGTTGAGCTGATTCGTTTTGATATGTCGGAATATATGGAGCGGCATACCGTTTCCAGATTAATCGGTGCTCCTCCGGGCTATGTTGGATTTGACCAGGGAGGACTGCTTACTGAGGCCATTATCAAGCATCCGCATGCGGTCCTGTTGCTCGATGAAATCGAAAAGGCGCACCAGGACGTCTTCAACCTGTTATTGCAGGTTATGGATCACGGTACCCTGACCGATAATAATGGTCGCAAATCGGATTTTCGCAATGTGATATTGATTATGACGACCAACGAAGGGGCGGCGCAATTGAGCCGTCGCAGCATGGGTTTCGCTGAGCAGGATCACACCACCGATGGCATGGAAGCGATCAATAAGCTCTTTTCACCCGAGTTTCGTAATCGCCTGGATGCCATTATTCAGTTCAAATCACTGGATGCACGCAATATCGCCAACGTGGTCGATAAATTCATCATTGAGCTGGAGCATATGCTGGAAGAGCGCAATGTGAGCCTGACCGTTGACGAAAGCGCGCGCGAATGGCTGGCGGAGAAAGGGTTCGATCCCAAGATGGGTGCACGGCCGATGGCACGCGTCATACAGGATCACATCAAGCGACCATTGGCGGATGAGCTGTTATTTGGTCGTTTATCAAAAGGCGGTCGGTTAAAGATCCGGTTTGAGGCTGGCCAACTGATGTTCGATCTGGAAGAGCTGGAAACGCTTACAGCGACGTGAGAACGCCACTCATTACTTGTTACGAAAGGTAATCCTGCCTTTGGTTAGATCATAGGGCGTCATTTCAACGGTCACCTGATCCCCACGCAGAATGCGTATATAGTGCTTGCGCATCTTGCCGGAAATATGCGCCGTTACCACATGCCCATTTTCCAGTTCGACGCGAAACATGGTATTTGGCAGTGTTTCGACCACCGTACCCTGCATTTCGATATGTTCTTCTTTGGCCATTAAATTTCCGTGATTGATAAAGTGGCGACAATTATCAATAAATTCGTTCGACTAGCAAGTTTTGTTTGAAAAAAAACCGAAAAATATCCTACCGCCTCATTAATACCCGTTTGTCAAGGCTGGTCGTCATCGAATTAAATGCCTATCATGTACGCTGAATTGAGCTTTTCGATGATGTCCATATGCAAAGAGTGATGACACAGCGGGTTCGATATGACGCATTAAACCGGAAATTCAGCGGTTTAATGGAGTTGTATGAGCTCAATTATCTCAATTTGCGCCGTTTGATTCCGGAGATGGAGATACTGGGGGAGCAGGCTGTGTCGATAATGCCGGATGGCATGGACTTACACTTCAATCTGATCGAAAAGTGCAAATACACAAAAACATTTTTCCTGAGTTACTGTTTTCAGGAATCGGCCCAGGATTATTGGGCGCCTGATTTGCAGATACGTTTATACAGCGATGCGCGCGTTGCAGAAGTTATCAGCGGGGTATTGCATCGTCATTATCTGCATCGCAATGGCAGTAGAGGATACCGTTTTTGCCAGGATCCATCACTCAATACTCTCGCCAACCGCTGGAGTTTAAATCGGTTTCTTTATAAATGGCTTAGATTTTGTTTAAAGCAGGGACATTCATTTAAACCCGTTTATTCCACCGAACATATGCAGCAAAGCTTGGCGCAGATTTTTTCCAACAGGCTGTAAGTCAGAAATTCTTTAAGACAAGGTTTTCTGTTGCTTCTCGAGACGTAATTGTCGAACCATTTGCTTGAATTTTTTTGTATCAGCAGCAGCACCGACATGCGGTCGGTAGTGCAAATCAATATACAAATTGAAAACAGGCTTTAGCTGTCCGGCAAGATCAGGACTGCTGTTGTGGATATGAGCTAAAAATGTTGACGCGCCTTCATAATGTTTTTTTTGCAGGCCGGCTTTGGCGAGTTTTTTACATAATTGAAGATATATTTGTTGCGCATAATCTGGTTGCTCAGGGCGTCGTTTTCTCAAACTGATAACGGCTATTACGGCTAATGCCATCGCCAGTAATATCGTGAGAATCAGAACCAGGTTATAGGCAGCCGTGTTCTGGATGCCAAGATATTTTAAAAACAAATTTTGCATTTCAGGACCATAGCCCAGCACCCATCCGTTCCATCGATTGTTGACTGAGTCCCAAAGCAACCCCAGTTTGGCTATTAACTGGCTGTTGTTGCGGAGAAGAAATCTCGGATTATCACGAACAGGAATTGCCTGATCGAGACCGCGTTCGATACGAAGTGGTGAAACAGCACTGGTTGGATCAATGCGCACCCAACCTTGATCAACCAGCCAGACCTCGGCCCAGGCATGTGCGTCGGCCTGTCGCACCAGCATATAGTCACCGATGGGATTCAATTCGCCGCCCTGATAGCCGGTAACAACGCGTGCCGGGATTCCGGCAGCACGCATCAACACCACAAATGATCCGGCAAAGTGTTCACAAAATCCGCGTCTGGTATCAAATAAAAACTCGTCAACAATATTTTGACCTAATATCGGCGGTCGCAGTGTGTAGGTAAACTCGTCGTGAAATAACTTTAATGCTTTCGCTACAATTTGTTGTGAATTTAAACCTTCAGCTCGCCAGCTCTGTGAAAGTCTGGCGCTGCGCGGATTGTAAGCGGGCAGGCGTAGATTCTGATCTCGTTCCGAATTGGATAGAACAGGACTGAGCAGATAACGGGTATAGGAGTTAATCCGATACTGTGACAGGCTTACAATAGGATGCGATGCAAACAGCAATGCAGCGGAATTAATATTCATGTTCAAACCGGCAGGCGGTTTGTTGCGAATATCCATTACCGGCATATCCAGCGCGAACAGCCAGCGTTGTTGATGCGGTTCAAGCGTAACCGTATATTCTGTTGCAGAACCGTTGATCAGCAAGTGTGCGCTGGATTTATCGCTGCTATTCGCAGCGCGCCAGGTTCGACCATCGTAGTCGGTCAGCACCAGTGCGCGCCAATATAATTGCTGTTTGGAAGGTATCTTATCTGTAAAGCTGACCCGGAATACCACTTCGTCCGACAGTGCAAGTTGACTGATTGTGCCCGGTGACATGGTGTCGCTCATTCCGGTTCGAGGCGCATAAACATCCTGTGGCAAACCCCAAATTGGTCCGGGTATGCGGGGGAATAATACAAACAGCAGTGCCATCAACGGCAATGCCAGCAAGGTTAATGGCAGAGCAATACGCAATTTCTCACGCCAGCTAACGACGCCGGCACTGGAGTTCACCGTAATCAATGCAACCGTGATAACAAATACAACCAGTAGCATATAGAGCGCTGTCGGTATGCTTTGTGTGTAAAGTAAGTTCGTCAGGATTACAAAGTAACTCAGTGCGATCATGATCATCGCATCGCGATACTGACGGGTTTCAAGTAACTTAATAAAAAGCATACCGATTAAAAGGCAGACACCGGCATCGCGACCAAAAATAGTCGAATAATGCAGACTGACACTGGCTGCTACGATAAAGCCGAGAATAACGATGATCGTTTTAGGTAACGCCAGTTTCGGGTAACGTATGCTGGCTAATTTGTATAGCAGCGTCGTGCTGGCGAATAACGTCATCCAGACCGGCAATCGGGTGACATGCGGAACAACGGCCAGACCCAGTGACAAAAGCAGCGACAATTGCGCATCCCGGGATGCTATATGATCACGGTATCTGATTTTGCGTGTATATTGATTCATCGATACAACGCTAACGCTTCAAGGCATGCTTTACGTTGTTGTTCGCCCACATTGGGTTTGATTTCAACGCCGGGAAGACGCAAGCCATAAAGCCTGCCCTGTTGATGTAAATTCAACACCCATAAACAAAGTTGCGATAATCGCTGTTCCGTATCAAGACCGGGCAGGCTATTCCAGTCCAGCCACAGTTCCTCGCCACTTTGTTCGCTAAATTGCTTGGTGAGCACTTCGTGACCTTTGGCCAGTGCTTTCCAGGCAATATGCGCCGGTGGATCGCTGGGTTGATAACGCCGTACCCCGGAAAAATCATCATTGCCGCTGGTTTGCGTTTGTTTGCGACCAATGCCGGCTGCGGCATTTGGTGGTAAGCGCAGATGCCCATGCGGTTGCGGATAAACCAATGCTTTTGTTTCCAAAGCAACCCACGACCAGACCCTGAACCAACCCAATGGGAACGTTGTTTGTACACGGATAGGATCCAGTTCCAACCAGCCGCGCCTGGTTGCCAATATCTTTATATTTAATTTACAGGTGCCCGCGCCTGTGACATCAACAGTGTGCAAATCCTTGCGATGCGGACCTCCGGCGATACGAAAAGCCGGGCGTGCATTTGACGTTTGCAAATAAACGGGAAATTCCACCTTATCACCGGCAAAAACCGGTTTAGGGTGACCGGCGATCAAACGCAGGGAGGTGAGATTGCGATAGGTATATAGCATGCCGACCAATGCCATTCCTGCTAACAGAAACGTCAACATAAAACCCATGCTATTGCTGTAATTCATGGAGCCCATCAGCATAGTGTAAAAAACGATAGCGAAAAAAATGCCATATCCGGTTGGCAGGATATAAGTGGAACGGGATGAAAGCTTTTGTATCGCGGCGGGCGGATACATGCGTCGACGGATCCAGTTTGCGAATCGGCTTTTAATATTATTTTGCCAGCGGACCGGAATGAGGAAGTGAATTCTGGAAAACATAAAGCGAAGTTACTTTTATCAGGGAACCGTTACAGACCTAATAATCATTTCCTCAAGTTTGCCATCGCTAAGCGGTTCGTGATCTTTATCTCGCAGGCGGTGGCCGGTTACCGGTATCAATACTTCCTGTATATCTTCCGGCAACACATAGTCGCGTTCTTGAATCAATGCCCAGGCCTGTGCGGCATTTTTTATCGCCAAACCTGCGCGTGGCGATAAGCCAACCAGAATATTCGGATTAATGCGGCTTTGCAGCAGAATTTGTTGTATGTAGTCGAGTATTGCATCAGAAGTATGAACATGAGTTACCGCACGCTGCAGTCGTATCAAGTCTGCAGTGGTCATACGCGGATGCAATTTTTTTAACATCTCACGCCGGTCTTCGCCCTGCAGCAAAATCCGTTCTGCAGCATTATCCAGATAGCCAATACTGATTTTCATCAGGAAGCGATCCAGTTGTGATTCAGGCAGTGGAAAAGTTCCGATTTGATAATTCGGATTTTGAGTTGCGATAACAAAAAAGGGTTCCGGCAATAAACGCGTTTCACCTTCAATGGTGACCTGTCCTTCGCCCATAGACTCCAGCAATGCACTTTGGGTTTTGGGTGTAGCACGATTAATTTCGTCCGCGAGAATCAGCTGCGAAAAAATCGGTCCCGGATGAAAATTAAAGGAACCGGTTTCGCGTTGATAGACCGATACCCCCAGGATATCAGCGGGTAATAAATCACTGGTGAACTGTACGCGATGAAAATCCAGGCCCAGTGCCTTGGATAAGGCCTGCCCCAGTGTGGTTTTGCCGACGCCGGGAAGATCTTCGATCAGCAAATGACCTTTAGCCAGCAGGCAGGCGATCGCCAGTTTGATGGACCGGTCTGCACCCAGCACAACCTCGCCGACCTGGGAGATGATCGCTTTTAAAGCCAAATGCAGCTGTGGTTCAGCGGCGAGACCATGTTGTGCCATTTATCGTCGACCTCCAGTCATTATGATATCCATAGGTGCATAGTCATTATTAAAGCGAGCAAGTATCGCCGGGAAGAAAACGTTAAGAGCCTCTTGTCAGATCAGAGGTTCCCTGATACATGTCGATACCGGCATTTTGTCCTGTCATACGGTACTGCAAAGCGAAATTGAATGCTATGATTTCATTGGTTTAACTCAGTATTCAGGCTATTTGCCGGCCAGAAAGTGAGGCTAATGTTCGACCCGATTCGGTCGCTAATGAGTGAAATCAGAAGAAAATTACCGCCTTTCCAGGGAGTGATTATGAATAAAAGTCCCGCAAGATGGATATTAGTGAAGGTTTTGGTAGCGCTATTCTGGTTGATACCCTTGCCATCCTTAGCGGCCGCAGATGTTGAGTTGCTCCACTCTGTTCAGGGTAATTTGTTGACCGACTCACCGGTTGAACAAACCACTGCGATCCAATTTGATCATAACAATGCCCTTTACGCTCTGAATGGAGTGAGCGGAGAACTGTTTCGCGTACAGGAGGGCAATGTCGAACGCGTCCTTAGCGTGGTTACTGCCGGCGAAAAGAAACGCGGCAAATTAACCGGTTTTAGTCTGTTGAATGACAATAGCGTGATGGTAGTTGATGCTGCTAATAGCAGTGTTTTGCATCTTGCGTTGGCAACCGGTGAATTACTGACCAGTTATGGCGAAAAGGGAAAAAAAGCCGGCATGCTGATTGCTCCGCAAGATCTGGCTTACTCGATTAACAAACGTATTTATATCGCCGATGCCGGCAATAATGAAATTTCCGTATACAGCCCAAGCGGAATTTTTCTTTATGCATTGGGTCAGGCGGAAACCGATCCGACCTTGCGTTTAAAAAAGCCGACCAATGTCTCGGTCGACCGGATGGAAAGGGTTTACGTGTTACAGCCGGGTAAATCTCCGGCTATCGCTATTTATGAACCATCGGGAAAATTACTCAAGCAATTTACCGGCGACGAATTAAAAACTGTTCTAGGAAACAAAAAAATCAGTCTCGGTGCCATGTCGGTTGATGAAGACGGCAGAATGTTTTTGGCCGACGATGCAAGCGGCAAGATACTGCAATTCGATTGGCAAACAGGAAAACTCCAATCCGCCTTCGGCAGTCACGGCGAGGGGCCTGGTCAGTTTCGTGAAGTGACCGCATTAGCGGTATCAAACAATAATCAACTCGCTGTACTGGATTCCCGAAACAAAAAACTGGACATCTATCAATTGGGCGATGATGCAAAAGACCTGAAGAAAAGAGCCTGGTTGCCCAACATCGGTAACGCAGAGTTTTTACCGGTTTCGTGTTCAACCGCCTATCATCTGAATGATCTCAACATTCTTTGTTTTGATGAGAAGGCCAGACAAGTAAGGATAATCGACAGCAAGGGCAAAACAATTCACGAGTTACAAGCAACCTTTAAAAAACCGCTCAGTGCTGCATTCGACGGCAAGCATATTGTGATTCTTGATCGCAATGTAGTATTCGTATTTAACTCGAAAGGCAGTCTGTTGGCTCAATTTGGCAGTTCCGGCAGAAAAGACGGAGAGCTTAGTGACGCTGTTGATGTATTTTTAAAAGGTAATCGAATATACGTCGCCGAAGAGGGTAACAAGCGCATTCAGATTTTTTCACTGAAAGGTGTTTATCTGGACAAGCTTCCGCAACAGATTGATAAAAAAAATCCACTGTTTAACAAGCCTGTTGCGGTCGCGGTAGACGCCAATGGCAATCTCTACGTGGCTGATTTGCAGCGGCGAAAGATACTGGTTTTTTCAAATTTGCTTGAGCATCTCTACGAGATTGGTGAAGCAGGCGAGTCACCGGGTGCTTTTAAAGTCTTAACCGATCTTGCGATTGATACCGATAATAATCTCTATGTCTTAACGCAAACCGGATTGAAGGAACAGACCGTTCAGGTTTATAGCGGACCGGAGAAAGTGTTTGAGTTTGGTGCTTATTCCAAGGTGCAGGATACCGGTATAGGCAAGGGCGTCACACTGTCAGTGTCGCCAACCAGTAAAACGATTGTCAGTGTTTTTGATGTCATTGATCCCAAGAACAGGGGTTTGATCAGTTTTGATTATCTACAGGTTCCGCCACCGGTGAGCGGACTGGAAGTAGCCGGCGGTGAAAGTGTAACGGATTTAAGTTGGCAACGCGTACCTGGCGCTTACACTACGCAATACAACGTTTACGCGAGCAGCGACGCAAGCGGACCATTTGCTTTTGTGAAGTCAGTCGAAGATACATTTGTGTCACTGGAACACGAACCGGATGCCGCGCTGCGCTATATTCGGGTAAGCGCTGTGAGTGGATTTGGTACGGAAGGTCCATTATCACCTATAAGAGAAAACATTTTTCATAAAGCGAAACAGCAAATTGCCGACGGCGAACTCGAGCAGGCATCCGAGCTTCTGCAACAATATCTGCAGATCAATCCGCTGCAACCGCGGACTCATAAACTTTATGGTCAGGTGTTGATGCAGCAGAAGCGTTATACGGAAGCCGCAGAAAGTTTTAAGCGCATACGCGATTTTGAAAAATACGCGGTAGATGGTTTGAATTTACAGGTTGAAGCGCTGTATCTGAATAAGGACTATGCCGAAGCGATGGCCCTGGCGCAGGAAGCGGTTAAATTGGCAAAAGATGATGTTGCTTCCTACGTAAATTGTGGCCGCCTGAGCCTGAAAATCGGCGATGCAGTGGGTGCGTTTATATGCCTGGAAGCCGGTCAGAAGCTGGACAGCAAAAATACTGAAATACTTTTTTTAATCGCTGAAGCACATATACAACTGGGAACCGTTGCGGAAGGATTAAAGCAATTGGATAAAGCGCTTGCCATCGACGCCAAGAATGCTGAAGCGTGGGCGCGCAGCGGCGACATCTATTTGCAGTTGACGCAGCTCAAGAAAGCAGAACAACAATATAAAAAGTCACTGGAATTGAATGCGGATCATACCCATGCGCAACTGGGCCTGGCAAAAGCCAGCATGGGATTAAAGAACTGGCCGCAGGCAAAAACCGTTGCTTTAAAACTGGCAGCCAAACCGGAAAGTGAAGCGAGTGGTAACTATTTGCTGGGTTTGATGGCGCTTGAAGAAAAGAATCCAGCCCAGGCCATCATTTCGTTAAGTAAAACCAGCAGGGCGGAACCTGATAATGCCGATGCATGGCTGTCATTGGCAGATGCCTATAGCGCCGCCAACAAACCCGCTGAGGCGATAAAGAGCCTGCAATCTGCGGTCGCAGCTGAACCGGGATCTTTTGCTGCGCTAAAACGTTTGGGTCTACTGCTGAAAGAAAATAAAGATTTTGCGGCGGCCGCTAATGTTTTGATTCAGGCTGAAAAAATCAATAAGAAAGATTTCGATGTCAATTTTGCCGCAACCGACGCTTTGTTTAAAGACAAGCAATATCTGCAGGCCGCCGAGTATAGTCAGAAGGCGATAGCAATAAAAAACAATGATACCGCAGCATTGATGCTGGCAGCTGATATTGCCAAACAGCGTGGTAAAATTGGCGAAGCCATCGAGTATCTGAAAACCGCTATCACCAATAATAAAAATGATTACACACTACATACACGGCTTGGTGAGCTATATCTGGAAAATAATCTGTACGAACAGGCCAAACCGGTTTTGGAGCGCGCGAGCCTGATCGACAGGAATGCGGATCGTGCTTTTGTTCTGCTGGGTAATATGTTTCTGAGCCGGCGCTTGTTCGATCAGTCTATAGCCGCTTATGAACAGGCAGTAAAAAATAACGGTAACCCCGATAATAAACTGTTACTTGATACTGCTTATGCCGAGAAGAAGCGTTCGTTGGAATTTTCCAGTAACGCGCCGCAATTAGTATTCGAAGATTTAAATATCCAGCCGGTTTTTTCCGCTGCATACAAACAATATGGCAATCGACCGGTTGGGTCAGTCGTGTTACGCAATGTCAGTGGAACCGAGTATGGCAATCTTAAAGTCTCATTTGAAGTTAAAGGCTATATGGATTTCCCAACCAGTCAGGATATTGTCAGGCTGGCACCAAATTCCAAACAGGAAATAGCATTATCCGCGGCATTTAATAATCGCATTCTGGAGATAGATGAAGATACTGGTGTGCAGGTTGAAATTAAACTGAGTTATGTACGCGAAGGACGTAATGACGATATCAGTATCACCAGCCCGATGACGATTTATGGCAAAAATGCCATGCTGTGGTCGGATCGTAATATGATCGGCTCCTTTGTCACGCCAAAAGACGACAGCTTGCGGGACTTTGTCCGTCAGGCCGTGAACGAATATAAGCCGGCGAGTGGGCCGTTGAGTGAAAATCTTGTAACCGCGATGACGTTATTCAGTGCGTTCTCGGCACACGGTATTCGTTATGAGATTGATCCGAATAATCCGTTTGCTGATCTCAAGACCGGCCAGGTTGATTATGTACAATTTGGTCGTGAAACCTTGCGTTTAAAGAGCGGTGATTGTGATGACCTGTCCGTATTATTTAGCGCGGCGTTGGAAAATCTGGGTATTGAAACTGCCATAGTCGATGTACCGGGTCATTTATTAATGATGTTTAATACCAATCTGCCAGCCGATCAAAGCAATCAGATCAGCGGACAGCAAGACTGGTTATTTATACGTGATGACAAAGTCTGGGTACCACTGGAAGTGACGATGATTGGTACCAGTTTCAGTGAGGCCTGGGCCGAGGGGGCAAAAAAAATCCAACAGCATAAGGCCGATGGAGCATTAACATTGATTCCATTAAAAGAAGCCTGGCAACAATATCAGCCGGTAACCTTAAAACCCGCCACATTTGAAATTAAATTGCCGGCAAGTGAAAAAGTCGCATCGATTGTCCAGCGTGAACAATATCTGTTATTACAGAAAAATCTTGATCAATTAATCAATCCATACCAGGCAATACTGGCCGTTAATCCGGAAGATCATCTGGCGCGGTTGCAGATTGCTATTATTTATGCACGCAATGGTCTGAATTCGTTGGCCATGCAGGAGTTGGATGAACTGTCAAAAGCGGATGATAATAACAGTGCGATTCATAATAATCGTGGCAATATTTATTTGCAGCAGGGCGATTTAGTCAGAGCGCGCGAGGCTTATGAACAAGCAGAAAGACTGGATCCAAGTGATGGTGGTGTTAAGTTGAACCTCGCTATTGTTGCGTACCAGCAAGGCGAGATCGGTTTCGCGCGCAAAAAATTTAATCAAGCCACCAAGCTGAATCAAACGTTGATGACGCAATATTCAACGTTTCAAAAGATGCTTAAGAGCTAGAGGATATGAAAATGCTACATACCAGATTATTTACGTGTTTTCTAACCGTTGTGATATCGGTAGCTTATGCAGAACAAACCACCGATAGCGACGACAGCCTGATTCAGGAAACGCAATCGCATAAGGTATTTCAGGGTGCCCTATATAAAATCTGGGTAAAACTGAGAGCCTTGAATCCAAAGCCGCAAGCCGAACAGGCGGGACGTGGTCAAATGGTTGTCACGGCCGGAATACGAGGTGCGGAATCAACCGAAAGTGCTTTGCAACCCTACTGGAAAGACGATCGCACAGAAGATAAAGCATTTCTGGAGCAGGTCAATTCGCTGAATGCAGCACAAGCGATGCTTGATGAAGGTAAGATCAAAGAGGCCGGTGAGGCATTGCAGAACTTTATAAAACGTTACCCGGAAGGTGAATTGTTACCAAATGCAATATTTGCACAGGGATTAACACAAAGTGCGTCTGGTGATGCTGATAACGGTATCAAAACATTGAAGCGTTTTATAAAAGACTATCCGCAACACCCGTTAAAAGAAGATGCTGAAATAGTTATTGCGGAGTTTGACAAGTAACCATAAATTATTTATGGATATAGTTTTGTGAACCAAGTCTAGTATCATTTTTGCTGAATATGGAATAGTACCCGCCGCTGGTTGACGGTAATACCGCGTTACCGTTTTTTAAAAAAGTAAAAAACTGAGAGTGGAGGCTGTCATGCTGTCCAGGCATGCATATCGTTTGCTATTGGCATTGTTAATGTTGTGTCCGTTGTTGGTGAATGCAGCGCAGGCACCCAAATTTAAATTACCCACTTTAAAATCAACCGTCGATCTGTCTTCTTATACCGGCAAGGTCGTGTACGTTGATTTTTGGGCGTCGTGGTGCGATCCGTGTCGAAAGTCGTTCCCGTGGATGAGTGAGCTGCAGGGCAAATATAAAGATAATCTTAAGGTAATTGCCATTAACCTTGATCAGGAACGCGGTCAAGCCATCAAGTTTTTAAATCATCACCGTCCTGGATTTACGGTTGCATTTGATCCGCAAGGCAAAATTGCCGAAGCTTATAAAGTACCGGGTATGCCGACATCCTATTTGATTGATCAATCCGGTCGGATTGTTTTCAGGCAAATCGGTTTTCGCAATTCAGAAAAACAGCTTATTGAAAATAGAATCCAGTCTTTACTTTCAAACAGACAAGCAAGAGCAAAGTAAATCATGAAAATATTTCTGATACCGGCGTTATTGCTGGTCCTGGTTTCGGGTTGTGCGGAAGTTAAACCCTGGCACCGAAACATTCTGGCGCAAAGAGACATGCAACTCGTGCCGGATAAAATCGAAGCTTATATAGACGATCATATTTATTTTAGTAAAGAAGCATCAACCGGTGGCAGTGGCATCGGTGGAGGTGGTTGTGGCTGCAACTAAAAAAAATCACCGCATTAAGGAGCAGCTGGCGCTGGCGACCTGTTCGTTGCTTTCACAGCAGGCGGGAGCCATCGAGAGTAACTGGACCTTTGATTCGTCATTGGCTTTTTATTCGGAGACCGATCGTGTTTCCGTATCAACAGGCATGATTGATTTGTCGGGAACGCTTACCGAAGGTAATAAAATCGATGTTTCGGCTGTTTATGACACCATGACCGGTTCAACGCCAACGGGTTCGGTAGAGAATTCGACCGTGCAAACGCAAACCGGCGTGTCCGGCTCCGGGGGTTTTGATTCTTCAGGCGCGCCGACTTCTCTAGCGCCGTTTGAAGATACCCGACTCGCGGTTAAATTTAATTGGGAACATGAAAACAGTGGCCGATTCAGAACCACCTATGGCGGCAGCTCATCGGTAGAAAAAGACTACACATCGCTTGGCTACAGTTTTGGTATAGCGCTGGATTCGTCAAGCAAGTTAACAACCTATGAATTTGGATTCGCCGGTGCTTTTGACACTATCTCTCAAACGGGTGGGTCCACACCTGACCCCTTGGGCGACGTGACAAACAGTGAAACCTACGGTGAAGGGCATCGCAATTCCTACGATTTGTTGTTTGGCATAACCAATATTCTTAGCCCGAGCACCTTGTGGCAGAACAATATCACCTTCAGTGTTTCTGATGGTTATCACACCGATCCCTATAAAGTGATCAGTGTGGTAGGCAATGAACAGGACCGGCAGGCGCTGATCAATGCCGCATTACAGGATGCAGCCGACAGCCGCAGCGTAAATGTGGCGGATCTTCCGGCTGATGTAGTGGCTGCGATTACCCGCAATTTCGATGCCTTCGAAGTCGAATTCACCCGTTTATATGAAAGCCGGCCGGATAAACGCCGGCGTACTTCCTGGTATTCAAAACTCGTTACGCGGCTGGCTAATAACCAAACCATCCATCTGTCATATCGCTACTACACCGACGACTGGGACGTCACCTCGCATACGATAGATTATCGACATACCTTCAAAATGGGCGACGATAGTTGGACTTTCGAGCCGCAGGTTCGCGCCTACCAGCAAAGCGCCGCTGACTTTTTTCATAGAAGCCTGGTCAGAGGTGAGTCATTACCGGAATATGCCAGCGCCGATAACCGCCTGGATGAGGTGGTCGGTGCAACAGTTGCCGTCAAATTTGGCAAACAGATTGGCGACAATGGCGAAGTTCGCTTTCGCATAGCCGGAATTGCCTGGCGAGCGGAAGAGGCCGTGTATGACGAAACTGACGCCATATTGTTCCAGGTCAGCATGCGGCTGGGATTCTGATCACCATTTAAGGCCGGCCACTCACCAATTTGACAATACCAGCTTAGCTCGGGATAATTCCGCACCTCGCGAAATCGTGCACTAAACCCGCTTGCCAGCGGGTTTAGGCGTTATAGGTTTGAGAAGTTAGTATCACTAAGCGCCCGTAGCTCAGTTGGATAGAGTACCTGGCTACGAACTAGGGGGTCGGGAGTTCGAATCTCTCCGGGCGCGCCAAATTCAGTAACCCAATCAAGCACTTAGAGAAGTTTTTCCTAAGTGCTTTTTCGTTTTATGCATCGCTTGAAAAAGCGGATGCTTGGTGTGATGCGACACATGGTGTGCATTTAGCGAAGGGGAACCAGTGCCGCGTCCGGTTAACGACACCGACCACCGCCAGCATAATCGGCACTTCCACCAGCACACCGACCACCGTTGCCAACGCGGCGCCCGAGTCGAATCCAAAAAGACTGATGGCAGTCGCAACGGCTAACTCAAAGAAATTGCTCGCACCAATGAGTGCCGACGGACCCGCTACACAATGTTGCTCACCGCTGATTCGATTTAGGTAATACGCCAGTGATGAGTTAAAAATAACCTGAATAAGAATGGGTACTGCCAGTAACGCAATAATTAACGGTTGCCGGATTACTTGCTCGCCCTGAAATGCAAATAGCAGTATTAATGTAAGCAGTAACGCGCTGATGGAGATCGGGCCGAGTGTTTTCAGCAACTGTTGCAGCGCACCATTGCCACCTTTATTCAGAATAATGCTGCGAATGATCTGGCTGATAATAACCGGGATAACAATGTAAAGTACAACGGATAAGAACAGCGTATCCCACGGCACCGTAATAGCGGATAGCCCCAAAAGCAAACCGACAATCGGCGCAAAAGCAAAAACCATAATCGCATCGTTTAATGCAACCTGCGAAAGTGTAAAAAGTGGATCACCTTTGGTTAAGTGACTCCAAACGAATACCATCGCTGTGCAGGGCGCCGCCGCCAGGATGATCAAACCGGCAATATAAGAGGCATGTTGTTCCTCTGGCAACCATTCTGAGAATACAACCTTAATAAATAACCAACCCAAAAAAGCCATCGAAAATGGCTTAACCGCCCAATTAATAGACAATGTAATGCTGACACCGCGCCAATGTCGCTTCACTTCATGAAGCGCAGAGAAATCCACTCTGATTAACATCGGGATGATCATCAACCAGATCAGAATGGCAACGGGTATGTTGACGTGTGCAATTTCAAGTGTGCCAAGCACTTGAGACACGACAGGGTAGAAGTGTCCTAATGCGATGCCGGCAATGATACAAATGGCTACCCACAACGTTAAAAAACGTTCAAATATGTTCATAACATCTCTTTTCGTGCTGCGCGATCAGATAACTCTCCGACATCCGCAGCACCCGAGCAAGAAAAAATCAAGGTCGGGGCCGCGCTGCATTCACAACTTTTTTTATCCGTCATCAATCCATCCTCATTGAGATAAAGTTTGCTTTAATTCTTCAATCGATGGCACTTTACCAACTACCTTAACATCACCGTCTATCGCCAGTGCGGGTGTCATCATGACATTGAAAGCAGTGATTTCGTTTATGTCAGTGATTTTTTCAAGTGTGTACTCAAGCCCCAGTTCCTTTGCTGCGATTTCAGCACTGTCGGCCAGTCTCTGGCATTTCGGGCAACCAGTACCCAGAATTTGTATTTTCATCTGTTACTCCATAAGGTTGAATTAAAAGAATGCACCAAACAACATTCCACTGATTG
The DNA here is from genome assembly GCA_016928055.1 of Gammaproteobacteria bacterium. Classification (GTDB taxonomy): domain Bacteria; phylum Pseudomonadota; class Gammaproteobacteria; order HTCC5015; family HTCC5015; genus JAFGLM01. The sequence goes on from JAFGLM010000034.1 coordinate 118,579, forward strand.
TGGCCATCACAATAACAAGGGCTACAAATACGGCAGTTTTCTTTGTGCCTATAACGCTTCTAATTACAAGCATGTTGGGTAAACTCAAGGCAGGACCCGCCAATAACAATGCCAATGCAGGGCCTTTACCCATGCCGTTGCCGATCAAACCCTGAAGAATCGGTACCTCGGTGAGCGTAGCGAAATACATAAATGCGCCTGCAAACGCGGCAAAAAAATTCGATGCAAAGGAATTGCCGCCAACCGCTTTATAAACCCACTCCGATGGAATCAAACCCTCGTGTCCCACGCGTCCCAGCAAGGCGCCGGCGATTAACACGCCGATCAGCAGCAAGGGCAATATTTGTTTGGCAAAACTCCAGGACGACTCAAACCACTCGGTGGTTTCACCGCCATTGGTGCTGATAATGATGGAAAGCGCAATAACGCCGGCGGTAAAGGCGAGCAACGGTTGCGCGGGGAATGCTGTCGCCAGAACAACAACCGGCAGCGCGATCAGGCCGGTTTTCCACCAGGCCAGCCCGAACCACAGCGACAACATCACGCCTAAAACAAGCGCGAAAGCGCCTGTAAAAAGCCATTTCGCATTATAGATAGTTGCCCAGACACCGGAGTCCGTTGCCGGCTGTCCCCAGTTGGCAAAAACCAGTACCGCGATCATCGCGGCAAAATACAGGCTGTTTTGCCAAAGCGGCCGGGTTACCGGTTCATCGGGCATCGCCATTTGCGCGGTGACTTTCGCCTTTTCTTCCTTAAGGAAAATCAGGTGCATTAACAAACCGATAACAACGCTGAATAATATCGCGCCGACGGCCCGTGCAATGCCCAGCTCCATACCGAGTATTCTTGCTGTAAGGATAATGGCCAGCACATTGATCGCCGGGCCTGAATATAAAAATGCAGTCGCAGGGCCCAGACCGGCGCCCATCCGGTAAATACCGGCAAACAAAGGCAGCACGGTACAGGAACAGACCGCCAACACGCTGCCGGAAACCGAAGCGACGCCGTAGGAAAGGATTTTGTTCGCTTTCGCGCCGAGATATTTCATCACCGACGCCTGGCTGATAAACACGGCGATCGCGCCGGCGATAAAAAACGCCGGGATCAGGCACAGCAACACATGTTCCTGCGCGTACCACTTGGCCAGATGCAGCGCTTCCAGGATTGCCTGATCGAAACGCAGATTGCCGACCGGTAAATAAAAGAAGGTCAGAAAAACCGCGATCACAGCCGCCAGTTTTTGCCACTCGGCGCGACCGTTCATACTGTTCGCTCCAGTGCGGCAGTTCGCGCCGCGGCCTCATTACGCAACACACTGTTAATGCAGTTCATAAACTGACGCGTGCAGGGCATGATCAGTTTGTAAAAAACCTTGTTGCCGCGCTTGTCGTCGGCGACGATACCGGCCTGCTTTAACACGCTTAAATGTTTGGAGACGGTCGAGAAATCGGCGTCGACTTCGTTGACGAACTCACAAACGCAGCGTTCACTCGAAGCCAGTTGATCGACTATCCACAGCCGTGTCGGATGCGCCAGTGCTTTCAGTACCGCGGCCCTTGCCGCGTATGAGGATTTGTTGGCTTTGTCCATAGCTGGGTTACCATATTTGAGTATTTGGCAAAATTACCAAATATTGGCCTGTGGGAAATCAGATAAAATACTTAGCTAACAAAGGCGGGGGCGAGATCTTCTTATGATAGGAGTAGGGGAGCGGAAGTTTTTTAACACTAGATTTTGTATCAATCGAAAATTCAGGTAATTCTCCATTACCCGGACTTCCGAATAAATTGAAGCACTATCAGTATGGGCAATTAAATTCGGATGCAAGCGTTTTTACTCAAGAGCACATAATGTATGATCGGAAAAATTAACGTACTGTTGGATGATAAAATCAATTTGGAAACAAAATGAACAAAACGATCGCTTTTTTTGACAGTAAACCCTATGACAAAAAATCTTTTAGTGATGTCAATAAGGATTTTGGATTTGATATTACTTATTTCGATGCGCATCTTGACGCGCAGACTGCCCGCTTAAGCGATAACTTCGATGGTGTTTGCGCCTTCGTCAATGACACAATTGATGCCGTCGTTATCAATGAAGTTGTAAAACATGGTGTGAAGATAATAGCCCTGCGCTGCTCCGGATATAATAATGTCGATCTTAATGCAGCCTTCGGCAAGGTGCACTTAGTGCGCGTTCCTGCATACTCGCCTTTTGCAGTCGCTGAACATACTGTTGCACTGATGCTTTCTCTAAACCGCAAGACTTACAAGGCCTATCACCGAACACGTGACGGTAACTTCTCAATCAACGGCTTGTTGGGTTTTGATATGCACGGCAAGACAGTCGGTGTCGTGGGCACGGGACAGATTGGCAAGCGTTTAATAATGATATTGAAAGGGTTCGGTATGAACGTGCTGGCCTATGATCCATACCCGGACCAGGAATTTGCCAGAGCTACGGATATTCGATATACCCCGCTTGAGGTTATCTACAAGCAGGCGGACATAATATCGTTGAATTGTCCGCTTACCAAAGAAACAAAAGGCATGATCGATTTAAATGCAATAGAGCAGATGAAACAGGGTGTTATGATCATCAACACCGGAAGAGGCAAGCTGGTCGATACCTACGCGCTGATTAACGGTCTAAAATCAGGTAAGATCGGCGCTGCCGGGCTGGATGTATACGAAGAGGAGAGTGATTACTTTTTTGAAGATAGATCGCTTGAGCTAATAGCCGATGATATGCTCGCGCGGCTACTGACATTCCCCAATGTGCTTATGACCGCGCATCAGGCATTTTTTACTGCTGAGGCTCTGCACAATATAGCGCTAACAACCTTGAATAATCTTAAGGAATATTTTGAAGGCGGATTTTTGAAAAATGAAATTTGCTACAAGTGCGACAAACCCTGCAGAAAAGAAGAAAATAAAAGATGTTTTTAACTTAAGGAGTGTAGTTGGCCGGCTTGAAGAAGTTCCCATAAAAAAGCAAGAATTTTTTTCATTTTTCGCACACTAAGCTTCGCATCAATTATTACTATTTATGAGGAGACCTTGAGATGCCAATGAAGGGGAATTTTCCTGCATCAGTATTTAAATCCTTTACGTTGCTTGCTGTTTTGTTAGTGAGTTCATTGGGCGCAAGCCCGCCGGCATCGGCTGAGGATGCGATAACAAGTCTACGCCAGACCGGTAAAGCCTTTGCATCGGTTGCCAAAACCGTGTCACCTGCGGTGGTTTTTGTTCAGGTGGAGAAAAATACCCGGCCGGCCGCGATGCAGTTCAAACGCTCGCCTTTCGGTGACGATGAATTTTTCCGTCATTTCTTTGGTCCGGGATTTCGCGGTCAGCGACCCTTACAGCCGGCGCCTGAGGAACATGTCGTTGGGCAGGGCACAGGCTTTATTATTTCCAAAGACGGTTACATTCTGACCAATAATCACGTGGTGGGTGATGCGGATAAAGTGACCGTCAAACTACAGGACGGTCGTGAATTTGATGCCGAAACGATCGGCACCGATCCGCAGTCCGATGTGGCGATATTAAAAATCGACGGCTCAAGTTTGCCGATGCTGAAACTGGGTGATTCTGAAGCGTTGGAGGTCGGCGAATGGGTGATCGCTATCGGCAATCCCTTTGGTCTATCCCACACCTTAACAGTCGGTGTGGTCAGTGCCAAAGGACGCAGCGGAGTGGGTCTGGCCGATTACGAAAATTTCATTCAAACCGATGCCGCCATTAATCCCGGTAATTCCGGTGGTCCCCTGGTGAATCTGAATGGCGAAGTGGTGGGCATGAACACCGCGATTTTCAGTCGCAGCGGTGGTTATATGGGCATCGGGTTTGCCATCCCGGTCAATATGTTGATCGCGATTAAAGATCAATTGTTAAAGGATGGCAAAGTCACACGCGGTTACCTGGGCATCGTAATACAACCCCTGACTCAGGATCTGGCCGAATCGTTTAACTTAAAAGCCCAGCAGGGCATCCTCATCTCACAGGTTTCCGAAGACTCACCTGCCGCCAAAGCCGGATTCCAGCCAGGTGATGTCATCGTTGAACTCGACGGCAAACCGGTCAGTGATGTTGGCCAGTTTCGTAATCAGATAGCCATGACCACCCCCGGTAAGACACGTTCTGTCAGTGTTTTGCGTGACGGTAAGAGCAAGCAAATTAAAGTGGCTGTGGGCACGCTGGATTCTGAAGCACAGTCTCCGGCACCGGGACAGCCCGCGTCACAGACGAAAATTGGCTTGCGAGTGCAAACCCTGACACCGGATCTGGCACGGCAATTGGGTACCGACAATACCAGTGGTGTGGTGGTGAGCGAAGTGGAAGCTGGTTCCGTGGCGGCGTTGGCACGGATAGAACCCGGTAGCATCATTCGTCAGGTGAACCGCAAACCGGTGGCTTCTGCACAGGCGTTTAATAAGATGATTTCCGCTACGCCGAAAGGTAGCAGTGTATTGTTGTTGATAGAAAAGGACGGCTACGCACGGTTTATTGCTTTGCGCATGCCATAAGCAAACGAACGATAAAAAAGCCCCGTCAATCAGGCGGGGCTTTTTATGCCACCATGGCTAAAAGGGGCTATTTATTGCTGCGGGCGATGCTATACTTAGCCCGTTGCAAAGTTGTCTTGGTCCCTTAGTTGAGTCACGTTACCATCGTCCCTTCATATAGTTACCTCGAATCTTGTAACCCCTTATTTTGATTTTTTTAAATTTTAACAGTAGAGGTAATTTTTAATGACTACGGGTACAGTAAAATGGTTTAACGATTCCAAAGGTTATGGTTTTATCACGCCTGCCGATGGTTCAAAAGACGTATTTGTTCATCACAATGCCATCGCCGGCTCCGGTTTTAAGACACTGGCAGAAGGCCAGAAAGTCGAGTTTGAAACAGTTCCCGGTCCTAAAGGCCCACAGGCTGAAAACGTAAAACCAGTTTAAATACATCAGGTTTCCTGTTTGGAAAACGCCCCTCATTAGGGGCGTTTTTTTGTGTTTATATTTCTCGTTCGTTTCTTAGCGGGACGATGTGGTTCCGGTATTACCAAGAATATAATGAAAAACAGAAGAATCAATACGCAGCAAGGGGCGCAGTTTGTGGTTGGCCCAAATGGTAATGCGATCACCGTAAGGCGCTAAACATTCGAGCATTTTTTCAAGTTGCGGCAATTGTTTTGCGCTGAGTTGTTTGATGTTTAAGGTAATCAAGGTATTGGTTTTTTTTAACAAAGCTGACAGGTGTCGACGGCCCTTATAAAAAAACCTCTCATCAATGCAGCCGCTCAAATCAATTCTTAAGCCGGGTTTGCGGCCCTTCGGTTCACTGGCTATCGTTAACACACCTTTATTGATACTGCCGGCAAAACGTGTTCTAAGTTGTTGAATAACACGATGGACCCGTTTGATATCGTGCTCAGTTTCGGCTTGAAAGTGACGTTGCACATAATCCCGCATACTCAGTGCCGTAATCCAGTCTGTTATAACCTGGCGCCAGTTACGCGGCGAGGTTGCGATCATGGTCCAGCCAAATCTGAGCACGCGCAGCAAACCACCGCGTAAAAGACCTTTATGCAGAAAGCTGCTTACCAGGCGACAGGCATCCGCCAGGCTGTATTCCTGATTGCTGATCGGGTGTTTTAGGTAACGGCATTTATTGCGCACACGCCGGGCAATGCTGCGATCGCTAAACAATTTTGTATGCAGAGCCTGATAGTGTTTTAACATGGCAGCATAGCTCATGCGTTTGGGAATAATATTGGTGCCTATTTTGGTGTTATCACCCTGATATGGATCATCCTTCAAGCGCCCTTCAGCTTGCAGCCGCTTGTATAAAGGTGTTTTCGGTAATGCCACCAGTAAACCGACCATCGCCGCCTGAATGCCGGATGCATTAATAAACTGATACTGTCGATCAAAAGTCTGCGCATCATCCTGGTCAAAACCAACAATAAAACCCGCCATCACCGTAATACCGTACTGATATAACGTTTGCACCGACTGTAATAAATCCTGACGCAGATTTTGTGTCTTGCCCGCTTGCTGTAATGTCTCTTTATCCGGCGACTCGATGCCGACAAAAACCCAGATAAAATTGGCAGCCCGAAACAATTTCAGCAATTCCTGATCTTCAGTCAGGTTAATGGAAACTTCAGTGCCGAAATTAAAGTGATAGTGGTGCTGTTGCTGATAACTGATTAAAAAACGCAACAATGCTTTGGCCTGTTTGCGATGGCCGATTAAATTATCATCAACGAAAAAAACATTACGCACATTCTGCGCGCGTAACTGGTCGAGTTCTTTACCGATCTGGGCAGGTTGTTTGGTTCTCGGCCGTCGGCCAAACATCACAATAATGTCGCAAAATTCGCAACGGTAGGGGCAGCCGCGTGAGAACTGCATACTCACAGTAGTGTAAAGATCAAGCTTGAGTAAATCGTAACGCGGGCAGGGGCTGTCGCTGAGTTGCACCGTACCGGTTTCCTGATAAAGCGCCTGTGCTGCGCCATTCATCCAGTCACGGCAAAACTGTGGCCAGATGGTTTCCGCTTCACCGGCAATCACGGTGTCGGCCAGGGCAGCGTATTTTTCCGGGCACAGCGAGGCGTAGCTACCGCCGGCGATCACTGTATAACCCTGCCGGCGATAATGGCTTAGCAGTTCAGCCTGACGTTGAAACTGAATCGCCATCCCGCAGATCCCAACCATATCCGCCTGCGGTGTCAGTGGCATGCTTTCGATATTCTCGTCGATAATGCTGACCTCCCAGTCATCCGGGCAGAGCGCCGCCAGTGTCGCCAGACCCAGTGGGGGATTGATGCTGCGGATATGCGGCAAAACGTTATCCACCGCCCAGCGAAAGCTCCAGAAGCTCTCAGGGAATTTGGGGTTTATCAGCAGCAGACGAGGTTTGCGGTTTTTTGGCAAATATGCGAGGGCACATTCATTGTGCGGGTTTGTGTTGTCCATGGACTGACCTGGGTTTTGAGGAAACGGGGGTCGGAAGAGGGCGACGGCTCTTATGAGTATAGTAGTGGATCGGCGGATTGGGGATTTGAAGTGCTCCTTCGCAGTAATGTCGGTGCTTCTGCCTTTAACCGAATAAACTTGTTATTATCTAACCGCTTAAAGTGTCACTGGAATCGAGGCCATGATCGCGAAAGTTGAACAACATCTGGATGAGCTGGAACAGCTTTGTCGGCAGTACGGCGTCGTTCGTCTGGAGCTGTTCGGTTCGGCTGCCAGCGGGGAATACCAACCTGAGAGCAGCGATCTTGATTTTCTGGTCGAATTTGGACAAAAGACGCAATACGCAGATCGTTATTTTGGGCTACTTGAATCCCTTGAACAGTTGTTTCAATCCAGGGTGGATCTTGTTGTGGCTTCTGCAATCAAGAATCCATACTTCCAGCATACAGTCGAAGAAACCATGGCACCACTTTATGCGGCCTGAGATAAAAAAATATCTCTATGACGTCAAGCAGGCTGCCGATCTGGTGGCTGATTTTACTTCGGGTAAGACTTTGCAGGATTACAAGTGTGATGCAATGCTATCTGCTGCTGTGGAACGTGAATTTGAGATTATCGGAGAAGCATTAAACCACACTGCAAAGATGGATGAAGCGGTAGCCAAGAAAATAACGGGCTACCGGAGAATTATAGCGTTCAGAAATATCCTGATTCATGGTTATGCCAGTGTCGATGACCAGCTTGTTTGGGATATCGTCGAAAACAAACTCCCGGTGTTACGCGAAGAAGTAGAAAAGCTTCTGTTCGAATAGTCTTCGTGAGATCGCCTTTGATCCTGGTTTTACCCTCAAAAACCCCCGTGTTTCCCGTAGTCAATCTGTCGTTTTGGGTGTAAGTTGTTGGGCCAATAAGAAGGGCACAAAAATGAACGAAAAAGAACCAAACTTAAGGAGTCTTAGAATGAACGGCAAGATAAAGTCTGTCTTATCCACGACATTAACAGCTGTCTTAATCAACTTCGCATTGGCAACGCCTTCGTATGCATTTTGGGATTTGGTGGACAGTTTTAACTTTACCGGCGATAACCGTGATGATGTGCAAACGTATTCTGATTTTGCAAAAAAGCGCTTTTCACAACGGGCCGATATTTATGACACCGTAGGTGCATTGGCGGCAGCGCCTGATACACTGACCAAATTGAAATTCGACTGGAAGATTGATAATGGGCACCGTTTTAGCGGGACCTTGCCGTTTAATAACCGTTGGAAATTCACCAATCATTGGTATACCTATCAATATCCCCGCCATAAAGATTACACGCTGGAATTAACACCCACAGCCGTTCCACCGGTTGCAACGTTTTCCAAAACAGCAGAAGCGCATTACCCATGGTTTCCAACCGATATCATTACCAATTTACTCAGTTCGGTCGCAAACGAAGGCGGTCAGGTTGGTGGCATGTTGGCCTCAATCGATAACCGGGATAAATTGCTCGTTCAGCAAAGCGGTAAGGAGTATGAACCCGAAGATGTGGAAGCGTATAAAAAAAGCGAAGCGGGCGGCAGTACCGACGGCCTGGAAAAAATATTTCACGTTTACGCGAGCTTAAATAAAAACAATAACGGCGAATACGTTTATAAATATATGGCGTCGAATGCAACCGAACAAACCGTCAGCGGCAGTTGGACAGTGTATCTCGGTGAATTTGAAAACACGCGGGATGTCTTTGATTTCGAAGTCGGGGCAAATGAAGAAAAATTAATAAGAGAGTTTTCGTCAAAAGAAAAACCCATTGAGCTGGGCGGGCAGGTGGTTATTCAGCTAAACGACGAAACCTTTACATTCTTTGCGCCGGCATTTGCTGCGTCGGGAGAATCCGATGCGGATCTCTCCGCATCAAGTTCTGCAGCAGGAACCACGGCATCGGATATGTTGAATTTGACCGATGATACGAAAGAAACCCCCAGTGATAACGACCCGGCGTCATTGTTAGAAAAAGAATCGAACAATGATACCTTGCCGGATTTAATGGGAGGGAACGAAAACGAAATGGATACTTCTTTGTTGCCTGAGCCGGAATCCGATAAGGATGATATGCCGGGCATATTGGATGAATCGGATGGGGAAATGTATCCCGCAGAAGACGAAGTGTTGGATGACGAGGGTTTGGATATGGAAGAAGATCCCTCGATGATGGACGAGGAAGGTGAGGAATACGAGGAATACGAGGCGTATTAGGGACAGGGGTAAGACGGGGCGATTAGTTTTTGTTCACTATCGTGCCCCGTCGTTCCCGCGCAGGCGGGAATCCAGTTAGCGCCACTTCGTGGCGCGTAGATGCGGGCGCCAAATATGAAAATATGTCCAATAAACTTGAAAATGAGCCTTTTGGTGCTATACCACGCAATAACAACACCCCCCACGCCTCTCATTGGAACGGCGCACCTTGGGGGGTTACTTTTTTCAGGGCCTGGAAATATGTCTAGGCAGCCCTATCAAGAGCCCGCATTAACACTTGACCGGCAAATCCAACAATTGGCTGATCGAGGAATGATATTTGATGATCAAGACACATTATCTGAAAGCGGTTAAACTAAGCGACGCGATTCAAACTGTTGATATTGAGGTTTATCCATGCAACCAGCCAGCGACATTAAAAAATCATTACATGCACTCGCGGACCAATTGCCTGAAGACGCCACATGGAAAGATATTGCTTATGAGGCCTATGTAAGACAGGAGATCGAGTCAGGCCTGGCGGAAGCGAAAAAAGGTGAGTTTGCCAGTGACAATGAAGTAAAAGACACCTTCAAAAAATGGGGCGTACAGTTTGAGGCTTAAGTAGACAAAAAGGGCACTTAAACAACTCATTGCTGCACAAGACCATATCGCACAGGAAAATCCATTAGCTGCTCAAGCGGTAGCACAGCGTGTCTGGGACGCGGCAGAGTTATTGCTGACACAACCGGATACGGGTCGCCCAGGCCGTGTAATGGGTACACGGGAATGGGTGGTAAACAAGACACCTTATTTGCTGGCCTATACCGTGGAAAAGGATGTCTTACAAATTTTAGGTGTTATCCATAGCAAGCAGCTTTGGCCAAATATGTTTTAACTTATAAGATCTCCGTGTTCTCCGTGGTAAAGCTTTAAGCTTTTGATCTTGCTTTTAACCTCAGAAATCTCCGTGTTCTCCGTGGTAAAGCTTTAAGCTTTTGATCTTGCTTTTAACCTTAAAAATCCCCGTGTTCTCCGTGGTAAAGCTTTTGGTTTGGGTGTAAGTTTATGGGCCTAAAAGAAATGGCTAATTGATCGAAAAAGGGCAGGCAATGAGCGATTCTACACCCAGTAACAAAGCGGCCGCGCAGCAGCGGGTTGATCAGATCAGCGCTTTTCAGGCGGAAGTCGGCGAACTGGAGCAGGCAGGGTTGCTTTCGGTTGAGCAAGACCAAAAGGTCGCGATTGCCGCTTATCATCAGGATCTAAAGCAAACCCTGAGTCGGCAGTTTGATGTCGATCTAAGCACCGATAGTAAACAACTATCGCGTGGCATGCAGATTGTCTCCTTTCTCGGTGCGCTGGCGCTGGCGGCCAGTGTCTTTTTTCTGTTCTATCAATACTGGGGTTATATCAGCACCGCATGGCAATGCGTGATCCTGGTGCTTGCTCCTTTATTAACCCTGGCGGCCGCTTTTTATATTCGCAAAAAAGAACCGACCGGCTATTTTGCCAAACTGGTGGCGCTGATCAGTTTTGCCTGTTTTATCCTCAATCTTTCCATGCTGGGTCAGATTTTTAATATCACACCCAGTCCCAATGCGATGCTGTTATGGGGCGTTTATGCTCTGCTACTGGCCTATGCACTGGATGTTCGCCTGCTGTTGGCTTTCGGTCTATTTTGTCTGGCCGGGTTTCTTGCTGCTGAAATGGGCACCTGGTCCGGAATATACTGGCTTGGATTTGGTGAACGACCGGAAAATTTTATCGTTCCAACACTGATCGCGTTCTGGGTGCCATGGTTTCTCAAGCATGATCGATACCATGGTTTTGCAGTGGTTTATCGTGTGTTATCCATGATCGGTTTCTTCCTGGTGATTTTGATTTTATCCAACTGGGGTGCGATCAGTTATTTTCATTGGCCGACGAATATTATCGAAGGACTTTACCAAACACTGGGTTTTCTGTTCAGTGCCGCGGCCATTTATCTCGGCATGCGTATGCGCTGGCAGCATGTGATGGTCACTGGTAATGTGTTTTTCGCGTTGTTTCTCTATACCAAGTTTTACGACTGGTGGTGGGACTGGATGCCGAAATACATTTTCTTCTTTTTAATCGGCCTGACAGCCATTCTTGCGTTGTTGATATTTAAACGCCTGCGCGAAGTACAAATCAAGGCGGTGCAATCATGAAACGGTTATTGATTATCGCAGCCGCAATAATGGTCATCTCCAATATCGCCGTGTTTGCACGAGTGGTCTATAACCGTAGTGAAGAGTCACAGACCATCGTCTTAACCGAGCGGGAATTATCGTTGCCTTACTATTATTACCGGCATAAAGAAGAAAACAGTGGAATACATCTGCAACTGCAATGGCGAACCAATGAAGACAACGACTCGGGACGGTACTACCACAATAACCATGACCATATTGTCAGCCGTGAAAAATTGGAAGAACTGGGTTTCACTGTGCTGGAAGATTGTGGTGTATCGAGAAGCGATAGAGGCGGGCGCGATCAGTCACGTAAAGCCTGGGTGCTGTTGCAATATAATGGTTCAGCCTATCAGGAAGTTGTGGAAAAACAAAAACAATATCTGAACAAACGTCGCAGCGAAATCGGTGATGTTAAGGCTGAACCGGAAAAAAGAGAACTGCTGAATATCGAAGAGCGACTTGAGCAAATTAAGAATTTTCAAACACGTCTCTATGTTGTCGATATTTCGCTGGACAAAGAAAAATTGCAGACGCAACTTGAAGATAGCAAGCAGAGCTTTATTCTGGCAGCGGAGATTGCGAACAGAAGTTACTGCGATGAAGACAAAAAAGTGATCAGAGTAAGTATTGATGCGTTGTTGCCGTCTCAAATTAATATACCGGTTCAATACCATGGATTACTTGCGTCATTGACGGGAGAAGATAGTAGAAAGGCGGATGAGTTGCCGAGGTTTGAGGTGGAGATTGCTTTGGGTAAGTTGGATGAACCGTGGGTGTTGGGTGTCAATGGTATTGATTAGTTTTTTGACCGCTATCGCCTTTTGTCATTCCCGCGAAGGCGGGAATCCAGTTTTTGCGCCACTTGATATATGACTAACATTTTTTGGATAAAACGATAACAACATGAACGTTGAAACACATTCTCAGCTTGCCGGTTTTATTTGGAATATCTGCAATCTTTTGCGCGGGCCTTATAAGCGCAATGAGTATCGCAAAGTTATTTTGCCACTAACGGTTTTGCGGCGATTTGATTGTATATTGGTTCCAACCAAAGACAAGGTTCAGAAAGAATACAAGGAAATCAAGAAAAAGCCGCAAAAGCTGATCGACTCAAAGCTGCATCGGATAACGCGCTACCCGTTCTATAACTTATCCAATCTGGATTTACCCAAGTTGTTGGATGATCCAAACCAGATTGCGCAAAACCTGGTTGCTTATATAAATGCTTTTTCTCCCAATGTGCGCGGCATTATGGAGCGCTTCGCTTTCGATCAGCAGATCGCAAAGATGGCGGACAAAAATCTTCTCTTTCAGGTAATCAAAGCTTTTTGTGATCCCAAAATCGATCTCTCGCCGAAGAGCATCGACAATATGCAAATGGGTTATGTGTTTGAGGAATTGATCCGGATTGGTGCTGAACAGGCGAATGAGGAGGCGGGGGAGCATTTCACACCGCGTGAAGTGATCAAGCTGATGGTTAATTTGTTATTGTCACCGGAAAAAGACCTGCGTAAGAGCGATATCGTTAAAACCATCTATGATCCTGCTTGTGGTACGGGTGGCATGTTGTCGGTATCAGAGAAATATATACGCGACCTGAACAGCGAAGCCAATCCAATTTTGTATGGCCAGGACTGGAACGATGAAGCCTGGGCCGTGTGCAAATCGGACATGTTGATTAAAGGTGAAGATGACGACCATATTATTCTTGGCGACTCATTTACCAAAGATGGTTATGACAGAGATGCCAGTGGCAACAAATGGGTTTTTGACTACATGCTGGCAAATCCGCCGTTCGGTGTGACCTGGAAGCAGCAGGAAAAAGCCATTACCGATGAGCGCGACAAGCTGGGTTACGACGGGCGTTTTGGTGCAGGGACGCCACGAGTTAATGACGGCGCATTACTGTTTTTACAACACATGATCGCCAAAATGCGCCAGCCAAAAGAAGGCGGCAGCCGCATTGCCATTGTCTTTAATGGCTCACCATTGTTTACCGGTGATGCCGGTAGCGGTGAAAGCAATATCCGGCAGTGGATTATCGAAAACGACTGGCTGGAAGCCGTGGTCGCATTGCCGGAACAACTTTTTTATAACACCGGCATATCAACCTATCTGTGGATACTCAGCAATCGCAAGGAACGACGCCGCAAAGGAAAAATCCAGTTACTCGATGCTCGTAATTACTGGATACCGATGAAAAAAAGCCTCGGTAATAAGCGGCGCAAGATTGGCGATAAAGAAGAAAACGAAATCGATCAAATTGGTGAAATCACCAAGATTTTTGGAAATTTCCAGCATGACCAAACGAACAAATTCACTATTGATAAAAAAGATAAAACACTGGTCGTTAGCAAAATTTTCGACAATGAGGATTTCGGTTTTCACAAAATTACCGTCGAACGGCCATTGAAATTAAACTTTCAGGCCAACGCCGAACGCATCGCATTATTGGAAGAACAGAGCGCGTTTAAAGCACTGGCCAGCAGTAAAAAGAAAGAAGGTAAAGCCCGGCAAAAAGAAATCGCCGCGGGTGAAGCTCGACAACAAACCATTCGTGATTTCATCAATGCGTTTGCTGAAAGAACAAAAGAAAAGCTGTACAAGGATCGCGAGGTATTTCTGGGCGAACTGAAAAAGCTGGATCGTGAGCATGATGTTCGTTTAAGTGCAAGTGAACTCAAAGCAATATTAAGCGCCTTGAGTGAACGCGATGAAGCCGCCGCAATCTGTGTTGACAAAAATGGTAACCCGGAACCGGATTCAGAATTGCGCGATACCGAATCAGTACCTTTAAAAGAAGATATCGAAGAATACTTTAAGCGCGAGGTGTTACCTCACGTGCCTGATGCATGGATTGATCACAGCAAAACCAAGATCGGCTATGAAATCCCGTTGAACCGGCATTTTTATGTTTATGAACCGCCGAGGCCTTTGGAGGAAATTGAAAAGGATATTAAAGAACTGGAAGGCGAGATACTGGCGCTGCTGAAAGAGGTGACGGCGTGAAGTATCCGGTTTATCCAGAGTACAAGCCAAGTGGGGTTGAGTGGCTTGGTGATGTACCGAAGCATTGGGACGTAAAGCGTCTTAAGGTCGCTGCAATTTATCGTGTCAGTAATGTGGATAAAGTTCCTGCCGATGACGAGGAGCCCATTCGACTTTGCAACTACACTGATGTTTATTACAATAATTACATCACACCAGATATGGAGTTAATGGAAACCACTGCGACGATTGAAGAGATAAAGAAGTTTGCGCTTAAAGTGGACGATGTTGTTATAACGAAAGATTCAGAGAGTTGGGATGATATTGCAATTCCTGCTCTAGTAATCAAAACATCGCCTGACCTTGTTTGTGGGTACCACTTAGCGATTGTTCGGGCGGATAAAAGTCAACTTCTCGGAAAATTTCTTTTTCGTTTGTTTCAGGCTTGCGCAGTAAATCAACAATTCCAAATATCGGCTACTGGTGTTACACGCTATGGTTTACCAAAGAGCGCCATTGGTGAAGCATGGATACCGTATCCTCCAATAGATGAGCAACGCATTATTGCTACATATTTAGAGGGCGAGATGGCAAGAATAGATACTCTCATCACCAAAAAACGCGAGCTAATCGAAAAACTGAAAGAAAAGCGCATGTCATTGATTTCGCGAACTGTTACGCGTGGATTGCCGCCCGATGCTGCCAAAGCCGTCGGTCTTGATCCGAATCCAAAATTGAAATCCTCTGGTATTGATTGGCTTGGTGATGTACCGGAGCATTGGGTTATGCCACCACTGTATCTACGCTATGATGTAAAACTTGGAAAAATGCTCGATGAAAGTCGCATCACAGGGCAATGTCTTATTCCATATTTAAGAAATGTTGATGTCCAGTGGGATTCAATTAACTTCAGCGAATTACCAGAAATGGATATCAGTAAGTCAGAGTATCGACGATATACTATTCAAAGCGACGACCTTCTTGTATGTGAGGGTGGTGAGGTCGGTCGTGCTGCAATTGTTAAAGAAACTGAGACAATCATTGGCTATCAGAAAGCACTTCATCGGCTGCGTGCATTACTACCTGACGAAACACCACGTTTTATGTTTTATACACTTTATTGGGCAGCCAATACTGGGATCTTTAGTGCGGGAGGTATTTCGACAATTGCTCATCTAACAAGTGACTATGATCCCAAGTCAAGTATTTAGATGGCATTTTCATTCCAACAAGTCCCATTTCTAATCATCGAATTCAGGATCA
>JAFGLM010000035.1 GCA_016928055.1 Gammaproteobacteria bacterium
TGCAGCCCGGCCCCTATTATCAGTTCCAAACTAAAATATTTAAGCTGGTTAGTTTAAATTGAAATAAAGAATCTGGTGCCCGGGGCCGGACTCGAACCGGCACGGTATTACTACCGAGGGATTTTCTTACCACTACAGCTTTCACTGTTTTCGTTTTCAAACTTAAAACGCTTTTGTGGTCTGGACTTTACCTTTACCATATTGCATATTGTTAACTAAAATGCAATTTAGGCAGGAGCCGTCAAGTCTCTACACTTTCCTTAACAATAAACTGGGCTAAATCTATGAAGTTACATAAGTACACTGAACAACAACTTAATAAAGCTGTAAAACAATGCACTTCAATGCGCCAAGTATTACAGCAGCTCAATGTCACTCCATATGGCGGCAATTATGATGTTCTCAGAAAAGCAATAAAACACTTTAAGCTAGACACATCACATTTTAGCGGGCAAGCATGGAATAAGGGCAAAATCTTACCTGCCAGGCGATCGATCAATAAATACCTGAACAATGAAATTCCAATTCAATCTTTCAAGCTTAGAAACAGACTTCTCAAGGAAGGTATTTTTAAGCAAATTTGCTCGAACTGCAAAAACACTGTTTGGCTCGATCAACCTATTCCACTCGAGCTTGACCATATAAACGGGAACAACAAAGACAACCGATTAAAAAACCTTCGCTTGTTGTGCCCAAATTGCCACGCATTAACCCCGACTTTCCGTAAAAGAAAACCGGTTAAGGCTTAGCTCGGGATTGCCACCACCATAACGTGCTGAGGTTTCCCCGAATTTGACTCCATTCACACTGGCTGTTTCCGGTCCAGGTGCTCAAATTTTTAAGTCCCTTGCGTCTACCAAGTTCCGCCACCCGGGCTAGGGAGGCTGGCAACCTCTTTTTGAATAAAGAGGCTCTGTTAGCAAATCAATCTGCTAACGTTTTTCAGACATTCTGCCTGAAAACTGGAGGCTGGGGTCGGAATTGAACCGGCATCCACGGTTTTGCAAACCGCTGCATAACCACTCTGCCACCCAGCCATGATGGCTAAAACAATATTTGAGTTTCAGGTCAACATCGTTGTATTCGATAGTATAACCGTTAAAACTAAAAAGCCCCGGGCTTATGTAACGGGGCTTAACTGTATCTGGAGCGGGAAACGAGACTCGAACTCGCGACCCCGACCTTGGCAAGGTCGTGCTCTACCGCGCTCACGGATGAGTGCAAGTATTTGCGGACAGGAAGTCCGCATAAAATCACACTACACGACCTTCAACACCGCACTGCATACTTCAAAAATCTGGAGCGGGAAACGAGACTCGAACTCGCGACCCCGACCTTGGCAAGGTCGTGCTCTACCAACTGAGCTATTCCCGCAGGCACCTTTTCGCTCGTATTCGAGCGGAGGGCTATTGTAGCGTGGTAGTTAAATCAGTCAAGTTCCGTTATTTGACCTTAATCTACGTCTTCTGCCGTAATATGCGGCCAGGCGGCACGCAGGTAAATCAGCATTGACAGCAAAGTAAGCGCTGCGGCGATCTGCAACAATGCATAGCCTATGGCATAGGTTGGTATAAACCAGATGTCATATTCCCAGAGCAAAAATCCAATCGCAAACATTTGAAACGTGGTTTTAACCTTACCCAGCGCAGACACTTTAACGGTTGCCCTTTTACCAACTTCCGCCATCCATTCACGCAGTGCGGAGATCACTATTTCACGACCGATAATGATACTCACAGGGATTACCATCCAGATGGAGGGATGATGGACCACTATCAGAATCAACGCCGTCACCACCATCAGCTTGTCCGCTACCGGATCGAGAAACGCTCCAAACGTTGAATTCTGATTAAGTTTTCTGGCCAGATAACCGTCAAACCAGTCGGTTATGGCGGCCAATGTAAATATCATTCCACACAGCGGCTTGATCCAGTTAAACGGCAACCAAAACACTGCGAACAACACGGGAATCAGAGCGATCCGCAATAAGGTTAAGGCGTTGGGTAATGTTATTTTCATCTCGGGTTCTATCGGGTTTGGTGTAGTGTAGCGTAAATCTGCCTGGCCAGCTCGGGCCCAATCCCTTTTACACCTGCCAGATCGTCGATACCCGCTTTCGTCACGCCCTGCCAGCCACCGAAATTCTTAAGTAGAATTTGACGCCGTTTGGGTCCCAGTCCGGGAATCGATTCCAGTGGCGACTGGTCACGCGTTTTCTGTCGCTTAGCGCGGTGCCCAGCGATGGCAAAACGATGCGCTTCGTCTCTGATTTGTTGGATTAAATGCAGTGCCGGCTGCGTCTCTGGCAATATCCATTCTTTTTTGCCGCCGGGCAAAATAAGTTTTTCCTGCCCGGGGATTCGGTTCGGTCCTTTCGCGACCCCGACAATGGCAACAGAATCAATCTGCAATTCTTCCAGGACTTGCACAGCTTGGCTCACCTGCCCTTTGCCACCATCAATAAACAACACATCGGGTAATTTACCCTCGCCTTTTTTCAGCCGGGTGTAACGGCGTTCCAGCGCCTGATGCATGGCGGCATAATCGTCACCCGCCGTGATGCCCTGAATATTGAAACGCCGGTAATCCGATTTGACCGGGCCGTTTTGATCAAACACCACGCAGGAGGCAACTGTCGCTTCGCCACGCGTGTGGCTGATATCAAAGCATTCCAGCCGTTCAGGAATGGCGTCCAGTTGCAATTGCTGTTGCAAATCCTCAAAACGTTTGACCAGGCTCTGACGGGACGACAGCCGCAGACTTAAAGCATTTTCCGCATTGGTTTGCGCCATTTGTACCATGCGCGCTCGCTTGCCGCGGCTGCGCGAAACGATGGAAACCGAAAAACCGGCGCGTGCACTGAGCATGGATGCAATCAGTTTTTTGTCCGCTATCTCTGCGTTTACTAACAATTCCCGTGGAATTTCGTGGCCGACGTAGAATTGCGAGATATACGCCTGTAATACCTCTTCGCGTGTTGCGGTATCGGGTGTACGCGGGAAAAAAAGCTTATTACCGAGATGGCGACCGCCACGGATAAAAAAGGTTTGTACACAACTGTTGCCACCCTGTACGGTGCAGGCAATCACATCAAGATTGCCTGATTCACTATCGATAGCCTGTTTGTCGAAAATCGCTCGCAGTGATTTAATCTGGTCGCGATACCACATGGCTGCTTCGTAATCCTGCTTTTCCGAGGCTTTGTCCATGCGCTGCAAAAATAACTGGATAATTTCGTCGCTACGCCCCTGCAGGAACAACAAGGCATGCTGCAAGTCCTCGGCATAACCTTTCTCATCAATCAATCCGACACATGGCGCCGTGCAACGTTTGATCTGGTACTGTAAACAGGGTCGTGACCGGTTGCGGAAAAAACTGTCCTCGCACTGCCGGATGCGAAACAATTTTTGTAGTTGTGCGAGTGTTTCCCGAACAGCAGTGGTACTCGGATAGGGACCAAAGTAACGGCCGTCACCTTGTTGTTTGCCGCGATCAAATGCCAGCCGTGGATAACGTTCTTTGCTGGATACAAAAATAAACGGATAGCTTTTATCGTCACGCAATATCACGTTGTAGCGCGGCTTCAGCTGTTTAATCAGATTGCTTTCCAGCAGCAAGGCTTCAGCTTCGGTGTGAGTGACGGTGATCTGGATGTCAGCCACTTTTGACATCATTGAATGAATTCGTGGCGACAGGGATTTGGCACGAAAATAACTACTGACGCGGGCTCTCAGATTAACGGCCTTACCCACGTAGAGAACCTCACCCTCAGCATCCAGCATGCGATAAACACCCGGTAATGGGTTAAATTCCTTAATACGTGCTTTTAACTTGTCTGTCGCAGACATGATACCGGCGTCGATCAGTTGCTAATTTAAAGATGGGGGCAGTTTGTACTGCGGTAATTACTCGATCGGATTGTTCATTATCCCGGAGGTACGGCAAATCCGGCTCAGTTCAACATCATTGGTGGCGTTCAGTTTTTCCAGCAGGCGCGCGCGGTAGGTACTGGTGGTTTTGGGGCTTAGATGCAGTTGCTCAGCGATTTCCCGATTGCTCTGACCCTGGCTGATTCGAATCAGGACTTCCAGCTCCCGCTTACTGAGTTTGTCCAGCGGTGACTGATCGCCATCCAGCATGGATAGCGCCAGTTTTTGGGCTACAACCGGTGAGATATAGCGATGGCCGGCATTAACCTGTTTGATGGCATGGATCATTTCGCTGATGCCGCTGCCCTTGGTAAGATAACCGGAAACACCAAATTTAATGGTGTGTTTCGAGACGGGGGCTTCCGATTCAGCGGTCAGGATAATGACTTTGATATCTTTATAACGATCAATGATACGTTTGGCCGCTTCCATGCCGCCCATGCCGGGCATGTGCAGATCCATCAGGACAATTTCCGGATCGAGTTTCTGGCAGGCAACCATGGCTTCTTCGCCACTCGCACATTCACCGATGACTTCAACTTCTTCAACATCCTGTAGCAAGCGTCTGATACCCGCCCTTACCAGATCATGGTCATCTACAATCAGGAGTCTTGTCATATGCTATCCCCGATCTTCATCCGTGTTGGTGCCCAATCAAAGTCAAAGAATAACCATAACCTTCATCCATTTGCAACAATCCAGCTCAAAGAGCTGACTTTTTAATACCTGACCAGCGCCGACCCCCAGGTAAAACCCGCGCCAAATGACTCCATCATCAGCACCTCTCCACGCTTGATCTGGCCACGCGCAATGCCAACATCGAGCGCCAGAGGTATGGATGCGGCTGAGGTATTACCATGCTCGTCGACGGTGATGATCACCTGTTCTTCCGTCATATCCAGCTTTTGCGCGGTCGCCAGCATGATGCGTAAATTAGCCTGGTGCGGCAGCAACCAATCAACCGCCGAACGATCCAGCTTATTAGCATCCAGAGTTTCATCAACGATGCGTTCCAGCGTCTTAACCGCAACACGAAATACCTTGTTGCCCTCCATAACAATTTTACCGCTGGCGGCGTCATGATAAAGCAAATCCATGTGTGCACCATCCGCATGAATATGCGTACTGATAATACCGGCTTCATTGGACGGCTCGACGATAACAGCTCCGGCACCATCACCGAATAAAACGCAGGTACTACGGTCACTCCAGTCTATCAGCGATGACATGTGTTCCGTTCCGATGACAGCAGCGCAACGAACCTGACCGCTGCGAACCATTGTGTCAACCAGATTCAAACCGTAAATAAAGCCCGAGCACGCTGCGTTCAAATCAAATGCGGGGAAATTCTTAACTTTATAAATATTTTGTAATTGGGTGGCAATACTGGGGAAACGGCAATGCGCTGTACAGGTGGCAACAATAATCAGATCAAGGTCTTGCGCAGTTTTGCCGGAATTTTCCAGTGCGCGTTGCAAGGCTTGTGCTGCCATATCGGTCGCGGTTTCACCATCAGCGGCGATATGGCGTGATTTGATTCCGGTACGTTCCTGAATCCATTCATCAGAGGTGTCTACAAATTTTTCGATATCGTGATTGGTGAGCACTTTCTCGGGTAAATATGAACCCGTACCACTGATGCGAGAATATTTCAAAGCAAACACTCCTTGAATTCAAATAGTACTGCTGTCAACGAGAAATGGAGTTTAATTCAACGTTTCACCATTTGCATTGATACTGCGATCAATCACACCAATGATATTGTGTTGCACTTCCAGCATGGCAATTTTAATCGCATTGGAAAATGCAACTTTATCTGCACTGCCATGACTTTTAACAACGATTCCCTGTAATCCCAATAAGCTTGCGCCATTGTAGCGACGTGGATCAACCCTGCGTTTGAACCGGTTTAATGCCGGCAATGCCAGTAATGCGATTAATTTTGTGAACCAGTTGCGTTTGAATTCCTGGGCCAGAAAATCAGCAATTAATTTGGCCACGCCTTCGATTGTTTTAAGCGAAACATTACCAACAAAACCATCGGTAACAATAACATCCACTTTCTCGCCAAATATATCATTGCCTTCAACATAACCGATGTAATTCATTTTGCCGGCGGATAGCAGCTGGCTGGCCTGTTTGACGACATCATTGCCTTTAATTTCTTCCTCGCCAATATTCAGTAATCCGACGCGCGGTTTATCAATATTATCGATGGCATTGACCAACACCGATCCCATCAACGCAAACTGGTATAAATGTTCCGATGAACAATCAACATTCGCACCCAGATCCATCATATAGGTATGTCCCTGCGCCGACGGTAAAGCACAACAAATGGCCGGCCGGTCAATACCCGGGATCATTTTTAAAACAAAACGCGCTGTTGCCATTAACGCACCGGTATTACCGGCGCTGACGCAGGCATCCACATCACCGTTCTTAACCATATTAATGGCAACGCGCATGGATGAATTCCTTTTATTGCGCAGAGCCAATAGCGGAGGATCATCCATGCTAACCACTTCGTCAGCATGCACGATATGAATCTGTTCGTTAAGCTGTTTGTGGTCGAGTCGATTAATCAGTAAATCCTGCAACAAACCTTGATGCCCAACCAGGAATAAGTGCAAATTCGGATATTGTTTGGCAATGAACACAGCAGCGTCCGCAACCACCTCTGGACCGCGGTCACCACTCATCGCATCAATCGCTATCTTGATGATTGCACTCACATCGCGCCACTTTTATGTAGTTGAAACACATACCCATCACGCCCGGCGTAATAGGTAATTTGTACAAAATACTGAACTAGCTTTCGTCCTGACTGGTTTCAGTGCTGATGATCTGACGTCCCCGATAAAAACCATCTGCACCAACATGATGCCGACGATGTGTTTCACCGGTAGCTGAATCAACTGAAAGGGTCGGATTGCCCAGCGCATCATGTGCGCGACGCATACCACGGCGGGAAGGTGTTTTACGACGTTTTTGAACGGCCACATTTAACTCCTGATTAACTCATCGTTGCTGAAAACGAATTGAGCACATTACTTACGCTCATTTCCTTTCCAGCCTTGTAATACCTTAAATGGATTATCCTGCAGCTGATTGGCTGCCTCAGCGGCATTGCGATCAAATTCCCGGGCACGCTTAAGCATGTCCGGATCGCAGTCCTGTGTCCGGCTATGCACAGGCACATTGGGAATCCGCAAAATAATCTCGTCTTCAATCCACTGCGCGGTATCGATTCGACCGTGCTCATCAAGTTCCAACACATCATAATCATCAACCATCGACGCTTTGGCATCTGCCTGTACCAACAAGATTTTCATTGGTTCGTCGATTTGCCAGGACATCGACTGCAGGCAACGCTGGCAACAAAGTTGCAGCTCAACACTGATATGGCCATCCAGTTTGATAGTCTGGCCGGTATCAGAAAGGCTGAATTCAACGACGACGTCGCTAAGTACTTGCTCTGCCACGGCAAGTACCCGTTGGCAGCTCGCAGCAGGCCAAATGCCTGTTACTTTGCCGGCAACGCGTAGCTGATACCGCGGGTCGATGCTCTCCGGTAGGGGATCGCGCATAAGCGCGCAATTTTAGGGTCAGGCATCATTGCTGTCAAAGCAGATTGACAGTAAATCACTGAAATAACAGTAAAACCCGGCGAATAATATGTAAATGGTGACTTAGAACACCCAAACAGACCCCTTGATCAGAATTAAGGCTCTTCCCCGGCTTTCTGCTGGTTCCACTATAATGCCCATGTTTACCAACATTCCAAGCCTATCCAGAAAATAATGACCATAAGAACTGTAATGCTGGCTTCCGCCTCCCCTTACCGACGTCAACTGCTTGAACGACTGCAGATTCCCTTTCAGTCCCAGGCGCCTTCAATTGATGAGTCAGCCGGAAAAAATGAACCTCCTGTATCGCTAGTGCAGAGATTGGCGCTGGAAAAGGCCCAGGCAGTCGCGGGAGACCACACTGACGCCCTTATCATTGGCTCGGATCAGGTCGCGGTACTGGGTGAGAAGATACTGGGAAAACCCGGCACACATGAGGGTGCGATTGAACAATTACAGCGTTGCCAGGGTCAGGCGGTCACCTTTTATACGGGTCTGTGTCTGTTGGATTCAGCTAATGGCGATTATCAGATCGACTGCGTGCCGTTTACCGTCCATTTTAAAACTCTGTCCCGGCGACAAATTGAACGCTATGTGGAGCAGGAAAAACCCTACGATGCAGCCGGCAGCTTTAAATCGGAAGCACTGGGCATCACCTTGTTTGAGAGAATGCAGGGCGAAGACCCCACCGCGCTGGTCGGTTTGCCGTTGATACGCCTGACGTCGATGCTTAATGCGGCTGGAATAGAAGTGCCTTAAAAAAGTTTAGGGTTGAATCCCTTCTCCCTCCGGGAGAAGGCCAGGATGAGGGGATAAAAACGGCGCTTTTACGGACATTGTTATCATGCATTATCTATTACCCCCTCACCCCAACCCCTCTCCCTGAAGAGAGCTTTGCATAAGTAAGACAGTTATGGTTTATTAAAGGGATTCAGATTAGTGGTTTATGGGAACGAATGATGCGTAAACAAACA
>JAFGLM010000008.1 GCA_016928055.1 Gammaproteobacteria bacterium
TCGCAGCTCGCAATCCATTTTGATGGCCGCATCGATCAGCACTTGGATATTTAAACTTTATGCTGACACAGAATTTTGAACAGTCTCCTTCGCGATTTCCGGAATGACATAAAAAAACCACAAATCCGCTTTACCCCACCCACAAAATCGAACAATGGCGCCGCCATTTGTTCGACTAAATCTCGTACTTCTACTATTATTAAGTATATGAAAACGCTAGTAATATCTGAATTGTAATGAAGAAACTGCTTATTATTCCGGCTTTATTACTGGTCGCTTTTAATGTCAGCGCTGTCAATAAGTGTGAAAAATTGATTAATGTGGTCTATGCCGAGGTTGCAGCGAAAAATCAGTTCCTGGCTGACGCAAGACAGAATTCCCTGACCGAGCCCTGGGTTCTGCTTGCGCAGGCATACAAAAAAGAATTGAACAGACTGAGGATTCCGGAAGAAAAGCAGCTTGAAATAGCCAGATCAATCCTCACGCTTAATTATTCGAACAGTAATTCAGTGGAAGCCGATATTTTCGCCGAATATTATTTTCAAACCTGTGAACTGGAAAATGATAACTCCGCCTTTGTGCCTTTGGTGGACATCCCAACGCAGTCCATTCTGGCATGCCGGAACAACCGGTCAAGCAGCGAGTTCCAGAAATGCTTTGGTGAGTTGATTGCTAAAAATAATTAATTCTTTCGATAATTGCTTTTAAATCTGTGTTTATCCCCTCACCCTAACCCTCTCCCTGAGGGAGAGGGGATTATGGAACTGCATAGAGTTCTTTTTGGCAAGAAATAATAGCGATTTTTAATTTAGAGATAAGTTCTAATAAGTAATGGAGTGAAAGATGTTTTCTTAAACGCACCAAGGAAGGTGCGTAAATCGGCGACTTGGACGAGAGCGAGAAGTGCAGTGAAATCCAGAGAAAAGCGAGCACTGTGCGAATCCCGTAGCGCGAAGCGCGAAGCGCGAAGGTTGAAGTTGCGCAGCGCTGGATTTCGCCAGCCTCGGAGCGGTATTTGCACAAGGAAGTGCAAATACGAAGTACAGCGGAGCCATGTTTCTTTGGTGCCTTTCTTTGCGCCAAAGAAAGGCACTCGCTGCGGGCCGACGCCCGCGGTTTTGAGCTTAAATCAATACGAAAGCGACGATGCGAGCCATCGCTCTATAGTCTCAACATCAAACCCTTTCCTCTTCGCATAATCCTCCACCTGATCTTTCGCAATTTTCCCAACCCCAAAATACTGTGCATCGGGATGCGAAAAATACCAGCCGGAAACAGCAGCTGCCGGCCACATGGCGAAGCTTTCGGTCAACGTAATACCCGCATTTTCGTCGGGTTGCAGTAAAGCCCATAACAATGCTTTCTCGGTATGATCCGGGCAGGCCGGATAACCCGGTGCCGGTCGAATGCCGCTATAGCTTTCTTTGATCAATTCATTGTTGGAAAGATTTTCATCTGCAGCGTAGCCCCAGAATTCCTTGCGCACCCGTTCATGCAAACGTTCAGCAAAGGCTTCGGCTAATCGATCCGCCAAGGCTTTGAGTAAAATCGCATGATAATCATCGTGATCCTGCTCAAAGCCTTGCAGCTGTTTTTCAATACCGATACCGGTGGTGACCGCAAAGGCGCCAAGATAATCTTCAACACCACTTTCTTTGGCTGCAATATAGTCACTCAGGCAATGGTTGAAGCGCCCCGGCTGTTTTAATCCCTGTTGACGTAAATGATGCAAAGTGGTTAATACTTTGTTTCGGTTTTCGTCCGTGTACAGTTCGATATCGTCGTCATTGACGCTATTGGCCGGGAATAATCCGAATACCGCATTCGCTGTTAACCATTTTTCACTGATGATTTGATCGAGCATGGTTTGCGCATCGTTAAACAGACGGCTCGCTTCTGCACCGAGGTTTTTATCCTGCAGAATTTTTGGATATTGACCGGCTAATTCCCAGGTCTGGAAAAACGGTGTCCAGTCGATGCGTTCGCGTAAATGCTCCAGCGGATAATCTTCCAATACCTGTACGCCGGTCAGTACCGGTTTGGGTGGCGTATAGCGTTGCCAGTCAATCGGCTGCTTATTGTTGCGTGCCTGTTGTAAGGTCGCCTGTTTATGCTCTTTTTGCTGGGCGTTGCGACGATCACGAATTTCCTTGTATTCGCTTTTTATTTTTTTAACATAGTCCTCGTTTTGCACTGCACTCAAAAGTGAGCTGGCAACACCGACCGCCCGCGAAGCATCCTGCACATAGACAATGGCATTTTCATATTGCGGGTCAATTTTCACCGCCGTGTGCAGGCGCGAAGTGGTTGCACCACCGATCAGCAGGGGCACAGTAAAGGCCTGACGCTTCATTTCTTTAGCGACATGCACCATCTCATCCAGCGAAGGTGTAATCAATCCGGACAGGCCGATAATATTGCAGTCCTGTTCACGGGCGGTCTGCAATATTTTTTCTGCGGGCACCATCACGCCCAGGTCAATGACTTCATAGCCGTTGCACTGCAATACCACGCCAACGATATTCTTGCCAATGTCGTGTACATCGCCTTTAACCGTGGCCATCAGGATCTTGCCGTTGGACTCGGTGGTGGTTTTTTCCTGTTCCATAAATGGCAGTAAATAGGCAACGGCTTTTTTCATTACGCGCGCTGACTTGACCACTTGCGGCAGGAACATTTTACCGGCACCAAATAAATCACCGACCACGTTCATGCCGTCCATGAGCGGGCCTTCGATAACATGCAGCGCTCTTTCAGCCAGTTGACGCGCTTCTTCGATATCCTCATCGATGTAATCGGTAATGCCTTTTACCAGCGAATGTTCCAGGCGTTTATTCACCGGCCAGCTGCGCCATTCCTTGTCTTGCGGTTTTTCAATGGTCGCACCGTCGCCGCGATATTTTTCAGCAATGTTTAACAATTTTTCGGTGGCATTTTCATTGCGATTAAGCACAACGTCTTCAACCGCATTACGCAGTTCATTGGGTATATCTTCAAAAATAGCCAGCTGCCCGGCGTTGACAATACCCATATCCATGCCGGCCTGAATAGCGTGATAAAGAAACACCGCGTGAATCGCTTCACGAACCGGATTGTTACCACGGAATGAAAATGAAACATTGGACACACCACCCGATATTTTTACATAGGGCAGGGTACGCTTGATCTCGCGCGTCGCTTCAATGAAATCGACACCGTAGTTATTGTGTTCTTCAATACCGGTGGCAATCGCAAAAATATTCGGATCAAAAATAATATCCTGCGGCGGGAAGCCGACCTGTTCGGTCAGAATTTTATAGGCACGCGTGCAGATCTCGATCTTGCGTCGTTGAGTATCCGCCTGACCGCTTTCGTCAAACGCCATCACAATCACAGCGGCGCCGTAATGCCGGACCAGTTTGGCCTGGCGCACAAATTCCGCTTCGCCTTCTTTCATCGAAATCGAATTAACAATACCTTTGCCCTGAATACATTTCAGGCCGGCTTCGATCACGCTCCATTTCGACGAATCGATCATCACCGGTACACGACTGATATCCGGTTCGGCGGCGAGCAGGTTCAAAAAGGTCTGTATGCTGGCTGCGGAATCGAGCATGCCTTCATCCATATTGATATCGATAATTTGCGCACCGGCCTCCACTTGCTGGCGCGCAACGTCTAACGCTGTTTCAAAATCACCGTCTTTGATTAAACGCAGGAAGCGCGCTGAGCCGGTTACATTGGTGCGTTCGCCAACGTTCACAAATAAGGAATCATCATCGATGGTGAGCGGTTCCAGTCCGGCCAGTTTCATAGCCGGTTTTTGTTCCGGTATCAAACGCGGTTTATGTCTCGCTGCCACTTCGGCAATCGCCTGGATGTGCGCGGGCGTGGTACCACAGCAACCGCCGACAATGTTTAAAAAGCCGCTGGCCGCCCATTCATCGATATGTGTAGCCATATCCTGTGCGGTCAGGTCATAACCACCCAGGTCATTGGGTAAGCCTGCATTAGGATGGGCCGAAATGTAGCAATTGGCGAGCTCGGATAACTCGCTGATATGCGGGCGTAATTCTTTTGGACCCAGCGCGCAGTTTAAACCGAAGGATAAGGGTTCGGCGTGACTCAGTGAATTCCAGAAGGCTTCGGCGGTCTGGCCGGTCAGGGTGCGACCGGATGCGTCGGTGATAGTGCCGGAAATCATAATCGGCAATTCCACCCTGTTGTCTTCGAAGTATTTTTTAACCGCGAATACGGCGCCCTTCGCGTTCAAGGTATCGAACACGGTTTCAATCAACAGAATATCGACGCCGCCTTCAACCAGTGTGGCGGTGGCTTCGTAATACGCTGCCACCAGCTCGTCAAAAACGATGCTGCGGAAACCGGGATCGTTGACATCCGGCGAGATACTGGCGGTTTTATTCAGCGGACCCAACACACCGGCGACAAAACGCGGTTTGTCCGGTGTTTGCGCACTGACCTCATCCGCCACCTGACGGGCGATTTGCGCGGCGCTGCGGCCGATTTCAGCGGCCAGTTCCTGCATGCCGTAATCGGCCATGGAAACGCGGTTGGCATTGAAACTGTTGGTTTCAATGATATCGGCACCGGCATCCAGATAGGCCTTATGGATCGATTTAATGATATCGGGCCGGGTAATCGCCAGCAGATCGTTATTGCCCTTGAGATCTGAGCCCCATTCGGCAAAACGTTGACCACGATAATCTGCTTCTTCCAGCTTATAGCCCTGGATCATCGTGCCCATGGCGCCATCCAGAATCAGGATTCGGTTTTTCAGCGCCTGTTGTAATTGTTGAATGCGTTTTTCACGGGTCATGATGCGGATCTGCCATTGGAAACCTTATATGGGCGGGCATTATAACGGACTGCGGCTATTGATAGCGCCATCCTGGAAGATCGTTTTTTTCATGTTCATGATGAAGGGTATTCAGTTTCTCTCTATTGACCTTCTTTCGCACTCACGTTACTGTGCGCCTCACATTCTTTGTGGATGCCGAATCACTTCTGAGAGGGGTATTCGGATAATCGGGAAGCCGGTGACATTACCTTAAGTAATCATTCCGGCGCTGCCCCCGCAACGGTAATCGTTGAACGTGTTTACAAACACCACTGTGTCACTGGCATGGGAAGGTGTAAACACGGCACTGGTTGAGAACCAGTTTAGACGTAAGCCCGGAGACCGGTCTGCAAAGCTATGAAGTAATGCAAGTGTCGCGGCGGGCGGCGCGTGTAGCCTCGTCTATACGTGCTTGTGCTCTGCGGATGAACTCATCCCAATAAGAGGCAAGTTTCAAATGAAAATCCACAATGCCATCAAGCAGGTTTGCAGCCTGTTATTACTTTTTGTTGTTAACTCCAACCACGTTATTGCTCAGCAAGACGATGAGCAGTCGCTTACTGAGGCTGAAATTATTGTCAGTGGTACGCGTTCTGAACAGTACAGCATCGAAGTACCAACCAGTATTACAGTAATCAGTCAGGAAGATATCGAAGCCAGTGGTGCGCAGTATTTAACGGAGGTACTAAAAGCGCGCGGTGCCGTGCAAATCAGTGATCTTTATGGTGATGGCAGCCGCAGCACAGTCAATATGCGCGGTCTCAGCGCGTCGTCGAATACGCTGGTGTTGGTCGATGGCCGGCGTTTAAATAATTCTGATATTGGAGAACCTGATTTAAACAGTGTATCCATTAAGGATATTGAACGAATTGAAATTGTGCAGGATAGTGCCAGCGTGTTGTATGGTGACCAGGCAGTCGGTGGGGTCATTAACATTATTACGAAAGTACCGGAAGGACTTTCCGCTGCTGCTGAGTTAATGGCGGGCAGTTATGAACGAAAGGGTTTACGCCTTGCTGTTAGCAATCGCCTGAATAACGGGCTTTCGTTCACTGTAAACGGCGAACAACGCGAGGCCGATAATTACCGGCAACATAACCTGGTTGATTATGAAAACCTGTTTGCGCGCGGTGGTCTGGATTACAGCAGCGGTGAATTGTTTGTTGAGCTGCAAACAATTATTGATGAACAACAAAACCCCGGCGCTTTACTGAGTGATGAGATTGAGCAGGATCGCAGACAATCGATAGCTGATTATATTAATGATTACTCGAATACCGACACCGATGTTGCTCGTATCGGTTTTCGTCAGTCGTTTGATACGCATTGGAAAATGCTTGCCGAATATACGCAACGTGAATCCGACGGTGAGTTTGTATTAAGTTTTCGAGGTTCACCGGCATCAACTGCCGATCCTGCTAATATTCAACAACGCAAAGTCAGCAGCTTTAATCCGAGATTTATCGCCAGCTATCCGACTGAATACGGAGAGTTTTTGCTGACCATTGGTTCCGATCTGGAGTCGTCGGAATATTTTCTGCAGTCTGTTTTTGGCACACAGCAGAATGATCAGGATATCGACAGTTTATATGCACTTACGGTGATACCGGTGATGCGCAGCACGGATCTTTCTATGGGTTGGCGACATGCGGAAGTTAAAAACAATCTACGCGACCGGCCGCTGGATTTTCTTGGTAATCCATTGCCCGGTGTTCCGGATGATGCTGATCTCGATGATGATGTCAATATTGGCAGCATCGGCTTAACCGTTCATGCCGGTGACAACCTGCGGCATTTTATTCGCTATGAAGAAAACTACCGTTTTGCCAAAGTCGATGAGCATACCCAGTCTCCGGTAGTACCTGATTATATGGATCAGTCGGGCGACCCGTTGCGGACGCAAACCGGTGATTCGCTGGAAATTGGAGCGGAATGGCAGAAAGATGGCAACACCGCGAAACTGGTACTCTATCGACTCAATCTGGAGGACGAGATTCTCTATGATCCGGGGTTTTTTCAGAACATCAATATTGACAGTGCGTGTCATCGGGGCGCGATTATTGAGGGAACACGGCGTTTCGGTGATTCGCTGAGTATGGGATTCAGTTACAGTTATCTGGATGCCAGGATTACTTCTGGAACTTATGATGAAAACGAAGTACCTTTTACTGCGAATCATGTGATCGGTTTAAATCTTGATTTTGAGCTGGGTTCACACTGGTACCTACATACGGAAGCGAATTACATTGACGATCGTTATTTCCAGGGTGATTTCAATAATGAACTGGAGCAGTTGGCAGGGTATACCGTGGCGAATTTGCAGCTGGCGTATCGTCGCGGCCCATGGTCAATGTCCTTGCGGATTAATAATATGCTGAACGAAAAATATAGTGACTCAGGGGTTGTTTATACCGCATACGATCCGGTGACCTTTGTCCCAACTGATATGCCGAGTTTCTTTCCGGCTCCTGAAAGGAATGCCTTACTTCGTATAAGCTACGCTTTCGAGCAGTAGAATAATCGCACTTATGGGAAATCGATTAACAAAAATCTACACCCGCACCGGTGATGACGGCAGCACCGGGCTGGCGGATGGTCGTCGCACTGGTAAAGATGCGATGCAGATTGAAGTGATCGGCGAACTGGATGAGCTGAATTGCTGTGTGGGACTGGTGCTGGCCTATAGCCTGCCCGATAGCGTCAGCCGCTTACTTATCCAGGTTCAGCATAAACTGTTTGATCTGGGCGCCATGGTCAGCGGTGCCGATTGTGCTCCGGTCAAGCCGGCTGACATTGAACAGTTGGAGCAACAAATTGACCGGTGGAACAGTGAATTGGCGCCATTACGTGAATTCATTCTTCCTGGTGGCGGCGCCGCTGCAGCGCACTGTCATCTGGCCCGATCGGTCTGTCGCCGCCTGGAGCGGCGTTTGGTGGGCTGGAGCCATACGGGTGCCCTCGTCGAGGCAAGTGTGTTAGCTTATGTCAATCGTTTATCGGACGCCTTGTTTGTGTTGTGTCGAGTACTGACGAGGGAAAACGGCAAACCTGAAACACAGTGGCAGAAGGATTTTTAGCGTACCGATTGTTTGCACTTTTAAATTTATTTTAGATTCAGGACCTATACTATGAATAATTTACGTTTATTAACGCTTGTAGCATTGATACTCAGCGTCAGCCTTTTTAGATTGTTGCCGCATCCGCCGAATTTCACACCTGTGTTAGCTGTCGCACTGTTTGCTGGTGCACAGTTCACAGACCGGCGTCTGGCGTTCCTGGTACCATTGCTCGCTATGTTAGCGGCTGATTTGTTCCTGGGGTTGCATGCCACATTGCCGTTCGTTTATGGCGCCATCGCGTTAATGGTGTTGTTAGGGGTGTGGTTGAACAAGCGCATAACCGTGACTTATACAGCGTTAACGACGGTTACCGGATCGCTGTTATTTTTTGTTATTACCAATTTCGGCGCCTGGTTAGTGTTACCTGAGCTATATGCGCGCTCTATTGATGGATTAGTGGCGGCTTATATCGCAGCGATTCCGTTTTATCAGAATGCCTTAGCAGGGGATTTGTTGTTTACAGTGGTCCTTTTTGGCGGGTTCTTTCTATTGGGGCGTAGCTTTCCAAAGCTCACCCGGCAGACTGTCAGTTAGGCAATGTGATTTTGTAATTATAATTCTATGTCCTGAGGTGAAAGTTATGAAAAAGAATATTCTTCTATGTTGTTTGATGGCGGGTTTTGTTGCCCTGCAGGGTTGTTCGACTATAAATCCCTATACACAAGAGAAACAAACTTCCAAGTCGACTAAGGGTGCAATGGTCGGCGCGGCAGCGGGTATCGCGGCGGGCCTTTTAAGCGGCGATGGTAGTAAGGATCGTAAGAAAAAAGCCCTTAAGGGTGCCGGTATCGGTGCTATTGCAGGTGCCAGCGTCGGTTACTACATGGATGTACAGGAAACCAAATTACGTCAGAAATTGCAGTCAACCGGTGTTAGCGTTACCCGTGATGGTGAAAATATTATTCTGAATATGCCTGCCAATATCACCTTTGCGTCGGATAGTGCCACCCTAAAGCCCAGCTTTATTGAAGTGCTGGATTCTGTCACTGAAGTGCTGAAAGAATACAAGTCAACCATGATCCAGGTTGCCGGCCATACCGACAGCACGGGTAGTGACAGTTACAATCAACGTTTGTCACTGCAGCGGGCACAGGCGGTCAGCTTTGAATTAATGCGCTTTAAAGTGGAGTCGCAGAGAATTGAAACGATTGGATTAGGAGAAGCTTATCCGATTGCCAGCAATTCAACACCGCAGGGCAGGGAGCAGAATCGTCGTGTTGAACTGACTTTGTTGCCCTACACGCAATAGTCAGACTATGACATTCAAAAAGCCGGATATGAAGTCCGGCTTTTTTTTGCTCGCGATTAACGACTAATCGATATTGCTTGAATGCAAACCGCATTCCTTGCTTTCAGGATTTTCCCACCACCAACGACCTGAACGAATGTCTTCGCCGGGTGTGATAGCGCGAGTGCAGGGTGCACAACCGATACTCGGGTAAAAGTGGTCATGTAAGGTGTTATAGGGAATTTCCAGACATTTAATGTATTCCCAAATTTCGTTGATATCCCAGTCAGCCAGCGGATTGGCTTTTGGTAAGCCATAAATTTCATCGTACTCAATTTCGTCAAGATTCGCGCGTGTGACAGACTGCGATCGTCGTTGGCCGGTAATCCAGGCATCTTTCCCGGCCAATGCCCGTTTCAACGGTTCGACCTTACGAATACGACAACACTCCTTGCGCATTTCAACACTGTTATAAAAAGCGTTGATACCGTTCTCGTAAGTGAATTTTTCGATTTCCGCGGCGTCCGGATAATAGTATTTGAGCTTGCACTGATAAAAATCCTCAACCTGATGCATCAGGTCGTAGGTTTCCATCGGCAGGCGGCCGGTATCCAGCGTAAACATCACGACCTTCCGAAAGTGTTTCATAATGATATCGGTCAACACCATATCCTCAGCGCCAAGGCTGTTGGCAAAGACCACATCGTTATGTTGGTCAACCAGTCGTTTAATAATGCCCTTGCTGATATTGACTCGGGCCAGCAGTTTTACACTGAGTTCCGCCATTAAATTTCCTGTTTTTCGGGAGGTGCGATATTGCACCAATAATGAGTTGGTCTCTGTTAACCAGGGCGCACTGTAAACTAGTTTTTAATGCCATAAAAGAATATTTATTTATTTTTTTATCTCAAAATAGAATATATACTCGTTTTCGTGTCAGCCGACCAAATCGCTAACTCCATGAAACTACAGCAATTACGTTTTCTCTCTGCAATCGCCAAGCATAATCTGAATATATCTGAAGCGGCAGTGCGGCTGCATACTTCACAACCGGGCGTCAGCAAACAGATCAAATTGCTGGAAGAAGAGCTCGGTCTGGAACTGTTTAACCGCAGTGGCAAACACCTGACCCAGATTACTTCCGCGGGACGCCGTGTGATCGAGCGTGCGGATAATATCCTGCAGGAAGTCGCGAATATCAAGCGTTTGGCCAGGGAATTTCGTGATGACAAAAGTGGAACGCTGGATATCGGCACCACGCATACACAGGCACGCTATACCTTACCCGGCGTTATCAGTAATTTCAGCAAGCAATATCCGGATGTGATTTTGCACTTGCACCAGGGGACGCCCAGACTGATTTCTGAGATGGCGGCTTCAGGTGATGTGGAGTTCGCGGTGGCGACCGAAGCCCTGGCCTTGTTTAGCGATCTGGTCATGATGCCCTGCTATCGCTGGAATCGTTGCGTCGTTGTGCCGCCGAATCATCCGCTTTGCAGTGTTTCAAAACTGACTATCAAAGCATTGGCTGAATGCCCCCTGGTGACCTATGTTCAGGGTCTAACTGGCCGGGGCAAAATGGATCAGGCATTTATCGAAGCGGGTCTGGAACCCAATCTGGTATTCACGGCCACGGATGCCGATGTGATTAAAACGTATGTGCGACTCGGGCTCGGTGTGGGCGTCATCGCGCGTATGGCTTTTGTCCCTGAGCTGGATAAGGATCTGGTTAAAATCGATGCCGGTCACCTTTTCGAGCCCAGCATTACCAAAATTGCCTTCCGGCGCGGCATGTATATACGCGGCTATATGTATCGATTTATGGAATTGTTTGCACCACATTTGCATCGGGATCTTATCGATGCGGCCGCAGCCTGTGCCAATCAGGAAGAAGTCGATGCGCTGTTCAGTAAAATTGATTTACCGGATCGGTAGAAAAACCGCGGTGATTTAACTCTAAATTTGCGAGTCTTTATCCATCACCTGCCCGGGCTGGCCAACGATGAGCGGGTCCGGCGCGTGTACTATTTCATGGTTTTTATCCGGGTAGTCCAGACTGTGTAAGAAATGCAGCAGGCAGTTCAGGCGTGCCCGTTTTTTGTCATCCGATTTAATGATAATCCAGGGTGCATCGGCGGTATCGGTATAAAAAAACATGGCCTTCTTGGCTTCCTTGTACTCGTCCCACATGTCGATTGATTTACGATCAATGGGACTGAGTTTCCACTGCTTCAGCGGGTCGCCCAGTCTTTCTGTGAAACGGCGTTGTTGTTCCTTGCGGGTTACAGAAAACCAGTATTTATAAAGCTGAATTCCGGAGCGTACCAGCATACGTTCAAGTTCCGGTACCTGCCGCATGAATTCCATATATTCCTGTGAGGTGCAAAATCCCATGACACGTTCGACACCGGCGCGGTTATACCAGGAGCGGTCAAACAGAACCATTTCACCGGTAGTCGGTAAATGCTGTATATAGCGTTGGAAGTACCATTGACCGCGTTCTATTTCCGAAGGTTTTTCCAAGGCGACTACTCGCGAAGAACGAGGATTAAGATGTTCCATAAAGCGCTTGATGGTGCCGCCCTTACCGGCGGCGTCGCGCCCCTCAAATATCATGACGATTCGTTGACCGGTTTCCTTAACCCAGTTTTGCACCTTCAGTAGTTCAACCTGAAGTTGTTGCTTATGAAAGTCATAAGTGGCGGAGCGAATCTTGTTTGGATAGGGATATAAGCCTTCTTTGAATAACTGAACGATCTGGCTTTTATCGGGTGGCGGATCATCGGATGCGATATAACCAAAGGGATGTGGGTCATCGCGTTTTGGTAATTTTTCGGCGTCTAAATCAGATGCTGTGTCGGCAGCATTCTTCCCGGCTGCTGGGACAATTTGCGCTTTTTTTTCAGATTTTTTCATTTCTTCGCCATTCCATTCGAACTCCTTATCTCTAGCATAGGCGGCAGCAAGGGTCAATTATAACGCTCGATAGATTTCAATTGGCAGACTAAATTAAGAGCAATCAGACGACAGCAGGTTGGTAGTAGGTTCCAAAATC
The DNA here is from genome assembly GCA_016928055.1 of Gammaproteobacteria bacterium. Classification (GTDB taxonomy): domain Bacteria; phylum Pseudomonadota; class Gammaproteobacteria; order HTCC5015; family HTCC5015; genus JAFGLM01. Next base: position 12,240 of record JAFGLM010000008.1, read on the forward strand.
TGAAAAAGCCTTGAGTGCAGCATTGATATCCCGGCCTTGATCCAGGTCAAAGCTATCAAAACCGCAACGGTGAAGGTAATAAATCTGATCCTGCAGAATATTGCCGATCGCACGCAATTCACCCTGGAAACCATAACGCTCGCGCAGCAAGCGAGCGTAGGAATAACCGCGGCCATCTTTAAACTCGGCAAAGGCGATGGCAATCAGCTGAAAAAACGCAAGATCATCTTTTATTGTTTCTGCCGATACCTCGCCACCAATGGTGATGCCAAGTCGACCGGAGAAATTCTTTAAGCTGCCACGGTTTTCCTGCCAACGGCGATAATTGATTATGATATCGCCGGAGGCCGGCAGTGACTCTTCATCAGCCAAATGTTGCCAGTTATCTTCGACTATCTGCCGGTTTTTTATAATGTGTTTGCCCATATCCTGCCTCAGCTGTAAACGGCGTTTTTAAACGGTTCAATTCCGAGTCGACGCAGTGTGTCAATAAATCGCTCGCCATTAATTCGTTGTTCGGTATAAACATTAAGTATTTTACCGATACTGGTTGCCACTTCGGTTTTTGCGACGGCCGGTCCGATTATTTTTGCCAATGATGCGTCGTTGGCGGCGGAACCTCCGAGTTGTATTTGATAGAATTCTTCACCTTTTTTATCGACCCCAAGAATCCCGATGTGGCCAACGTGATGATGACCACAGGCGTTGATGCAGCCGGACATTTTCAATTCCAGCTCTCCGATATCGTATAAATAATCAAGGTCGTCAAAAGTTTCGTTGATCTGTTTGGCAACATCAATGGAGCCGGCATTGGCCAGCGAACAAAAGTCCAGTCCCGGACAGCAAATCATATCGTTCAAGGTGCCGATATTTGCGGTGGCAAGGTTTTGTTGTTCAAGTGCTTTATATACGTTGTATACGTCTGATTGCTTGACATCGGCCAGTATCAGATTTTGATTATGCGTTGTGCGAATCAGGCCGAAGCTGTACTGGTCCACCAGATCAGCAACTGCATCCATTTGTATGTCGGTGATATCGCCCGGTGCAATCCGTGGTGCTTTCAGGCAAATATAAACAATCCGATATCCGGCTATCTTGTGAGCGCGTGTATTATGTTTGGCCCACACCGCAAAATCCTTGTCTTCCAACAGCTGTTGCGCATAGGACTTATTTTTCCCGGCGCTGGAGTCATACGTATACGGAGTAAAGAAATTTCGAAAATATTCTATTCGTTGATTTTCCAGTTGCAATGCACCGTCACGAATTTGATTCCATTCCGCTTCAACCAGATCGCGAAAGTGTTCGATACCCAATGCGTTGACCAGAATTTTGATACGAGATTTATAGATGTTATCGCGGCGCCCATTCAGGTTATAAATGCGAAGGATGGCCTCAAGGTAAGAAAGTAAATCCTGTTTTGGCAGGAAATCGCGAATAACCTGCGCAATAAACGGCGTTCGCCCAAGACCGCCACCAACCAGAACTTTAAAACCGATTTCACCTGTTTTGTTTTTGGTCAGATAAATTCCGATATCATGAACCTGCGTGGCTGCGCGGTCGTTGTGCTCAGTACCACTGACCGCGATTTTGAATTTGCGCGGAAGATAGGCGAATTCGGGATGAAAGGTAGACCACTGGCGGATAATTTCGCAATAGGGGCGGGGGTCTTCCAACTCATCCGGCGTAACACCGGCCAGATGATCACTGGTTGTATTGCGTATGCAATTGCCGCTGGTTTGTATGGCATGCATCTGCACGGTGGCCAGTTCTGCCAGGATATCAGGCACGGTTTCGAGTGCGGGCCAATTGAACTGAATATTTTGCCGGGTCGTAAAATGCCCGTAACCTTTGTCGTATTGACGCGCGATATGTGCCAGTTTGCGAAGTTGTGTTGAAGACAGTAATCCATAAGGAATCGCCACTCGCAACATGGGGGCATGACGTTGAATATAAAGGCCGTTCATCAGGCGCAAGGGCCGGAATTCATCCTCACTGAGTGTGCCCTGTAAAAAGCGCTGCGTTTGGTCACGAAACTGTGCCACGCGCTGTTCAACGAGCTGTTGATCAATTTCATTGTACTGGTACATGGAAAGTCACTACGGGCACGGTCTGAATCAAGGCGGCACTATAGCAATTAGCTTTTAAAACAAAAAGGAATAAAAATTTATTAGTTTATTCCTTTTGTATATATCAATAAGTTAACGATCCGTTGCGCTAAAAGCCAAATACAAGATTGATCGTCGTGGTTCGATCAGTCGACTCGTTATCTGGAGCCGGATCCGAATTATGTTTAACGTTATAGCTCAGTTTTAATGCCAGCTTACTGTTTATTTTGAGTTTGAGTCCGGCAGTAAATTCAGAGGTGGTATTCAGGTTACCGGATTCGATCAGCAAATCCTGATATAACTGTGTGGTGTCACCCAATTTAACATCGTAGTGTTGAGCAAGACGCGAAATCGTTTCACTGTTTTCCTCGGCCGTTGCAGTCAGCTCGGATCTCCGATAACCAGCACCCAGTTCCAGATTCAGATGCTGCGTATCAACATTAATCAGATGCCAACCAATACCGATAGTGGCAGAGGTCTGATACTCAAATCCATCAAAACGATCGTCATCGTAACGTAAAGACTCAAACGCATAAGTCATTTCACTTATCGCGAGATCGGACTTTTCAGTGAAGAGGTATCGTTCAGCTGTGACTACATCTTCTTCTTTAACTTTTTTTGCGGTTATTGCGAAGCTATGCAGCCAGCGTCCGCTTCTTAATACAGCCTTCAAATCCGCATTCAGCGAGTCGTTATTGGTATTGCCCTTACTGGATATCCAGCCAAGACTGCCCTCACCACTGAATTGCTTTACCGGTGGTTGTTCAGGCGCAGTATTTTCCGGTTCCGCTGAGTTTTCAGCGTTTTCAACAATAAGCGATTCGGAGGCAACAGATTGTTCTTGTGCGTAAACAATAAAACTCGTGGTCAGGAAAAGTATTACAAGTGTGATACGAAGCATTACTTACTTTTTGCCATGATTCAAACAGTTTGTAATACTAGCATTACGTTCATAATTAACCCAGTTTCCGGTTTAAAATAGGAATCAGCTAAAAAAACGACACAGGTTTATGCTGCGTAAAATCATTCATATCGACATGGACGCTTTCTTTGCATCGGTGGAGCAACGGGATAATCCACAGCTGCGAGAGAAAGCGGTTATCGTCGGTGGCAGGCCTGATTCCCGCGGTGTTGTGGCGGCATGCAGTTATGAAGCGCGCCGTTTTGGAGTGCACTCGGCTATGCCCTGCGCGACCGCCTACCGTATTTGTCCGCATGCAGTTTTTGTTATGCCGCGATTTGAGGTTTATCGCGAAGTTTCACGGCAGATACACGAATTATTTTCCGAGTTTTCAGATTTAGTAGAACCGCTCTCATTGGATGAAGCGTTTCTTGATGTCACCAATAGCAGTCGTTGGTTGGGATCTGCAACGCTTATGGCAAAGGAAATAAAAACCCGTATCAGAATGGCAACAAATTTGACTGCTTCGGCAGGCGTTTCCTATAACAAGTTTTTGGCCAAGATTGCATCCGATATGGATAAACCAGATGGGCTTTATATCATCACCCCGGAGCAGGGCGAAGAGTTTGTTGAGAAGCTTCCGGTCGGCAGGTTCTTTGGTGTTGGCAAGGTAACTGAAGCTAAAATGCACAAACTTGGATTGCGCACAGGTGCCGATATCAAAGGCTGGACGGAAGATCAGTTAGTTGAGTATTTTGGTAAGGCCGGCCACTTCTTTCACCGGATCGTGCGAGGGATTGATGATCGCCCGGTTAGTAATCAGCGACAGCGAAAATCCATCAGCAAGGAAACGACCTTCGCTACAGATTTAACCGACTATGACAAGATGATGGAGGTTTTGCTTCAATTAGCTGAGCAAGTTTCAGGTAGCCTGCAGAAAAAGCAACTGTGTGCAAAAACTTTAACCATAAAAGTTAAGTATGCTGACTTTAGCCAGGTTACACGTAGTCTGGTTTTGCCCCGCGCGGAACAGGAGATACATCGGATAGAACAGCAAATCTCAAGATTACTGGATCGAACGGACGCCGGGTTCAGACCGGTCAGATTGCTGGGAATTGGAGTAAGCCAGTTAGATGCACAAGAAGGCGGCGAAACCCCCGATCCACAGCAGATTCTTATTTAACCGAAGTGACGCGCAAAAAAAAAGATCCAGGCCATGACCTGGATCTAACTTGCATCTTAGTGCAAGGGGGGTAAAACCGAGAAAACTGTTCACGTTAAATCCCTACAGGAGATTCAGTGATGGTAAATGTGGGGGGTAATCACATCATTCACCACCGAACTCATCCCGATAACCTACATCTGAAGCATCAGATAAGGTCGGTACCATAAAGTTCACTGTCTGGTAGAATTTTCCGCAGAAAAAACATGACCATTGCCCAGCCATTTACCTCGGGTATCCTTGTTCGGAGCTAGATTGTGTCTTTGCGGGTACAGGGATACGGTCAGTGTTGCTGAAGCATTTACGAAGCTGACCTCCTTATTTTCAGCGCAATACCGGTCCAGCCAGTCAGTAATCTGAGTATAGCTGCTCTCGCCGACGATATCGTAAGTGTTGACAACAATCAGGTTAAAGGCCGATAAGTAGCCGGAGAGCCATTGCCGATAGGGTTCCATTGCTAAGCGGCCGATGCGCCGGGCGACCAGATAATCCGTGCAGGTATTGGCGCCTGCACTGAATACCACGAATTCGCCGTCGATATCCTTGGCAGCCGGTTGTGTTGCAGCAAGCCCAAGTATCAGCAGGCATATTGCGATCAGTCCAATTAAGCGAAAGGGGCCCTTTAGGTTCATGCCCTGGGTGACGGCTTTTCCGGGCAAAACTTTAGAACGAAAACAGATGGATATACTATTCTGATTGAATCGACAGTAAAAAAGCCGGATGATCGTAGCGGGGCCGGAAGTGACACATCAATTGTCCTTTTACTATCGACGATTAAATATATTGGAAAAGGAACAGTAAACGAACAATGAAAGACGAAAACAGTTCGGGGACAGGCAGGATTTTAGTGGTTGATGATGATCCAAAAGTTTTGATGATATTGGAAGAAGCATTAAAACTTTTTGGCTATCAACCGATTGCGTGTTCGAGTGCAATGAAAGCACTGAGTTTATTTAATGACGCACCTGATTCTTTTTGCTCGGTTATTACGGATCAGGCTATGCCGGGCATGAGTGGCGATCAGCTCATTAAGGAAATCAGGCTGATCAATGAATCGGTGCCGATAGTACTGTGTACCGGCTATGCGGATTTATCTGTCGAAGAATGGGAATCGGAACTGGATTTGATTGCTTGCCTGAAAAAGCCTTTTACCATGTCGGCCTTATCAGAGGTACTGGCGAAAATTACAGCTCATGCTTCTTAAAGTTGTTTGTTATTTTATTAACGGATTTTAAGTAACCTTCTCCCGGTCGGCATTTCTTCTCCGTTCGCGAAAAACTCGAACGTGATAAATCCAGCCAAGTAATCCAAAAGAGGCAAGCAGCATAGCAATCAACATTAATACAAAAGCGAAAACCAGAGCGATTTTGAATTCAGTGATTATCGTCTTCCTGGTTGCTTCAAGTGTGTCGGCCTGTATAAGCAGTTGCTTGATTTGAATGTTCAGATTCGCCGCCTCGGTTTCCAGCTGTTCCACCTGGGAAGCGGTATAGTCAACGGCATCTGGATCGTCAGATTGTCGGTGACTTGCTGTTATTGCGTTCTGTATCGATTGGTATTGCAGCTGTGTACTTTCAAGATCAAGCCGGGTCAAAATACTCTGTTCAAAAACAGCCACTGCCATTTGTTCGATATTTTCGACGTATCCCCGGCCAAACCAGGGCGTCAGCGCAACGATAATAAAGCCGATGGCAGTAAAAATTTTATAGGTGGTTTGTGTTGTTATTTTTTCAAGCATGCCGATCGCGTCAAAGGATGTGGCCTATGTTAAATCAGGGTAGAAGTTTTATGGACATCCCGGCGTTGTGTGAACCAGCGATTTTCTGCTTGCAGTTGTTGTTCAAACAACTGCAATTCCGGATGCACATCTTTTGACCTTCGCATCCAGCGCATCCAGCGCAAAATTCGTTCTTTATTAAAAAACAGTTCTTGTTCCCGGCGATGCATACGCTCCTGATATTCCAATGTCATAATTCCCCTCCATAGCTGGAACCGTAAGGTGTCGGACAATAAGCCGGACTTAATCCGGCTTAATGCCCATCGCTTTGACACTCAGTCACCATCGTCACAAATAGGTATTTTTTTATTGTTTTATCATTCTTCAAGCAGGCTGTCACTGGACGTACTTTATATAGGTTGGCGTATTGTTTTGATATCCGGGTGAGCACAGATGCAAGGTATTACATCGATAGTAAGCATCGTGAGCAATGTATCCGGTATGGCGTCTCATCCATGAGAACACCAAACATTGCTCGCGATGTGCTACCCGATTTGCTGACGGCGTTAATCAAGCAAGCCTTCACCCATCAATACCTCTTTCAATAGGCATTGGCGGTATCATTACCGAGAACTTTGGTGTTACCGATAACATCGAGGTCAGGGCAGGCCTCAGCGACGATTTCTCGCAGGTGCTGAATATTCAGCGGCCCATAACCACTGTTGGCCTGCTTGACCTTTGACCCCGGGGAACCACTCGGTAATTCGTTTTTTGGTTTTGCCAGATTCAATGCACGCTCTTTGGCGCGCGCTTCGCGGTAGAGCATATAGGCACGTGCGACCTGGTAATGTCCGGCACGTACCAGACACAACTCAACCTGATCCTGGATTTCCTCAATATGGAAGGTCCCGCCATCCGGTTTGCGGTGATTGAGCTTGTCGACGACGCTGCTGGTTGCTGCGTTGATTATGTCCAGGAAAGGATTGGAAGCCGCTGCATTACCACCTTCAACGGCCTGGAAGGCTTTGGTAATTGCAAACCGGATTTTATTCTGGTCGAACCCGGTAATCTCGCCATTACGACGAATGACCCGGTATAAACCGGGTGCTTTGTGGTTTGTAGTCGGATTTACGGCTTCCTGGAAGGGGTCGAGCTCTGGAGTTAAAGAGGATTTTAAAAATTTCATCGATTGGGACCTGGCCTGCATATTCCACGCTCTCCCGCCTGAGCTGAATAATATTGATGAACGCATTTTTCCCTGTCCAATGTCATCACCGTCCTGGTGAATTGATATTTCAATCGCGTGACTACTATAAATTGTGGGTAGCCTGTTGGTCAAGCACAATATAATGTGTTTTTTCCAAATATGAGTGCGTTGGAAAAGTTGTGGATAAATGAGCGACAACTGTGAGTAAAGCTGGGGATAAAATCCTGCAGGCTGTGGATAAATGCGGGTATTGACCAGCCGAGGCTAAAAAGGGTTATTGAACCAACTGGTTAAGGTCAAAAATCGGCAACAAGATTGCCAGTACAATCAGCAGCACGACTGCTCCCATTATTAAAATCATAAAATGCTCGAACAAACCCACGATCGTAGTAATCGTGGCGGTGGTCTCGCGCTCCTGATAATGCGCGGTTCGTTCCAGCATTTCCTCCAGTTTGCCGCTGGATTCACCGCTGGCGATCAAATGTACCGTCATAGGTGGAAACAGTCCGGAGTTTTCCAGCGCCTTACTGATGCTGCTACCTTCCCGTACGCGTAAGGTGGCGGTTTCGACCGCTTTACGCATGGGTACATTGCGGACGACCTGTGCAGCGATACTCAGTGCCTCCAGGATGGGTACACCGCTCGCTGCCAGAATACTTAAGGTACGAGCGAAACGGGCCGTATTGAGCCCCTGCGTCAGCATGCCGATAATTGGCAGCCGCAACAGACCTCTGTCGTACCCGAATCTAAACGCAGGCTGGCGCAATAGACGGGTAAGGCCATACGCCGCAGCTCCGACCAGTATGATCAGGAACAATCCGTAGTGTTTAGTAAAATCGCTCACGGCGATAAGCGCGCGGGTTAGAAAGGGGAGTTCGCGACCGATGTTATCGAATACCTGTACAACCTGTGGTACAACATAAGTCAGTAATACGGCGACGATAATGATGGCTACAACGCTGAGAATAATCGGGTAGGTCAGGGCCATGCCGACTTTCTGATTCATTTCCTGTCGCGCTTCGGTGTAATCGGCCAATCGCTCCAGCACCAGATCCAGATGCCCGGATTGTTCGCCGGCGGCAACCGTTGCGCGATACAGATCCGGAAAGATACGCGGGTGTTCCATCAGCGCCGCAGCCAACGAGTGTCCTTCCATCACTTTTGAGCGAACATCCAGAATGACGCTTTTAACGTGATTTTTCGCGGTTTGCTTGGCAACAGTGGAGAGCGCTTCTTCCAGCGGTGAGCCGGAGCGGCAAAGTGTTGAAAGTTGCCGCGTAAATAGCGATAAATCCTTGGAACTGACGCTGGGTCGAAATTTGAAATTAAACTGCCCTCGTGCACGAGCGGCTTGTTTGGTTTCAGTCACGCTAATCGGTGTTAAGTGCCGCTCGCGCAGCATTTGCCGGACGGCGCGCGCGGTTTCACCTTCGAGCACACCGCGTTGCTCGAGACCTTTCGCGTTCAGGGCTGTGAATTCAAAGGCGGGCATATCTTGGAATCATGCACTAATCTTCCTTGGAAACCCGCAATATTTCTTCCAGTGAAGTGATGCCACGCAACACCTTACTGATACCGTCCTGGCGAATGCTGGGAGTAATGGTACGAGCATGTTGTTCCAGCAGATATTCGCCACAGCCATCGTGAATCATTTGTTGAAGTTTTTTATCAATGATGACCATTTCATGAATACCGCTACGGCTGCTATAACCACGTTGATTGCATTGCGCGCAGCCTTTGGGCTTATAAATGGTGGGCGGTGATTCCGGATCAACGTCCATAATGCGGCAGTCACTGGCGCTGGCTTGATACGGCTCTTTACAGGCCGGGCACAGCAGTTGAATCAGGCGTTGTGATAATACGCCGAGCAGTGTGGATGACAGCAGGAACGGTTCAACGCCCATATCGCGTAAGCGCGTTACTGCACCCACCGCAGTATTAGTATGCAAAGTAGAGAACACCAGATGCCCGGTCAGACTGGCCTGTACAGCAATCTCGGCGGTTTCCAGGTCACGGATCTCACCGACCATCACAACGTCCGGGTCCTGGCGCAGTATGGCACGTAAACCACGAGCAAAACTCATTTGCACTTTGGTGTTGACCTGGGTTTGACCGATGCCGTCGAGATAGTATTCGATTGGATCTTCAACCGTGAGAATATTGCGACTCAGGTCATTTAGCTGCATTAACGCCGCATAGAGTGTGGTGGTTTTGCCGGAGCCGGTCGGGCCGGTGACCAGAAAAATGCCATGCGGCCTGGCAATCACATTCTGAGTCATCTTCAAGGGCGTTGGCGACATGCCAAGATGCTCAAGATCCAGTCTGCCTGCCTGTTTGTCCAGCAAACGCAATACCACGCGTTCGCCATGGCCGGAGGGCAATGTGGAGACACGCACATCGACTGGGTGGCTGCCGACCCTGATTGAAATGCGACCATCTTGCGGCAAACGTTTTTCGGCGATATCCAGACGCGCCATCACCTTGATGCGGGAAATGATGAGTGGCGCCAGACTGCGTGGCGGCTCCAGTATTTCGCGCAGCACACCATCCACGCGCAGACGAACCAGCAAACGCGATTCAAAGGGTTCGATATGGATATCGGAGGCGCCTTCTTTTATTGCCTGTGATAACAAGGCGTTGAGCAGACGGATAATCGGAGCATCATCTTCTGATTCGAGCAGATCTTCCGGTTCCGGCAACGAATCGGCAACTTCATATAAATCCAGTTCCTCGCCCATCCCTTCAACCATCGCCTGCGCACCGCCGGCGCTACGGTCGTAGCTTTTTGCAAGTTGACTGTCAAAATCAGAGTCGCCTTTCACCAGGTGTATCGGTTTACCCAGAAAACGCCTGAGTTCCACCAGGCTACCGGCCTTAACGCCGGGCCGGTAAATCACTTCAATGCTGTTTTCATTTTGCTCCGCAACCAGAACGCCATGACGTTTGGCAAAGCTGTAGGAAGGCCGGCGCAGAAACAGTTCGCCGGGTTTATCCTGCAGGTCGCCAATTACCAGATCGTTTGCGTCAGTGCTCATCATAAAAATCCAATGAGATAATTATCTTAATCGGCAGGCGCTTCGGATTTTTTGGGTAAAGGCGCAAATAATACTTCTATTTCCGGAAGCTCGGCCGCCGGATCCCTGATCAACCCACGTTCGCCGATTTTTGCTTCCAGCTGTCGCGCTTTTAAAAGATTATATTTCTGCGAGGTAAAATAATCCGCGCTCAAGCTGTCTTTTAAAATCACCGGCCGGATAAAGACCATCAGGTTGCGCTTGATTTTCTGCGTTTTGGTGTAGCTGAACAAACGGCCCAGGATTGGAATACTGCCGAGTAGGGGCACTTTTTGCCGTGTATCTGAAAAAGTGTCCTCAATCAAACCGCCCAGAACAATGGTCTGACCATCATCGACCAACACCTCTGTTTTGATGGAGCGTTTATTGGTTACCACATCGCTGGTGGCCACGGCGCTGGTGGCCAGACTGGAAATCTCCTGTTCGATTTCCAGCTTAATGGCGTCGCCTTCATTGACCTGAGGTTTGATTTTCATGGTCAGGCCGACATCCTGTCGCTCAATAGTCTGAAACGGATTTGCAGCGCCACTCACTCCACCTGTATTGGAATAGCTGCCCGTTACGAACGGAACGTTCTGACCAAAAACAATTTCCGCCTCAACATTATCCAGCGTGACCAGGGTTGGTGTGGAAAGGATGTTCGTGGCCGCGTCGCCTTTTAACGCACGCAGAACAAACGCAAACTGATTGCTGCCGGAAGTTTTACCAAACGCAATATTTAGTCCCTCGCTTCCTGTAATGGCGGCTGGATTCGCAGCAAGACCGCTCAGGTCACCGGCTAATTTAGGGAAAAAACCGCCACCGGCCGGTCCATCACCGTTTTCTGCTCCATTGACCAGAAATTGCGTACCCAACTCAGAAGCCAGATCGGTCGATACTTCGGCAATAATCGCTTCAATTAAAATCTGAGCTCGTGGAATATCAAGTTGCCGAATAATTGATTCCAGTTGCTGAATCATGGAAGGCTGCGCGGTGATTACCAGTGCGTTATTGGCTTCATCTGCCTGGATATCAACGTCCTTACCGGCACCCTGCGGACTGGCAGTTTGTCCTTGTTGCTCGGCAAGCGTTCTTGAAGAGATGCCCTGTAGTATGGATACCAGATCCGCCGCAACGGAATATTTAAGAAATACCACCTTGGTGTTGCCGCTGATTTCCATTTCGGTATCAAGCTGATCGATAATTTTCAGTACGCGTTTTCGGTCATTGGCATCACCGGTTACTAAAATACTGTTGGTACGTTCATCGGTTGTCAGCATCAGGGATGTCTGACCGCCTTTATCTTTTGCCTGTTGTTGCATCAGCACATTAATAGTACGAACAACATCGGTAGCCGATGCGTGATTGAGTTTAACGATTTCAATTTCAGTTTGATCGGCGCGATCTATTCCCTGAATGACCTTCAACAGACGCTTTATGTTACTGGCCCGGTCAGTGATGACCAGTACATTGGTGGGTGTGTAAGCGGCCAGATGCCCTTGTTGCGGGACCAAAGGACGTAAAATCGGCACCAGCTGGTTCGCAGCTACATTTTGCAGTTGCAACACACGCGTTTCAAGCTGATCGGTACCTTCGTAGAGTTTGCTGTAGCCGGTTGGCACGGCACTTTGTTTGGCATTGACATCAGGCACGATTTTGATGATACCGTCATCTTCGCCAGGCACAGCTGCAAAACCATGTACATCCAGTATCGACAGGAAAACCTCATAGATCTCGTCCTTATTCATGGGTTTGGCTGAGACGACGGTGACTTTGGCCTTCACGCGTGGATCGATAATAAAATTCTTCCCGGTTGCCTCTGAGACGGTGTTAATCAAGATCCGAATGTCGGCATTGTTCAGATTGAGTGTTGCTGTTTCATCGGCTGCTACAAAGGAAGAAACCAGCAGCAGACTTAGCGTTGCGATGCATACGCGCATAAGCGTTCTCGGTTTGTTGTTGGGCTGAATGGACATGAATCTGATGTTATACATTTTTTAAACTGTTTATCCCAGGTTCGATTAGTTATTCAGCGAATGGCTGATCTGCATTTCCTGGCCATCGCGCAATATGGTTGCATCGATTTGCTTGGCGCGGCGCAACTTTTGTAAAGCGAGAATACTGTTTTCCGGTTTGGTTAAATCGATACCGTTCACAGAAGTCACAATATCGCCATCCTGCAATCCCAACGCCCGGTACATCGCCGAATTGGGGCCGGGTGAAAGTTTATAACCAAGCACCTTATCACCGTCCATCGCCTGGCTGATGTTGGCCATTTTCTGGATTTCGGCCGGATTGCGGCTTAGCGTATTGCGATATTCGTCCAGTTGTTGAGGGCTGATCTCGGAGGTTGGGTCCTGAGTCTCAAGCTGATCCTGGGCTTGATTCTGAAATTGATCCTGATATTCGTTCTGATCCTGGTCGTAGCTCTGTTTGCCTGCCGGGATATCGCCTGTTTCAACGAAATTGACCAGGTTACCTTCCGTCGGCATCATCAGGGTTTCCAGGCCACCGCTGCTCTCCAGTAGCACACGATCAGCATAGACCGCTTTGAGGATTGCGTTGCCGGGAATCTGGTCTCCGACCTTGTATACTTTTTCCTCGCGTCCACCGCCGGATATGATGGCCAGCCCCGATTGTTCGCCGATAGCCAGAATACCCAACAAATCCAGATTCAGCTTGGTTTCCGGCGCTGATATCACATCATTTCCTGCTGTCGGTACATCACTTTGTCCAAACAGGTGGTATGAGGTAATGGTATCGGCGTATTCGGCGGCGTGATGCTGAGATTGGCCCATCTGAGACTCCGGAACCGGTGATGGAACCATCGCTATACCCGTGTTACCCGATAATTGCCATACCAGTTGGGTGAGGGTGTAAGAAATCGCGATGACCAGCAGCACAGACGCCAGTTTTGGGCCCCATTTCTGTAACTGTTCGACGCTTGGAATTGGCAATGACTTTATATCCATGGCCGCGCAGCATAACAGAAAAACCCTGATCGAAACTACGCGTGCCGGTCAACTCAAACTTGGGTAATGGTATGAAAAACTGCTCAGGGTTTGGCATTGTGCCCTGAGGCAAACACCCAGCCCGTCCCGATTCCGACCGAAAAGTAATGCCGGGTTTCGACCAGTGGGCTCATTTCAAAGACAGCCCCTGCCAGCGTGTCGTAGCGGACAAATGCACCTGCCCAGAAGCGTCCCCAACGGCGGGTTATGCTTAAGCCACTGGCCAATCCACTGTAACCGCTGCCCGCCTGATAGGTCTCTCGTCCCGACCGCGCATACTCCGGTGCAACGCTGTAGTAGTAGTTGTGGTAAGCATGATCTGCCAGTATTGGTCCGGTGTAGGCGCGAATGTTCCAGTGATTATGATGGTTTCGATAAGCCAATTGCGGATGCGTCAACCACCCAATATGCTCGATCCCATTGCTATTAAAGGTGTAAACCGCACGAACCGGCAGTCGGACAAACCAGCCATCACTCAGACCGGTACCACTGACATTAATATCTAACGTTGTACCGAGTTCAAAGGTTGGATCCAGTGACGGCATGCCCTCACGTAGTCGATTATTGTCGGTGTCGATGGTTGGTGAAAAATCACCGCTTATATTCAATTCAAAATAGTCACTTGCCAGTAACTGACCCCGCATGCCGTCTTCACGATCTGCTTTCAGAAACGCGCCGCGGTATTCAAAGTAGGGAAAGGGCAAAGTAATGCTGCTGGTTTCTTTGGAGCCACGATAATCTGCCAGGGCGATTCCACCCAGGCCTGCGCCCAGCTCCCATTTCGGTAGTGGTTCTGCATATAAACCGAAAGCGCCCAGTAATAAACTGACCAGTACCGGAAATCTTAGGTGTATATAAATTTTTCCCATCGCGCTCTGTCAGGTAGTTGCCTGAGATATTGCAGATCCGGTGCCCGGTCCAGATCCCAAAGTGGTTCGAGTTCCAGACAGTTTAAATGTTGTCGAGTTATTTTATTGCGGGTTTGCTGCAGCACCTGGTCACTGCCCCAACTGATATCATGAAATAGTACCGGCACGACTGAATTCAACCCAATGGCAACATAACCTCCATCGATTGCCGGAATCAGTGCAACCGATGCAGGTTTAGCATCGAGAGCCGGCATTAACTTTTGCAAGTGATAGTCTGATAGCGCAGGGCAGTCACAACCAATAATGATCGCAAAATCTGATTTAGCCAGTGTTTCGTTAAATGCGTGCAACATGCGCTCGCCCAGATCAAGACCTTGTTGTTCATAGAGCGTTATACCAAAATGTTGCGCGCAGTTTTGACTATGTGAATTTTCACCATCCGTCACCCAGAGCTCAACAGGGCAAAGCTTGCTGTTGGTCGCTGTCTGCAAGGTGTGTTCGATTAGTTGCTGTTGCAGTTCGACACATTGCAACGCTGATAACGCGGGTTGCATTCTGGTTTTGACTTGACCGGCAATCGGTGATTTTGTAAATACCAATAATCTGGCCTGGGGATAGCGATACTGCATGATGATTGGATGTTACCGGTTGGTGTATTGAGAGGCCATTTTAGAAGGATCTGTTCCACAATAATAAGCGAAACGTAATCGCCACATCAGCAGTATGGTGCGAACGATGCCCCGTCGCCGCCAGCGTCTACTGGAGGTGACAGCCTTGGCTGATAAACAAAGCGGACGCAGCTGTTTACGCAATCGTTTTGACAGCTCAATATCTTCCATGAGCGGTTGTCGTGGAAAAGAACCGGATGAATGAAACAAACTTCGGCTGACAAATATCGCTTGATCCCCGGTTGCAATACCGGTTAAACGTGAACGCCAATTCATGCAAAATGCAATGATCTTGAATATGAATAGTGGATCATCAAAGCGCACATCGAATCGCCCCCAGAAGGCGTACCGGCGTTGTTTTGCTGAAAAAATAATTTTGTCCGCGTCGTCGGGCAGCCAGGTATCGGCGTGTAAAAAAAGCAACAGGTCGCCTTTGGCCAGTTTGGCGCCGGCATTCATTTGCTGCGCACGACCGGGTTTGCATTTAATACATTGATCGATCAACCCGGCGGCCAACGCCAAAGTATCATCTTCACTGCCACCATCTACCAGGATGACTTCGTGCCCACGTTGACGCAACAATTGCAGATGACTCAGTGTTTGTTGAATACAATCTGCTTCTTTCAGGGTTGGGATAATGATGGAAATTTTGTGCATTAATGACCCAAGGCCCCGCCACAGCTGGAACCTTGTCCGGCTGTGCAACCGTAACAGTGATCGGCAATCGCTATTGTTTTGCCGGCAAAATCAGTATCAAGCAAATCTTTTATATGCTTACGCTTGCCGCCCAGCGGTATTCCCAGCATCTGGTTAAAATCACAGTCGTAAAGATAGCCGCGGTAATCAACACTAATCAGTTCGCGGCACATCACGCCGGCAAGATTTTCATCGCTGTGCGCGCTTTTTAGTAACTGCATATAACTGTTAAATTTTCCCTGTGTGACAAGCGTGCTGCCAAAGCGGGCGATCGGCATATTAGTGATGGTAAAGAGTTGATTGAAATCGATGTTATAACGGGATTTAAGTTCTTTTTTGTAGGCCGCCTGCAGTTCTGTTTGCGATGGTGGTAACGAAGGACCTTGCGGGTTATAAACGAGATTCAGGACAAGACCGCTGTTTTCTTTAGCATAGCCGAGCGCATTAAGTTTTTGCAGGGCCTTGATACTGGTCTGGAACACACCATTACCGCGTTGGGCATTAACATTGTCTTCAAGATAGCAGGGCAGGGAGGCGACGATTTCAACTTGCTTGCCGGCAAGAAATTCAGCGGTGTCTTTCTGGCCTTCTTCCTCCAGTACCGTCAAATTACAGCGATCAATGATTTTAACGTCCAGACCGTGTGCCCGTTCAACCAATGTGCGAAAGTGCGGATGCAGTTCCGGTGCGCCACCGGTGATGTCCAGGATTTTAATAGATTGTTTTTTTAGAACATCGAGTACAAGTTGAATAGTGTTGGTATCCATCGCTTCTTTGCGATCAGGGCCGGCATTCACATGGCAATGAAAACAGGCCTGGTTACAACGATAGCCTATGTTTATTTGCAGTGTTTTAAGCTTGCCTCGTTGAATAGCCGGAAAATCGGTTGCGTGAAGCAAGGGCAGCATTGCGCGCATAGTGATACCTGTTATAAATATAAGTGATCAAAGGGGGAACTCAATCAACTTAAATGATTGATATAGGACCGGTAACTTGGTTAGAAGTTACCGCTAATTACTGGAAAGTTGCCCGTAGAAGCGGCGCAAGTCGGCGAGTTCGCGCTGTGCAATCACTGATCCTGGATCGGTTTCCAGCTGCAAACGGGATTTATTGATGCGTTTAATTATTTCGTTTTCCAGGGATAAGTACCAATTGCTGTTACGTGCATTGGCTTTTGCTGCAGGTGTGCGAGTTCCCCAACTGCGTAAAAAAGCGTTCACATCGCGCTCATTCCAGTCCGGGTTTTGCAGCAGGCGTTGAGCGTAGTCAAAGGGCTCGAGCTGTTTGACCTGACGAGGTTTTTCAGACTTGCCGGGAATAATGTCCCCATACCATAAACCGGCCGCAATCGCGGCGATGATCACTACGGTTGTTGTGATATGTAACCATAAGCGATTGCCTGTATGTTTTTTGATGTCCACATGCGAGGAATCAACTTTGACGGTCGGAATATCGATTTCCAGTAAATTGGCAGGCAATTCCGGTAGAGGTTTATCAAATTCCAGCGCCCCCAGTTGTTGGGTTCGCAGTCTTAAATAGGTAGTACGATCTATGCGACCGCCGGCATAGGCGATGGATAAAATGCGCAGATTAGAACCTGATATTTTATTTTTTTTGGCCATAGCTTTTTAATATTAAATATAGGTCAAGTTTGTCGCGTAGCAGAGCCTATCGGGAACGCTTCGATAACAATCACCGTAACATTATCATTTGCGCCTTTTGCCAGCGCCATATCAATCAGGCCTTCCGCTGCTTTGAAGGGTATTTTGTTCAGTTGTTGTGCGATTTCTTCCAATACAACATCTTTGAACAATCCATCGCTGCAAATCAGGAATTTATCACCCGGCTTGACGCGGGTGTAATCCAGATCCAGATACAATTGATTGTGCACGCCAACGGCTCGCGTAATGATATTGGAGGAGGGATGCGAGGAGGCTTCTTCGGCGGTCATGATTTTTCGATCAACACTTTCCTGGATAAAGCTGTGATCGTGTGAAATCTGTTTCAGAACGTTATTCTGGCTGGCATAGATGCGGCTGTCACCGGCCCACATAAAATAAGCGATATCATGCTTTGCAAACATCATGGCGACTGTACTGCCCATGATATGACCCGGATTATGCTCCAGGTCTTCGCGCAGTTTGGCATTGACCTCCAGCGCGCGATTTTCCAGATCATCTATAGTCTGTGAGACGGTGCGCTTGGGCTGAAAATCTTCGTAGGCTTCGATAATGCTCTGGCTGGCAACATCGCCCCGCATATGCCCGCCCATGCCATCCGCAACCACCCACAAGCGCCGCTCCGGTGAGGCTAGATAGGAATCTTCGTTATGTTTTCGAACGGTGCCGACGGTGGTCAAGCCACAGGAACGCCATTCAAAGGGTAGGTCTGCCATTACTTATGTTATCTTTCAAACAGTTACGTTTTCTATGTTATCTCTGCGATATTGATACAGCATCGATATTTAGCTCAGGCGGTACTATAGCTAGCAACCGTTTTCTACGCAAAGTTTTACTGTGTGCCAGGCCACAGCCTTTTGTTAGAATGCGCTGCCCCCAGACCCCGAGCTCAAGGATTATGTCGATTAAAACACGTTTTGCGCCCAGCCCGACCGGCTATTTACACATCGGTGGTGCGCGTACCGCCCTGTTTTCCTGGCTTTATGCGCGGAAAAACGCCGGGCGGTTTGTATTACGAATCGAGGATACTGACCTTGAGCGTTCCACTCCCGAGTCGGTCCAGGCCATCCTGGATGGTATGCGGTGGCTGGGACTGGACGCCGACGAAGGTCCTTTTTACCAAACCCAGCGTTTTGGTCGATATCGGCAGGTTATCGATCAGTTACTGGAATCAGGGCAGGCTTACTATTGCTATTGTTCGAAGGAGCGACTCGAATCGTTGCGTGAAAAGCAGATGGCGGCTAAGGAAAAGCCCCGTTATGACGGCCTTTGCCGTGAACTGAGCGAAAAACCGGCGGGGATTCAACCGGTTGTCCGCTTTCGCAATCCACAGGGTGGTAAAGTCGTTATCAACGACTTGATCCGCGGTAAAGTTGAAATCAGCAACGACGAACTGGACGACCTGATCATTGCGCGCAGCGATGGCTCACCGACCTACAATCTGACCGTGGTGGTGGATGATCTGGATATGGGCATTACCCACGTGATTCGAGGTGATGACCATCTCAATAACGCACCGCGGCAAATCAATATACTAAAAGCATTGGGCGCTGAGCCGCCTCAGTACGCGCATGTGCCCATGATTCTGGGTGCCGATGGCAAACGCCTGTCGAAGCGTCACGGTGCTGTCAGCGTCATGCAGTACGAGGAAGAAGGATTCTTACCGGAAGCCTTGCTGAATTACCTGGTGCGACTGGGTTGGTCCAGCGGCGATAAAGAAATATTCTCTATCACTGAAATGATCGAGTTGTTCGATTTAACCGGCGTTAATAAAGCAGCTTCAACGTTTAATGCGGAAAAACTGTTGTGGATCAATGAGCAATACATTAAAGAGATGCCGGCAGACAAGCTGGCTGAGAAATTATTACCTTACCTGCAGCGTATTGGTATCGATATCAAAAACGGTCCTGCGTTGACTGAAGTGGTTGAGGCATTGCGTGAGCGCAGCAAGACCCTGGTTGAGATGGCAGGCAGTAGCCGGTATTTCTATGAAGATTTTGAGCAGTTTGATGAAAACGCAGCGAAAAAGAATTTAAGACCGGTTGTTAAACAGCCGTTGCAACACGTCAGGGCATTACTGGCCAATTTATCGGACTGGCAAACGCAGGCTATTCACGATTGCATTGAACAGGCCGCGGCGGAACTGGAAGTCGGAATGGGCAAGGTCGGACAACCGCTGCGTGTTGCCGTGACCGGGACAGGCGCTTCACCGGCTATCGATATTACGGTTCAACTCGTTGGACAGCAAAGAGTCTTGCAGCGCATCGACCGGGCGCTGACGTATATTGCAGAGCGTGAAGCCGCAGCTCAGTAATGAACGTAAGCGATTGAATATAAGTGCAACTTGACAACCCAGATACGTTTCCGTACATTTCCGGCCCTTCGCGTGGGGCTATAGCTCAGCTGGGAGAGCGCTACACTGGCAGTGTAGAGGTCGACGGTTCGATCCCGTCTAGCTCCACCAGAATTGATCGTCAGGCCCGGTCAATAAAAGGAAATACCACGCGATCACTGTTTTAGGTCCCCATCGTCTAGTGGCCTAGGACTCCGCCCTTTCACGGCGGCAACAGGGGTTCGAACCCCCTTGGGGACGCCATATAAGTACTTGAAAAAGCTCGAGATTTCAGAAATGAGGTTTCGGGCTTTTTTGTTTTGGGTGATTTTTAGGTGAATTATTACCGGCTTAAGTTGATCAAAATGAGACTGTTCAAAATTCTGTGTCAGCATAAAGTTTAAATATCCAGGTGCTGATCGATGCGGCCATCAAAATGGATCGCGAGCTGCGA
>JAFGLM010000036.1 GCA_016928055.1 Gammaproteobacteria bacterium
ATGCCGGTGGCAATAAGGCGATAAACTTTAGCCGGGCAATAAACCATTTTTTCCTCTCAATCAACCAACTTTTTCCGAGTTGATCCTGAAAAAATAAAAAAAGAAGATGATACGCCAAAGGTAAATGCTAGTACGAAAGACGCCAGCATGCCGATGATGAGAACTTTACGCGTACCAAATCGATCACCGCATATACCCCAGACAAACTGACCGATAGCGTAAACAATCAGGTACGCCATGTCGAGTTGCGACATTTGTACTTTTGTCAAGCCGATTTCCGAACTTTCACCCATGCCGATTTTGGCAACGGAGAACGCCCTGCGAGTCATATAGAGACCGGCATAGGTTAAACTGCTGATTGCGAAGATCTGCCAACGCCAATATTCATATTTTAGATTTTCGTGGGGCGGTTTGGGTTCGGTTTGCACCAAGCACCTCTTCAATTACACAAGTTTCTTTTTGAATATCGGCTTTAGGGCGGATGAGTTCCATTTGTTCTAAGACTTGACAGGCTCTCAGAACTGTTATTTCATCAAAATGTTTACCAACAACCTGGAGTCCGACAGGCAGACCGTTCGCCGCAACTCCGCACGGGATCGAAGCGGCAGGATTGCCGGTGAGGTTGAAAATATATGTGAATGGGGACCACTGAGTCCAAGGTACTGCCTGATCTTTATCCATCCATTCCGGCCCTTTTGCATCCGCGGGAAACGCGGTTATGGGCATGGTGGGCATGAACAATAAATCGTAATTTTCAAGAAATTGCTTGATGGCGATAATCAGGTACGCTCGTTTTTGCTGTGCGATTATGTAATCGGCCAGGGTGTAATCCTTTACTGCCTGAATCAATTTGGCGAAGCCGGGGTCAAGTTGGCTTTCCTTGCCTTTGGTTAATTCTCCATACAAAATGCCTCTGCCAGCAATCCAGAACGTTTTAAAAATATCAACGGGGTCATCGACGGGAAGCGAGGTTTGTTCCATAAAGATGTGCGGATGTTGGGCAAGTTTTTCCACAGCCGAGCGAACGCATTGATCCACTTCCTTGTCAACTTTAACGCCAAATAAGCTTGGTATGTAAGCACAACGTAATTTTTTGTTGAGAGATCCATTTAATCGATCCTGGTAGGACATAGATTCTTTAGGAATGCTTACATGGGATTTTGGGCTGTCTCCTTGAAGCACATCCAGCATCAGCGCAGCGTCCTCCACAGTTTTGTTAAGCGACCCGGCGTGTGAAAGCATGTCAGTGGCACTGGGTGGAAAAACCGCTATGCGTCCCAAAGTAGGTTTAATTGAAAAAATGCCGCAAAAGGAGGCTGGGATACGCAGCGATCCGCCGCCGTCAGAACCAAGCGCCGTGGGGACCATGCCCTCGGCGACCGCCGCTGCCGAACCCGCGCTTGAGCCCCCGGAATTTTTGGACAAATCCCACGGATTACGCGTAACACCCTGAAGTGGGGAGTATCCAACGGCTGTCCATCCAAATTCCGGGGTTGTGGTTTTCCCAATCATAATGGCGCCGGCATCTAAGCAATCCTGTACAACCGGTGCGGTATCATCAGGAACATAGTCGGCAAAAAGTCTGGAGCCGCGAGATGTTACCACCCCTTTGGTCAAGAATAAGTCTTTCACGCCTATAGGTATTCCATGTAGCACGCCACGAAATTTGTCTGCCATCATTTCTTTTTCCAATTGCTTTGCTTTTTGCAAAGCATCATTTTCCAAAATCAGGCAAAAAGCATTCAAAACTGGATTGTTCCTTGCAATGGTATGTAGTGCATTTTTAACCAGATCTACGGGTGATATTTCGCGATCATGTATAGCTTTAGACATCTGTACCAGGGTCATACCGTCCTGGTCGTTCATTTTTTGATTCTCTTGCATATTTAATTAATCCAAATAATAGGTTTAGCTTCCATGATATAACAATGGCGACAATACATTCTTACAATATATTCAGTTTGCCGGATTCTATCAACCTTGATTTTGCGCAAACCAACCGTGTATTTGCGCAGCCTGATTTCGTTTCGGAAAAAGAACCTCATCGAGGCATGAGATAACAAGTATTTCTGGTAAAATATGCCGAAATATGCATGTTAAAATTATTGTGTTTACAAGAAGCATCAAGTGCCATCCAGCGGGTTCGCAGCAGGGCGATTTTTAATAAAATGCACTTACATAAAACTTACCGACCCCGTCTAAATTTGTCGTCCAATAAAAAATGGCCTGCTGAGCCTTAATCCAGCCATCCGAATTTATGGAAATTGCGATACGAAGAGCTTGGCCGGCAGCAGAAAAGAGTCACGCCGGCAAAACGTACTTAATGAACATTTGTGCGATAATGTATATGCGTCGGGAACCCAGAGATTACCTCTTCTGTGAATTGCTGCGATACTCGGATGGTGTTACATTTAATACGCGATTAAATGTCGCCAGCATGGCATTTTCGTTTCTATATCCGCATGCCCAGGCAATATTGGAAATTGGATGAGATGTATCTCGCAACAGATGTTTGGCCCGCTTAAGTCTTGTTGCTCGAATTTCTGCTGCCGGAGACCGCCCAAGTATATTGTTAAATTTCGTTTCCAGCATGCGACGCGACAGAGGAAAATTCTTCAGGACGTCCGAAACATCAATTCCGCTCGTAACATTACGACGAATGTAGGAAAGTGCCTGAGCCAGCATAGGATCCTTAATCGCAATCGTATCGGTCGATTGCCGGGTGACGATTCCTTCCGGATCGATCAGGATTTCATCCTTTGTCATTGGCTCTCCATTCATCTGCTGGTCCAGCAGTTCCGCCGCAAAATAACCGATTTTCTTAGATGAAAGATCTACCGAAGACAATGGGGGTGACGAGGTATTACTTATGGTCTCATCATAGTCACCTCCAAGTACGGCGACTTCTTCAGGAACGTGAATAGAGGCATATCTACATGCTTCGGTTACCTGCCTTGCGCGTATGGCATTCCAGGCATATATTGCGACTGGTTTGGGTAATCCTGTTACCCATTTAGCCATTGCCTCCAATCGCTCTCGCCACTTTTCCGGATTCATATCAAAGGGCGATGGAACATAGACGGAAGATGAATAACCTTTGTTCTGCAATGCTTTTGTATAGGACTGTTCAATTTTGTCCTGATAACCAGTTTGGCGGTAAATTGGGCCACAGTAAGCGAAATTTTCAAAACCCAGGCCCATAAAATATTCAACTGCCATACTGCCAGCCTTCGATTGATTTGCCAGACATCTTACAATCCCGCTGCCATAATTGTGCCATGATAGATTAACAGCAGGAAGACCTGTTGCAAGAATTTCTTCAGCAAGTAAAGGGCTGTTTATCCTAGCGATTATGCCGTGACCGGACCAACCTGCAGAGATGGATAGTTTTTCGTGGTATCCCCACGGTTCGATAGCGCAAAGCCACAAACCATGCGTGTTCGCGTATTCGAGAATTCCCTCAATCATCTGTCTCGCGAGGGTGGTAGATGTGTGAATAAGTAACAAAACGTTGCGCTCTCGCAATGAGCTTAACTTGGTTGATTTTGACATGCTTTTATCCACATCAACGGTTTCCGCTACATTTTTATCACGCCCTTTTGGAGTCATAATATTAGGCTTCCTCAATTCCCAGACAATTCATAAATGCAGCCTGTTTAAACTGTCGGTCTGGACTGGATTTTGCAATGACAGCCAAACTTGAGAAGTTTAGTAACAGCTCTGTGGTAATCCATCCTTTTAGAGATTTCTATGCACACAGCGCACACAGCTTAATCCTGATACATCAATTATGCAATATTAAATTCGGACGGCCCTATTAACTCCTCCTCATTTTTAATTGCCCTCATTCTTAATTGCCGTAATTTATTGTAAACAAGCGACTTATTATACCAGTGATTTAGCTCAAACGCCACTGGCAGTCTCCAGTTTGCCAACAACAGGGATTATTTAATTATTTTGGGTGAGTGTCGTGGGAAAAATACTGCAGGTGGTATCAGTTTTGAACTCGATTTCTTGACATCGAATAATTGCGATAATGACACTAATATCACGCTTTCAGAAGGCGAAAAACCTCTTCTGGGAACACGGAAACTTCTATTGCGCATTTTTGACGCCTGCGTCAAAAGTTTGCTCAGGCAGCGATGCTGAGCGTTGAAAATCTCTCGAACTTCCGGCAATGTAATAAAAATC
>JAFGLM010000037.1 GCA_016928055.1 Gammaproteobacteria bacterium
AGCGGCGCTGGGTGTGGTCAGCCCGTGCTGATACAACCAGGTTCGCAGCGCATTGCGAAGGCGAACCGTGGTCAGACCGGCCAGGCGATCCACCAATAAGGTCCCTGGATTCTGCGGACACTGAGCGTGCTGAACATCCTCTGCGCCCAGTTGGTCCAGTATTTCGCTCATCTGGGCCTGCAAATTGGCGCTGCGTGCCAGCGTCTTACCGGCGCCCGGCCAACGCTCCAGCAGCACCGGCATCACCCTGGCTCGCAGGTAATTCCGATCATAATCCAGCGCTGCGTTACTGCCGTCTTCAACCCACGGCAGGCTGTGCTGCTCGGCGTATTGCCGGATATCATCACGACTGCATTCCAGCCAGGGTCGCGCCAGCCAGCCGTGGGCAAAGCGGGTCAGCTCCGGCATGGCCGCCAGACCGGCAGGTCCGGCACCGCGGAGTAATTGCAGTAAGACGGTCTCAGCCTGATCATTCTGGTGCTGTGCGGTGAGCAGGCATTCATCGGCCTGCAGATTTTCCTGTAGGGCTCGATAACGGGCCTGCCTGGCAGCCGCTTCAGGACTCTCACCGGCAGCCGCTCTGGCATCTACTGTAATGACCTGCATCGGTACCGAGTATTTCTGACAACGCTGCTGACAGTGTCTGGCCCAGTCTCCCGCCTCGATCTGCAGACTGTGGTTAATGTGAACCGCGCGCAGCCGGTTTTTAGCCGCGGATTGACACAAAACATCCAGCAAAACGCTGGAATCCAGACCGCCGCTAAAGGCCAGGCAATAGCCACTGACCGGCGGTAACCGCGTCAGAAACGAGGTCAGCCGGTCATGTAATTCATTCATTTGGAGAGGTGGTGCCAGGCTTGATAACTAGTTTTGTTTAAATTCGCCATATTGCATCAACTGCTCAAAACGCTGTTCCAGCAGGCTATCTATACGTTCACTGCAAAGCTGATCCAGGTTGCTGATCAAGGACTGTTTCAGGCGTGCCGCCATCGCGTCACAATCCCGGTGCGCACCGCCCAGCGGCTCCGGGATAACTTCATCCACCAGCCCCAGCTCGAACAGCCGGTCGGACGTAATCCCCAGGGCTTCCGCGGCATCGGCGGCTTTTTCGGCGCTCTTCCACAATATCGAAGCACAACCCTCCGGTGAGATGACCGAATAGGTGCTGTACTGCAACATGGCGATGTAGTCGCCGACGCCGATACCCAGCGCGCCACCCGAGCCTCCTTCACCAATGACCGTTATCAGAATCGGCGTTCGAAGCTGTGCCATTTCAAACAGATTACGCGCAATGGCTTCACTCTGGCCACGCTCTTCGGCGTCGATACCGGGATAGGCACCCGGAGTATCGATAAAGGTTATTACCGGCAAGCCAAAACGCTCGGCCATACGCATCAGGCGCAAGGCTTTGCGATAACCCTCAGGTTTCGGCATGCCAAAATTGCGTTTTAGTTTTTCCTTGGTGTCACGGCCTTTTTGCTGGCCGATGATCATAACCGGACGGCTTTCCAGTTTTGCGATGCCGCCAACAATGGAGGCATCGTCGGAAAACATACGATCACCATGCAATTCGTGGAATTCGGTAAAAATGCGGCGGATATAATCGAGTGTGTAAGGGCGTTGGGGATGGCGAGCCAGTTGCGCAATCTGTACCGCGGACAGCCGGGTAAAAATCGACTGCGTTAAGGTAAGGCATTTATTTTCCAGATGTGCGACCTCACTTTGAATATTGATCTCGGCATCGGTATCGAGATGCCGCAATTCTTCAATCTTGGCCTGCAATTCTGCGATAGGCTGTTCGAAATCCAGAAAATTCGGGTTCATGGCACTCTATTGCTGGAAGAAACGGCTAATCATACCGATGTTACCGTGTCTTGTCAGGCAGATTGCGCTTCCGCAATCGAACGTCCATTCTGATAAACCAGCCTGACCTGTTCCGGCCCGAGCAGAGTTTGCAACCGCTGCAATAACTGTTCGCTCGGTTGCACTTTCCACTCTTCACCCAAATACAGACGCGTGCTGGCCTGCTTGTCGTGATATTGAACCCACACTGGACACTGGCCGGGTCGATACTGATTTAAAGTGGATTCCAGTTTTTCAAGGAAACCGTTACCGCTTTCGTTGTCGCTCACGCAAATTTCCAGACCCCGACCAAACGCCTCTCGTGCCTGTTCGATATCGTATAAATTTTTAGCTCGCACCCGATATCCGCCACTGAAATCATCCGCCGCCAGCCCGCCTTCGACAACCACCACTTTATCCTTGACTAAAATCGTGGCGAATCGGTCATAGTCTTCGGGTCGCACCATCACATCGACACGCGCGCTGCGATCATCCAGTACCGCAAAAGCCATTTTTCCGGCCCTGGTATTTTTGCTGCGCAAATCAACCACCAGACCCGCCAGCACTACTTCCAGTTCTGCAACACCATTGCGCTGTGTCGTATTAACTTTGCGACTTTCATACCAGTCAAGCGAGTCGGCGATATTCTTACCGGTAATCTGCAGTAATTCTTTTTTATATCGATTGATCGGATGACCGGTTAGATATAAACCCAGCGATTCTTTCTCGGCGGTTAAACGCTGTTCTTCATCCCATTCCGGTTGCTGCACCAGTTCGCTCTTGATTAAAGACTGTTCGCCGAGCGTGGCACCGAAGATATCAACCTGACCGGCACTGCGATTGCGCTGATCCTGCTCGGCGACTTTGATGGCCGCCGGTAAGTTATGCATAAGCGTTGCGCGATTATGTTGTAACTCATCCAGTGCGCCGGCTTTAACCAGCGCTTCCAATGCACGTTTGTTGACTTTATGTCCGTCAAGGCGGCGGCAAAAATCAAATAAATCCTTAAATAGGCCATAGCTTTCACGTTCGCGCTGCATGACTTCAATCGCTGCGGCACCGACGCCCTTGATGGCACCCAGCCCGTAGACAATTCTGCCCTGCTCATCAACGCTGAAAACATAATCCGAACGATTGACGTTGGGTGGAACAACTTTTATATGCAATTGCTGACATTCATCGATCAAACGCACGACCTTATCGGTGTTGTCCATATCTGCCGATAACACAGCCGACATAAACTCCGGCGGATAATGGGCTTTCAACCAGGCGGTTTGATACGACAACAAAGCATAGGCGGCGGAATGGGATTTGTTAAAACCGTAACCGGCAAACTTCTCCATTAAATCGAAAATATAGCTGGCGGTTTTTTCCTCAACTTTATTTTTTGCTGAACCGCGTAGAAAATATTTGCGCTGCTTGGCCATTTCTTCCGGTTTTTTCTTGCCCATCGCACGACGTAATAAATCCGCGCCACCCAGACTGTAACCGGCCAACACCTGCCCGATTTGCATGACCTGTTCCTGATACAGGATCACACCATAAGTCGATTTCAATATCGGTTCCAGGGCCGGATGCGCATAATGAATGGTCGCTTCACCGTGTTTACGCGCAATAAAATCATCAACCATGCCGGACTGCAATGGCCCCGGACGGAATAACGCCACCAGTGCAATAATTTCTTCAAAATTATCAGGCTGTAGGCGTTTGATTAAATCTTTCATGCCGCGCGATTCAAGCTGAAAAACTGCGGTGGTTAATTGTGCTTTTAATAAGGCAAAAGTTTTTTCATCATTTAAGGGAATCGTTTCAATCGCAATACTTTCCTGACCCTGCAGTTGTAAGCGGCGATTAACGGTTTCGACGGCATGATTAATAATCGTTAAGGTGCGTAAACCAAGAAAATCAAATTTAACCAGGCCAATCGCTTCAACATCGTCCTTGTCAAGCTGGGTAACCAGTCCCTGCCCGTCCGGTTCACAATAGAGCGGTGTAAAATCAGTCAACTTGGATGGGGCGATAACTACACCACCGGCGTGTTTACCGGCATTGCGTGCCAAACCTTCCAGCGCACGCGCCCGATCCAGTAATGCGGTGACTTCTTCATCGGACTCATAGGCTTTGCGCAGGTCTTCAGATTCTTCCAGCGCCTTGTCCAGGGTCATGCCGATTTCAAACGGAACCAGTTTGGCGATATTATCGACAAATCCATAGGGATGCCCCAGCACCCGACCCACATCACGCACCACCGCTTTGGCCGCCATGCTGCCGTAAGTGATAATCTGCGATACCCGGTCACGCCCGTAGCGTTCAGCAACGTATTCAATAACGCGATCGCGCCCTTCCATACAAAAATCAACATCAAAATCAGGCAGGGAGACACGCTCCGGATTTAAAAACCGCTCGAACAATAAGTCGTACTGAATGGGATCAAGATCGGTAATGCCCAGTGCATAGGCCACCAGTGATCCGGCACCCGAACCACGCCCCGGCCCGACCGGAACACCGTTAGCACGCGCCCAACGAATAAAATCGGCGACGATTAAAAAGTAGCCGGGAAAGCCCATATCGATGATGACTTTGATTTCCTGCTGCAGGCGCAGTTTGTATTCCTGCAGACGTTCAGCCGACCATTCACCGGTGATCGCTTCTGCCTGTTTTACACGGTGCTGCAATCCCTGTTCGGATTGATCAGTAAAAAATGTCTCGGTGCTTTGCCCTGCCGGTACCGGAAATGCAGGCAAATAGGATTTGCCCAGTTCAAGTTGCAGATTGCAGCGCTTGCTGATTTCAACGGTATTGGTCAACGCCTCGGGCAAGTCTGCAAACAGCTCCGCCATTTCTTCGGCACTGCGCAGATATTGTTGTCTGCTATAGCATCGAGGCCGGCGGGGATCCTCCAAGGTACGGCCCTCATGAATACAAACACGTGTTTCATGCGCTTCAAAATCCGATGCTTCCAGAAAACGCACATCGTTGCTGGCCACCACCGGCACCGAATGAGTGCTTGCCAGCTGCACCGCTTCATTTATATAGTTTTCTTCATGTTCGCGACCGGTGCGCTGCAACTCAATATAAAAACGCTCGGGAAACAACTTCTGCCAGAAATGTAATGCTTGCTGCGCTTCCGTATTACGCTGGGCAATCAGTGCACGGCCGATATTGCCCTGGACTCCAGCGGATAATGCCAGCAGACCTTCACTTCTTTCGGCTATCCAGTCTGCCTGAACCTGAGGTTGCCCGCTATGCTGGCCTTCCTGGTAAGCACGCGAGATGAGCTCGGTTAAATTGCGATAACCATTATTATTCTGGCAAAGCAGGCGCAATCGATAAGCGTCGGTACTGCTGGTGTCGGTAACCAGTAGATCGGCACCGATCAGCGGTTTGATACCCTGAGCGATCGCATTGCGATAAAACTTGATCAATGCAAACAGATTGCACTGATCGGTCAACGCCACTGCCGGCATACCCGCAGACCTCAGCGACTGCATTAAGGCAGGAATACGAATAACGCTGTCAACCAGCGAATACTCCGTATGCAGGCTAAGATGGACAAAACCGGGTTTCATAGCGCGCTAGTGTGCCGCGCTTGACAGGGCCATTGCAAGCCGCGACACAAGAGGGCCCTCATTGTTGTGTGCTCGCCTGCAGGGCTAATCTGACCGGCGCGTAGCTGCGACGATGCTCCGGACAGGGTCCAAACTGCATTAATAATTCGCAGTGCCTTTTGGTCGGATAGCCTTTATGCTGCTCAAAATCGTACTGCGGGTATTGCTCATGCAGTTGCAACATAATGTGATCACGTTGCACTTTGGCCAGTATCGAAGCGGCACTGATAGCGGCTACCGTTGCGTCGCCCTTGATGATTGCCTCAACCGGGTAATCCAGTATAGGGCAACGATTGCCATCAACGAGTACTCTTTGCGGCGCGGATTTGAGTTGATTAACCGCACGTTGCATCGCCAGCATCGTTGCCTGCAGGATATTGATCTGATCTATCTCTTTAGCGTCGGCCAGTGCAATCGCCCAAGCCAGCGCTTTGCTGCGGATTTCGTCCGATAGCGCAGCTCGTTTTGCGGCGCTGAGTTTTTTGGAATCTTTCAGCCCGATAATCTGCTGCTGTGGATCCAGTATCACCGCTGCTGCGACCACCGGCCCCGCCAACGGCCCGCGGCCCGCCTCATCAACACCCGCTATCAGTTGCAACATAGTTCAATTCCTGTCATGTCTAAAATTTAAAAAACCCTTATACTTAGCGACCTTTAGCGGGCTTCTGAGTGTATCGGTGCGCAACGTTGCAGCGGCTCACGAGTCGAGCTTGATTTTACGTATTTTTTAACCATTACGCACAAAAGCTTTATCCCATGAGTATAAAAACAGCCGTTATCGGCACCGGATATCTTGGTAAATTTCACGCGCAAAAATACGCAGCACTTGATAATAGCAAGCTTGTTGCAGTGGTCGACACCGATGTTGCTACCGCCAATAAAATTGCGCATGACAACAACTGTCGAGCGGTCACCGATTATCATGAGCTGATCGGTGAGGTTGACGCAGTCAGCATCGCCTCGCCGACACAATCTCACTATCAAATTGCACGCGATTTCCTGCAACGGGGTACGCATGTTCTGGTTGAAAAACCGATTACCGTAACCGTAGCTGAAGCGGATGAACTGATCGCGTTGGCAAAACAGAACCAATGTGTTTTACAGGTGGGTCACCTGGAGCGATTTAATCCGGCCATAGTGGCGCTGGATAAGGTTTTAAAAGAACCGGTCTTTATAGAAAGCCATCGTCTTGCACCATTTAAATTACGCGCGACCGATGTTAACGTCATACTTGACTTGATGATCCATGACATTGACATACTTTTGAATTTAGTCAGGGCAGATATCGTCGATATCGCAGCCAAAGGCGCACGTGTGCTATCAGGCTCTACTGATATCGCCAACGCACGCCTGACATTCAGCAACGGATGTGTAGCTAATGTTACAGCCAGTCGTGTGAGTCTCAAATCGGAACGTAAGATGCGTATCTTTCAGAATGATGCATATATTACCGTTGATTTTCAGAACCGGATTCTCAGTCATCACTACAAAGGCGAAGGCGAAAGCGAACCCGGCATTCCAAGGATTGAAAGCTGTGAAGAGGTCTTTGCCGAAGCAGATGCTCTGCGTAGTGAA
This sequence comes from Gammaproteobacteria bacterium, assembly GCA_016928055.1. Taxonomy (GTDB): domain Bacteria; phylum Pseudomonadota; class Gammaproteobacteria; order HTCC5015; family HTCC5015; genus JAFGLM01. Next base: position 7,026 of record JAFGLM010000037.1, read on the forward strand.
ATAGCGGCGTTTCTGGATGCCATCCGGCACAAACAGGAACCATTGGTTTCGGGGGAAGACGGGCGCCGCGCTTTGCAAACCGCTTTGCTTATCAGCGATATATTGGGTTAACGATAATTAATTTGAAATATACCGCAGCCAATGAATAAAACGATCCTGATTGTTGCCGGTGAGGCATCCGGTGACATGCATGGCGCAGAAATAGCGAAATATTTGTCTGCGACAGACAGCAGTATTCGTTGTGTTGGAATGGGCGGGCAGAAAATGCGTGATGCCGGCGTCGAACTATTGTACGACTCGGCCAATATCGCTGTGGTGGGACTATGGGAAGTACTTACCCACTGGACAGATATTAAACACGCGCTGCATACCCTTGAAAAATATATTGTTGACTCCAAACCCGATCTGTTGCTGCTGATTGATTATCAGGAATTTAATCTGCGGCTGGCTAAATTTGCCAAGCAACATGGAACCCGGGTTTTGTTTTATATCAGCCCGCAATTGTGGGCCTGGCGGCGTCGGCGTATTAAAAAATTTATTGCCCGTGTTGATATGATGGCGGTCATTTTTCCGTTTGAAGTGAAATACTTTGAACAAGCCGGCATTCCGGTACGTTATACCGGCCATCCATTGAATAATAAAGTCGTTGCGACTGTTGAAAAACCAGATGCATTAAAAAAGTTCAATATCAGCACAAAGCATCCGGTTATTGGATTGTTGCCGGGAAGTCGGCAATCAGAAATTCAGCGTATACTGCCGATCCTGCTGAATACTGCAAAAGTCTTAACCAACCGCATCGCCGGTATCCAGTTTTTATTGCCGGTTGCCCATGCGTCGTTGTTGCCGAAAATAGAGGTTGAACTTGCCGCGGCTGATCTGAATATCCAGTGCTGTATCAATGATACCTATAACGCGATCAACTGCTGTGACGCCGTTATTGTGGCTTCCGGTACTGCGACCCTGGAAGTTGCATTGCTTAACATCCCGATGGCGATTGTCTACCGTGTCGCACCATTAAGTTATGCCATACTCAGACACCTGGTATCGATTCCTTATATCGGTCTGGCCAATATCATCGCCGGTAAGAAAGTCATTCAGGAATTCGTTCAAAATGATGCCAGGCCGGAACGCATTGCCGACGAGATTCAGAAATTGTTGGACCACCGCGAATACCGGCAACAGATTTTAGCGAATTTACGGGAAATCAAACATAAACTGGGCGATTCCGACGGTATCAAAGGAATCAGCCAATTGATACTGGAAATATTGCAAAATCGGGTAAGCACCTGATCGCTCTTCAATATTGCATTTGTGATTTAATCTGGAAATCTGGCATTATTATTGTATTCAAACCATGAAAACAATTTATTGGTAATCTGTCTATCATGCTGCCCGATTTTTATTCACTCGACGAATTTAATCAAAAGCTCACCAGACACCTGGCGCATATCTATCCAGATGCCGATATAGAGTCTCTGGCTTCGGCCTGCGTTGAAGCCATCGGCGAGCGTATGTACCTGGATTGTCCGCCACCGCTTTCGTTGTGGTCACAACAGGACATTATGCTGATCACTTACGGCGACACGCTGCGGGAAATCGGTAAAAAACCACTGGATATTCTGCACAATTTTCTACATGAGCGTTTGCAGTATGTATTCACAGCTGTTCACGTTTTGCCGTTCTTCCCATATAGTTCCGATGATGGTTTTGCAGTTAAAGACTATATGTCTGTTAATCCCGAACTAGGCACCTGGGAGGATATCAGAAATATTGCCGAGAATTTCAGGCTGATGGCGGACCTGGTGATTAATCACTGTTCCAGTCAACATCAATGGTTTAAAAATTTTCAATATGCCAAGGAACCCGGAAAAAATTATTTTATTGAAGCCGATCCCAATCAAGACCTGAGCAGCGTTGTTCGACCTCGTTCATCACCCTTATTGCGTCCGTTAGAAACGGCCGAAGGCGATAAATTTATCTGGTGCACATTCAGTGATGATCAAGTTGATCTGGATTTTTCCAATACTGAAGTTCTGCTCGAATTCCTGCGGATCATTGCTTTCTATCTCGAAGAAGGCGTTCAATGGATACGACTTGATGCGGTCGCGTATTTATGGAAAATAATTGGTACAAGTTGTATACATCTCGAACAAACCCACGAAATTATTAAATTGCTGCGTCTGTTAACCGAGTATAAGAATCCGTTTGCTATTTTGATCACCGAGACAAACGTTCCACACAGCGAAAACCTGTCTTATTTCGGCAATTACAACGAAGCGCATGTCATCTACAACTTCAGTTTACCGCCCCTGGTTCTGCATGCATTAATGTCAGGCAACGCCAAATACCTCAAAAAGTGGATGATGAGCATGCCGCCACCACCAACCGGTTGTTGTTATCTTAATTTTACCGCTTCACACGACGGCATCGGATTGCGCCCGGCTGAGGGTTTGCTATCCGAAATAGAACTAAACAGTTTATTGGATACTATGAAAGCATTTGGAGGACGCATCAGTTCGCGCTCCAACAACGTGACCGGTAAAGAATCACCATATGAAATAAATATCAGTTTGTTTGACGCTATGAAAGGCACCTATAGAGGTACCGATCAGTTGCAAATAGAGCGGTTCATCTGCTCACAAGTTATTATGATGTCCGTTGAAGGTATACCGGCATTCTACATTCACAGTATGCTGGCGACTCCCAACAATTTTGATACATTGGAAGCAACTCATCAAAATCGATCCATCAATCGATATCACTGGGATTTGCAGGAAATCAATTATCTGCTGGATAAACCCGATTCAACCAATTCGCGTGTATTCAAAGAACTCTGCCGCTTGATAAGAATCAGGCGTCGACAACCAGCCTTTCATCCCAATGCAACGCAATTTGCCCTGCAACTTAAACCTGAAATGTTCGGTTTCTGGCGACAGAGTATTAAACGCGATCAGAGTATATTTTGTATTAACAACCTTAGCGATCTGCCACAGGAACTGGAATTGTCAGATCTTAATCTGATCAGCATTGACAAATGGAGAGACCTGATCAGCGGCGAAGAATTATCGGATATCTTTACAACTTATACATTACAACCGTATCAGTGCCTCTGGATAAGCAACAATATTTTCTGAACGAGCACAACACTCTCTTAACTACTCCGCGTTATCGGCATTAACGGCATCGCGCACGCGCATCAGGATGCTGGGTACAGCGCTTTGCACACGAGACCAGGATGCTATAAACGGGCGCTCCATTGGTTCCGTTAAAAAACTGTCACCTGCTTCCATAATACATTGGGTAAATAGTTCAATCGTATTTTCTTCCTGGTGTCGATCCAGTTCCAGACCATTTATCGCAGCATCATTGAAATATCGGTCAACCAGATCAAGCGCAATACGATAGTAGCTGGCTTTAATAGTACGTAATGTTTCCTGCGTGAAAACAACACCATTAATCGCCAATTTTCTGAATAAAGATTTTGAAATATCGGTGCTCATCTTGGATAGACCGGTATCATGATTATCTTCTGACACCTTTTGGTGCTTATGATCATAACGATCTGCAATATCGACTTGACAGATACGTTCATCCGAATAGCGACGATGCACCTCCGACAGAACACCTATCTCCAGACCCCAGTCACTTGGTATGCGAATGGAACTTACCACGTCAACCAACATGGCAAATTCACCTGCCAATGGATAACGAAAACTATCGATAAAATCGAGATAGTCTATTGGACCGAATGTTTTCTTCAACGCACGCACCAGCGGCGTAACCAGCAAACGCGTTACCCTGCCGTTCAGTCGATTGTTAGCCGACCGATAGTAGTATCCTTTGCAAAAAGCATAGTCGAATGTGGGATGAACAACGGGATAAAAGAGCTTGGCAACAATATCTCTTTTGTAAGTCAATATATCGCAATCGTGTAACGCAACCGCCTTGGCTTTACCCGACGCCAGCGCATAGCCAAGACAATACCAGACATTTCGCCCTTTGCCCGGTTCTCGCGGCGATAATCCATACTCATCCAGCAAAGTATCAATTTCCCGTAAGCGCGCACCATCATTCCACAGTAATCGATGATGCTGCGGCAGTCTTGAAAAAAATTTCTTGGCATGTTTGTATTGCTTCGCGTCGGCCTGATCCAGACCAATTACTATTTCGTCAAGATATGGAATCTGTGCCAGCTCATCAATAATATGTGACAAAGCAGGTCCTTCAAGTTCAGAATACAGAGACGGCAACACCAGTGTCATCGGCTTCTTGGATCGCCAACGACTCAATTCCTCTTCCAGAGCTTCGATCGGACGATCTGTCAAATTATGCAGTGTCGCAATACGCCCATTTTGAAAAAAATCGCTCATAATCCGCCCACCTGAATTCAGATTAAACTGCTGAGGAGCGTCTCAATGGCTTTACCCCAACCCAACGCCCCCGGATATAAAGCATATAACACTTCGGCATTGCCCTCGACCCTGATATGCGTGCCATCCTCTTTTGGTATAACCACGGCGGTTGATGCACTTCGCAGCATAGCCAGGTCATTTTCACTGTCTCCGACAACGATACTGTGTATTGTCGTGCCGCTGAGTCTTCCATAGGCTCTACACAAGCTGTTCACTGCTTCCGCTTTGTCTGTGTTGCCCATTATATGGTAGAAACGTCCACCTTTCACAATGCGCAATTGCGCTTTCTCAATTTCTTTTCGGAATAATTCCAGCTTGTCAGCTTGATCCTGCCATACAACAGGCTCGGATGCCAAACGCCTGTTTGCACAGGCCGCTTGCGGAATACTTAAACCGGTACGATCTGCTATCTCCGCATCCTGCATCTGCGAGAAACCTCTAAAAATGTAGCGATCGTGCATGCTATCCAGAACCCTGACTATATTTTCCCGGCTGCTTCCCTGATAAATAAAATAGTACTCTTCAACTTCTTCTGCTTTATTTTTGGCATCCAAACCAAAGTTATCATTGTTTTTGGGAACTACTATGACGCTGCCATTTTCACACACAAAAGGATAATCAAGCTCAAGATTTTTACTGAGTTCTCTAATCTCCTCAAATGTTTTACTGGATACCAGCACCAAAGGTATTTGTAGCTGTTTAAGAATCTTAATGGCCGGCAATGCCGCTGCATAGCTGTAATCGCTGTGATTTAGTAAACTTCCATCCAGATCGGTAAAGACTACAATTTTTTTTCTTCCACTATGCACGATTAAGAATAACTTCCTTTATTTGATGATCGGGATTTAGCGCCAATACCAAATCCGCTCGCGCCGGCATTTCATCCAGCATCCATCGTGTAAGCCTTTCAAAATGTTCGATAAACCATTTTACCTGTTCTTCATCCATTAATGCTCGAGACGTTGCATGATTTATCTCGACATCCTGTTGCAGTTTTCTCTCCTGCAACAATCGCCATTCATAAAGCTGTTTAAAACCAGGTACTTTTAACATAATAAGTAATTCAACTAGATCAAACAATGATTGATATTCAGTAAGCTGCTCATTCACATACTGTCGCCACGCACCGTCATGATCATTTAGCCTTTCCAGTTGATTTATTGCCTGCTGCAGATCATCTTTCGGTTGTGGTACCGCTGATACGCACCAGCCTTCAAACAATATAATATCAGGCTTTCCTGAATATATTCCCCATTGCTCCGGTCTTCGTCTATCATCGTTCGCTTTATCGAATGATGGAATCCTGGTTTTAGTGCCATCACCGGCATTTTTTAAACCAGAGAGTACTTCGATGGTAAGCCCGATATCGTGAGTTCCTGGCACGCCCCTTGTTACTAATAGGGGATGTACTTTTCTGGCTAATTCTGCACGTTGCCGCCGAGTGAGATACAGATCATCCAGTGATAAAATGCATGTTTTCCTATCGAAACAATATTCGAGTATATTCTTTAGTATAAAAGCTGCTGTTGTTTTGCCGGTTCCCTGAGCACCATTTATCCCGACAATGTCTGCGTTTTGAGTTAAATTTTTTGACTGAACTATCCATGCCGCCACTTGCAGATAAATTCTATACAGATTCAGAAACACGTCTTCGTCAAGCCGTAAAGACTTGCAGCATTCGCGTACCTTTATAAAATCTCTTTCGCTTACTGTTGCAAGCACACCTCGAGTTGCATCCACCATCTCTCCCGGCCAGGCCAGATTATGTGCTTTCAAAAAAATACTGCTTTTCAAGGTTTAGCCCGTTCAACTAATTCTATCTGATACAGATGTGGCCAGTTTTTGCCGGTAATAAACATCCGATCATTATCCGGGTCCCATGCTATACCATTCAAAACATCGACCGATGTATCATCTGTATATCTATCAGTAATCTGGTTTAAATCGATTTCGCCAGTCACTTCTCCGCTAGCGGGATCGATTATGACTATGTAATTGGATTGCCAGATATTTGCGTAGATACTGCCCTTAATAAATTCAAGCTCGTTAATATTATTTAATGCTTTACCACAACGTCGCACTTCAACTTGACTACGTAACCTGAAGCTCTTCGGGTCCAGATACTGAAGCACGTTGGAACCGTCGCTCATTATCAAATCCTTGCCATTATATGCCAGACCCCAACCCTCTCCTTTATAATTAAATCGTCGAATGGGATTCAGAGTGGCTTTCTCGTAAACAAAACCGGTAGCGGATTTGTAAGTCAATTGCACCAGCTTGTCGTCGACAATCGTGAGACCTTCCCCGAAATATTGATAGGGCAGTGCCCTCTTCAGTAATTTAACGGGTCTATCCAGGCCATATAACTGAACCGCTGAATGACCCAGCAGCCCGGTACTTTCATAAATAACACCGGATTCATACGCAAATCCCTGCGTAAAGTTATCTCTCGAATGGGGAAAAATATCAACTATTTTTGCGGTAAATGCGTTGAGTTCGCATTTTTCATCAGAAGATTTATCAGATTTGGCGATGTCGGCGTATGCTGCAAAAGAAACGCCAATCACCAGTACAACAAAATTTATTAAAAATGTACGTTGCACTGTATTATATTTGTGCGTGCTGTTATTTGCTTACACGCACAATACCTCGTTCACTTGATTCAATAAAATCGACAAATCCCGCGACTTCGGGATGGAGTTCTATCAGAGGCTTCAACTTTGCAATCGCGTCTTCACGCTTTTTATGCGACTTAACAAGCTCCATAAAGGCACGATGCAGCGCTCGTATCGTATCCTGACTGAAGCCGCGCCTCTTCAGTCCTTCTTTGTTAATCCCATAGGCTGACGCATGATTGCCTGAAACGGTGGTGTACGGGGGAACATCCCGGTTTATTGCGGTACCCATACCGGAAAAACTATGACTGCCAATCCGCACGAACTGATGCACCAGAGTAAAGCCTCCCAGCACTGCATATTCACCAATCTCGACGTGCCCTGCCACTGAAGCACCATTGGAAAAAATAATGTGGTCAGACAAAATACAATCGTGCGCAACATGCGTGTAGGCCATCAGCAGATTATCATTACCGATTGTAGTAATACCACGATGCGTTTCGGAACCACGATTAATAGTGGCGTACTCACGAATAATATTTCGATCACCGATTTCCAGAATACCTTTTATGGTGTCTTCCCCCAGAGCCTGTGTGCACTCACCAATCGAAGCAAACTGGAATATTTTATTGTCTCGTCCGATAGTGGTGGGTCCTTTAATCACAACATGTGATCCGATCCAGTTACCTTCAGCTATTTCAATATTAGCACCAATCACCGTATAGGGACCGATCTCCACATTCTCGTGAATCTTTGCTGATGGATCTATTATAGCTGTTGGATGTATCACAAAGGCTTACTTCCCACTTGCAAATGCGCCCATGATATTTGCCGAGCATACCAATTCATCGTTTACTTTCGCTGTAACCAGAAACTTCATCATATTCCTTGAGCGACGCTCACTCTCGGCCCTTATGATTAATACATCGCCGGGGACAACCTGTCGGCGAAACTTGGCGTTATCAATTCCAGCCAGCATAAATACGGCATCTGGACTCGGTACACCACCAAACACTTCGAATGCAAGTATGCCGGTTGATTGCGCCATTGCTTCGAGCACCAGAACACCCGGTAACACGGCATATTCCGGAAAGTGGCCCTGAAAATACGGTTCATTATAGGTAATATTTTTCTGTGCAACGATGTAAGTTTCAGAATCACATTCCAGCACCTTGTCAATCAACAAGAACGGATATCGATGCGGAAGCCGGATCATCACTTCTTTTAAATTCATTTTCATTTAGAGTTATTCCCCAGAACACCAATAAGGTCAATTATTTTTTATCCAGATTTTCCAGTTTTCTCTCGATATCTTTCAATTTGCGCGCCATTTCATCAAGTTGCTTATATCTGACGCGGTTTTTCCTCCATTGCGCAACCGGTTCCAGAGGTGTACCGGATGCATAAATACCAGGCTCCATGATTGACTGTGGCACCTCCGAAAATGCGTTGATCGTTGTTCCATCCGCTAATTCGAGATGACCTAAAATACCCACCGCTCCGGCGATTGCGCAATCCTTTCCAATCCGAGTGCTGCCGGCTATACCGGACTGCGCCGCCATAACAGTGTTCTCGCCAATGGTTACATTATGCGCAATATGAATCTGGTTATCGAGTTTGACGCCGTTTTCGATAACCGTATCACGTAATGCACCCCGATCTATTGCAACGCCTGCACCGATTTCAACATCATCACCGATAACGACCGTACCTAATTGAGGAACCTTAATCCATTTGCTATCTTTGTGCGCAAATCCAAAACCATCCGACCCAATTACAGCGCCTGGGTGAATGATAGCGCGCTCTCCAATTTTACAGTCTTTGCAAATAGTAACGTTGGCCGAAAGTTTACTGTGCGCTTTGACTCGAACCCGTTGTTTTAAAACACAACCGGGGCCGATGTAAACTCCTTCATCAACAACACAATAAGCGCCGATAACCGAATTCGCTGCCACGATAGCGGTATCATGTATCGTAGCGGTCGGATCTACCGCTGCGGTATCATGAATACCCGCGTCTTCTTCCATGTCTTCATCGGGATGCAACAAGGTCGCTATCTCGGCAAACAGTGCGTGTGGATTATCACTTACCAAAGCCGGTTTTGAACACAAAGACAATTTGTTTTCAGAAATAACCACTGCGCTTGCTCTGGTATTTTTCAGCTGTGATTGGAATTTCTTATCGATAAAGAAACTTATGCTTCCTTTTTCTGCAAACTCCAGATCCGCAACACAACTGATTTCAACCGCACCATCACCAACCAGCCTGACGGAAAACAATTCCGCCAGATCACTCAACGTGTAGCGCCTACTCACGTTACAGTTGCCTTAAAAAAGATTTTTGCTACTTCTTCTTTAATTGCTCCAGAACCTCGTCTGACAAATTAACTCTTTCACTGCTAAATATAACGCCCTCGCTTAAAATTAAGTCGAATTTGCCGTTTTGTGCGATTTTTAAAATCGCTGCCTGGATATCCTTTTCTGCAGCAGCCAGTATTTGCTGGCGGCGTATTTTCAGATCTTCCTGCGCAATACTTTGTTCCCATTTGAACTTGCGTTCCACTGTTATCATTTTTTCCTGCAGTTCCATCAATTCCTTTTCGCCCATGGTAATCGCTTCACGGTTATATTTTTCCCGGAGCGCCTGCGCTTCGGATTGTAAGGCCTTTATTTTCTCTTCCCTGGCGGTAAATTCCTTCTGAATGGCCTTTTGGGCTTCCGCCATTTGCGGCGATGCACTAAAAACTGCATTAATATTAACGTACCCGATCTTGAGGTCCTGCTGCGCGCTCGATGGCAGAGAAACCAATCCAAGAAAAACACCACATGCTATTAAGACTAATTTTCTATTCATACTATTTTCCCGTTTGAAGTTTAAAATGATCCACCTACATCAAATTGAAACCGTTTAACTCTGTCCGCCGGTATGCCGAATTGCGCAGGATCTCCCTCAATACCATTCGCGGGTACCGCGCGCTGCCTGTTAATTGGCTCAGCGTAACTAAAACTCATGGCACCAATCGGTGCCAGCCATTTTAAACTGATGCCGACTGATGTTCTTAATTCATCAGTATCAAAATCTCTGCGCGTTGCAAATGCATTACCAAAATCGTAAAACACGATAAGCCGGGTCGTTCCGGCCGCCTTGGCAAATGGTTTTATGATAAATTCCAGCGAACCCTCGGTTAATAAATCCCCACCCAGAGTTACATCAGATGTATACACTGACCCCAGCGACGTTAATCTTAGCGCCTTTGGACCCAGGCTGCGCGTCTCAAAACCCCTTACCGAGCCGTTACCACCGCCTGAAAACTTTTCATAAAACGGCAATTCTTTGAGGTTGTCCCGTCCGGCACCATAAGCGATTTCATGTCTTATATGCAAGGTTGTTCCAAAGAGCGACGGCCAATAGTAATCGGCGTTATGGCGTATTTTATGATAGGTAAGATCGCTGCCTGCAACATCATAGCTTACGCCGAAAGACTGCCGTATACCCTTATCCGGAAAAATTGTCCGGTTGCGTGTGTCAAAAACATATCCAAAAGGGACAGTGAGCTGGTCAAATTGATTACCGTAGGTATCAATAAAATCGTTAATGGCCACGATATCGGAATCAACCGTATGAACAATATCAGTACTTGAGAGTGTTGCACCGATCTGAAAACTTGAAAATTCCGAGATCGGTATCTGATAACTCATACCGGCACTGATTTTATTGGCCAGATACGATATTTGTGCGGTATCAGCGGTATTGTATTCAGAATACGCAAAGGAATATGAGCGCGAAACACCGTCGTCCGTGGCATAGGGATCCTGATAAACGATACTGAAAACATCTAATACGTCGCTTTTACTGGCTGAAATGCTAACGGCATTGCCAGTCCCAAACAAATTGGAATGCTGCATCGACAGATTAAAGGACGTCCCGTAATAATCCGAATAACCAACACCGGCATTAAAACTTCCCGCCAGACGCTCCTTGATCTGATATAACACATCAACCTGATCATCCGTTTCGACCACGGTCGGTGTATCAACTTTAACCTCTTCAACAAATGGCAGTCTCTCCAGCCTTGTTTTTGAACGCTCAACCAGGGATTTTGAGTACCATGCCCCCTCCAGTTGGCGAAGTTCACGTCTGTAGACTAAATCCTTGGCTTTTTCATTACCTTCAAACACAACCCGACGAACATAAACGCGTTTCCCCGAATTAACCACAAAATTCAGGTCAACCGTTTTTTTATCATCATTCTTATCGGTATTTAATTCAACATTCGCAAAAGCGTATCCAATACCGCCCAGTTTATTTTCGATATATTCGATTGTATCGGTTGTCTTGGTGCTGGAATAGTATTCACCGCTTACGTTCACTCGTTTGGCTAATTCGAGCAACAAACCTTTATCAAGCACCGTGTCACCCGTTACACTTACATCAGCAACGGTATATTTCTCACCTTCCGTTACATTCATGGTGATATAGATATCTTTCTTGTCCGGTGAGATCGTAACCTGCACAGAATCCAGGCTGAAATTGATATAGCCGCGACTGGTATAATAGGACTCGACTACTTTTGTATCATCGTAAAATTTTGCTTTTGAATATTGATCTTTGCTGCTGAAAAACTGATACCAGGCCGGTATTCCCTGTTCAAGTTCGCTTAATATATCCCCATCCGGAAAACTCTCATTACCGACAATATTGATTCTTTTTATTTTGGAAGGTATACCCTCTTGAATTTTTATATCGATATCAACGCGATTTCTTGGCAAAGGAGTAATTTTTGTATTTAGCTTGACGCCATATCGCCCATAGCTGTAATAGGCTCTCTCGAGTTCCTTCTGCATACTATCCAGAACCTGGTCATTGAAAATAGCCCCGGCAACCAGATTAATGCTCTCAAAAATCTCATCTATATTTTCATCTTTCAGTTTGCTGTTACCATCATATTTGATAGTGGCAATTGCGGGTCGCTCTTTGACCGTGACTAATAATTTATTGCCACTGCGTGATAAGGAAACATCTTTAAAAAATCCGGTGTTATACAGACTTCTAATACAGTTTTTTGCAACTTCCGGCGTGAGTCTGTCGCCAACACTGACCGGCATGTGACTAAGCACCGTGGCCAGACTGATGCGGCGGGCGTTTATCAGTTCAATACCATTGATTACAAAAACATCATCCGCGGTACGCGCAGTTATTGCAAACAACACTAACGCCGCAAACAAAGCTAACTTCGCTTTTGCAAATTTCATTCAATCAACTCAATAATCGTGTTATGTCGTTAAATAGTGCAAGAGTCATTAAACAGGCAAGTAATGCGATACCGATTCGCTGTCCAATTGCTTCGACTGATTCAGATACAGGGCTGCCCTTAACCAACTCAACGAGGTAGTATAACAGATGACCACCATCCAAAAGTGGTATGGGCAGTAAGTTCAATACCGCAAGGCTAATACTGATAAACGCAATGAAATTGAGATAGTACTGTAAGCCGATGCTGGCGGACCTGCCGGCATACTCGGCTATCGATATCGGTCCACTGATATTTCTGACCGAGGCACGCCCGGTAACCAGTTCCCCAATCATCTTGAAAGTCAACGCCGACATACTATAGGTTTCTTCCAGCGCCTTGATAAAGCTGACCGGTATAGAAAAACGCACCAGGATTTGCAGGTCCTGAATTTCGTCGCTGCTTGATGCAGCAGGCCTGGCATTCACCCGGCCGATAGTCTGTCCTTCGACTTCGACTTTGTCCGGGATAATAAAAATTTCAATTTCATTATGCTGCCGCAGAACCAGCAGTTTAACTTCCTGCCCCGGACTGTTTTGAATAATCTCTACCCAATCACGCCAACTTTCTATTAATTTATCATTGCCTTTAAGCAGTCTGTCACCCGCTTTCAAACCCGCTCTATCAGCAGAGCCGTTCTCAATTACTTCACCGATAACAGGTTCTATGGTCGGCCACCAGGGTAACAAACCCAGATTATCGATAATGTCGCCTTCTGATTTAAGTAGACCAGCATCGCGAACCCTTAAAAACCGATCCTCTTCAATATCGTCGGCTGTTTTCACGCGAATGGTAAAATTGTCGTGACTCATTAACGCATCAAGCGTTTCCAGACGTACTTGTTGCCAGGTGCCAACGGGTTTTCCGGCAACTGCGATAATCAGATCTTTACTTTTGAAACCGGCGATCTCTGCTACAGATTCCTTCTGAATGTCTCCAACGATGGGTTTAATACCCGTGATACCCATTGAATAGACAACGGTGTAAACCAGGATAGCCATAATGACATTGGCAAACGGTCCGGCACAGACAATGGCAATCCTTGCCCAGATACTCTTATTATTAAACGCCAGGTGGCGCTCTTGCGGACTGACGGGGCCTTCGCGCTCATCCAGCATCTTGACATAACCACCCAATGGAATTGCCGCAACAACATATTCAGTGGAATTGTCTTTGCCGCGCCAACGCAGCAAAGGTTTTCCAAAACCAATAGAAAAACGCAGCACCTTGACGCCCAAACGTCGCGCAACCCAATAATGCCCAAATTCGTGCACGATAACGAGTGCACCGAGGGCAACAATAAACGCAATTAAACTACCAAATGCCAGACTCATTGTTTGTAAAATAACTAGTGATAAGTATTAATAAACTGCATCGCATTTTCGCGCGCCAACCGATCATCCTCGAGAATAATTTCGATTGAATCAGCTTGATGCGACGAAGTATTCGCAAGCACTTTCTCTACAACAACAGCAATATCGGTAAATTTTATTTTTTGATCCAGAAATCTGGCAACCGCAATTTCGTTTGCCGCATTCAGTATCGCAGTACTGGTACCGCCGTTCTGCACAGCTTCACGTGCCAGTCGTAACCCGGAATATCTTTCATAATCCGGTTGTTCAAAGCTGAGGTTTGCGACCTTAAAGATATCCAATGGTTCAACGCCGGCAGTAATTCTATCCGGCCATGCCAGCGCGTAAGCGATAGGGGTGCGCATATCCGGATTACCCAGTTGTGCCAGTACTGAGCCGTCGTTATAGGCGACCATCGAGTGAACAATACTTTGCGGATGTATCACCACTTCAATCTGTTCGGCTTTGATCCCGAACAACCAACACGCCTCAATGAGTTCCAGCGCTTTATTCATCATGGTCGCCGAGTCCACAGAAATCTTTCTTCCCATACGCCAGTTCGGATGCGCGCATGCCTGTTCGGGCGTGACATACGCCAATTGCGACAAGGATGTACTTCTAAAGGGTCCACCCGACGCGGTCAGCAATATCTTACACACTCCGGAATCATTAAGGCTGCTCCCATCCCTGACTTGATTTGCCGGCAGACATTGCCAGATAGCATTGTGCTCGCTATCCACCGGCAGCAAGGTTGCACCGTTATCATATACAGTTTGCATAAATAACTGGCCACACATAACCAGCGATTCTTTATTCGCCAGCAAAATGCGTTTCCCGGCACGGGCAGCCGCCAGGGTTGGCAACAAACCAGCGGCTCCGACAATAGCCGCCATCACTGAATCGCAAGCATCGTCAGTGGCGATTTGTTCCAGGCCCGCAATACCGGATAACACTTTAATACCACCCGGATTTTCTTTCGCCAGGCTCGAATGCAACCGTTGCGCTGCATTTTCATCAACCATTGCAGCATATTCCGGTTGGAATATTCTGCACTGCTCCGCCATAAGCTGATCGTTGTCATTGGCCGCCAGCGCAAATACACGATATCGATCCGGATGACGTGCAATTACATCAAGTGTATTAATACCGATGGTTCCGGTTGAACCTAGTACTGTTACTGCTGTCGTGGCCATTCGTTATCTAAACACTATTTTAAAAAATGACTAAAACCCAGAACAAATAACGGTGCCGCGGCAGTCAGGCTGTCAATTCGATCCAGAACACCGCCATGACCCGGTAACAGGTTACCGCTGTCTTTTACACCGGCCTGGCGTTTCAAACTACTTTCAAAAAGATCACCGACTACAGAAACAGCCGCAACGACGACGCTTACTAAAATAAACATCCAGAATTTATCGTTTTGCAGACCAAAATAAAATGTGCCCGCCGTCGCCAACAGCGCAACCGTAAACAAGCCACCCATTACTCCTTCAACTGTTTTACCGGGACTCAGAGTCGGCGCCAGCTTCACGCGTCCCAACCAACGCCCAAAAACATAAGCACCGATATCAGCAAACCAGACGAGCATCACAAGATACAGCGCAAGTTGTGGACCCATGCCTTTTATGGCATGCAGTTCAGATAAGGCATACCAGACCGGTAACAAGGTCATTAAACCCATAAACATCTTTGTGCGATTGCTGAAATTATGCACTCTGGAATGATACTGAGCCAGAGCAATCCAGATCAGTACACCCATCCACCACACAACCGATAACCAGTAAATCCATTTAAACAGATACAAATCAACCGAATAGTAATCAGCAAGACAGGCGACCGAGACCAAAGACAACGCATAGAGCAACGACAGGCTAACTCTTTGTATACCCGCCAGTCGTGACCACTCATACGCCGCAAACATTAAAACAATTGACAACAATAATTTAAACCATTCGTTTGGTGTAATAAGAATCAATAAAATAAAAATCGGTGCTAAAACAAGAATACTTAGAATACGCTGTTTAAGCATGTGACTTCCCCGTACCCAAACTCACCTGCTCCGGCGTTTCACCAAATCGCCTCTGCCGTCCGGCGTACCAGTCAACAGCTTTGGCAAGTTCATCTGCATTAAAATCCGGCCACAAACAATCTGTAAAATACAGTTCGCTGTAAGCAAGCTGCCAGATCAGGAAATTGCTAATCCTCGATTCACCGCCAGTACGAATGAGTAAATCAGGATAAGGTATTTCATTCAGACAAAGAAAACCAGCAAAGGTATCGGTGTTAATATCGTCGACTTGCAGCTCACCATCCTGCACTCGTTGCGCCATTTTCTTTGCCGCTTGAGTTATATCCCAGCGTCCGCCGTAGTTAACGGCAATATTCAAATGTAAACCATCATTATTTGCTGTTTCGTATTCGGCCTGGCGTATGCGTTGTTTTAAACGAAGTTCAAATGCATCAATATCGCCGATAAACTTCAGGCAAATATTTTTTTTAACCAATTCTGCAAGTTCCTTCTTGATGGTCGTAACAAATAAATCCATAAGCAGATTGACTTCTTTGCGGGGGCGTCGCCAGTTTTCACTGCTGAAGGCAAACAATGTCAGATGACGTATTTGATGGGGCTCGCATGCGCGCATAACACCCTGGACGGCGTTTAAGCCGGCTTTGTGTCCCGCCGTTCTGGGCAGACCGCGCAAGCGCGCCCAGCGTCCGTTGCCATCCATGATTATCGCCAGATGTCCTACCGAGACCTTCATTGTTATACCTAACTGGAATTCAGAACGCATCGGCGCTCAGACTTCCATTAAGTCCTTTTCCTTCTGTTCAAGTATCTTGTCGATATCGGCGATGTATTTGTCAGTCAGTTGCTGGATACTTTCCTCGGCTCTGCGTTCTTCGTCCTCGGATATTTTCTTTTCTTTTAATAACTGCTTGGTATGCTGATTAGCGTCACGACGAATGTTACGTATCGCCACTCTGGCATTTTCAGCTTCATGCTTGACCATACGCACATATTCTTTGCGTCGCTCCTCTGTCAGCGCAGGTAACGGAACACGAATAATCGTGCCGGCAGTAATCGGATTCAAACCCAGATCGGCATTGAGTATCGCCTTCTCAACAGCCGGTATTGAGCTTTTGTCCCAGGGCGTGACGCTGAGCATACGCGAATCTTCTACTGCAATATTTGAAAGTTGGTTAAGCGGTGTTGGATTGCCGTAATAATCGACAGAAATATGTTCGATCAAACTGGTATGCGCTCGCCCCGTTCGCATACGAGACAACTCATCATTCAGGGTCTCAACGCTGCGACGCATCCTCTTTTCCGCATCTTGTTTGATTTCTATAATCACGATAGTGCCCCCTTAATTGACGATAGTGCCGATTGCTTCTCCTTTTACTATTCCAATCAATGCCCCGGCTTCAATCATATTGAATACCCTGATAGGCATTTTCTGGTCACGGCACATTACCATTGCGGTGGTATCCATTACACCAAGTTTTGAAGCAATTGCTTCGTCATACGAAATTGTTTTAAAGCGCTTGGCATCTTTGTTGATCATGGGATCGCAGTCGTAGACACCATCGACTTTTGTTGCTTTCAACATAACATCCGCACCAATTTCAATCGCACGCAATGCCGCCGCTGAATCGGTAGTAAAAAACGGGTTGCCTGTGCCGGCGGCAAATATCGTTACACGACCTTTTTCCAGATGCCTGACGGCACGACGACGAATGTATTCTTCGCAAACCTTATTGATCGGTATTGCCGACATGACCCGGCAAAATGTGCCGATGTTTTCCAGCGCATCCTGCAACGCCAATGAGTTAATGACAGTAGCCAGCATACCCATGTAATCACCGGCAACTCGATCCATACCCGCTTCAGCAAGACCGGCACCGCGAAATATATTACCGGCACCGATAACAACAGCAGTTTGTACATCCAGTTCAACTAATGCTTTGATGTCTTCAGCGATACGCTTGATTACGGCAGGATCTATTCCATAACTGCATTGACCCATCAATGCTTCGCCGCTGAGCTTTAATAAAACGCGTTTATAAATTGCCTGGGTCATATTATTTATGCTGCCGTAGTTACAGAAACGCGGCCATACAGCCGCGTCTTTGTTGATCACATTAGCCGGCTTTGACTTGCGCCATCACTTCTTCGGCGAAGTCCTGCTGCTTCTTTTCAATACCTTCGCCAACTTCAAAACGAATAAATGTCTTAACGTTTGCCGAGGCTGCCTTCAGCAATTTGCCAACGCTTTGTTCCGGGTCCTTAACAAAAGGCTGTCCAAGCAGGGTTACTTCTGCCAGATATTTTTTAATCCGACCTTCAACCATCTTTTCGATAATATCTGCCGGCTTATTGCTTTGGCTTGCTTGCGCAATAAGAATTTCTTTTTCTTTTGCCAGATGCTCTGCAGGCACGTCCTGTTCAGAAATACAAACCGGTCGGCTCGCTGCAACATGCATGGCAATATCTTTTGCCAGTTCCTGGTTGGCTTTATCCAGTTCAACCAGCACTCCGATGCGGCCACCGTGCGAATAACTGCCGATATAACCACTGGATTCGATTCTGGTAAAACGTCGGACCTGAATATTTTCACCAATCTTGGCAACCAGTGCCTGTCTGACCTGTTCAACGGTATTGCCGCCTTCTAAGGGTAACGCCGATAAAGCATCAACATTCGCAGGTGCTTTATCCATTACCAGAGCCGATACTTTTTCAACAAACGCCTTGAAATCGTCGCCGCGCGCAACAAAATCGGTCTCGCAATTGATTTCGATCAAGCCTGCAACATTGGCCTTACTATTCACCACAACGCTGATCACGCCTTCCGCCGCAATGCGACCCGCTTTCTTTTCAGCCTGAGCCAGACCGTTTTTACGCATCCATTCGATTGCTGCTTCGGTTTTACCACCCACTTCGGTCAGCGCCTTTTTGCATTCCATCATGCCCGCACCGGTTAAATCACGCAGTTCCTTAACCATCGCTGCCGTAATTTGCATAATCATCTCCTCAAAAATTTATTCAATTTCACATTCGTAAAAAAATTCTCAGTCTTCCTCTTTAACCACTTTTTCTTTCACGGCAGTTTTCTTTTTTCCATTTGTTTTTTTACTGACGGCCTTTTTGGCGGCTTTCTTCCTGGTTGCGGGAGCGGATGACTTGTCTTCATCGGAAGCATCATCCAATTCATCTGCGTCTTTCTTTGACGCGGATTTTTTTACCGTGGTTGCTTTCTTCGATTTCGATTTGTCGGCAGATGCCTGCTTGGCCTGTGCCGGTTCAATAGCCGGTGCACTTTGCTTGCCATCAAGGATCGAATCTGCCGTCGCGCTGGTATATAACTCGATGGCACGAATCGCATCGTCATTGCCGGGAATAACATAATCAACACCATCAACCGAATTATTGGTATCGACAACGGCTACGATTGGAATCCCCAGTATCAAGGCTTCTTTAACGGCAATTTTTTCGTAACCGACATCAATAACAAACAAAACATCCGGTAAACGTTCCATGTTCTTGATACCACCAAGGCTACGCTCAAGTTTTTCGGCTTCACGGCGTAAACCCAACCCTTCTTTTTTACTTAAACGATCAATAGAGCCATCTTCGATCATGGCTTCCAGATCTTTTAATCGTCTGATTGATTGCCTGACAGTATTGAAATTAGTCAGCATGCCTCCCAACCAGCGATGATTGACGTACGGCATGCCACAGCGTTCGGCGTGTTGCCGAACAAGATCGTGTGCTGCACGCTTGGTGCCGACAAATAGAATCTTGCCGTGCCGCGCTGCCATGCGCGATATAAAGTTCATCGCGTCATTGAATAACGGGACGGTTTTTTCCAGGTTAATGATGTGGATTTTGTTGCGTTCACCGAAGATATAAGCTTTCATCTTCGGATTCCAGTAACGGGTTTGGTGGCCAAAATGAACGCCGGCTTCTAGCATCTGGCGCATGGTTACGCTTGCCATGAATGGTATCTCCTAATATCCGAGATCAGGTGACTTTCATAAATCACACTGTCTCTTGGGTTGGGCCTCCATATACCCCATGCAGCGACCCTGGGCTTACGCTTCAGGCACCCCACAACATGTGTCGGTATATGTGCGAATTTTCAGTTTTTTGCCGCCGGAACCCATCCTGGATGAATTCGCGGACGCGCGCTTTATATCACAAACCGGCTCGGGCAACAATGCCGACCCGATCCGGGGCGAAAATAGTCGTCGGCTGACGCTGTTATACGGGCCCTTTTAGTGCCCGGTCACCTCAATATCGGCGACCTTTGCCCTTCGATAGTTCACACGTGAAAAAAGGGTGTTTTTCAAAAAGCGGCTGGTGTAGTCTGCCCTTCGCGTTTTAACCTGTGCGATAAATCCATCACAGAACTCTACATCACCATTGCCGTTGGACCCAACCCGTAAGCTTTGACAATGACCGTAAACCTTAAAACAGCTGAAGAAATCGAAAAAATGCGTCTCGCGGGCCGTCTGGCCGCCGAGGTACTGGAAATGATTGAACCTTATGTCCAGCCCGGCATATCAACTGCGGAATTAGACAGAATCTGCCACGATTACATCGTCAACCATCAAGGCGGTATTCCTGCGCCACTCAACTACCGAGGCTACCCGAAATCCATCTGCACATCGGTAAACCACCAGATTTGTCACGGCATTCCCAGCGAACGAATTTTGAAAAGCGGTGACATTGTTAATATTGACATCACCGTTATCAAGGACGAGTACCACGGCGATACCAGTCGCATGTTTTTGCTCGGCACGCCTTCGGTGCAGGCAGATCGTTTATGCCGTGTCACACGCGAATGCCTGTTGAAAGGCATTAGCATGGTCAGACCGGGGGCCAAACTGGGCGATATCGGACACGCCATCCAGCAATACGCGGAAAAACATCGTTATTCGGTGGTTCGTGAATACTGCGGGCACGGCATCGGCCGGGTATTCCATGAGGACCCTCAAGTGCTGCATTATGGTGATCCAGGTACGGGCATTGCATTGCAGCCCGGCATGACGTTTACCATCGAACCCATGATTAATGCAGGCAAACGCCATGTGAAGCTGCTACCGGATAACTGGACGGTGGTGACCAAAGATCACAGCCTGTCGGCTCAGTGGGAGCATACCGTCCTGGTCACAGTAGACGGGGTTGAGGTACTAACACGCCGAAAGAACGAAATTCTCTCTATCTAAGTCATATAATCTTTCATGAGCCAATCTTCCAAACCGGATCAGACCATTTCCAACCTGCCCGCCCAACATTCAACCGCGCAAACACATCGCCGAATTCTTGCCGATAACCTGCAGTCGCTGAGTGACGCCTTTGAAGCAGGCACCTCGATCAATGACATTGTGCAAGCACGCGCCAAAGCGGTTGATATCACGCTGATCGACATCTGGGAGCAATATTTTGCCGATTATGCCGAGGACGTGGCACTGATTGCCGTGGGCGGTTACGGCCGCGCTGAATTGCATCCAAAATCGGATGTCGACATGATGATTTTACTGGCGGAAGGTGCATTGAAAAAACACCAATCACGCATCGAAGCCTTTATCACCCTGCTGTGGGATCTGAAACTGGAGATCGGCCACAGTGTTCGAACCTGCGAGGAATGCACCTCGGAGGCCGGCAAAGACGTTACCGTTGTAACCAATCTGATGGAATCGCGCCTGCTGGCGGGCTCACAACAGCTATTTAAAAATATGCGTAAAGCCACCGCAGCCAGCTCAATCTGGTCGAAACGGGATTTTCTGCAAGCTAAATTAGAAGAACAGACCAATCGGCATCGTAAATTTGATGAAACCGCCTATCGTCTGGAACCGAATATCAAAGAAGGTCCCGGTGGTTTGCGTGATATCCAAACCATTTTCTGGGTTGCCAAACGTTACTTTGACGCCGAAGGACTGGAAGATTTAACCCGGCTGGGATTTTTAACCGAAAGCGAACTGAAAGCCTTGTTGCAGGGTCGCGAATATCTGTGGCGCATACGCTTCGCGTTGCATATCCTCACCGGTCGACGTGAAGACCGTTTGTTATTTGATCATCAACGCGAGCTGGCAAAAATGCTCGGATTTCAAGATGACGAAAATAATCTTGCCGTCGAACAATTCATGCAGCACTACTATCGCACGGTGACCGAGCTACAACGCTTGAGTGAAATGCTATTGCAACTGTTGCAGGAAGCCATTGAACATCGCGATGATACATTCAAACCGGAACCGATAAATAAACGCTTTATGTCGGTGCACGGTTATTTGCAGGTTTGTGACGAACAAATCTTTCTCCGCTATCCGCCGGCCCTGCTGGAGGTGTTCTTAATCATGCAACAACATCCGGAGCTTAAGGGTGTACGTGCGCAGACAATCCGTTTGATTCGGAATCACCTGCACTTGATCGATCAAAAATTCCGCGACGATCTTATTTGCCGCGATTTGTTTATGCAAATCCTGCGTCAGAAATTTGGCATCAGTCATGAATTGCGGCGTATGAATCGTTACGGTGTGCTGGCAGCCTATATACCCGAGTTCAGTAACATCGTCGGTCGCATGCAATATGATCTGTTTCATGTTTACACGGTCGACTTGCATACTTTATTTGTGCTACGCAATGTGCGTCGTTTTTCGGCAAAAGAGCACGAACACTGGCAACCTCTCTGCAGTAAAATTTTCACAACGCTGGACAAGCCGGAAATTTTATATACTGCTGCATTGTTCCATGATATAGCCAAGGGTCGCGGTGGCGATCATTCTCAACTCGGCGCTGTGGATGCCGAAAAATTCTGTTTGAATCACGGCTTTGACCGTGACAGCACCAATACCGTCAAGTGGTTGATACAAAATCACCTGCTAATGTCGATGACTGCTCAACGAAAAGACATTAGTGATCCAGCTGTGATCAACGAATTCGCGGACAAGGTCGGTGACCAGGTAACACTCAACTTTCTGTATCTACTCACCGTTGCAGATATCAGCGCGACCAATCCGGAACTGTTATCGTCCTGGCGCTCAGGATTGTTACAGGAGTTATATCTGCGTACCAAGTATGTTTTCCGGCATGGTCTGGCCAAACCAATCGACGCCGACACACACATTCTTGAACGACAAACCGACGCCGAGAAAATGCTGCTTGAGCGCGGCATCAGTGCCGAAGACGTCCAGCGCGTCTGGATAAACTTTAGTCGAGACTATTTTTTGCGACACATCGCAACTGAAATCGCCTGGCATACTAAAGCCATCACCCGAGCCAACAATGATGATTTACCGCTCGTTCTGATTGGTGAACCCGGCAATCGCGGTGTAACACCGATATTTATCTACGCCAGGGACAATGACGGTTTTTTTGCAATCACCACAACAGTCATGACCCGTTTGCGTCTTAACATCGTTGATGCCCACATTATTACTTCCACCAACGGATTTGCGCTGGATACTTATCTGGTACTGGATGAACAAAACCAGCCACTATTAGATCAGTATCGTATTGATAAACTACGCGATATGTTAAATAAGAATCTGCGTCAGCCCGACAATATACCCCGCCCGCCTCCGCGTCCTGTTCCGCGCAGATTGCGCCATTTTGATGTTAGAACCCGTATTACAGCCGAAGATTCGGCCGATGGCCGCTTAACGCTGGTGGAAGTGATCGCCGGTGACCGACCCGGCCTGTTGGCTACGATTGCCCGCGCATTTCTTGACTGTGGAGTGAGAGTGCATGACGCCAAGATCAGTACGATCGGCGAAACGGCGGAAAATATTTTTATGCTAAGCGATATGCATAATAAACCCATTAAAAACCCGGAAGCACTTCAGATATTGACACGCGTAGTACAGGAACGCATCGACCAACAACCTTCTGCTGATATTGTAGATGAGTATACCTTTTAAAGCTAAATAGCTAGCCCGACGTCTCCCGCAAAGTGGCATGCAATCTTGTGTTCCCCATTGTCAGAGGCGGATTCCAACATCGGTACATCAGTACGACATTTATCTTTTGCGTACGGGCAACGAGTATGAAAATGGCACCCTGATGGTGGATTGATTGCCGATGGCAAATCTCCTTCTATAGTCGCGAGCTTACTTCTCTGTACCGGATCAGGAATCGGAATAGACCGAATAAGAGATTGCGTATAAGGATGCAATGGCCTTTTATATATTAAATCTGATCCGGCTGTTTCAACAATTTTTCCCAGATACATCACTACAATACGATCAGAAATATGTTTAACAACCGCCAGATCATGGGCTATAAAAATAAGAGTTAGATCCAGATCATTCTGCAGCTGCATTAATAAATTCAGGATTTGTGACTGTACCGATACATCCAATGCCGATACCGGTTCATCGCAGATCAAAAGCTTTGGTTTTAATGCTATGGCGCGTGCAATTCCAATACGCTGCCGTTGACCACCGGAAAATTCGTGTGGATACTTTGTATTTGAATCCGCCGGCAAGCCGACTTTTTGCAGCAATTCATCAACCCACTGTTTTCTTTGTCGCGCATTGCCTTTATCGTGGATGACAAATGGTTCTTCAAGTATCGAGCCAACCGTATGTCTGGTATTCAGGGATTCCGCCGGATCCTGAAAAATAATTTGCATTTCCTGACGAAGAGAACGCATTTCTTTCTTGCTAATCTTAGCAAGATCTCTTCCCTGAAATACTATTTGACCTGCAGTCGGCTCATATAAACGTAATAATGTTTTTGCGACAGTGCTTTTACCACAACCCGATTCACCCACCAAACCCAGTGTCTCGCCGTACTTGATTTCGAATGAAACATCGTCTACCGCACGAAGCTCACCGGTTTGGCGAAGTAAAATACCACCTCTTACCGGATAATACATTTTCAAATTTTTAACAGATAACAGCACTCCATTCATGCGGACAATTCCTGCCATCTAACGCATGCAACTTTGTGATTTGAATTGACTTGCTCGCAGCCTGGCATCGCCATCGCACATTTATCTATTGCATAATCGCATCGATCCCGAAAGCGACAACCTGACGGTATCTGATTCATGCCCGGTACAACACCGCGTATAACCTTCAGTTCGGCCTTGGATTTTGAATCCAGCTGCGGCATTGAAGACAACAAACCTTTAGTGTATGGATGTTTTGGACTTGCAAACAGCTCCTTGACTGTTGCCTCCTCAATGATTCGTCCGGCATACATGACGGTAACATCATCACACAATTGCGCAACCACACCGAAATCATGCGTAACAAAAATAATCGACATGCCCATTTCGGCTTGCAAATCCTGCATCAATGACAATACCTGCGCCTGTATGGTGACATCCAGCGCAGTGGTTGGCTCATCAGCTATTAAGATATCCGGCTCGCTCGCCAATGCCATCGCAATCATAACCCTCTGACGCATACCACCGGAGAGTTGATGCGGGTAATCATTCATGCGCTTTTCCGGTGATGGGATTCTGACTTTGCGCAACATTGCCACAGCGTTGGTCTGCATCTGCTCCTGCGTTAATTTCGGGAAATGCAGTGAATAAATTTCCATTAATTGCCGACCAATTTTTTGTACTGGATTCAAAGCAGTCATCGGCTCCTGGAAGATCATGGCGATGCGTTTACCGCGAATCGAATGCATTTTCTCGACCGGCAACTTCAATAAATTTTCGCCATCCAGCAGTATTTCACCTTTTTCGATTCTGCCCGCCGGTAACGGTAATAACCGCATAATCGCTAATGCAGTAACGCTTTTACCACAACCCGATTCGCCGACAATCCCCAGTGTTCGACCTTTTTTGACCTCGAAGCTGACGTCACTGAGTACCTGCACATAATCCTCGTCACCGCTAAATCCGGCGAAAAGATTTTTTACGCTCAGCACGCTGTCATTCATGCTCGCCACTATTGAGTTTTGTATGTGGTATCAATAATTGTCGACGGCTCAAACGCCTCGCCTTTCTTCATCGCTTCAAGCGTTCTGGCTTTTTCTTGTTCGTCTATCCAGAACAATCCGCCTGTTGAGCCCATCATTCCATCGCCATTGGTTGGATCAAATAAGGTATCAGACCATTTTGTTCCGGGCGGATCCGGCAGTTTCACCCACCGCCAATACGCTGAACGCACATATGACACGGTTGTAAGTGGAATGACCACTCCCAAGTCATGGATATATTGTTGAATTTCTCTTGCCAACGCTGCTCTTTCTTTACCGTCTGCGCTGTTTCTGAATCGCTCAATTAGCGTGTCAAGAATTTTGTCCTTTGTATTGGTAATATTATTTGTTTGAGGTATGTCGGCGTTGTCGGAATGAAATTGGCCCCAATATTGCGGATGGAATCCAAATCCCCATGCCATCCAAGCTATTTCATGTTGCTTTTCCATTTCCTTTTTATACATTGCAGCAGGATCAAGCTGCTCCAGCACCAACTCGACCCCCGCTTTTTTTGCCTCTTCTTTAAGCAATACCAGACGATTAGCATGTAATTCAGATCCATATGTCACGACGAATGAAAGCCTTCTATTATTCTTTATTCTAATCCCGTCTTCATCGCGTTCGACCCATCCTGCCTTGTTGAAGTATGCATCGGCTTTTTGCAGATCAAATTCTCTCGCCCTGATCTCGGTATTCGAATAATCACCATACCCAGTATCCAGATTGTGCAACCGGGAATAATCTCCTCGCAGCACCGTATTGAGCATCAGCTCCACATTCATAGAGTGTGCCAAACCATAACGAATATTTTTGTCTCGCAGTAATTCACTCTTTTGGTTCAGATACATACCTTCAGATGGTCGTGGCATGTCATTGTAAAACCAGATCTTATGGATATATCCTTTATCGTACATATCTCCTTTGGCTTTATCATGCCAAAATGACGGCATGGTCAATCCAAATGCGTCCAGGTCGCCCTTAAGAAAATGTCGATACGCAGCTTCCACATCTCTAATGACATCAAGACGAATGCTTCGAACATTGAATCTGTTTTTATAGAACTTTCTATCCTTAGCCCACCAATTCTCTTTTAACGAAAACTCGATATATTTACCTTTCTTGATTTTAGAAATCTGATATGGCCCGGTATTAGGTTCGATCCTCCAGTTGTAATTGGAAACCCAGTTTTCATCCAGTTTATGGAAATGTCTTGCCGTTGGTGTTATACCGTAATAATAATGCAAATCAATCTTCGGTTTGGCTATGGCTCCTGTAATACTGATTGTATAGTCATCGTATTTTGTTATCTCAAGTATTTGTTCCGTATAATGTTTGTTATACCACGGCGCCACAATAAATTTAGATCGCATAAAATCAAGGGTAAACAGGTAATCATCAGCCAATACCAGTCGCCCATCTGACCAACGTGCCTCAGTATCTAATTTATAATAGACGGTTTTCCCGTCATCACCATAAGCCCAATGCGTAGCCAATGCTGGTATGATCTTGTGTGTATTCGGATGAATATCAGTTAACGTAAATTGATTCCCAAGCAGCAAATCACGTAGACCGGTGTTTGAATCAGGACCTACAACTCTTAATGTAAGAGGGAATGCCAACATGGCTGATCTAAATACCCCACCTTTCTTCGCATCGGGTGATGCATATACCAGATCATCTTCATTTGTCTCCCACACCAATCCAACTGGTAGAGGTTTACTTGGATATGTCGGCAAATCTTCTACATAAACCGTTTGGACATTTACACCATCAACTTCCTGATCATCTTCTGCATTATTGGTACAAGACGAAATCATAGTTAACGAGCTAATTAATCCAATTAGAATACCGGTTTTTCGGAATGCTTCTTTTAGTCTATTTGTTGACATACACATAACTATCTCTCTATTCATAAATCGCGTGTTTCTTTGGATCAAGCGCTTCGCGCACCGCCTCTCCGACAAAAGTCACCATGGTCAAAACCAATACCAACGCCGCAACAACCGATATCGCTATCCATGGCGCGTGCAGATTATCAGTACCCTGCCTTAACATCTCACCCCAGCTCGGTGTCGGTGCCGGCAGGCCAAACCCCAGGTAGTCCAGCGAAGTGAGTGCGCTGATACCGCTGACAATTGAAAACGGAACAAATGTTACAACAATCGAAATGGCGTTCGGCAAGATATGCATGAATATTATTCTCGGTGTCGACGCTCCCAACGCCCTAGCCGCCAGCACATAATCCCTTTCTTTCTCTTTGTATGTTGCAGTACGCATATACCAGGTCATCGACATCCAGCCAAATAGCACCATAATCAGTATTAACAGCATAAAATTCGGTGTAATAATTGAGGCGATAATCATAATGACATATAAAATCGGTACATTGGACCATATTTCAATAATGCGCTGAAAAATCAGATCAAACCCGCCGCCCCAGTATCCCATCATACAGCCCAACGCAATTCCCACGGCGTAATTGATAATCAGCAATATCAATGAGAAAAAAATGGCTATTCGAAATCCATATATCAGCCTTGAGGAAATATCGCGGCCGGCTATGTCGGTTCCAAGGTAATGACTGCGTGAAAGGTCCGGTGGTTCCGGCGGATAACTGCCTTCCTTTACTGTTGTCTCGTAAGGACTGTAAGGAATAATCGGCATTAATAGCCAGTTGCCGCTACCTTCCTCTGTGTACTTGTTTTGCAGCTCTCGGTAATTGGTTTCGTACTGATATTCCAGTCCGAAGACTCTGCCCGGTATTACGGCACCGTAGGTCGGGAAATATAATGTACTGTCGTGATACACGACGATAGCCCGATTATTGGCCAGCAATTCCGCAAAGCAGGCCAGCAACAGCATTACCAGCAATATGACGGCCGACCAGTACCCGCGCCTGATTGACCGGAAGCGATTCCACGTTCTGACTGTAAGCGGACTAAAACGAAGTAACATATTTATTTGCTGCCAAATTTTACTCTTGGGTCGATCATTGCCACGCAGATATCGGACAGAATATTGCCCAATAAAAATAAAAACGCAGAGATTGCCAGAATACCCATTACCACCGGATAGTCTCTTTCGACCAAAGATTCGTATCCGAGCAAACCGATACCATCGATATTGAAAACCTTCTCGATTAAAAAGGCACCGGTGAGGAAAAAAGAAATATTTTGACCGAAAGTCGTGGCAATCGGGATTAAGCTGTTTCGTAAAGCATGCTTTAACACCGCCTGATTAAATGGCAGCCCCTTGGCCATAGCTGTTCTTAAATAGTCCGCCGCAAGGTTCTCCATCAGCGCGTTTTTCATCATAAACGTCATGACAGCAAAACTGCCGGAGACATAAGCAATCAACGGCAAAACCGCATGATAAAAAAGATCGATTGTCTTACCAATAAAATTCAAATCGGTAAAATTATCGCTGACAAATCCACCAAGTGGAAATATTTCCCAACTTGATGCAAATGCGATGATCAGAATTATCCCGACAACAAACCCCGGCACCGCGTAACCGATAAAAACCAGCACCGAACTTAAATGATCAATTGCAGTATTGTGTTTGATGGCCTTAACGATACCAAGTGGAATACAAATGCCATAGGTCAGGATAAGCGTTGCAAGCCCGTAAAAAATGGAAACCGGCAGTCTCTCCTGTATTGTGCGCCAAACCGGATCGCTATAACGCGTTGAAACGCCCAGGTCAAGCTGCAAAACTTTCCCTAACCAGAAAAAATAACTTTGTACCACTGGTTTATCAAAACCGTAGTATTCACGCAGTTGCTGCAATTGATCTTCGGATAAAGGACTGCCGCCGATCTTATCCATGGAACGCATCGCAACCGGTCCTTCGGCTGCAAACTGCGCTGCCATCAACATCCGCTCTATCGGCCCGCCAGGCACAAACCGGGTCACTACGAATACCAGCAAAGTGATGCCAATAAAGGTTGGCGCAGTCAGCAAGAAACGTCTTATGAAATAAGACGTCATGCGATAACCTTATAACCTATATGTATCGGTAAACCGTGCATGAGATTCATGGACGCCGGTACCCGCGGCAACTCCTTCATCTGTAATTTTCTCTGCAACTCGGAGACAAGAATTGAACTACAGACGCTAATGTATTATTCGCAATCAATAAAATTCAAGCTTAACGCCAATAGCTGCGCTCACACACGCCAAGCAAGCGCATGCTGGATTGTAGCATAGGATTTCTTTGGGGTTTTAGTGGATATCAATCCAGCCGGCAAACACGATTACGACCAGCCGATTTTGCCTGGTGAAGCGCCTTGTCAGCACGTGACACCGAAGCATGCCAACTCGGGTCGGCATCGGAATGTGGATCAAAGGCTCCGATGCCGGCACTAACTGTTAATACACTTGTTGCACTGTCTTCGTGCCGGATATCACAATCAAAAATACTTTGCACCAGTCTTCGCGCAAGTATTTGCGCTCCTTCTTCGTTTGTTTCCGGCAACAAAAGCAATAATTTTCCGCCGTCGAAACGACATAACCTGTCCGCTGATCTAATCAGATTTTTTATACGCGATGCAATTTTAATGAATGCGATATCACCGGCCTGATGTCCATAGCGATCATTGTACATTTTAAAATAATCGACATCTAAAAGGATCAGCGAATAAAAACGCATATAACGAACGGCGGTACCGTGCATATGGTCCAGATCTTTTTCCATTTCCCGCCGGTTTCCAATTCCTAACAGGGCGTCTTCCATTGCAAGCAGTTGCAGTTCCGGATTATTCGCGAGCATTTTACGACTCGCAAGGTAACGCTGATATCGCTCCATAGATTCATTAATTACCTTATTTAGCGCTTCTTTTTCACAGGGTTTAATCAGGTAGCAATATATCTGGCCGTCATTAACCGCGGATATTGCAGTGTCAACATCAACCCGACCGGTTAACAAAATTCGTTCTGATTCAGGGTTGACGACGCGGACTTTGCTAAGAAACTGCACACCGTCCATCTGCGGCATACTCATATCGGAGACAACAACCGGAAAAGGTCCAAGCTCACGCAGGGCTTCTAAACCTTCTGCGCCGCTCAATCGAGTATGAACTTCGAAGTCACCTTGAAACTGACGTTCAATTTTTGATAACACGCCTGGCTCATCATCAACAAAAAGAACTTTCTGCAGTCCTTTATCCATAACTATTCCCTGTCTTCCTCAAATTCACTCAGCGGCTATTCACTTATCCATTGCACTGATTGATTTCTTCAGCTTAGTCAAATCCACAACAGAACCGGCCATACGCACTGGATCACCTTTTTCATTCCACATTGCCTGCCCGCGAACCAGACACCATATATACTCGCCGCTTTTTGTGATCATCCTGTGTTCCGCGTGAAAAGCAATATCCTTCTCCTGTAAATGTCTTTGGATACCACGTAACAGCGATTTGCGATCCTCCGGGTGAAAGCATTCTTTCCAGTTTGCGAGTGTCGCCGGGAATTCGTTTTCGCTATAGCCCAGTAGAGCGTAAAACTGCTCCGACAACCACATTTCATGTTTAATAATTTGCCAATCCCATATGCCTTCAGAAGTAGCGGTTACAACAAGTCGAAAACGTTGTTCATGGCAAATTAGTTCGAGATGAGATCGAAATCGATTTATGGCTGTGATGATAAGACGTTTGAGTAGCTTGGGGTTGAACTCGGTTTTACTGATAAAATCCTGCGCCGCAAAACCGAGATATTGTAGCGCCGCATTTTCGCTGTTTTCGCCTGTAACCAATATAATGGGCTTTTCCGGTGCAGCATGGTGAATATAATTCAGCGTTTCCAAACCCTGCGTATCCGGCAAATTGAGATCGAGTAACACAACATCGACGTCTCTATGTTTCTTTAACTGGAGTAGCGCTTCCGCTGCACTACCCGACTGCCAAACCTCGAATTTAATATCTTCTACGCTTTCAAGCACTGCTTTGATATAAGCCGCATCGGCAGCATGATCCTCAACATGTAACACTTTGATTACATTGGGAATTACGAAATCATTCATACTCAGTTGTCCTGATATTCGTCCACGCCGCAGAAAACCCGTGCCTATCGATCACCAAGTCATAAATCGCCTCATTAACCCGTCTCACAAAAACGGCAACAAAACGCGCGCGAGCGCCATAATCCAGTCTGGACTTGCTTTAAATTGATCGGCTGCAAACTGGGAAACTTAAGTATTATCCGTCACAAACCCTGAGCGAAATGGCTGTAGCAGACCCCCACTGGAGGCTACAGACTACGGTTACCATTTTGCAATCAACATAGTATGATCGCGCCCTGACAACAAAACCGCCTATGAACTGTTGAACGGGAGTGAAATATGGGATTTTTGTCCGGCAAACGCGCTTTGATTACGGGTCTCGCCAGTGATAAATCAATTGCCTGGGGCATAGCTCAGGCTATGCGACGTGAAGGAGCCGAGCTGGCTTTTACCTATCAGGGCGAGCGGCTTAAAGATCGGGTGATTCAATTCGCTGATCAGCTGGGATCAAACATTACAGCGCCTTGCGATGTTACCGATGACATACAAATAGACCGCGTATTTGATATAGTTAGTCAGCATTGGGACAGTCTTGATATCCTGGTGCACTCGGTAGGATTTGCGCCAGCCGATCAGATTCGCGGTGATTATCTGGACAACGTCACACGCGAGGGTTTTCGAATCGCGCACGATATCAGCGCCTACAGTTTCGCCGCCTTGGCCAAAGCCGCCAAACCCTTGCTGGAAAAAAGT
Organism: Gammaproteobacteria bacterium; assembly: GCA_016928055.1. Classification (GTDB taxonomy): domain Bacteria; phylum Pseudomonadota; class Gammaproteobacteria; order HTCC5015; family HTCC5015; genus JAFGLM01. The sequence continues at coordinate 39,386 of JAFGLM010000037.1, forward strand.
GGCCATTCCGCTTTACTGACCCTGAGTTATCTGGGTTCACTGCGCGCTGTACCAAACTACAATACGATGGGTTTAGCCAAAGCCAGCCTTGAAGCTAATGTACGCTATCTTGCAAAATCATTGGGTCGCATCGGTGGGCGGGTCAACGGTATCTCGGCTGGCCCGATTAAAACACTGGCAGCCGCCGGTATCGGCAATTTTCGCAAGATTCTGGATCATGTCACGGAGGTGTCGCCGATTGGCCGTACCATTACTCAGGAAGAAGTTGGCAATGCGGCAGCTTTTTTATGCTCAGATCTGGCCTCGGGTATCACCGGTGAGATTCTTTATGTCGATGGCGGTTACAGTATCACCGGCATGGCCCTGCCCGAAGCGCAAACTTAATTAAAAAACCCCGACTCAAAGATCGGGGTTTCTTAATTTGAAATTTAACCAAATTATTGTTGCGGCTGCAAATCCGGATGAATGCTGATCTCAGCTCTTTCCTTTAGATCGTCCATCACAGCAGCTAAATCATACTGTCCTCTCAACTGAATAAGTTCCTTTACCAGTTTTTGCTGTTCTTCCGTTTTTTGCCACTGAACATCACCGTTAACCACTTTATTCAGTTTCAAAATTGCAGCGTCACCATTTGCGAAAAAAGTTTTATCAACAGGTTTCGATAAATGCATGGTGAACACTTTCTGTATCACTTCGCGCGGTGTATCCGTATCGTCGCGATTGGTCTCAACGCGTTTGTACACTCCACCATGCACCTGTGCCAGTTTACTCAAGCTCTCACCATTTTCCGCCGCACTCACTATAGCGGTGACGACTTCCTGCAAAGCTTTGCTCGCCTGTTGAGCCTGTAACGTCTGGGTTATTTGTTCACGCGCTTCGTCAAGTGTTTTGGCACGGCTGGGTTCATGCTCTGCAACTCGTAACACCATCACATGTTCAGGCTCTAATTCAAAGGGTGCTGAATTGTTGCCATCCTTTAAAACTTCATCAGAAAAGGCCGTACTGCGCACAGCCTGATTTTCTGCAATCCCGGTTCCTTTATCGGCGGTAAACCAATCCGAACTCTTGACTTCAGTTCCAACTGTTTCAGCAACAATCGCCAGATCATTTGGATTTTCAAATGCTGAATTAGCCAGACTATCAAGCAAATCATAAAACATCGGCTCAGCCTGTGATCTGCGATACTCTTCATCCAATATTACCCTGACTTCTGCAAACGGCTGAACCTTTGGCTCAATAATATTGTTAACCAGAATAAGATGAAAACCGAACTGTGTTTTTACAGGTTCGGTAACACTATTTGGTTTGGCTGCAAACAGCGCATCTTCAAAAGGTTTAACCATTGCGCCGCGTTGCACATCATCAAGAGAACCACCACGTGAAGCGGAGCCTGGATCTTCAGAAGCTTCTTTGGCGACTTTAGAAAACGATTCGCCTTTAAGGATACGTTCACGCAACGCTTCAATTATCTTGCGCTTTTCTGCCACCACCTCATCCGACGCACCATCAGGCACCTTGATCAGAATATGACTGGCATTTCGCGCTTCATCAGTTTTGAAACGACCATCCGTCAAAGCGGTATTGTAGGTTGACTCCAATTGGGCTTCATCAACGGCAACTTTAGCAAGCATTCCAGCCAGACTTAATTCAATATATTCAACTCTGATTTTCTCTTCAGTTTTATATCGGTCCGAATTTTTCTCGTAGTAAGCCTTAATGTCCTGCTCTGACACCTTGGTTGTATGCTGCTTGTATTTTTCAGATGCTATCCGAACATATTCAAAATCACGATTTTGATAGCGCAATTGTGCATATTCAGCAACTTCCTCACGCGTCAGATAAGCTGATTTACGAATACTTTCCTGGATTTGCGAAGCCAGCAATTGATCTCGAAGCAGTGTTTCATAACCTTGTTTACTCAATCCTCGTGAGCGCAATTCAGCGGCATAGGCATCAGGATCAAATTGACCATTGGTTTGAAAAACGGGATCTGAAGTAATTATTGATAAGACCTGCTGAACTGGTACTCTGTAACGATTATCTTCGATCAGTTGCTTATACAACTCACGATTTACCATCATCGCAACAGTCTGTGTGCGTAAAAAAGATTCAGCATCGAAATAGGTCGGCATTCTGCCGCCGAAAGACTGTAATAGTTGTTGTCTGTTGCGGGTTATTTCCCGATCAAATTCCTGCAAGGAAATTTTTGAATCATTAACCTTAATCGCAAACTTGTCTTGTCCGATACCGGTGTATTCCTGTACTCCCCACAAAATAAATGGAACGCTGATCAGGATGACTACAAACCAGGCGATGATGCCGGTTATCCGGTCTTTAATTGCCAGTAACATGTCTTTGCCTACGCTGTTGAATTGTCCAATTAAAACTATTCACCATATAAATAATAAAGGGCGTCCTAAGGACGCCCTTCCGTCGATAATGGCGGAGTGGACGGGACTCGAACCCGCGACCCCCGGCGTGACAGGCCGGTATTCTAACCGACTGAACTACCACTCC
>JAFGLM010000038.1 GCA_016928055.1 Gammaproteobacteria bacterium
GAGCATCTTCAGCATCCCCTTTAAAAAACAGCTTCATCATAAAAAAAGTCCCCGCCAATGGCGAGGACTTTGTCAGCAGCCTGAGGCTCCTGAATAGGAGCCTTTTTAACTATTACTGATCCCCAAATCAGGGCATATCCTTAAGCGCCTTAAGTGGAAGTACTTTAACCACTTTGCGAGCGGGTTTTGCCTTAAAGATGGTTTCTTCCCCAGTGAATGGATTGATGCCTTTGCGGGCTTTGGTAGCAGGTTTTTTGATGACCTTGATTTTCATTAAACCAGGTACTGTAAAAAATCCCGGTCCTCTTGGTTTCAGATTTTTATCGATCAAACCTGACAAAGAATCGAAAACCGCGGCAACCTGTTTGCGGGTTAGTTCGGTTTCTTCAGAGATATGAGCGTAGATTTCTGATTTGGTAGGTGCTTTTTTAACAGCGTCTTTCTTCTTTGCAGCCATGAATAGCTCCCAGAGTTAAGTGATAACTTGAACAAAAAGATAACACATTTTGGCTGAATTGGAATCAGGAATCTCAAAAAAACCTGCTATTTCAGGATAAAAAGCACATTTCAGTTAAATTATTACACTTGTAACAAGTGTTCAGTTAAAAGCGGTTGATACAAAAACGGCTGATAAATCCTGATTTGGGGACTAGCGACGCTTTTTCTCAAATCGATACAGGGCCAGTTCCGCAAGCAGATTGGGCAGACAGTCGATGATAAAACTGGATTTATGCGTGTAATCGACAGCGGCCCTTTGCAGTATCGTAATCTGTTTCTCGGCGCAGAGGGCTTCAAAATCGGCGATTGTGCATAAATGAATATTAGGCGTGTCGTACCAGTTATTACCCAGCGCACGCGTCACCGGCATGCGACCGCGTAGAGTAAACTGGGTGCGACACATCCAGTGCCCCATATTCGGAAAAGAAACGATGCCCTGGCGACCAACACGCAACATTTCGTCCAGCAGGCGATCGGGAAAATGCATAGCCTGCAACGACTGGGTGATCAATACATAATCGAAAGAATTTGCATCGAAATCGGATAATCCTGCGTCAAGGTCTGTTTGAATAACATTAACACCTTTGCAGATACACTCAGCGATGTAATCCGGATCAATTTCAATTCCATAGCCGGTAACCTGCTTGTGATCATGTAACCAGGCCAATAGAGTGCCATCACCACAGGCCAGATCCAATACCCGGCTGCCGGGTTCGATCCATTTGCTGATTAATTCCAGATCGACGCGCATGCTTAACTCACAATAGACTGATTTAATCCGGCCGCTTCGTCGGCGACTCGCTGCAGATAACTGCCGAACACACGGATGTATTGCGGTTGCCTTAACAGGAAAGCATCATGCCCATGGATGGCTTCAATCTCGACGTAACTGACGTCGCAATTGGCATCCAGCATGGCTTTCACAATTTCTTTCGATCGACCCGGTGAAAAGCGCCAGTCGGTGGTAAACGATACAACCAGAAATTTACATAGACAACGTTCCAGTGCTTTGGATAAATTGTTGTCGTATCCCTGTGAAGGATCAAAATAATCCAGCGCTTTTGTCATCAACAAATATGTATTGGCGTCAAAGCGATCGACGAAAGATTTCCCCTGATAATGCAAATAACTTTCTATCTGAAACTCAATGTCATAGCCGTACTTGAAGCGGCCCTCACGCAACTCGCGACCAAATTTATCACCCATTGAATCGTCGGATTGATAAGTGATATGGCCAAGCATACGTGCCAGGCGTAACCCGCGTGCCGGAACAACGCCATGATCAAAATAGCGACCTTCATGAAAATCCGGATCGGTCAGAATGGATGCGCGGGCGATTTCGTTGAAGGCAATATTTTGCGCCGTCAATTTGGGGGCCGCCGCAATGACCAAAGCATGTCGAAGTTTGTCAGGTTGGTCGATCGCCCATTGCAGTGCCTGCATGCCACCCAAACTGCCGCCAATGACCGCCGCCCATTGTTCGATATCGAGCCGTTCCATTAAACGTGCCTGACTGGCCACCCAGTCTTTCACCGTTACGATTGGAAAATCCTGTCCATAGAGCTTGCCGGTAGCCGGATTGATCGTATTGGGGCCGCTTGAACCGCTGCAACCGCCGAGATTATTGAGTGAAACGACATAAAAACGATTGGTATCAATTGGTTTGCCGGGTCCGATAGCGCTTTCCCACCAACCTGATTTTTTGTCACTGGCGGAATGATAGCCGGCTGCATGGTGATCGCCGGACAGGGCATGGCAAATAAGCACCGCGTTGGTTTTCCTGGCGTTGAGTTCGCCATAGGTTTCAATGACTAAATCGTACTGTTCAAGTGTCTTGCCGCACTCCAGCTTCAACGGTTGCTCGAAGTGCAATCGCTGCGGGGTAACGATACCGACAGAATCAGAAGGGATGCTCACTGCTTAATGTTGGTTAATCTGCAATGGTGGAAAAGGCGGTTAGTCTAATCAGCTGCTTAATAGCATGCAATAAAAGAAACACAATCATGCTGTTATCCAGTCCGGCAGTTTTCGAGGTTGCCGGATACTGATAACTTTATTACGGGATTTTTCACCCTTTAATAATTCGACAGACCGTTTCGGTACCGCAAAGAGTTCGGCCAATAGAGCAACCAGTCTTTGATTGGCTTTACCCTCTGTCGCCGGTGAGCTGATCCGCAGTTTAATTTGCTGATCGTGCAGGCCGTCATAACCTTCCATTCTGGAATTAGGTTGCACGTAGACATTCAGTATCAAATTCGATTCCTGCCAGCGATAAGCGTTCGCTGCCATTAGTAAATCCGCATTAGTGGCGGTAGCAAAAACATTTTCGATATTTGAATCAGAACAACAGCAATCAGTGGCGAAAAATCAAAGCCACCCATGGAGGGCAGGAGTCGTCTTATGGGTTGCAGCAGAGGCTCGTTCAGTTGATGGATCAAGATTGTTACCGGGTTGTACTGATAGGGTGCAATCCAGCTTAAAACCACCTGAATCAGAATTGAAAAAAGATAAATATTCAGGAATAACTCGACCAGCTCTGCCAGTGAACGGGCCAGCAAAAACGTTATTGTTGGCACGTAACCGCGCAGCAGAACGATGAGTAACCATTGAACAATGGCGACAATCAACATCAGAATCAAAGCGGCCAGATCAATACCGCCATAGCTTGGAATAATCTTGCGCAGAGGCAATAATGGCGGATTGGTAATTTTGACGATGAATTGTGAAATAGGGTTATAAAAATCCGCGCGTAACCATTGCAGCAGGAAACGCAGCATTATCGCCAGCAAATAGAACTGAAAGACGACTTGAATCAGGAATACAAACGGGTTGGTAAAGTAATCGCTGCCCATCTACGGCGCCTCGCTTTGATCAAGTTGTTGTGCCAGTTCGACAGAGCGATCGTAAGCAGCGGTCATGGCATCGGTGAAGAGTTTTAGAAGATTACCTTTTTCAAAGGTCTCAAGCGCTTTTTCGGTGGTGCCGCCCTTCGAAGTGACACGCGCGCGTAAATCCCAGACCGGTTCACTGTCTTCCATGGCCATTTTGGCGGCGCCGAGCACGGTTTGCAGTGCCAGCAGTTTGCTTTGTTGGGCGGGCAGCCCCAGTTTTTCACCGGCGGTTTGCATGGCTTCAATAACCAGAAAAATATAAGCAGGGCCGCTGCCGGATAAAGCCGTCACTGCGTCCATCAGCTTTTCATCGCTGACCCACAGAGCGATGCCGGTCGAGCGCATAATCGATTCCGCCAGATCGCATTGTGATTCACTGGTTGCCGAATTGGCATACAGTGCTGAGGCGCCGGCCTGAATCAGAGCAGGCGTATTGGGCATACAACGAACAATCGCGTGTTTATCGCCAAGCCAGCGATTAATACTGGCCGCTTTAACACCGGCGGCAATCGACAGCAGCAAAGGTTTTTTATTTGCAATCAGCGGGCCAAGCTCGATACACACCGAGGAAAGCACTTGTGGTTTAACCGCCAGAACCACGCAATCGGCACCGTCAATAACGTCAGCCATTTGATCGGTAGCGACAATACCAAAGCTCTGTTGCAGGCGTTCGCGCTGGATCGGGTCGGGGTCGCAGACGCGAATCTGTTCGGATCGATAACCACCCTGCTTCAAACCACTGATCAGGCTGCGGGCCATATTGCCGCCGCCGATAAACGAGATATTATTATTCATAACATTACCAGACTGGAGTGCAGCAGCATTATACCTTATCGGCTTGCCAGGACTATTCGCGTGGCCCAAACAAAGCCGTGCCGATGCGGATAATGGTCGAACCTTCGGCGATCGCCGCTTCAAAATCGTCGCTCATACCCATGGAAAGCGTATCCAGTACTAGACCATTTGCAATCAACGTTTCCTGAATTCGGCACAGACGACGAAAAGTTTCGCGCTGTTGTTGCTGATCGGATAGCGGGCGCGGTAGAGCCATCAGGCCGCGCAGATGCAAACGTGGCAAGCCGGTGATAGCGTCAGCCAGTTCCAGAACCGCATCCGGTGAGATGCCCGCCTTACTCTGTTCGTCATCCAGGTTCACCTGAATACAAATGTTCAACGGTTCAAACTCCAGCGGTCGTTGATCGTTGAGACGTTGCGCAATCTTGTAACGGTCAACGCTATGCGCCCAGTCAAAATTTTCAGAAACGAGTTTGGTTTTGTTGGTTTGTAGCTGGCCGATAAAATGCCAATGTATGGGCAGATGTCTGAGTGCTGCGATCTTGGGTAAGGCCTCCTGTAAATAGTTTTCACCAAAATTCACCTGGCCCAGCTCAAACGCAGCTTGAATAACGTCGATGGATTTCTTTTTACTGACGGCCAGCAGTTGCACGGAACCGGCCGGGCGGTTGCTGCGGATTTCTGTTTTGCGAATGCGTTCCTGAATTGAATTAAAGCGATCCGCTAAAGTTTGCATGGCAGTACTATCCCGAAAAATGGATTAACAGGGCCGTTTTCGGGAGTATATCAGTCCGGCGGTACCGACTTACGTTATTAGACCGGAGACAATATTTCCCAGGATCAAAATAAGCCATTATACTGGCGTTTGCTGCGGCCACGGTACGCCCGCCACAGGCAATACCCAGTAATGAATTCACACGACGAGGAGCTCTATGGATATCGCACAATTACTGGCTTTTGGTGTTAAAAATAACGCCTCGGATTTGCATTTATCCGCCGGCTTGCCCCCCATGATTCGCGTTGACGGTGATGTACGCCGCATTAATGTTGAACCTATGGAGCATAAGGAAGTGCATGCCATGGTTTACGACATCATGAACGACAAACAACGCAAGGACTTTGAAGAATTCTGGGAAACCGATTTTTCATTTGAAATTCCCGGTCTGGCGCGTTTTCGCGTCAACGCCTTTAATCACCATCGAGGCGCCGGTGCCGTGTTTCGGACCATTCCGTCAAAGATTCTGACGCTGGAAGAATTGCGTTGCCCGAAGATTTTCGCCGATATCGCCAAGTTTCCGCGCGGAATTGTGCTGGTCACCGGCCCGACCGGTTCCGGTAAATCCACCACGCTGGCGGCGATGGTTAACGACAAGAATGAAACCGAGCATGGCCATATTCTGACCGTCGAAGATCCGATTGAATTTGTCCACGAGAGCAAAAAATCACTGGTTAATCAACGCGAAGTACACCGTGACACCATGGGTTTTAATGAAGCGCTACGGTCTGCATTGCGCGAAGATCCGGACACCATTCTGGTCGGTGAAATGCGCGACCTTGAGACCATTCGACTGGCATTGACCGCTGCGGAAACAGGGCATTTGGTGTTTGGTACTTTGCATACCAGTTCGGCTGCTAAAACCATTGACCGTATTGTGGATGTGTTCCCGGCTGCCGAAAAACCGATGGTGCGTTCGATGTTATCCGAGTCATTGCGCGCGGTCATTTCGCAAACACTGATGAAACGCAACGGTGGCGGTCGCGTAGCGGCGCATGAAATTATGATTGGTACACCGGCGATTCGTAACCTGATTCGTGAAGATAAGGTTGCGCAAATGTACTCTGCTATCCAGACCGGACAGGGTTTCGGTATGCAGACGCTCGATCAGAATCTGAAAGATCTGGTTGAAAAAGGCGTCGTCAATCGCAACGAAGCCAAAACCAAGGCAACCAATCCGGATTCCATTTAAATCAGGGTACTGTGAGGCAGGACTATGGATCGTGATAAGGCGATAAAATTTATTCATGATTTGCTGCGCATGCTGAAGGCCAAAGGCGGTTCAGACTTGTATATCACCGCTGGTGCAGCGCCCTCCATGAAGATAGACGGCCAGTTGACGCCGGTTGCCAAACAAATACTGACGGCGGATCACACGCAGGAACTGGTGCGCAGCATTATGAACGATCGCCAGTTGGCTGAATTTGAAGAAACCAACGAATGTAATTTTGCCATCGCCTTGACGAATGTTTCCCGCTTTCGCGTTAACGCTTTCGTGCAGCGCGGCAGTGTTGGCATGGTGATTCGTATACTGACGTCCGAAATTCCCACCTTTGAAGATCTTTTGTTACCGCTGTCGCTTAGAGAAATAGCGATGTCTAAACGCGGGTTGGTGATATTTGTCGGTGCCACCGGTTCCGGTAAATCGACTTCGCAGGCAGCATTTATTGATTATCGAAACATTAACAGCAAGGGCCATATTGTTACGATTGAAGATCCAATCGAGTACGTGCACAAACATAAAAGTTGTTTGATAACACAGCGTGAAATCGGTACCGACACCGACAACTGGGAAATTGCTTTGAAGAATACCTTGCGACAGGCGCCGGATGTTATTTTAATTGGCGAGGTACGCGACCGTGAAACCATGGAACATGCGATCGTGTTCGCCGAAACCGGTCACCTTTGTATCTGTACCCTGCATGCGAATAATACCAATCAGGCCATGGATCGCGTGGTGAACTTTTTCCCGGAAGACCGGCGTGAACAATTGTTAATGGATTTATCACTCAACCTGAAAGCGATTATCTCGCAACGTTTGATACGCACCGTAGATGGTGCGGGCCGGCGAGCATCGGTTGAGATATTGATCAACACGCCATTGATGGCTGACTTAATACTGAAGGGCGAAGTGCCGGCGATGAAAGAACTGATGAAAAAATCGCGTGAACACGGCATGCAGACATTTGATCAGTCGTTATTTGATCTGATTGAAGAGGGAGCAATTAGCATGGAAGAAGGTTTGAAGTATGCCGATTCGGTTAACGATTTACGCCTGCGCCTGAAGTTGGAAGGTTCGGAAGCGAAGAAGACTAATCTGCTCGATGAAGTGAAAGGTATCAAAATGCAGGAAATTCATGATGAACGTCGCTAATTGGATAAGCTTATGAGCGCACTTGATCCTTATTTAAAATTGATGGCCGAAAAAGAAGCGTCGGATTTGTATTTCACAACCGGTGCGCCGCCGAGCATTAAAATCCAGGGAGTTATAAAACCGGTCAGCAAATCCCGGCTGGAACCGGGCATGGTAAAAAAATTAGCTTACAGTTTACTGAGTCAGCAAAAGCAGGAAGATTTTGAAGAGAATCTGGAGCTGAACGTCGGTGTCAGTCGCGCCGGTATGGGTCGCTATCGCGTTAATGTTTATATGCAACGCGGCGAAGTATCAATGGTGATTCGCTACATTAAATCCAGAATTCCAAAGATTGAAGAACTGGGTTTGCCGGCGGTTTTAAAAAGTATCGTTATGGAAAAAAACGGTCTGGTTTTAATGGTGGGTGCAACCGGCTCCGGTAAATCGACCACGCTGGCGGCCATGATCGATCATCGCAATATCAGCGCACCCGGGCATATTCTGACCATCGAAGATCCGATTGAATATATGTTCGAACACAAGGAATGCATTATCGGGCAACGCGAGATTGGATTGGACACACATTCCTATGAAAACGCGCTGCGTGAAGCCATGCGCGAAGCGCCGGATGTCATTATGATCGGTGAGGTCCGCGATCTGGAAACCATGGAAGCGGCTATCACTTATGCCGACACCGGGCACTTATGTTTGTCGACCTTGCACGCGGTGAATGCCAACCAGGCGTTGGACCGGGTGATTAATCTGTTTCCACCGGAACAGAAAAATCAGGTCTTGATGGATTTGTCGCTCAACTTAAAAGCAGTCGTTTCGCAACGTTTACTCACCGCCAAAGGCGGCGGGCGTATTGCCGCGGTTGAAGTGATGATCGTGACGCCTTACATCTCCGAACTGATTCGCAAGGGCGAGATGGGCGAGATCAAGGAAGTGATGGAAAAAGGCGGCAAGGCCGGCATGCAGACTTTCGACCAGTCACTCTACAATCTTTATAAATCAGGTAGGGTGGAAAAAGAGGATGCCCTGATCAACGCCGATTCGCGTACCAATCTTGAATGGCGTATGAATTTTGGTGGTGGTATCGACGATACTAACGTCCACGCCAAGTCGGGCAAAGAAAAAACCGGGACCGTCTCGGCGCTGGATGATCTGGAAGATCTTCCGGATTCAGAATAACGCTTCCACAATCTGACCGGCAACCAGGGTATGCATTACCCGGCCCGGTAATTCACTGTTTAAAAACGGCGTGTTTTTTCCCGCGCTATACATTGTTTCGCGCGTGAGTTGCCAGGTTGGTTGCGGATCAAAAATGCAGATATTTGCCGCTGCACCTATCGATAAATGACCTCCTGCGACACCCAGAATATCAGCCGGCGCATGGCTAAGAGCGCGCAAAATCTGGTTAAGACTCAAATTCATTTGATCGATCAACTGCAAGCTCAGACCAAGCAAGGTATCAATGCCGGAAATACCCGGTGAGGTGGAGGGAAACGGATTCAGTTTGGCATCCGGTTCATGCGGTTGATGATCGGAACAGATCGCATCGATAATGCCGGTTCTTAAACCGGCCAATAAAGCGTCACGATCGTAAGCCGAGCGCAAGGGAGGAATAACATGTGCCTGACTGTTAAAGTGAGCAATCGCTTCATCGGTTAAATGCAGATTGTGGATTGCAACGTCGGCGGTCACCGGCAGGCCGCGGCTCTTGGCGTCGGCAATCATCTCCACGGCGCGTGCCGACGACAGTCTGCCAAAGTGCGTTTTAACGCCGACTTCTTCAACCAGCGCCAGATACTGCGCCATGGCGACCGTTTCAGCAGACACGGGTATACCCTGTAACCCTAAGCGGCTTGAAGTCTCACCCAGATGCGCCACACCCTTTGCAGATAACCCATGATCGAGCGCAATAACATGCAGCGTCATATCATTGGTCAGTACGTATTCCATGGCGTGACGCAGAATCCGGTTATCCTGCATCGGTTGCAGGGCATTGCTGACACCCACACAACCGGCTTCTTTTAAAGCGGCAATTTCACTTAATTGCTTGCCGGCCAGTTGCACGGTTAGGGCACCCAATGTCACCACTTCGGCGCTGTGATTTTCCTTGGCGCGCTGCTGAATCAGTTCCACCACTGCCGGTTCATCGATCACCGGATCAGTATCCGGCGGTAAGCACATCATGGTGATACCGGCCCGGGCTGCGGCGTGGGTTTCACTTTTTACATTCGCTTTGTATTCGGCGCCGGGTTCGCGCAGGCGTGCGCATAAATCCACCAGCCCGGGGCAGACGATATGTCCGCCGGCGTCGATGGTTTTTTCAGGATTAAATTTGGCCGGTTTTTTTGTGCCCAGTCCGGCAACCTTGCCGTCCTGAACATAAAAGTCGGCTACCTGATCGATATTGTTGGCCGGATCGATGATGCGACCGTTTTTAATCAGAATATCCGCTGCGGAGCTACTCATGCGTCCACCTCGCCGGGCAATACCAGTTTACGATTTTGCCGGTTAGCCAGCGCAATCGACATCACTGCCATGCGCACCGCGATGCCGGTGGTGACCTGTTCCATAATGACAGATTGCGGACCGTCGGCCACTTCCGATTCGATTTCCACACCGCGATTGACCGGGCCGGGATGCATCACAATGGCGTCGGCTTTCGCCAGCTTAACCCGTTCCTGGGTCAGGCCGTAAAGCTGAAAATATTCCTGCCGGCTGGGTAACAAACCGCCGGCCATGCGTTCCTCCTGCAGGCGCAACATAATAACCACATCCACGCCGCGCAGACCGCTATCCATATCCTGATAAACCTTTACCCCCCGGCTGCTAAGTGATGTCGGTAACAGGGTCCTGGGTCCGATCACCCGGATTTCGCCGGTATTGAGCAGGCGCAGGGCATGCAGCTGCGAGCGGGCGACGCGCGAATGCAGAATATCGCCGACGACAGCGACCTTCAGTTGCTGGAAATCGGGTTTGTGCTTGCGGATCGTATACATATCCAGCAATGCCTGGGTCGGATGCGCGTGACAACCGTCACCACCATTGATCACGCTGACATGCGGCGCCACGTGTTCAGCCAGAAAATGTGCTGCGCCGCTTTCCTGATGGCGCACCACAAACATATCGCATTGCATGGCCTGCAGGTTTCTGACTGTATCAAGCAGCGATTCACCTTTGGAGGTGGACGAAGTGCCGATATTGATATTCAAAACATCCGCCGACAGGCGTTTGGCGGCCAGCTCAAACGTGGTACGGGTGCGGGTGCTGGCTTCATAAAACAGATTGCACACCGTTTTGCCGGCCAGCAACGGGACCTTTTTGATTTCCTGATTATTGGCGCTGATAAAGGAGTGGGTGGCATCGAGAATGGTCAGAATCATCGAACGATTCAGCCCTTCGATATCGAGCAGATGTTGCAGGCGACCCTGGGAATCTAACTGCAGGTCACCGGAAGGTGAGCTGCTGGGTATTGGTTGGTTCATAAAGGGGGATTATAGCGTTGGGACGGCAGTTAAGTTAAGCGCAAACAAAAAGAAAAATAGTTTTGTGGTGTACAAAGATTTGTGAGGTCAGGTAACAGGAGTCATACAGTCGATTAGTTCCTGTACATTAACGCTGGCCATGCCGCTGCTGATATCGGACATCGCATATGGAATAATGAGTTCGTTCTCGTGGATTAAGGCGCCACAGCTATAAACAACATTCGGCACATAGCCTTCGCGCTCGTGTTCATGTGGGCTAAGCAAAGGTTGTTTCAGGCGCTTGATAATTTTACTTGGATCGTCTAAATCCAGCAGCATGGCACCGATAGAGTACTCGCGCATCGGGCCAACGCCATGCGTTAAAACCAGCCAGCCCTGGCTGGTTTCCAATGGTGAGCCGCAGTTACCGACCTGTATAAATTCCCAGGGTTCCGTCGGTTCCTGAATCACGCAGGAGTATTGCCAAAAGTGCAGATGGTCAGAATACATGATGTGATTATTGACGCCATCCTGACGGGACAGCATTACATACTTGCCGTTGATCTTGCGTGGAAACAAGGCCATACCTTTATTTTGCACAGCGCGGCCGTTTAAGGTGACGATATTAAAATTCAGGAAATCACTGGTTTCGATAAGTTGCGGCAGAATACGGGAACCGTTGTAGGCTGTATACGTGGCGTAATACATAACGCTGCCATCATCATCGTAAAACTGCACGAAGCGTGCATCTTCAACGCCGCCACGGTCATTTTCGGAAGTCGGGAAAATCACGCGCTCGTTGATGTCATGTTCGTGATGAAAATGCAGCCGGTAATTGGAATTTGCCAACCAGTTAATAGCGACGAAAGTTTCATTCTGGCGAACCAGATCGAACACAGGTTGCCGGAACAGTTGTTCGATTTGTATCTGCAATTCACTGAAACTGAATTGCTCAGGTAACTGATCAAGTAGATGAGCGGTTATGTCGTTGGCGGTACGCATCTCCAATAATTTCAATTGAAATAAATGCTTGTCATAGGTTGCATCAAGCTGACGACCCGGTGTTTCGACATAATCGCTGACCGGATCAAATAACACGTTACCGCCGACGCCGATAGTGCCGCTGCGGAACACAATCGATGAGATATGCCCTTCGCCGACAGCACGCAGACTCATAATGAAACGCAGAGTACCGGCTTTGAGTCCGCTTTGATCCGGATGCACTACGATGGAAGGATTAAATAAAGCAGCCGAAGCGATGGAATATTCCATCGTACAATACGCGCCGATCAGCAGGCGCTGGGTTTCATTTGGCTGTATTTCCGGCGGTAAATAGCCTTCAATCAGTTTAAAGTGATGCTCGATAATGTGCTGCAAATGCCGGTGACGTTCCGAAAAATCCTGCATAACCTGCGCCAGTAATTCGGTGGTTTCAGCTTCGGATAACGCCAATACCCTTTCAACAAGATTGCGGATACGCAAGGGACTGCCGTCGGGAAGAAGCAGACGACAGATGACCTGGGTTGGATCAGGTGTTAATTTCCACTTGCGACGGCGGACACGGGGTACGGCATTCATATCGGTTGCGAACGTAACTCAACTAAAGTGGTAGAGAAGATAACAGAAATTATAGAGCAGGTCGCGAAGACTCCAGGCAATGTTGCAATAAACGCTCTACAGTCGTTGTGCCGGCGCACATAACACTGTCGGCAGCGCCCCAGTAGAGCTTAATCTCGCCATTATCCTCCGGCACGGCACCACAACTGAATACCACATTTGGAACATAACCGCTGATTTCCCAGGGGTCTTGCGGTTGTAAAATCCAGCGATCGCCCACCGCTATAACTCTGGCGGGATCGTGCAGATCATGCAAGGCCACACCCAGGCGATAGACCGCACCGGCCATGGTTGGAAACACGCCATGATAAATATTCAGCCAGCCTTGTGGTGTTTTAATCGGCGCCGCACCGGGTCCGATTTTCATTTCATCCCAGTGATATTGTTGTGCCTGAATGATTCGGCGCGAATCACCCCAGTGTATTAAATCCGGTGAATATGAAATCCAGATCGACCACGGCGATATTTCCGAATGCGGCCGATCCAGGCGCACATAACGGCCGTCGATTTTTTCCGGGAAAATCACCGCATTACGCATATCCGCCTGGCTGATGAACGCGATGCGTTCAACGTTTTCAAAATCATAGGTGCGTGCCAGTCCGATGCGTACACCGTGTCTGGAATACGCGCTGTAGCAAAGCAAATAATAATCTTCGACCGGACAAATGCGCAGATCTTCAACACCAAAAGCTTCGTATTCGGCGAAAGCACCTTCTTTAGCCGGTGTTAGAAAAGGTTCGGGTTGTACCGTGAATTGAAAACCATCCTTACTGTCAGCGCGACCGATAATCGAACGGCCGCTATCCAGATGCGAACGAAACAGCATAATGTATTGACCGTTGTGTTTTACCACTCCGGCATTGTGCACCGTCGCCACCGGATAGGGCACATCATCGCGAGTCAGAATGGGATTGCCTGCATAACGTTCAATAACGGGTGTTGGCATGTTTGTCCTCGTTATAAGCTGTGTGTAGTTTTGTCGATTACCTGTCGATAGAGTTTCAGGTAATCATCAACCATGCGGTCAACGCTGAAAAATTGCTCAACGTGCTGACGGCAATCGGCGCGCTGTAATTCACTTAACTGCCCAACGGCTGCGACTGCTTGAGCAACATCATCCACTAAAAAACCGTTGCGACCATGCTCAATCAATTCCGGCATACTGCCGCGATTGAATGCAATTACCGGTGTGCCACAGGCCATCGATTCAATTACCGATAAACCAAAAGGCTCGTTAAAGAAAATGGGATGTAAGAGCGCGCGTGCACCGCCAAGCAAAACGTCGCGCTGTTCAGGGCCAACGCTGCCAATGAACTCGATTTTGCCGGGCGCCAACTCCGGCTCAACATATTGTTTAAAATAGGATTCATCCTGAACAATCCCGGCCATCAATAATTTGATTTCGCATGTTTTGGCAATCTCGATGGCTTCGCGCGCACCTTTATCTTTGTGAATGCGACCAAAAAATAGCAAATAATCTTCAGGCTCGGCTTGAAACGAAAACTGCGCAAGATCAATACCGTGATGCACGGTTGCAAGATAATCGAGCGATGCTGCGCGGTCGGCGTCGCTGATCGAAACATAATGAACCCGGGTATTGTATTTTTCATAAACCGGCAGAATACCGGGTGACGAAAAACCATGAATCGTGGAAATGATCGGCGTTGCGGTCATCGCCGAATAGCTTAAAGGTAGATAATCAAAATGATTATGAATCAAATCAAACTGTTCTGCTTGCTCAAACAATGCGGAGATGTGCAGGCATTCCCAGACTTTGGGAATAATGCCGGTGTCTTCTTCATAACCTTTTGCACAAACCGATTGCAGTGTTGCACCGGTTACTGAATCACCGGTGGCAAATAAGGTGACATCAATACCGCGATGCACCAGACCTTCGGTGAGCAGTGAGACCACATTTTCCCACGGACCGTAATGGCGCGGCGGTGTGCGCCAGGCGATCGGAGACAACAGTGCAATACGCAAGGCTTACACTCCTACAGCGACAGTTTGTTCTGGAAGTATTGTCAGTACTTCATCAGCTGATACACCATGCAGGGTGGATAGCGACAATAGCCAGGCCAGCGTCGATTCCGCACCCTGATTCTGGTTAACGCAATCGCTTTGCAGGCCATCACGACAGCCACCGGTTTTAGCGTCATATAAGGGCAGATTAAGATCGTTATGACCCAGGAACCAGTTATAGGCGCTCATGGCATGGTTTAACCATTGACGTTCGCTGGTGAGTTTAAAAGCGGCCACACAGGCATCAATGGTCGCGTGTGCTTCCAGCGGTTGTTGATCAAAACGGGCTTTAGCGCCGCCGCGTGTATACCAACCGTGATTGCCGATGGGCACAAAATGGCCATTATCGATCTGGATGCCGACCAACCATTCCAGCGCCTTCAATCCCATACTCGTTATATCATCGCGTTGCATCCATTGGCCGCTTAAGATCAGGGCGTGTGGTAGCCGGGCGTTAGCATAGTTGAGGCTGTCTTCCAGCCAGGGCCAGTCGTCCTTGGCATGATCGGTAAAGCGTTTAAACAGGCGCTCAGCCAGAATCGCGCGCACGCGCCGGACGCCGGAATCACCGGAAAAAGTTTCCAAATAGGCATGAATGCCGATCAGCGTAAAAGCCAGGGCGCGCGGCGAAGTGAATGCCTCAACAGCCGGCAGTGCCAGTTTAAAGAGTGTTGAGGCCAGAGGTAATTGTCGGCCGTCATTAAGCAGGGCGACTGCTGAACCTAAGCCCCATAGCGCCCGTCCGTGGGAATCTTCTGAACCGGTATTTTCCAGCCAGCGGCGGTCGTAACTCATAAAATTGCGGAAACGGCCATTTTTAGTATCGAATGCATGTTGCAGGAAGGATAGATACAGATCGCAGAGTCGTTCATATCTATACGGTTTTTCTGCAAGCAAGTGTCGAGCTTCGGCTGCAACGATCAGGGCCCGCGCGTTGTCGTCGGTGCAGTAACCTTCGTTGCGGTCAGGAATGGTGTAATTCGCGTGTTGCAGCAAACCGGTATCGTCGGTCATGGCCAGCAGATGGTCCAGTTTCAGCTCCGGCAATTCCTGTTTAAAGGCCGTGTCTTTTACTAAGAGTGGGGATTGGCGGTAAGATCGCGGCTGACGAATGCGTTCTGCTTTTACCTCGTTAAAAACCCTGAGATAGCTGCGCGCCACCTGTTTCCAGATCGACGGGCGGCAGTAATCATAGGCCAGCTTACGCATGGCGTTGCGTTCGTTGTCATTCTCCAGAATATCGATCAGGGCATCCGCCATTGCGTCAGGATCTTTAAACGGCACCAGGCGGCCGCGTCCCTCGGCCAGCATTTCCACTGCATAACGATAAGGCGTTGAAACAACCGGGTTGCCGGTGCCCATGGCATAGGCCAGCGTACCGGAGGTGACCTGCGCCTCGCCGACATAAGGCGTGATATAGACATCGGTTGCCGCCAGGTACTCACACAATTCTTCCAGGGTTACAAAACGATTTTTAAAAATAACGTGTTGTTCCAGATTCAGCTTGCGCACCAATTGTTGCAGGCCCAGCCGATAGCTTTCCCCGTCGGCTTTTAGAACGTGGGGATGGGTAGCACCGAGAATGATATAAACGATATCAGGAAATTTTTTGATCACTTTTGGCAGCGCCTGAATGGCGTACTCAATACCTTTGTTTTCGGATAGCAAACCAAAGGTTAGCAACAATTTTTTTCCGGTGACGTCGAACTGATCTTTGTAATAGTTTGGATCGACAAACGGCATATCGGGGATGCCGTGGGGGATATAGCTGATTTTAGCCGGATCGATTCCATATACCTTGTGTAAGGTTTCAGTGGCTGTGCTGCTCATAACAACCAGGCGGTCGGATAACTCAGCCAGTCGCTTGGTCGCCGTTCGATATTCATCGGCCGGTTTCGTCAATACCGTGTGTAAGGTTGTGACCACCGGCATGCGCAGCGCTGCCAGTAATTTCAGAATATGGCTGCCGGCAGGGCCGCCAAAAATACCGTACTCGTGCTGCAGGCAGACCACGTCGGCTTTATTAATATTCAAAAACTCTGCGGCCAGGCGATATTCGCTAAGTTGCTTTTGATTAATCTCAAAGCGGACTTTATTCGGATAGGCATAACCTTCGGGCTGATCATTCATGGCGATGGTCCAGCAGGCCCGCTCGGTGGATTCTGCTGACAGGGCCTGTACCAAATCGGCGGTAAAGGTTGCGATGCCGCATTGGCGGGGGACGTAATTGCCGATAACGGCGACGGAATTGATTTCGGAATACGGGTTAATGACCAGGCTGGGCATTGTTTATCTCCACTTCCAGATGATTAAAATCATTTGTTATGTGACGGGTGGCCACTGCGTCCGGCAGGGTTGAGCTCCTTTTTATATGGGTTTGAGGGCGGGAATTCAAGGGTTAAATGGGATTCGCGCTCTCTCGGGAGTGTATCCCGACGTCATCCCGCGACCTGATAGCGGAATCCAGTTTCTTTTTTAAAACCGCGGGCGTCAGCCGGCAACGGCTTACTCATCTTAAATCCTTGCAATCGCCTACTGCATTGCATACTTTATGCACTGATACCAAGTAATTGTTTTGATGAATTAATTATGAATCGCGCACGCGCCCTGGAACTGCTAACTCATTGCAAGCCGATTCTCACGGAGCAGTACGGTGTTACCCGTCTTGCTCTGTTTGGTTCAACTGTGCGTGATGCAGCAAATGATGACAGCGATATCGATATTCTGGTTGCCTATGATGGGCCGGCTACTTCCCGGCGCTATTTCGGAGTCCAGTTTTATCTCGAAGATCTGTTTGGGTGTGAGGTGGATTTGGTAACTGAAAAGGCTTTGCGCGGCGAATTACGGCCGTTTATCGAAAAGGAAGCGGTCAATGTCTGATCAAAGACAATGGCGGTTCTGTATAGACGATATGATTGCATTTGCCGAGAAAGTGGTTGCGTATACTGAGGATTTTGATCAAACCGCATTTGTTAACAGTGATCTGACTTATGATGCCACTTTGAGAGGCGAGGTAAGTTAAGAGGTGCAGCGATATATAAAATCGATGCGCGTGTTTTTTTCTTATATCTTATGCCAGGCAACTTTATTGTTGCCGTTCCGCAAACTGCGTTGGGTAAATTATGATCGATAATGTGTCGGAACTTGGCGTCCTGGAGGATGTTGTAAAGCGACTGGAGAGCGCGGGTTTCGAGTATATGTTGACCGGTTCGTTGGCTATGAATTATTACGCGCAACCCAGGATGACGCGCGATATTGATTTAATCGTTGCGTTGACTGTGGACGATATCCATCGAGTTAATGAGGTTTTTGCAAAGGACTACTATATTCCTGAAGAAACGATGGAAAATGCGGTGAAAAACGCGACATTGTTTAATCTGATTCATCTCGATAGTGTGGTAAAAGTAGATATTATTGTGCGCAAAGCGGATAAATACCGAAGGCACGAATTCGACAGGCGGCAAACGGTGACGATAGCGGGCTTCAAGACCCGGATAACCAGTAAGGAAGACCTTATCTTGTCAAAACTCAATTGGGCCAGGGATTCAAAATCAGAAATGCAACTGAACGATGTTAGAAATCTGTTGGCGACGTATCCTGACATGGATTATATAAGGCGATGGGCGAAGGAATTGGGAGTTGATATGTTGCTGGAGGATTGTCTGCATGAATGACACCAGCCCGGAGATCGCAAGAATGGTCCGCGAACGCTATATGGAAATGAGCGGAGAACGGCGTTTTCTGATTGGCATACAAATGTTTGATACGGCGCGAACGATTGCGTTGTCTTCCCTGCCTCAGGATTTATCCGAAAACGAAAAACGGCAACGTCTGTGTGAACGGTTTTACGGCTCACAGTTTGCGGAAAAAATGTTCGCCGTAAAAACAGCTAAGTAATCGGCCCATTACGACATCGAGATAATGGGCAATTCTTTATTTGATCAATTGAAAAAATCCGGGCTGGCGGATAAGAGTCAGGCGCATAAAGCGCGCACGGAAAAGCACCGACAAATTAAACAACAACACAAACAAAAACCCAAACCAAACGAAACCGGGCAGGCGATTGAACAGACACGGCTGGAGAAAATCGAACGTGACCGGCAGTTGAATGCCGAACGCAAAGCGGAAGCGGATAGCAAAGCACTGACCGCGCAGATCAAACAAATTATCGAGACCCATCGTCAAAGCAAAGGTGTGGATCACAACAGCGACGAGGGTATCGTGTATAACTTTGTTGAGAATAATAAAGTTAAAAGCATTCTGGTTTCAAAAACCGTGCAACAACAACTCAGTCGCGGGCAATTGGCGATTGTAAAATTCAATGAGAGTTATGAACTGCTGCCGAATGTGGTGGCTGACAGGATTTGCGCACGAGATGAGGGTTGGTTTATCGCGCGCAATGAAACGGTCGAAGTGGAAGGCGAGGATGATCCGTATAAGGATTATAAGATTCCGGATGATTTGATGTGGTGAGGGCCGTAGCCTGGATGGAGCCTGCGGAATCCGGGGAAATCAAATAATCATTACATATTAAGCAAGAATAACAACAGGCAGGGCTGTTACTAAATTTTTACGAATTGGTTGTTCTGATTTATCATTTCAATATCAAACAGGGAGCACAACTAATGAAAACTGAACTGGTTCAAAGCCTTACAGAAAATTTTGAGGCACATGCGCAACAGACTGAAAGCGGGGTGGAATTTTGGTTGGCCCGTGATCTCCAGTTTCTATTGGGCTATTCAGAGTGGCGGAACTTTACCGCCGTGGTTTCAAAGGCCAAAGTTGCCTGCGAAGTCTCTGGGCATGGCCCTGGCGATCATTTTGTTGACGTCAACAAAACGATCGCAATGCCAAAGGGCGCTGAGAAAGAGATACCGGATCTTATGTTGACCCGTTACGCTTGTTACCTGATCGCCCAGAATGGCGATCCTAAAAAAGCCGAAATCGCATTTGCGCAAACGTATTTCGCAGTCCAGACCCGCCGGGTAGAATTGATTGAGCAGCGATTATTGGAAGCGGAGCGGCTTATAGCCCGAAAAAAACTAACCACAACCGAAAAAGAATTATCTGATGTTATTTATGAGCAGACCGGGGGCAACAAAAATTTCGGTTTGATTCGCAGTAAGGGTGATCAGGCGTTATTTGGTAAATCCACGCAGGCTATGAAAGCACACTGGAAAGTCCCCGATAACCGCCCGCTGGCGGATTTTGCGCCGACCATTATTCTCAAGGCGAAAGACTTCGCTGCCGAAATCACTATCTTCAATGCACGTGAACATCAAATGAAGAGTGAAAGTGCGATATCCCGCGAACACATCACCAACAATGAGGCGGTTCGTAACACGCTGCTGGAACGAGGAATCCGGCCTGAAAAACTACCGGCCGCGGAAGATGTGAAAAAAGTTGAGCGGCGCCTTAAAACTGAAGAGAAGAAATCGTTGAAGAATCCTGATGCGTTGGATTCATGATTAAGAGGATGATCCGTATAAGGATTATAAGATTCCGGATGATTTGATGTGGTAGGGGCGTAGCCTGGATGAAGCCTGCGGAATCCGGGTTTTGAGATCTTGTTCCGCGCATTTCTTCGTCATTCCGCTACTCGATCGCGGGATCCAGTTTCATTTTTAGAAAAACCGCGGGCGTCGGCCTGAGGTGCGCGAAGCCACCGAGTATGAAACAGCCTTACCTAAGTGCGCCATACATGGCCGACTTCCGCTATTTCCTTCAATCAGCTCGGCGCCTCCAACAACGCCGTTGGCGACTTCCTGTCGCGAAGGAGCACTATTTATACATAACAAGTTTTTACTAGTACGTATTAGCGATTGCGAGTTTTGCGTAAGTCGAACTAGGATTTGATATCAGGGCAAATTACCAGAGAACAGAGAATAAAATGGAAAAAGAAATTATTAGTCGAGATCTTATTAGCCAGGCCATTCTTATGATAAGGGGCTGTAAAGTAATGTTAGATGTAGACTTAGCTCATCTGTATGGTGTGGAAACGAAGGTGCTGGTGCAGGCAGTAAAGCGGAATCTCAAAAGGTTTCCGGATGACTTTATGTTTCAGTTGAATAAAGAGGAATACGCTAACTTGAGGTCACAATTTGTGACCTCAAGTGGTGAATGGGGTGGAAGGCGTTATCCGCCGTACGCTTTTAGTGAGCAAGGTGTGGCAATGCTATCGAGCGTTTTACGTAGCGAACGAGCTATAAAGGTAAATATAGAAATAATGCGAACGTTTGTAAAAATTCGACAGATGCTGTCTGACAATAAAGAATTGGCGCAAAAACTAGCTCGTTTGGAACAAAAATATGATAAGCAGTTTAAAGCTGTTTTCGATGCGATCCGAGAGCTTATGGATCCAAAGCCTTGCACGAAGAATAAGCGACCTATCGGTTTTGGTTCCTGGGACAATGAATGACGGACAGAACCGCAGCAGAGGATATGTTTCTATCTCGTCATCCCGACCACATATCCTTGTGGTCGGGCGCTTCCAACGGCGCCACATGCGACTTCCCGGCGCATCAGTGATGATGTTCTGAGTGCTAGCCGCGTTCATTCGGCAGAGCCTATCTCGTGCATCCATGCACTCGGGAAGCGTCGAATTATTTCCGGCACGATGCCGGAATAGTAACAAGATCTTTCATAAGCGGCGCGAGGGAGATTTCACAGTTGAATTCCAAGCACAAAACCGATATTTAAAAACAATTGTTGTGAAATATGGCAAATTGTCACCTGTGGCGGGTGGTTTGAAGGCGGTGGAAAAAGGGCTCAAATACCTGATTAGGGCTTTACGTTTTGAGGGGAATGGGCTTAGTATTCGTGCTAGTGGATATTGGGCTGTTTGTTTTTCAGAATATATATCAAAATGTTGTGAGCGCAGCTGAGGCGAGGCAAAAGCGAACGAAAAAGCGGAGTTTATCGGGAATAAATGAGCATTTTGAGTGAGCTTTTAACGATGTATCAGCAAGCACAGTAGTTTTGAGATGTGTTCTGTGTTATTCCAATGAAGTATCCGTTCTAAAACCGTGCGATTTGATATGGTGATCGCATATTTAATTTTCAATTTCGAGAAACAACCTTTATCGCCGACATGTTTGTCTTCATTAAGATATTTTAGAGAGAAGTATTAATAATGGATCATGTTGAGTCAATAAAATACGGGCTGAATTGTAAACAACCGCCTCATGAAATAGTGAGGAAAGTTTATCTTACTTACCCAACCAAAGCTTTAATAGGGAGTGAAGAGAAGCAGTATGAGATTTTAAATTCAATAAGTACATTTTTCGAAATTCCAATCATATCAATACATGTAGTAGGTTCTGCAAAAGTCGGTAAAAGTCTTCACCAGAACACTGACTTTATTCCCGGAAAATCCGACCTGGATGTGGCGATTATTGACGCCTTGCTGTATGTAAAATACATGGAATTATCGTTCAAGATATCGAACGGGTATTCTGATAAGACCAAATTTCCCATTCAAAATGGTGGACAATCAACGTTCGAACAATATGTGTATTGGTTATCCAAGGGTATTTTTAGGCCGAATTTGATGCCGTTCGGACCAGAAAGAGCGGAATGGACAAGCTTTTTCGGGAAGCTATCCGATAAACACAGTGACTTGTTTGGGCGTATCAGTGCTGGAATATATCTTTCGCAGACTTTTTTTGAATACAAACAGCGTTCGGCGATAGAAGGCTATAGAAAATACATCAGCGGGAAGACAATACTATGATTGAGTATAGAGTGCGATCTATCTCGCTACTAAATTTAGTAAATGATGTTAAAGCAGGCAGGCTCATTCCCGATGCATACTTTCAGCGTAATCTGGTATGGAGAGAAGTTCATAAGAGGGATTTTATAAAAACAATACTATTGGGGTATCCTTTTCCTCAAATATTTATTTCGAAAGGGAAAGTTGATGTAAAAGAAATGTCGACAATTTCATGCATTGTAGATGGTCAGCAGCGCACCAATGCTATTCTTGAATTTATAGATGATAGATTTGATGTGGATGGAGAGGCATACAGTGATTTACCTGAAGATAAAAAATCAGATTTCTTGAAGTATGAGGTTCCGGTAATTGAGCTGGATTTAGAGAATAATGATGCTAAAGTTCAGGAAATATTTCAAAGAATTAATAGGACATCAAATTCTCTTACTGCTGTTGAAAAACTGGCTTCTCAGTATGGGGCGTCAGAATATATGCTGGTAGCAAAGCTTCTTTCTGAACAAATTGATTTGGAGAAAACTGACAACGATGATTTTCGCGAAGATCCAAATATTCCAGATGAATTTTTTGAATGGGCAAAAAGAAAAGATATCGGAAAATTTGTGCACCTTATAACAAAGAAAGGGGTGTTTAGTTCTAGAGAAATGGCAAAAAAGACTCACTTGATGCATGTTCTGAATATGATTTCAAGTTTTATTGGTGGATTTTATAATCGGAATGAAAAAGCAAACGAATATCTTGATGACTATGCACTGGAGTTCGGTCAAAAAGATGAAGTAGTTAGAGTATTTGAGGCGGTGGCTGACTACATATTAAAGGTTAGGTTGAAATCAAAGTCATATTGGTACAATAAAGCTAATTTATTCTCCCTAATAGTCTCAATGTCTCTTTTTGTAAGCCAAGGAAAAACGTTTAATGTCAGTTCGCTTAAATGTCACTTAGAGAACTTCGAGAATGATATTCCGGACGATTACAGACTTGCGGCTGCGGAAGGAGTGAATAGCACGAGTTCTAGGCAACTTCGTAATCGCTATGTAACTGATATTTTAAATAAATGCATAGCGTCCGGCTGATAACGAAGTGTCAGACAAAGAAGCTTACAAAATAATAGATGTTTTTGCAGGGCCCGGGGGGCTTGGGGAGGGTTTTTCCGCCTTTGGGTATGACACAGGGAAACACCCGTTTAAATTGACACTTTCTATTGAAAAAGATCCTTCGGCATATAGCACGCTGTTGTTGCGGAGTTTTTACCGTCAATTCGAATCGGACAGGATACCCCAAGAATACTGGTATTATGTAAGAGGAGAGATCGGTAAAGAAGAACTTTTTAATTTTTACCCACGGCAAGCTATGGCCGCAGTTGAGGAAGTTAAGTGTATTGAGTTGGGCAGATCTTCGCATCAAAAAGTGAGAGAGCTCATAAATCAGAGGCTGGGTAGAAGTAAAAAATGGGTATTGGTTGGTGGCCCGCCATGCCAAGCGTATTCGTTTGTTGGGCGTTCTCGAATGAAAAGTACTGATCCGGATTTTGAGAATGACAAGCGTCATTTGCTCTATCGCGAATATCTTCGAATTATATCTGATCATAAGCCACCGCTATTCGTGATGGAAAATGTCAAGGGGATACTCTCATCGCAGCATTCCGGGAAGAGAATTATTGAGAAAATATTAAGCGACTTGCGTAATCCAAATTCCGGATTAAAAGGACGTAACACTATACTTGGCTATAGGTTGTTTTCACTGGTTGACAATAGACCTCCGGAATATTGTGAGCCAGAAGATTTTGTAGTAGAGGCAGAAAAATATGGTATTCCACAGGCACGCCACCGCGTTCTAATATTAGGCGTGCGTAAGGATATTAATATTACTCCTGAAATATTGAGCAAATCAAAATCTGTTTGTGTATGGCAGGCAATTAGTGATCTGCCAAAAATACGCAGCACGGTATCACGCGAGCCCGATACTCTGGAACGCTGGCGTCAGATATTGGGTACAGTGACCACAAGGAGTTGGTATCTTAAAGGTCGTCAGAATGGGCTGCAAAGTACAGTCGACAAAATTGATGAAGCTTTGACGAAGGTGCAGAAGCAAAAACTGTTTTCTGGAGCTGAGATTCTTAACTACAGAGGCGACCCTAAAGTATATTCCACCTGGTACAGGCATGCCTGTGAAGGGATTATCATGAATCACATGGGTAGGAGTCATATCCGAGGGGATTTGCATCGCTATCTTTTCGCCTCCTCTTTTGCGCTAGCAAATAAAAGGTCTGTCTATCTTGGTGATTTTCCTTCTTCTCTTCTTCCTGCGCATAGCAATGTGCATGAGAGTATTATCAAGAATTATTTTTCGGATCGGTTCAAAGTTCAGATTAAAGAAAAGCCATCGACCACTATAACATCTCATATCTCCAAAGACGGGCATTACTATATACACTATGACCCATCCCAATGCCGCAGCTTAACTGTTAGGGAGGCGGCACGTTTACAGACATTTCCGGATAATTACAAATTTGAGGGAAAGAGGACAGCGCAATATCATCAGGTAGGTAATGCAGTGCCACCTCTTCTCTCTATGCAGATTGCAGAAATAGTTCATGACATACTCAAGCGCATCAAGATTTAGTATGGATATATTAACTCCCGAAAAACGTAGCTGGAATATGTCCCGTATTCGAGGAAAGGATACAAAGCCAGAACTGGTTGTTCGTTCTGTACTGCATAGCATGGGGTACAGATTTAGAGTCTCAAACAAAGATTTTCCAGGGAAGCCTGACATTCTTCTTCCTAAACATAAAATCGTTATATTTGTGCACGGCTGCTTCTGGCATAGACATGCCGGGTGCAAATATGCTTACTTTCCAAAATCAAACATCGAATTCTGGCTGAATAAATTTAAAGCCAATATTAATCGTGATCAAGTCGTTACGCGAGAGATTATGGAGAAAGGCTGGCAACAGTTTGTTATATGGGAGTGCGAAACTAAAGATAAGGATTGCGTCCGCAGAGTGTTGAAGGATTTTTTCGGTGACAAAAAACAGCACATCAATAAATGAAGTTTCAGATGACTACGACATAACGCAGCCAGCTCCTGCGGCCCTTGTAGAGTCCCTGCGCGCATTTGGCTATAGTTTACGTACCGCCGTCGCTGACCTGATTGATAACAGCATTTCAGCAAAGGCCAAAAATGTCTGGGCGAGGTTTGAATGGGACGGGAAACATTCATATATTGTTATAAAGGATGATGGAGAGGGGATGACGGAGGCAGAGCTTGTTTCCGCCATGCGCCCAGGTTCAAAAAGTCCTCTTGAGGAAAGATCGCCAAAAGACTTGGGTAGATTTGGTCTGGGTTTGAAAACAGCTTCCTTTTCGCAGTGCAGACGGCTTTCGGTAGTATCCAAAACCGCAAAATGTTCCAGTGTTTCAAGATGTTGGGATTTGGATTACATCAACGATTCACATGAATGGAGATTGCTAAAAAGATTCAATCCACCTCCGCTTCATATTGCTAAAGAAACCTTGGATGGGGCAGGGACTGTTATTCTCTGGGAAAAAATGGATAGGGTTACTGGCAATACCAGTCATGATGACAATAACGCATATAAAAGATTCCTTGAGGCGATTGATGAAGTAAGAGAGCATCTGGCAATGGTTTTTCATCGTTACCTTGAAAAGCCCTCTGGCTTGAAAATGTGGATTAATGGTCGTCAGATTGAAGCTTGGGATCCATTCCTTAAAACTGAAAAGGCAACACAAGAACTGCCGCCTACAAAATTACTCTGTGATGGACAGTACTTGATGGTTACTCCATATATCCTGCCTCACCAATCAAAAATATCAAAGGAAACACACAAAAATGCATCTGGTCCACAGGGTTGGAATGCGCAGCAGGGATTTTATGTATATAGAAATGAACGCTTACTTGTTGCTGGGGATTGGCTGGGCCTTGGTTTCCAGAAAGAAGAACATTACAAGCTAGCGCGTATCCAGATAGATTTGCCGAATTCAATGGACAGCGAGTGGCAAATTGACGTGAAAAAATCGCGAGCGAAACCTCCTGGCTATCTGCGCGCCGACTTAAGAAGTATAGGTAAGCTCGCCCGCGAGCACGCTGTACAGATATACCGCCATCGGGGGAAAGTTAACGCCAGAAAATCTTCTCAGGATCATATTTTCCTATGGCAGCAAAAAGTTAGGTATGGGAAGTATTTTTATTCAATAAATCGAGAACATCCTCTGATTGCCAAGGTGTTTTTGGATGTTGGAAGGGACAGTATTGAACCACTTCTTAAAATGTTGGAAGAAACAATTCCTTCCGCTCACATAATGATAACAAGCTCTGAAGAACCAGAAAAAATAGGTGCTCCGTTCGAGGACTGCACTTATGACGAGATCAAACCTATAATAGAATCGCTGTATTTTTCATTCCTTAGCAGTGGGTGTACTAAAGAGGACGCATTTTCGCGTTTAATTGCGCTGGAGCCTTTTAACTATTATCCAGAATTTATTGAAACTTTTAAAAATCAGATAGAAGGTGAATAGACATGGCTCATTACGCATATGACGATGTTAAATCATTGATAATGCGGACACTCCGCCAAAAAGAAACTGTAACCTCAGATATTATTATCAAGGAGGTAAATATTCTTCTTGAGGCACTTAAAGCAGCTAATCTGGTTGATGAAATTGATTCAGATATGCTTTTCAGGGACATATCAAGCCAGATAAGCGTATGGCAGCCAGATCCATCTGTTCTGAGGGATAAAAAACACTTTAACTGGCTTCCGGAACGGAAATCGGAAATTGGATGGGGTTTCTGGAAGCGTTACCGACAGTATCTGGAAGATGAAAAAAACTGGTCATCAAATGTAACGGCAAAGCTGGACTCAATAACAGATTCAATACTTGGTGATATTGGAAACCCTGCCCAGACAAATTCATGGGACAGGCGCGGTATGGTTGTTGGTGACGTGCAGTCAGGTAAGACGTCAAATTATACTGGCTTGATCTGCAAGGCAGTTGATGCAGGTTATAAACTCGTACTTGTTCTGGCTGGGATGACAAATGATCTCAGAAGCCAGACACAATCCCGGCTTGATGCGGAATTCTTGGGTTTTGAAAGTGAACTTGGAAAACTTCACGATAATAGCAGCCGTA
Organism: Gammaproteobacteria bacterium; assembly: GCA_016928055.1. Taxonomy (GTDB): domain Bacteria; phylum Pseudomonadota; class Gammaproteobacteria; order HTCC5015; family HTCC5015; genus JAFGLM01. Next base: position 27,307 of record JAFGLM010000038.1, read on the forward strand.
TTGGGGTAGGCAAACTGGCAGATCACGGCCAGCTTATAGTGCAGCCGCTTACTTACAGCGCAAAAGACGGTGATTTCCGTGCCAAGACAGGAGCCAATCTTCAGCTTGGTGGAAACCCTTTAATCCTAGTAGTTAAGAAAAATGTTTCTGTTTTGAAACGTGTTTTGAAATGGGTAGAAAGCCAAGGAATTACAAACCCTGACACGGGAGAAAAAGTAGTAAAAGGCCTACCAATACTTCTTCTTGACGATGAGGCGGACAATGCTTCAGTGAATACTAAAACAGAGGACGAAGACCCAACCGCAATAAATCGTGCGATAAGAAAAATACTGAAAATTTTTTCTCAGAGTTCTTACGTCGGATACACTGCCACTCCATTTGCAAATATTTTCATTCTTCCTGATGAGGATGATCCTTCAGAATACGGGCCAGATCTATTCCCTAAAAATTTCATTTATTACATTTCTCCGCCGGATAATTATGTAGGTGCAGCACAAATTTTTGGTCTCTCTGAGGATGTGGATGGTATCGATTCCATCGATCGCAGTTTTCCGTTGATCAGACGCGCTGAAGATTCAGAAGTCGTATTTCCGCCTAGACATAAAAAAGAGCAGTTGGTAGATCATCTTCCAGATTCCATGATTGAGGCGCTCCAAGCGTTTGTTCTGACCTGCGCGGCAAGGCGTGTACGGGGGCAAAAAAACGTCCACAATTCAATGCTGATACACGTCACAAGATTCAACCTTGTACAGGAGCAGATTCAAGAGTTGGTCAGTGTAGAAATTATTAAGATGCAGAGAATGTTGGAATATCAAACTGGAAAACAGGCATCTAAATTCATCTTCCAGCTACAAACAATGTGGGAAGCCGACTTTTCCCCCACTTCTAAAACTGTCAGAGAAAGAACGGACGATCAGACTTTAACAAATATCAAATGGGAAGAAGTCTATAACGAACTATTAGAAGCAGTTCTCAAAATTCAGGTTAGGGGCATTAATGGCTATGCAGGTGGTGTGTTGGATTATGCTGATAATTCTAAAGGGCTAAATGTGATCGCCATAGGTGGTGATAAGCTTTCCAGAGGCCTGACTCTCGAAGGATTGACCGTTAGCTATTACACGAGACCTGCTAAGAACTACGATACCCTACTCCAGATGGGTCGGTGGTTTGGTTACAGGCCTGGCTATGTTGATTTGTGCAGATTATATACAACGGAAGAACTTGTTGCTTGGTATCAGCATATTTCGGTTGCCAGTGAGGAGTTGAAGCGGGAATTCCGTCTCATGGAACTCAGTAATCTTACCCCGGAGGATTACGGGCTCAAAGTTCGGACCCATCCCAATGAGCTTAATATCACAGCCTCAAATAAAATTCGGCATGGAAAACGAATGCTTGTGACTTTTTCTGGCCATCTAGCGCAAACCACTGTATTCCAGAAAGATAAAGCACAGGAGGAGAGCAATTTTAATCACACGGAAGGTTGGCTAAAAAGGTTAGGCGCTCCTGATAATCTGAAGAAGAATAATCTAATATGGGAAAACATAGATCCGGGTACAATAAAGCAGTTTTTGAAAGGTTATAGGACTCATCCTCTTTCGAGAAAGGCAGAAACTGATCTGCTCATTAAATACATTGAAAAACTCAATGAGCGTGGAGAGCTTACAAATTGGACTGCTGTAGTAATCTCCAACAGTACTCCCGAACGTAAGCATGAAATTTCAGGTTATGATGTTGGACTGGTGCAGCGCACAGATGATACACCCGAGTCCGATCTTTATATGTTAAAAAACGCTAACATTATCAGTCCTGCGGACCAGTATCTTGACCTAACAAAAGAACAGGAATCCGAGGCTATGAGAAGAACCATTGAAGCTTGGAAAGAAGGAAAAACAAGATCTAAGAAGCAGCCTAAAACGCCAAGCGGACCATTTATCAGAAGCATTCGTCCGCCTGAAAATGGGCTGTTACTTATATACCCTTTGAATCCCGACATTATTCAGTACAAACAGGAAAAAGTTACAGACCTGCCCATTATAGGTTTCGCCATAAGTTTTCCGAAAGGCAGTCGGGACGAAGTCATCGAATACCAGGTAAATACCCGTTATTGGCAGGATCGCTATGCTGAAGACGAAGACGACATTTGAAAATCTTTGGTGCGAGCTTGAAGTAGAAACCGCCGAGATTTCTGATAAGGGTATCCTTAAAAGAATGATCGGTCCCGGAGAGGTATGCCCGATGTTTTTGGGGGTAAAGAGACCCGGTATGGAAAGAACCTTTATTCTCCAAATTCCAAAGGAAATTTCGCTCCTACCAGAGACTATTCCTGAATCCAAAGGTTTTCACTTTACTGTTCTGATTTCAGGCGAAGAAATTTATCCGGATCACGTCAGCATGATCCTGTCATCTTCAAAGACAGATTATAATGACATTTTTTCTTCAATCTCGGAAGACCTCTATTCGAAATTGCACACTCTTAAAAATAAAAAGGAAATTGTCTCGTCATTTCTTAATCGCGTTCACCTCTGGCAGAAATTTTTTGAGAGACAGAGCGCGGAAGGAATGAGCGAAGATGCGCAAAAAGGTCTATACGGTGAGCTCCTTTTCCTTAACAGATATGTCCTAGTGCAGCAACGTCCTTATGAAACTTTACTCAGGTTCTGGACGGGGCCGAGAAACCGTCAGCATGATTTTCAGTTCGGGAGTTTCTCGGTAGAAGTTAAAACAACATCTTCGAAACAGCACCAGAAACTGCATATTACCAGCGAACAGCAGCTTGACGAAACGCTGGTGGAAAAGCTGTATCTTTTTTATGTCTCTGTTTCCATGATTGAGAATCAAGTTGATACGCTTCCCGCTATGGTAAGCGAAATCAGAGATACGCTGGCGAATGATGCTGTAGCTATGACAACATTTAATGCTGCACTGTTGGAAAGAGGTTACTTGGATGTGCATCAACCAAAATATGAACACACTGGCTATTTTGTTAGGGACTCAAAATTCTTTCTTATTGGTGGGAAATTTCCCAGAATAAAAGAAGCAGAACTGAGAAAGGGTGTTGGGGACGTTTGTTACTCCATTTCTGTCACTGAGTGTTCAAATTACGAAATATCTGAAGATAGATTTATTAAGGAATTTCAGGAAACCTTTCCATGAAAGAGCAGGAACTTCTTAACAAATTTTCTGCGGATCTCGTTCAGGAGGTTATTTCCGGCGCTGACAGTGGTGAAGACGGAGAATTCAGGCTTAATCAGTTTACGCGCCTAGCAGCAGAATATCTCATAGAGGCCGGTGAAATTGATGACATAAATGTGTGCTACTACAAATCTCGCGGTATCCAAATGAATGGCTATAATATCAGCCAAGATGAGGACTGTATTGATTTGTTCGCTACTATTTTCAATCAGCAGTCACCCGTGGTAAATGTTACAAAGATACAATGTGAAACAGCCTTCAGGCAAGCTGAAGCATGTTTGAAAAAAGGTTTTTCTGGTTTTTATACCTCTCTGGAAGAAGCCTCCGAAACATATGATGTTTTTCAAAGAATCTATGAACTCAAAGATCATGTGGCGAGATGTCGGATATATCTTCTGACTGATGGCATTGTAAATCAGGAGTCTTTTGCCGCAGAAGATGAAGGCGATATAGCAATATCGTTGAATGTTTGGGATATACAGCGATTATACCGCTTTGCTAGCTCGGGAAAGAAATTTGAGCCTATTGAGATTGACTTTGAAGACGAGTTTGGAACTTCAATTTCCTGTCTGTCCCTCGTCGACCCTGCTTCCGACTATCAGGGTTATCTGGCTGTCATACCTGGAGAAATTCTAGCAGGGATATATGATAGATATGGTCCTCGACTTCTTGAGCGAAATGTTCGCTCATTTTTACAGGCAAGAGGGAATGTAAACAAAGGTATTCGAAAAACGATAATTGAAGAACCACACAGATTTTTTGCTTACAACAATGGTATAACCGCAACTGCGGACAATATCGAATTTTCTGGCGACCAGAATGGCCTTAAAATAAAGAAAGTCCGGAACCTTCAAATAGTAAATGGTGGCCAAACAACGGCCTCTCTTTACCATGCAGCAAAAAAAGACAAGGCTGATATAAATGGGATTTATGTACAAGCAAAATTATCTGTGATTCCGGCCGAATATGTAGAAGATATTGTTCCTCTGATTTCGAGATACGCAAACAGTCAAAATAAGGTAAATGATGCTGATTTTTCTGCCAATGATCCGTTTCATGTAAGCATAGAAGAATTGTCTAGAACTGTTTGGGCTCCTGCTGTTGGAGGAACAAACCGCCAGACCAAATGGTTCTACGAACGGGCCAGAGGCCAGTATCTTGATGCAAAATCAAGAGAATTAACACCCGCCAAGAAGCGTCAGTTTGAAGCGATTTTCCCTTACAAGCAAAAATTTACCAAAACAGATTTAGCAAAATATGAAAATGTTTGGATGCAGTTACCTCATATCGTTAGTCTTGGCGCACAGAAAAACTTTAATAACTTTGCTGTACACCTAAAAGCGTGTGGCCGGCGGAATACTGATTTAACTTATTTCGAACACCTGATTGCAAAAGCCATCCTTTTTAAAAAAGCTGATAAATTAGTTATGGCCCAGAACTTTGGAGGCTACAAGGCCCAGATTGTAAGTTACACAGTTGCTTGGCTTTCACATCATACCTCTCAGCGCATTGATCTTGATCGCATCTGGAAGGAACAGGATATATCTCCGGTATTGCAGGATGCTATACATGTCGTGTCTGTGATTATTCACCAGATAATTACCGACCCTCCAAATGGTAGGAATATTACAGAATGGTGCAAACGAAAAGATTGCTGGGAAAAAATAAGAAATACTGAAATTCAGCTTGATTCTAAGTTAGGAGAATATCTTATCGATATAAGCTATTCCTCATCGCAAAGACCTGATAAAGGAATTGAAAACCCGAACATGGAGGATCTGAAACTAATAAATAGTATTGGTGAAGTCCCTGCTAACAAATGGTTCCAGATATCGAAATGGGCAAAGGAAACAAATAATCTGCAACCTTGGCAGAGAAGTTTAGCTTACTCGATCGGTAGAATAGTTAGTAGATCTGGTGTTGTTAGCACAAAGCAAGCTAAGCAGGGGGAAAAAATTCTAGAAGAAGTAAAAATACTCGGTTTCAAATTTTATGATTAACAAATTCAACGGGTCAGACACCAATTTATAGAAACCGGGGATTCGATATGAAAACAACTGCAACGGTTTTATTTGTGATTGCGATGCTTGTAGCTTCAACGCAAATATTTAGACACTTCTATGTTAAGGATCAGTGCAGACGGAACGCATACCGATGACGCAAGCATTGAAAATCCATCATGATCTGGCCGATGTGGTACTTAAGCCGACATCAAAAATCAATACAGTTCGTTTAAAGAAAATGATCTGCTCAACACTGGATCAATATCTTGAAGAAGAGCGATTACCTGCGTCGGTTGTTCATGCTGATACAAAAAAAAGGCATGGGAACAATTATCAAACACCTGGTTATTATTTACGTCTGTATCGTTTGCGGGCGGAGCTTACGCAGGCTGATCTGGCAAATAAAACTGACATGCGTCAGCACCATCTATCGGAGATGGAGAACAATAAGCGCCCGATAGGAAAAGCAGCGGCACAAAAGATAGCAGCTATTTTGAAATGCGATTATCACAAGTTCTTATAGGAACCAAAGGCGTCATGCATAATGGTTTCTGAATTTAATCAGCGGGTTTAGCAGGGTACCCGGAACCATTTGACGTTTACTCTACCGTAATCGGCAATATCATACTAAATCAATCGGGCATTCAACACTGTCTTCGTTTCCAGCATGTATTACTCATTTATAAATGCGATTGCCTTTCATTAACCGTTATCACAACAGCGTTTCCGGGCAAATTTTCCTGACAAAGGTCGAACAGGCGTCCGCCCGCAGCAGATAGAACCATTACGCGATTGTCGCCTGCAAGGTTGCGGCATAATATGAGCATCAAGGAGGAGACACATTATGAACCTGATTAAAATGACCCTGGTGGTGGTTCTGGTAGCCGTTGTTAGCGGGGGCGGCGCGTACTGGCTGGCATCGAAAGGCTCAGACACAAGAACGACGGTAACCGTACAGAGTATTCGCAAAATCGCGCAGCTGGCGACCGTCGAGTATCGCTTGAGCACGCTTCAGGAACGGACATTCCGCTCCAGCTACGGTCTGGCCAACACTGACTCGAGCAAAATGCTGGCTTACTATACCGGAACGGTTAAAGGCAGCATCGATCTCGAGAAAATAGAAGTACAGTTCGAAGACGCCGCTGTTCAATCGCCTGATAAAGACGACGGCCGCCCGCACGCTTCGATTCATTTCCCGCGCGGCTCGATCGTCATCAAGGACGTTGCGCTTGTCCCCGGCGTGGACAGTATGCGGGAAATCGTTACATGGAAGAGGGCCGGGTTTAAGGGGCCCAGCGACAACCAAAGGGAAAAGGTACGGCAGGATGCGTTAAAAGCGATTCTTCAGACGGCGATCAAGCAGGGCATCGTCGATAAAACAAAAGAGAATGCGGCAATGATACTGTCTGAATTTCTCGGCGGATTCGGCATCAAGGCGGACATCACTTTTGATGAGAAAGCCTACGACACCAACTAACCCGGTGCCGGAGCAGTCGATTTTTTCAGCTTGAACAGAATGAACGGTGAACTCAAGGTTTAACTTGAGTTCGCCGCTTTGAACTGGGCCATCTCCATTGAATCCTGTGCTCGAATGTTTTTTTACTTTGAAAAATGGGGCTCAAGTATCATATGGATGTTTTTCAAAATCGATATGATCACAATCTATTGATTTTCGTGAGTAACCAAATGCCCTTCTGGTGGGTTAATCAAAATCAAACATTCCGACAGGAAACGGATGAGAATAACGGCTTGCTTTTAATATCACCCGCTGCGCACCAGCTATCGCTGCAGAGAATGGGTATTGTTACAGATAAAACCATCAATGTAGGCTCATTTAATGATGACCAGAAGCATTTTCTGAATTATCATCGCGAAGAGGTTTTTCTTGAGGCCAAGGTAAACCGCTAGATTCCCGAGTGGCGCCTGTGGGGAGTTGGGTTAAATATTCTTAGTGATTTTGTGTGTGATCCGCTAAACTATATCAACAGTCCATACTTATTCCGGACCTTGATTTTTATGCTGTTTTCCCGCCAAAAATTAATATTGTCACTACTACACGCCTTTAGTGATCGGCTTGGTAATACCGATTTCCAAAAGCTGTTGTTTCTCTATACCCGTGAGATGGAAGAGCGTCCGAGCTATGATTTTGTCCCCTATTCCTATGGTTGTTTCTCGTTTACGTCTTACGCTGATAAGCGCCGGTTGACTGAGCGTGGTTTTTTAATGGATTGTGACGAACAATGGGAGATTACAAAAACAGGCATAAAATCAATCAGCTCAGATGCATCAACAATAAAAAAGGTCGCTGATTTCCATGGGGCATATAAAAACCTAAGTGGGAAACGACTGATCGTTGAAGTGTATCGTCGTTACCCATATTATGCTTCCCGCAGTAAAATATTAGAGAAGGTATTGCCTGACAGGGCTGATCAGTTAGTGGTTCAAGAGGCTCGACCGGGCAGAAAACAGCCAGGTCTACTGACGATTGGCTACGAAGGAAAGTCACTGGAGCTGTATCTTAACCAGCTATTACAGGCAAGTGTGACATTGCTATGCGATGTGCGCCGAAATCCGCTTAGCCGAAAATATGGATTTTCAAAATCAACTTTAAAAGCGGCATGTGAGCGCCTTGGAATTCGTTATGAGCATTTACCGGAGCTTGGCATTGCATCTGATCGCCGCCGGAATCTGATAGAACAAAGTGATTATAAAGCGTTATTCGGTGACTATATGCGTCATGATCTGCCGAGACAAGCAGACGCTATAGAACGCATTAAACACTGGATAGAAAGTGGGAAGCAGCGGGTGGCATTGACTTGTTTTGAGTTACAACCACACCAATGTCATCGGCATTGTGTCGCAGAAGTATTGGCAAATGACGGAGGGCGAAGGCTTGTACCTGTCCACCTTTGAAATTTAGGGCTTTAGGGGAGTATCATGGGCAAAGAAAGAATCCTGATTACAGTTAAAACTTATCCCACGCTATCTCGAAAATATGGAGAATTAGTTTGTACTGCCGGGTTACGAGAAGATGGCAGTTGGGTTCGCCTGTACCCGGTACCGTTTAGATTGCTGGATTATCCTAACCGTTATCAAAAATTTGATTGGATAGAAACCACCTTGGTCCGGAGCACACAGGATCCAAGGCCTGAATCTTTCCGTTTGGTTGATCCGGCTGATATCACGATTGCAGACAATCTTGGTACTGAAGATGGGTGGCGCGAACGCCGAAAATTGGTGCTCGGGAAAACTCATATTTATACATATTTGGATGAGCTCATCGATGCCGCGCATAAAAATCTTATATCTCTTGCGGTATTCAAGCCTTCATTGATTTCCGACTTTATTTGGGAAGACGCCGAGCGTGGCTGGGACGCAACGAAAATTGAAGAGCTGCGAGGTAAATCCAATCAGGGCGAATTATTTGCGGACGAAAATTGGCGTAGGGCGTTTCAGGTGATTCAGAAGGTACCATATAAATTTTCGTATTGTTTTACGGATGCAAGCGGACGTAAAAGTGAATTGCAGGTTCTGGATTGGGAGGCTGGGCAGCTTTATTGGAATTGTCTGAAAAACTCAGAAGGGGATGAGCAAACAGCGTTACAAAAGGTGCGTCAGAAATATCTTGATGAGTTCACAAAGACTAATTTGCATTTCTTTATGGGCACTACTCAGCAATTTCAACGTTGGGCACAGAATCCATGGATGATTGTTGGCGTATTCCCGATCCCACACGAAGTTCAGAAAAGTCTTTTTTGAGTGACCCCCACAAGGTAATAGGACCAAATATCATATCGATGCTTTAAGTAGACACGTGATATAAATCGAATCCTGGTGCCGAGCGACCAAAGTTGACCGTATTGAACATTTACACGCCAGCCACATCAAACTCTGGCGGGATTGCGACGATAACGCCACGCGGTTGGGCGATTAAAGCATTTCTGTATTTATTCTGTATCTATTCTATAATCAGAGCATGCCGAAAAGTCTCGACAAACAGGATCTAGGGCGGCGTCTGCTCGCGCTGCTGGCCGCCAGCCCCGGTGGGCTGGACAGTCCGGCGTTACAAGCTGCTCTGAAAGTCAGTCAGCCTACAGTGGCGAGGTTGTTGATGGATTTGCGTGCCCGCGGTCTGGTGGCGGCGGAAGGCGCGGCTCGTGCCAGACGCTATCACGCGGTGCAAGGTCGCCTGGATGTTGCCGCGTTGCGGAGTCGCTTGTTGCACGAATGCGTTGCACGCAAATTAGTGCAGCGGCCGGAGTTCTTACCGAAAGTCCAGGCACGGCTGCTCCAGCTGAAGCAGACCAACCCCGCGGGCCGCTCTTATCACCAGCGTTGGAAGTCTTTGCTCGACGGGCCATTGCCCGGTTTACTGAGAAAAATGACGGAAGACTCGGAAGAAGCGGTTTTGTTGCGTAAGGAATCGCCGTTTACGGTATTGATCACACCGGCGGAGCGGAAAGCCATTTTTGCGCGAATCAATCCTGAGGTACACCGGTGAATCGTCGTCAGCTTGAACACGCTATTCTGGAAGTCGGCAAACGTACGGGTGAGGAATATTTTTATATCATCGGTTCTGCGGCGGTTCTTGCAACCGTACCCGACGCCAGCGATGTAGCACTGGTGGGTACACGCGACATTGATGTCCTGCCGGCGCCTTTAGATGAAAACAAGATTGAATCGATTGCAGATCGTCTGGATTGGATTCTTGGAGAGGGCTCCGACTTCGAACTCGAGGGTGGTTACCATATTCAAGATGTAAGTAGAACCTGTCTCAAAACTGCTGCGCTTGCCGATACATCGTTAAAAGCTCACTCAAAATGCTCATTTACTCCTGGTAAACTCTGCTTTTTCGTTCGCTTTTGCCTCGTCTCACCTGCGCTCGCGATGTTTTGAAATAGGTTCTAGTAGCACTCCGGTATATGCTCCGAGTGGTTGGCAGGCTCGCACAATACCGGTCAAAGTCGATATCTATACGGGGCTTTGCATGGAGATACATGATCTTGCTTTGTACAAATACGGAGCCGGTAGAGAAAAGGATTTATTGTTTACAAAAGCATTAGCCAATGCAGGATTGACTGATAAAGAAACGTTGCTTGGCCGCCTTGGTGATATTAACGCCGACCGAAACATAATCGATCTGATAAGGGCCCGGATTGAAGCAAGTTTTATTGCGTCACGTTCCTGAACGAAAGAAGAGAATCTTCAGATAAAAGGCCAGCTGCAGGTTTTACATGATCTGGTTGGAGAGATTATTCGTGATACTGAGGAAAGTGAGGGCAAGTAGATTGGAGTTCTCATGCCTGCTTAATCCAAATTCCTTGTGTGTTTCCACAACCCCCAAATCTTGCTACCATAATTGTGTAGAGATGATATCCATCTTAGGTACTTTTAGAGGTCAACATGAGTAGTGGCAATCAATACTCCAAAGATCGTCGACAGTTTTTAATCACATCTGGAAGTGCTATAGCCGGCGCGGTAATGGCTACATCGGCTGGCGCAGTTCTGGCAAAGCCCAGTATGGAAAGGAAGCGTCGGGTTGCGTTGGTTGGAACGGGTATTCGCGGTACTAATTTTTGGGGTAAGAATTTAGTTGACAATTACGGCGATGTGCTGGAATTTGTGGCGTTGTGTGATATCAATCCAGGCCGTGTGACGTTTGCTAAATCTTTTATGAATGTGAGTTGCCCGACATTTACCGATTTTGATGAAATGTTGGAGAAAGTGCCACTGGATCTGTTGCTAGTCTGTACCACTGATGCAACGCACGACGAGTTTATTGTTAAGGGCTTGAATCATGATATTGATGTCATTACAGAAAAACCTATGACGACGGACGAAACCAAATGTGCAGCTATTGTCAATGCACAGCGAAAATCAAAAAGTAAATTAATCATGGGATTTAATTATCGATATGGACATTTATTTACCGAACTAAAGGACTTATTGCATAAAAATGAAGTGGGTCGGCTGGTTTCCATTGATTTAAACTGGTATCTGAATGTACATCATGGTTCCGCGTATTTCCGACGCTGGCATGGCGAGCGAGATAAGAGCGGCACATTGCTATTGCATAAATCGGCCCACCATTTCGATCTGTTAAACTGGTGGATAGATTCTGATCCAGTAGAGGTGCATGCTTTTGGTGCACTTGAATTTTACGGCAAGAATAATCCGTTTCGTGGAAAAAATTGCCGAGACTGTCGCTATACAAAAAAATGCCAGTTTTACTGGGATATAAATGAAACCGAATTTAATCAGCGCCTATACACGGATAATGAAAAATTTGATGGCTATATCCGTGACAATTGTTTGTGGCGTAAAGAGGTCGATATTTTCGATAAGATGGTCGTTCAGATTCGCTATGCCAATAATGTTCAGGTTAGTTATTCACTATCAACCTATTCGCCTTATGAGGGATTTCGATTGGCGTTTAATGGGTTCGACGGACGCATGGAAACATGGGAAGGTTTGCCATGGTTGGAAGCGCAGCAAACGGATCAGTCCAAAATTTATGAAACCGGCATGGCAATCAATCAACATTCTTTGAAGGAGCTGGACAATTTTGAAATTAGTATTAGTGAAAACTTCAAAGGTTACCGGCAGATAAAACTACCTTATATACGTCGAGGTCATTGGGGCGGCGATAAAGTTATGACCGATGCAATCTTTAGAGGGATATCCCCGAAAAAAGATTATGGGCAGGCCGCTACTGTCCGTGATGGCTCGATGGCAGTACTTATAGGGATTGCGGCACGTAAAAGCATAGATGAAGGTCGCATGATTAAAATTACTGAGTTGACTGATCTTAAGCCTAAGGTAAAGCGATCTGCATGACAATTGTCTGCGTTTTAACTGGGATAAATGGATTATAGGATCAGGTCTTGCATCGACGTGCTACATTTTTGAAAATTGAGAATGGAGTAATCGGGGGTGATGCGCTGGCAGCTTAAATGTATTCGATGAACTATTATATATGTTCCACTGACAAACATTAGCCATTCCTGTTTAACCGGTTAAGCGAGGCTATTATGTTGCTCATTCAACGCATATTGCTGGTTTCTCTCCTTGTTTGCGGTTCTGCCTACGGCGGAACGCCGCAACAGTCCAATCCTGTCGACTCTCTGGCTTTTGCAGAAAACAATGATGGCCTGGTTTTGCCACAGGGTTTTCGGGCTGTGGTTGTTTCCGAAAAACTGAAAGCAAGACCTGCCCGGCACATTGCGGTGCGGAGTAATGGTGATATTTATGTGAAGATAAACACCCGAAACGCTGATACCGGCATCGCTGCTTTGCGCGACCTTAATGGCGACGGTAAAGCCGATACGATCAATTATTTTGGCAACTATGCAGGAACCGGTATTGCAATACATAACAACGATTTATTTGCTTCTTCCGATACCGAGATATTTCGCTATTCCTTTCAAGATGAGAAGGCTTTGTTGCCAGGCACCAATCCGGCCACAGTTGTTTCGGGCTTTCCAGAGCAGGCCGGGCACAGCGCGAAGGGCTTCGTGTTTGGTGATGATGGTTATCTCTATGTCGGGGTAGGGGCCCCGTCTAATGCATGCATGGTCAAACAACGCACCGTAGGTTCAATTGGTATGGAACCCTGTCCACAGTTAACGAGTCAGGGAGGCGTATGGCATTTTAGCGGCGATAAACTCAATCAAACACAATCCAAAGACGGTGCGCGTTATGCAACGGGTATTCGTAATACACTCGCACTGGACTGGAACGCTCAAGCAGATAGTTTGTACGTGATGCAACACGGTCGGGATCAGCTAAGCATGTTCTGGCCGAAATTTTTCGATGACAAAATGAATGCTGAGCTGCCTGCAGAGGAATTGTTACAGGTTAATCAGAATGACGATTTTGGATGGCCGTATTGCTACTTCGATCACCTGCAGCAACGGAAAGTGTTAGGCCCTGAGTATGGCGGTGATGGCAAGAAGGTTGGCCGTTGCAATAAAAAGAAAAATCCTGTTATTGGCTTTCCCGGGCATCTGGCTCCAAATGACTTGCTGTTTTATACGGGTAAGCAGTTTCCAGAGAAATATCACCATGGCGCGTTTATCGCATTTCATGGTTCATGGAATCGTGCGCCACTGGAGCAGAAAGGATATTTCGTTGTATTTGTGCCGTTCAGGAAAGGGGTGGCAACGGGACAATGGGAAGTGTTTGCTGATAACTTTGCGGGCAAAGAGCGCTTTGTAAATGTCGGTGAAGCCAGGCATCGTCCCATGGGTCTTGCGCAGGGCCCTGACGGTTCTTTGTATGTAACCGATTCAGTAGAAGGCCGGGTGTGGCGAATTGTATATGTTGGTCAATAAGTTAATGGAATCACTCATTAACCGGCCCAAAAAAATGAAGCATTGAGTTTTAAAGATTCAGTGTAAAATTACAAGATGGAAATCTGGCAAGAATACAGAACCCTGCTTCATGCGAACATCGCAAAACGCGTGCCTGATCGCGATACTGCGGAGGATATTGTGCAGGATGTGTTATTGAAAGCCTATGCCGGACTGCATACCGTTAAAACCCGTGGCAGCATTACGCCGTGGTTATATCGTATCGCTGCCAACGCCATTGCCGATTACTATCGTTCACGAAAACAATTCGACGAAGTGCCGGAAAATCTGACCGCGCCCGAAGCGGAGCGCGATCCTATCGCCGAATTGGCCTGCTGTCTGCAACTCCTGATTGATGAAGTACCGGAAAAATACCGCAGCGCATTGATGTTGTCTGAAATACAAGGCTTGAAACAGCAGCAAGTGGCTGACAAATTAGGTCTTTCACTGTCCGGCGCCAAATCCCGTGTGCAGCGTGGCCGTGAAAAACTGCGCGAGCGTTTACATCTGTGTTGTGAAATCGAAGTCGGTAAACACGGTGTCGTTGACTACCGGCCACGCCCGAAAAAATGCGATAGCAGTTGTAGTTAGAACCTGTTTTAAAAAAGTTGCGTCTTTTTTGCATGGCCTTCGTCTTTACAAATACGATACAAACTGTGTCGTTGAAAATTTTCAATTTCAACGGAGATAAAGATGGAAGATATAGTAAAAAACGACGCGATACGCCAGGCTGTGCGACAGGAATACGGCAGGATAGCCAAAAGCGAAGGCGCCGGTTGTGGTTGTGCACCGTCTTGCTGTGGCGAAAATTCCCCGAGCGCGGTAAGCAAATCACTGGCACTGGGTTACACGGCCGATGAGGTTGGCGTTGTACCGGAAGGTGCCAATATGGGACTGGGTTGCGGCAATCCGCAAGCCATAGCAGCATTGCAAGCGGGAGAAACTGTGCTCGATCTTGGTAGCGGTGGCGGGTTCGATTGCTTTCTTGCGGCAAGGCAGGTGGGTGACAAAGGACGCGTCATCGGTGTGGATATGACAGCGGATATGCTCAGCAAAGCCAGGAGCAACGCGGAAAAAGGTGGTTACCAGAATGTTGAATTCCGTCTCGGAGAAATCGAAAATCTGCCGCTGGCCGATGCAAGTGTCGACGTTATCATTTCAAATTGCGTGATCAATTTATCACCGGATAAACCACGTGTATTCAGCGAAGCGTTTCGCGTGCTGAAGCCCGGTGGTCGTCTGGCAATATCTGATGTTGTCGCGTTTGCGGAACTGCCCGAACCTGTGAAACAGGACATGCACGCCTACACAGATTGCATCGCGGGAGCGTCAACGCTTGCGGAAGTCGAAACCATGTTGCATGAAGCCGGATTCAAAAACATACGCGTGATACCAAAAGATGAAAGCAAATCATTTATGCGCGATTGGGTGGAAGGAACGGATATTACCGATTACGTAATTTCGGCCAGCATTGAAGCTGTTAAGTGAGACAGTGAAAACCTTCAGTATCAAAAGCCGATTCAGTGAATCGGCTTTTTCAGTTCAGACCTCTTGCGACTGGTTTATGTTATTTCCAAATTGGCAATTTGTTATTGGACAACCTGGCACAGGACGGATGATTTTGTCGAGCCGGGTGTGATAAACGGCGATATGCCGTGATAAATGAAGGAATTGTCCGGCATTTAAAATCAGGTACTGGAAACTAAAGGCAAGCGCTAAACTCATAGGTATTCATAGAATCCACCTCATAATTTTTGTGGAGGAAAACACCATGAAAGGATTAAAGCTTTTTGGCATCACCTTGTTTGCGGCTGTACTGGGGGGCTGTGCGTCGACGGGTGCTGATATACCCAGGGTCAGCGATATGCTGCGCGAAAGCACCGGGCAAAACGGCCGTGCCTGTGTCAGGCAAATGGATATCCGAAGTTACGGCGTTCTGGATAACGATGTTGTGAGTATTAACGCAACAAGAAAATATTATCTCGCCACCGTCTGGCCCGGTTGCAATGATCTGCAGACTTCGATGCGTGCCATGTTCAAGGGCGGTTTTGGAGAAGTATGTGGCGGTTCAACAAATAAAATTGCTACCGGCGGTGATCAGTGTGTCATCAGGCAGATGTTTGAATTCAAAAGCCGAGATGAGGCGTTTGAAACGTATAATGCTTTAATGGAAAAGCGTAAGGAAATGAGGGAAGCGGCGGATTCGAAGGTGGATTGAGTAGCGGAGAGGTTTCCTTGCATTTATCTAACCTTCAGCCTATGCTATAGACCAGTCTCAGACTAGTATTTGGGGTTTCAGTTTATGAAAAAAGTCGGTTCCTATGAAGCCAAGACTCATTTGCCGCGCATGCTGCATGAGGTAGCGGAGCGGGGTGAAAATTATTTGATTACCAAAAACGACAGGCCGGTCGCCCGCCTGAGCCCGGTTGAGAATACTGTGCAACGCAACCCATCGGACGTTATCGCAGATATCCAGGCATTAAAAACCAGACAGGATTGTTCGGATGTTACCTGGGAAGAAGTGACGGATGCCATACAGATGGGACGGCGCTGAAATGGTTATCGATTGTTCTGTAACCATGCCGTGGTTGTTGAAGAACGATAAAACAAATTATTCGACAAAGGTGCTGCTATCACTGGCGAATCAAGCAGCGTTAGTACCTCGGCTGTGGTTTCTTGAAGTTGCGAATGTATTACTTGTTTTCGAACGTCGTAAGCGTATTACGCAGGCGGAGTCAGGTCGCTTTATCGAGTTATTGACACAACTGCCGGTTGAAGTGGATGACAGCGTATATCATCGTGTGTTTGATGCTGTGATCAGCCTTGCGCGTGAGCAAGTACTCTCTCTTTATGACGCGGTTTATCTGGAATTGTCCATGCGCACTGGGATGCCATTGGCTACGCTGGATAAAGGGTTGATAAGAGCTGCAAGGAAAGTTGGTGTGGAGGTCGTTAGATTTCGTTCGTCATAATTTAATTGAAGTGGTGACCTGTATTTGTGGCTCAGCTAAGTACAACTCTTTATCTTTTCCCGGGCAAATAAAGATATAGAATTTGCAACCTTATTTGCTGTCAGGAAGTGTATGCGGATCGTTTCTTTCGATGCGTTTCGTACTTTAGATATCCCAGGTGTTACTTATATTAAACCTGAAAATTATCAGGCGCACCTGGAGCTATTACAAAAGTCTGATTGGTTATTGTTTCCGGAGTATTGGCAAGTTAACAGCCTTTTCTATGGATTGGGCTGTCGCATATTCCCCAGTATTGCCAGTTACCATCTGGGCTACGACAAGGTGGAAACGACGCGTGCATTGCAGCTTGTATGCCCGGACAATTTGCCGCAAACCGAGATATACGCAAATACTCCCGAATCAGTCCGGTCGATCCTGCAGCGGTTTTCATTTCCTTTTGTTGCCAAGATTCCACGTAGCAGTGAAGGGCGAGGCGTCTTTTTGATCGAGAACAAGGATGACTGGAATGCTTATCAATGCAACCAGACTGTTTTATATGTGCAGGAATATTTACCCATAGACTGTGATTTGCGGGTGGTGGTGATCGGCAGGAAGGTTGTTGCCAGTTACTGGCGCTTGCAGTCGGCCGATGGTTTTCATAACAATCTTGCCGCGGGTGGAACCATTGATTTTTCACCGGCTCCGGAGCAGGCGCTTGCGTTGATTAAGGAAATTGCATGCAGGCTGAATATTAACCATGCCGCATTTGATGTTGCCCTGGTAAACGGCCAACCCTATATTTTTGAATTCAATCGCCTGTTCGGTAACCGGGGTTTGGTTGAGCAGAATATCAAACCTGCAACTTTGATCTATGCATACCTGCTCAGTTTGCAATCTCCGGGCAAAACTCCGGCAACCGGCAAGGGCAGACGAAAAACAAAATGGCGCAAGGCTGGTTAATAATTCTTGTCTATTAAAAACCAACACTGATACCCACCCTATAAACCCACGGATCGGCGTAGGGGCTGTTAACCTCATCATAGTCAACGTTATAAAGCGCTGTTGCATAAGCGTAGGTATTCTGTCCAATTGGTTGCGATACGCCGCCTCCCGCCAACAAACTTGAATGTTGCCGCCTTTCGGTGGTTAAACCAGGATAAATATAGACTTCATAATCCAGATATTCATACTCGGCCTGCAGGTAGGCGGAAGACGAAACATGCAGGCGCACAAAGACGGTTGCGCCATAGTCCTCGGTTTTGAGTTCCGGTTCGTAACGGCTGTCGGACCGCCAGCGATACATTGCGCTGACGCCGGCTGATAATTGCGGAGTAAAATGCATGCCGACCATGGGTGAAATTTCAACGTAATCGACATCGCCAAAGGTCAGGCCAATACTGCCGCCGTAATAAACATCCGCTGCTTCCTGGCATAAAGAGATTTGCGGAATAAAGCCGATCAGTACGGCAATAGCTATTTTCAGTTTTTGTTTCATGCCAGATCCTTTTGTTGGATGTTTATAGGTGGAAGACAGAGTATCTTATAGCTTCTCTTTGCAGATTTTCAGTGATTTGTTATACAACTTCATCTCATAACTGAATATAACTTACAAAAAGCGATCTGAAGTTGCTCTCGTCTGTTTATTTGTCCAGAATAGGCCACCCGATATTTTGCGAGCGATTTAGGAATGACGGAACTGGATATTGGCTGCGGACCGAATAAAGTAGCAGGTTGTTATGGGGTGGATATCCATCCTTATGAAGGCGTTGATCAGGTTTTTAATTTTGATCAGACACCGTGGCCGCTGAAAAGCAGTTCTTATACGCGACTCTATGCGCGGCATATTATTGAGCATGTTGCCGATATTCCCAAATTTATGAATGAAATCCATCGGGTTGGCAAAGCCGGCGCGATAGTTGAAATTATTACGCCCCATTTTTCGTCGATTGATTCCTGACAGGATCCGTCACATCGTTGGCATCTGTCATCCGGTTGGTACAAAGTATTTACCGAGGCCTATCTATCGTCGCAGGTGGAATGCTTCAGGCATCTTGATACGAAAGTCGCTTTTTCCAGAGGTCTGCTGAGTCGAATGGGTTTACTGATAACCAAACTTGGGGGATTGAAATTCTGGGAAAAACATTTCGCGTTTATATTCAGGGCCCGCAATATTACGACGCGGCTGGAGATCGTAAAGTAATTTGGCCGGATCAGATTCATAACCGGTTTACGGTTTAATGCATTTCTTTTTCTTTAAACCAGCTCTGTAGAATCACTGCAGCGGCGAATTTATCAATATCCTCCTTTCTGATCTGTCGCCGCCGTTCGCCGCTTTGTCGAAGCTTTTTTAAAAGCTCTTCGGCGGTTACGGAACTGTACCGTTCATCAAACAAATATACCGGCAAGCTGAAACGTTGTTCGATATGCCCGGCGAATTTTCTTGCCGCGGCGGTGGCTGTGCTGTCACTGCCATCTGCATTTAATGGTAAGCCAATAACAAAACAGTTCGGTTGCCATTGTCTTTGTAATTTTTCAATTTCATGCCAGTCCGGCGTACCGTTTTTACAGATTAATGTTGTCAGGGGTTGCGCGGTTTGGGTAAGCGATTGACCGACAGCAATACCCAGTCGTCGCAAGCCGAAATCAAAGGCGAGGATTGTCTGATTGTTGCTGATGGAAGGATCAGCCATGCCCGGCATCGTGACTTAACAGACTCATATCAACGCCGATGGCTCTGGCCGCGGTATCCCACAATTGTTCACGAGGAGTAGTAAATAACATGTCACTGTCAGCCGGATGTGTTAACCAGGCATTATCCGCCAGCTCGTTTTCCAACTGCCCTGCGCCCCAACCGGCATAACCCAAAGCAATGATCGCCTGCTCAGGGCCATTGCCGTCGGCGATGGAACGCAGAATGTCGATGGAGGTGGTAAGGCCCATATCATCGGCAATACCGAGAGTGTTTTCCCAGTCGCCTACGGGCCGGTGCAGAATAAATCCGTTTTCCGGGCAGACCGGGCCACCGGCCATAATCTGAGTGTTAGCGGTTTCCGGTTTGATACATTTCAGTTTTAACTGTACGAACAATTCGCTTAAGGTGATCGTGGTCGGGCGGTTAACCACCAGTCCGATGGCGCCGTGCTGATCATGTTCGCAAATCAAGGTAACCGAACGCGAAAAATTCGGATCGCGTAAATCGGGCATCGCGATCAAAAAATGATTTTTCAGGGTCAGGTTGTTATTGGATGAAGGCATTGTTTGAGATTAGCGTGTCGCCAAACCCCCGTTTGAAAATTGCCAGGTACGGACGATTTCCAGACGATCAGCGGTTTTGCGCAAGTCCTGATTAAACGGTGGAAAAGGTGAGGCGAGTTCGACGATTCGCCTTGCGGCATCGTCAAGTAACTGATTGCCTGATGATTGTAATAGGTTTACTTCCACCACATTGCCGTCCCAGTTGAGTTCTACTTCCAGCATTAAGCTGCCTTCCAGGCCGTCGCGGCTGGCTTTTTCGGGATAATTAAGATTACCGATACGTTCGACTTTTTCCACCCAGCTGTACATATAACGTGCAGGAATATATTCGTGGGTATTCGCGGTCAACACCATTTTCTTGGGCCGCTTGGCGTAGGTTTCTTTGGCCAGACTGAGCTCGGCGGTCAGGCGCGCAATTTCCAGATCGTAATCCAGCTTATCGTCATTTTTTTCGCGCTTCAGTGCGGATTCGTTTTTTCGCTCCTGCTGCTGCGTTTTGTCATTTGCATATAGCTGCGTAAGCAACGGCAATTGTTCGGTTTCAGAAATCTCCGGACTACCGCCGCGCAGCGGTTGCGGTGCGATACCGGTGGTATCGGTGACTTCTGTGGAAACGAAAGGATTACTCGGTCGGTTACGTTCGTCGCTTTCGCCGCCACCCTGTTGGCTGATAGGTGCCAGGTAATCGGCTTTCTCGGAACGGGTATTGTTACGATCCTGTACCAGAATTACTTCCAGTGAAGCGGGCGGGTCCAGCCTGGCCAGATCCAGCGGGCTGAATGCCACCCCGAGGATCAGAACGGCGTGCAGGGCGGCAGCCAGAAAAACTGTCAGCCCAAGTCGATCAGCGGCAGTAATAATCGGTGCATTGGCCGTTGCAGCAGTCATTCAGATTATTTCGGTTTTTGCGACATAGCGGGTTAGATTGTAACGATTTCCGAGGGTTCTGGATAAACAAGGTTTAACAAAACAGCCTTTATTGCCTGGCGGCAAGTGAATCGGCGACACAGTCCATCAACTGACCGGCGATATCGACGCCATATATGGCGTCGAGTTCGCGAATACAGGTTGGACTGGTGACATTAATTTCGGTCAGATAGTCACCGATCAC
Organism: Gammaproteobacteria bacterium; assembly: GCA_016928055.1. GTDB lineage: Bacteria > Pseudomonadota > Gammaproteobacteria > HTCC5015 > HTCC5015 > JAFGLM01. Next base: position 48,170 of record JAFGLM010000038.1, read on the forward strand.
ATCAAGACCGGCAAAAACAATGCCCATCTGCTTTAGCGTCGGGCCCACCGCTGCACAGATTTCAGCGTCGCGGGCCGTCAATTGACGTCCAACCCCACTGCCACCGGCTGCTAAATTACCCCGTAATTCACCTTCGGCCGGCAGTCGCGCCAGTGCGTAAGGTATCGGTTCACCGTTGATTAACAGCAATCGTTTATCACCATCACGGATGGCCGGGATGTAGCGTTGCGCCATCACGGTGTTGCGATCACCCTGGGTCATGGTTTCCAGTATGACGCTGGTGTTCTGGTCACCTTGTTGAATGCGAAAAATCGACTGTCCGCCCATGCCGTCGAGTGGTTTGATGACGATATCGCGATATTCGTCCAGAAAAGCGCGTAAGCGTGATGATTCTGCTGTCACAAGTGTCGGCGGGCAGAATTCGCTAAACCAGTTGATAAACAATTTTTCGTTAATTAAGCGCAGACTGTCCGGACGGTTAACAACCAGAACACCGCTATCGACTGCTCGTTGCAGCAGGTTGCAGGTGTAGATGTATTCCATATTGTAAGGTGGATCGACCCGCATCAGGATAAGGTCGAGTTCACTGAGCGGTTTTTCGACGGCGGGTTGCAAATCAAACCAGTGTTGCGGATCGTCGGCAACGGTCACGGTCTGCATGGCAGCCGCCGCGACACCATCGCGCAAATACAAATCCTTTTGCAGCATATAGTGCAAGGTCCAGCCGCGTTTTTGCGCCGCCAGCAACATCGCCAAAGTGGAGTCTTTTTTCTGTTTGATGGAGGCAATCGGGTCCATCACCACGCCGAGTTGAATCGTCATGCCGCCAGCTCAATCGCTGCGCATTCCCGCGCGGCAGCCAGCAGGGCCAGGCGCGCAATGACGCCATAAGCATAAAATCGGTTCGGCTCTGCATTGGGGCTACAGTGACGATCCGGCGAGCAGCAGGCATCGGCAAAGGCCAATGGCTCAAAATGCATGCCGGGCGAGTTAAGGTTTTCGGTCTGGGTTTTGCCGCTGTGAACACGGTAAAAACCGCCGATGACAAAATGGTCAATCATATAAACAACCGGCTCTGCAACCGAGTTACCGTTGAGCGTTTCGGAGGTGTAAACACCTTCCTGAATAATCACTTTATGGATTTTCTGGCCTTCCTTGGTGGCGTCCATACGGGTACGCTGCTTGCGATTCAGCTGGCCGATTTCCTCAACGCTGCTGACGGTCATCACGCCCATACCGTAGGAACCGGAATCCGCCTTGATAAAGACAAACGGTTTTTTATCAATTTTATATTCGGTGTATTTGGCCTGAATCTGGCTGAGCAATTCGCCGACATGTTTTTCCAGGCACTCGTAGCCTTCGCGTTTCATGAAATCGATACAACCGCAATTGCGACTGAGCGGGTCAATCAGCCAGGGGTCGAGTTCAAGCAGACCGGCGAATTCGGTGGCGAGATCGCGGTAAACCGCAAAGTGCTGTGATTTCAAACGGTTACTCCAGCCCAGTTGCAGGGGTGGAATAATGTGTTGCTTGAGATTTTCGAGGATCTCGGGACGGCCGGCACTCAAATCATTGTTGAGCAGAATGGCACAGGGGGTGCTGTCAGCGACCCGCAGTTTGTCATTTTCACGCCGTATCGGTTCGAGTTTGAGTGTCCGGCCGGATGGCAATTCGATCTGTTTACCGTCACCGATATCCGGCAGCAAAGAGCCGATCCTGACCGCATAACCGGCCTGCTGGACAATCTGTTGCAGGGTTGCAACGCTCTCCAGATAGAACAGGTTACGGGTATGGTTTTCCGGGATGATCAGGACCTCATAAGCGTCTGCACACAGTCTTTGCATGGCTGACTGCGTCGCGTGATACGCTAGCGGCAGAAAGCCGGGATTAAGATTGTTAAATCCGGCCGGAAACAGATTGGTATCGACCGGTGCCAGTTTGAAACCGGCATTACGCAAGTCCACTGAAGCATAGAAAGGTGCCGGCGTTCGTGACCATTGGCGCCTGAACCATGCTTCAATCCGGCTTTGATGCTCCAGTATTTGAGTTTCAATCAGCTCGAGGGGACCGCTGTTCGCAGTCGTTAAGTGTGGAACCATTTGCGGAGCGTGCACGTTCATTGCATAGCAGTCTATCAGTGGTTAGTGGAGTAAAGTGTAACGCATATGGATATACGGAGTGCAAAACCGTCAAAATAGACTAAATCCAGGGTCAGAAGTGCCGCTATCCATTGTAATGGCCGCCAACTAGACCTCATTCTTACGGTAATCCTCAGGAATATTTGCTAAGTGCTTTATTTAACGGGGTTTTTATTGATAAAGTCTGGCAGTTAAGCTAAATTCCGATGAGGGTGGAAAACTCCGGAGACAGTTGTAACAGGTGTGTCGATTTTTCGGCGCGAAGTGACTTATACATGGCGATATGCAGAATTTGAAGGTAAATGATGGGTGAGCTCTCCGGCTTGAAGGTAATGGTGATTGACGACAGTAAAACGATCCGTCGAACGGCGGAAAGCTTACTGAAGAAGGCCGGTTGCGATGTCATCACGGCAAGCGATGGCTTTGAAGCTCTGGCCAAAATCACTGAAACCAAGCCTGACATAATTTTTGTCGATATTCTGATGCCGCGCCTGGACGGTTATCAGACCTGCGCATTAATCAAAAACAGCAGTCATTTCAGAACGACTCCCGTCATTATGCTTTCCAGTAAGGACAGCATCTTTGATCGTGCGCGGGGCCGGATTGTCGGTTCGGAACAGTATTTAACCAAGCCGTTCACCAAGGAAGATTTGCTGGGTGCAATCAAACAGCATGTTGGCAAGGCGGCATAGTGATGCAAGCGATAATGGATTATTGGGTAACGAGCCAGGTTATTAGCTTATTTGCAAGGGTAGGCCTATGAAAGTGTTAATCATTGATGATTCACCGACTGAAGCACATGTCATCAAGGGCTATTTAAGCCGTAATGATATGGAGGTGCTGGTTGCGCACGATGCCGAAGAAGGTATAAAAGTAGCGAAAGAAGAATTACCGGATGCGATTTTGATGGATGTCGTCATGCCCGGCATGAATGGATTTCAAGCAACCCGGTTTCTGACCAAGGATCCGCTAACTGCCAATATTCCTATCATTATTCTCACCACCAAAGGTGCTGAGACTGATCGCGTTTGGGGTATGCGGCAGGGTGCGATGGATTACCTGGTTAAACCGATTGAAGAGAATGATTTAATCGGACGGCTTAAGTCGTTGCTGACAAGGTAGTCATAGGCTATGGCAAGCGTATCCCCCATTGAATTGTTACGCGAGATAGAAAGTAAAAGTCTCGCTCGCAAGGCATTGACGGTTGCCGAGCAAACACGCGCCAATGAGTGGCGTGGTGTGGGATTCAAGGTGGGTAATGTTGAGCTGGTTGTGTCGATGCAAACTGTAGTGGAGGTACTGGATCCCATTCATTGCACGACCGTACCGTCCAGCAAAAACTGGTTCGATGGCATTGCAAACGTGCGTGGGCAGTTGGTGCCGATATCCGATTTACATAGTTTCCTTTATGGCGAACGACGACCTGAGGATCGTGATACCCGCGTCATCGTATTCAGGTTAGCCAATACTGTAGCCGGTTTGACTGTTAGTGCAGTAACCGGTATTCGTAGCTTTCCCGAAGATAGCAAGGATCAACGTATGGCGGGGGTGGATGAATCGCTTAAGCCGTTTATCGTTGGTTGCTACCACCGGGCCGGCGACGATTACCCTATTTTTGATTTTAATCGACTGGTCAGTAACGAGCGTTTTATGCACATTACGGAAGCCACTGACCAGTTATCCAATACAAACCGATTGACTACTGCCGGCCGTACAGCAAGCGGTAAAGTCTGAGGGAGAGCAAGACAATGAAACAGAAAAAGTCAAAAGCACCTGGAATCAGGGTTCGTACACGGTCCAGCATGACATTGCCTTTGTTAGGTGTGCTCGTAGGTCTCTCTTTGATCTTAATGATCGGGGCGTTCGTATATGTGTATTTTCAGAGCAGCTGGAATTCCGAGTACAACTCGCATATCGCGGAACAAAAACTGCTGTCACAGCGTATTGCAACCAGTGCACTGGAGGTGGCCAGCGGTAACGAGGAAGCGTTGGATACGCTGCAACGATATCGAGACCGGTATCAAACAACGCTGGATCTGGTTCGGGACGGCAATGTTGCCTCAACGCCGCCACTGCCTGCGTTGCCGGTCGGCGGTTCCAATGACCCGCTTGGCCAAGCGCAGGACAATCTCACAGCATTATGGGAAGAGTATCGAAGTAATGTTGACTCCATTCTGGAAAAGCGTGCATCAGTTACCGAGATTGCCGGCCACGTAAAAAATGTATCGGAAGCGTTGGTGCCTTTGAAAAGACTGACCGAAGATATAGCGGCAGCACTCAGTACATCGAACACCAATAGTGCCACTCTGTATGTGGCCAGTCGCCAGACGGCGTTTATCGAACGTACCCAGACCAACCTTGAACGTATTTTGACCGGTGGCCAGGAAGCGTCCACTGCAGCTGACCAGTTTGGTCGCGATTTCAGATTCTACGCGCGCGTTATGGACGGCCTGATTAACGGCAGTCGTGACCTGGATATTCAACGCGTCAGATCTGCTGATGTGCAGAACATGCTGGTCGAAGCACAGGAAATTTATAACCGTGTGCAAACCAGTGTGACCGGTATTCTGGATAACGCCCCTATTTTGGCGGAAGTAAAAGACGCTGCCGCGGCGGTACAGATTATTGCGCCGGAAGTGCTGGATGGCGGTTCGCAAATGGAAGAGGCGCTCAATCAGAAGTTAGGGAACCGGGTGATCTATTTTGCGGCGGCGGGTGGTCTCTCGTTTGGTATAGCAGCCTTCTTGTTGGTGATCATGGCATTGGTCCTGATTGGTGGTGCACGTCGTCGTGCAGCAGATTCATTAACAATCAATCAGCGCAATCAGGAAGCGATTTTGCGTTTGCTGGATGAAATGACGGCATTATCCGATGGTGATTTAACGGCACACGCCACTGTGACGGAAGATATTACCGGCGCTATCGCGGACTCGGTTAATTTCTCCATCGACGCTTTACGTAACCTGGTAGAAGCCATTAACAATACCGTGGTGCGTGTATCGCAATCATCTGAACACACGCAGGCGATTGCTACCCGGCTGGCGGATGCTTCCAATCAGCAGGCGGCGGAAATTGCCACTACCACTGATGCTATTTCGCAAATGGCGCGCACCATGGAACACGTGTCCAAGAACGCGGAAACATCGGCCGATGTGGCGCTGAAATCAGTGGAAATCGCCAACCGTGGTGCTGAAACCGTACGCCGTAATATCAATGGTATGGATTCGATTCGCGAAACCATTCAGGAAACCTCAAAACGTATCAAGCGACTCGGCGAAAGCTCGCAACAGATCGGTGAAATCGTATCGCTGATTACCGATATTGCCGACCGTACTAATATTCTGGCGTTGAACGCGGCGATTCAGGCGTCATCGGCCGGTGAGGCGGGACGAGGTTTTGCAGTGGTTGCGGACGAAGTACAGAGACTGGCGGAACGTGCCGGTAATGCAACCAAGCAGATCTCGGCGCTGGTGGAAACCATTCAGACCGATACCAACGAAGCGGTTAGTTCCATGGAACAAAGTACTGCAGGTGTGGTGACCGGGGCCAAGCTGGCGGAGGATGCGGGTAATGCGCTGAACGAAATCGAGTCGGTATCGAAACAACTGGCCGACCTGATTACCAGTATTTCCAGAGATGCGAGTGAACAGGCCAGCGCTGCGGTGAATATTTCCGAGTCCATGAATGTTATCAAGCGCATCACCATGGAAACGTCGGAAGGTACCACTGATACAGCCAAGTCAATTGCCAATCTGACCGAACTTGCAAACGAGCTGCGTACTTCGGTTGCCGGCTTCAAGCTGCCTGATTCGGCTGATTTTCTGGCTGCGGTTAACGAGTAGTTTTGTGACGGATTGAGTTTCGGCTCAGGTACAACCTATGCAACTTGGTAACACAGTCCATTTCAATTCCTTCAAGTGGGTTAAGGAAGAGCTGCGGCAGTTGTTGCTGGATGTGCAACGGCGGTTGGAAGAGTATGTAAATGATTCGGCTGATGTTAATAAGTTAGACGAAATTATCGTAGCGCTGCGTCAGGTACGTGGCACCCTGTCTCTGGTCGAGATATATGGTGCAGCGTTGCTGAGCGAAGAAATGGAAATGGTGGCACGCGCACTGAAAAGCGATGAGATTGCCAATCGTGAGAGTGCGTTTGAAGTTCTGCTGAATGCTTCCATAAAATTACCCGACTATCTCGATAGTCTGGCAGCCGGTAATAAAGATGTACCGATGGTGTTATTGCCATTACTGAATGACCTGCGTGCCTGCCGTAATGCCAGCCTGCTATCTGAAAATGTATTATTTTTCCCCGACGTAACGGTTGCTACCGGTGCTTATGAGGGCGCTGCTGAAGCTGCGCAGGAAGACAAGAAAAAAGAAGATCCGGTTGAGTTGGCACGCAAGGTGCGACAGTTCTATCAGCTGGGATTACTGGGTTGGTTTCGCAATGATCATGCCGATGAAGCGTTTAAACGCATGCATAAAGTTATCTCGCGTTTGCGTGAAGCCAGTCGTGGTGATCGTAGTCGACGTTTATGGTGGGTGGCACTGGCGATCGTGGAAGCGCTGCAAAAAAACGGTGTTGAAAGCAGCGTTGCACTGAAGTCATTGATGGGTAAAGTTGATCGTCAGATCAAGCAGTTGGCCGAGCTGGGCGCGGAAGAATTCGAAAAAACATTACCGGATGAACTAACCAAAAATATTCTTTATTACGTTGCCCGTTCCAAGCCTGTTACTAAAACGGTGCGGCGCGTTCAAACCGATTTTAATCTGGAAAAATATTTGCCGGATGATTCCGATTTGGCCAGCGCTGAGCAAAGACTCGGTGGACCAAATCAGGAATTGCTTGATCGAGTTGCGGCCGCGATTCAGGAAGATATTAATCAGGCCAAGGATGCAATTGAAGTCTATTTGCACGGCGATCGTAATAATTTCGATCAACTCCGATTGATTCAACCGATTTATTCAAAGATTGGCGATACCCTCGGAATGCTGGGGATGGGGCGTGCACGTGAAAATGTGTTAATGGAGCGCTCCAATCTTGAAGCTGCTGTTAACGAACAGAAAGCACCCAGCGAAGACACTATGATGTCTATCGCCAGCGTGTTGTTGGGAGTTGAAAACGAACTTGAGGCCTATGTCAGTCGTCGCGCTGATTCGTTCCTGAATATTACCGGCGCCATCGAAGCGCAGAGTCAGACTCCGCAAGCGATAGCCGAAAACCAGAAAGTATTGGGTAGTCTGGTTAACGAAGCACTAAAAAATATGGCGCAGGTCAAGGATGCGTTTCTAACATTCATTGACCGGCCTGATGATGATAACGCCCTGCGACCGGTACCGGGAATACTTAAAGAACTTGGCGGTGCCATGTTCGTTGATCCGCTGGATAATGCGCGTTCATTGATTGATGATCTGGCAGCGTACTTCAGTGCTTCACTGATTAAGGAACACAGGGATCCCGACGAAGAAGAACAGGATGTGTTTGCCGATGTTATAACCAACATTGAATGTTTTCTGGAAGCGGTTGCTGAAAACAGGGTTGATAGCGAACTGTATATTTCGGCCGCGCAAGAGGCACTCAATAAACTGCAGCAATTCACCGGCACACCCGGCCGCGTTAGGGCCTCGGTCGAAGAGGGGGTACAGATATTAACGGATGACCTGAAAAGTCAGACCGAGCTGGTGGATGCAGAAGATAGCCCGCTTGAAGAACTGGTTATCGAAGACGTTGATTTGCAGCCTGCTCCGATGCCTAAGCGTGCTACCTCAACTCGATCGCGTGGAATTGCACTCAAAGATGTCAGCGAATTGCAGATCATCGGCGAGGATTCAGACGAGGACATTATTGACGTCTTTATTGAAGAGGCGTTGGAAGAATTGCAGAAAGTGGGTAGTTTATTTCCAGCCTGGCGTGCAGACCCAAGTGATCGGGAATCGTTAACCACTATCCGTCGCTCGTTTCATACACTTAAAGGAAGCGGTCGTCTGATCGGGGCAACTCTGATTGGTGAGTTTTCCTGGGCGCTGGAAAATATGCTGAACCGTTATATCGACGGCACCATCACGGAAACGCCTGCGATGTTTGATGTCATTGATGAAGGCATCACCGTCCTGCCGCAATTGATTGAGCAAATTCGTGGTAATCAGCAACCGGTTGAAAATATCGCTGAATTGATGCAGCAGGCTGCCGAAATCGCGGCCGGCGATATAGATTCGCAGGCAGCATCTTCCATGCCGGCACCTGCGGTGCCGGCCGACTCTGAGGTGACCGGCGCACGCAAAAAAAAACCCGACCAGGAAGAATTGATCATTGAGTCGGATTTGCCGGATCTGGATATGTTCGGCGACGAGCCGACCGTTATTGATGACGGCGAAGATATACAGTTTGCACTCGATGACCTGATTAGTTCTACGGGTGGCGAAGATGAGATCATTCTCGAAGATGCTGATGCGACCGATTCGCTAGAACGGATAAATACCGGCGCAACCTCCAATCTGGAATTGCCCGAAATCGATATGACCGGCGCCAATGATCAGGCGCCGGATCTTGATAACGTTGAAACTGCCGAATACACCGAGATGCCGCCGGCGGGGTATTCTGCAGAGAGCAAAAAATCCAAATCATCATCTGATCGTTTTGAAGATTTTGATGATTTGGGCATGCAAACCGACATTACTCTGCTTGGAATTTTCTCTGATGAAGCCGAAACACATATGGCGGAAATCAAACGCATCAGCGAAAAAGCCAGACTGGGTTCATTGTCGGCGAAAGATAATGAGTCTCTGATACGTTCCTTACATACCTTGCACGGAAGTGCACGCACAGCAAAATTTCTTAGTATTGCCGAAAAGGCCAAGTTACTGGAACAGCATGCCAATAATCTCTCCGATATGGCTACCTCATGGTCGGACGAAGAATTGGATTTACTCGATGAAGCGGTTGTTTATATTAAAAAATGTATCGCACATTTACATGAACATACTGCTGAGTTGATTGATGGCACGTCGCTTGAAGAGAGATTGAAAGATTGTGTTGACGCCAGTTCGCAGGAACTGGATCGCGTTCATTCGGAGAAAATAGATAATACTGGTTATGTAGAGCCGCTTGAACTGGATACCGAATTAATAGAAGTCTTTCTGGAAGAAGCACCGGATCTGGTTAATATTGTTGAAAAGAAATTATTAGAATGGAAAAACAATAATTACAACCCGGCACCTATTACCGATATTATGCGTCAACTGCATACCCTCAAGGGTTCGGCGCGTATGGCCAGCCTCTCTGATATCGGCGATTTAAGTCATGCGCTCGAATCTTTATTTATCGCCATAACCTCTGACAAATTACCGATCAGTGATGCAGTCGTTGCACTGTTAACTGATGCGGTTGACCGTCTGATGGGTATGATGGATGTATTGTTGCAGGGCCGTATCCCAACCATACCGAAAGAATATATCCAGGGTCTGGAAGACGTACGCCTGTGGAAGGTCGAACCGGAAGATACCATGGCTTTGCGTCTTGCTGATGTTATCGATCGTATGGATGCAAAGGATGATGCTGATGCAGATAAAGCGAAGCTGACGCCTGTTGCATTGTCGGATTTCGATGCGCCTGCATTTGTAGCTGAAACGACTCCTGTTGAACAAGTGTCTGCCGCGGCACCGCAACAGGAACAGATACGCGTACGTGCAGATAAACTGGATGCGTTGGTGAACTATGCCGGCGAGGTCAATATTTATCACTCACGGCTGGGTCAGTATGTTATCGATCTGGGATTTAACCTTGGCGAACTGGAACAGACCGTTGCGCGATTGCATCGTCAACTGCGTGATATGGAAATCCAGACTGAAGCACAAATTGCCTCACGCATGGCGCACGAGGCGGAAAATCCGTACGAGGATTTCGATCCACTGGAAATGGATCGCTACTCGCATATGCAGCAGTTATCGCGTTCATTGTCAGAAAGCGCGAGTGACCTGGACAATATTCGCGGTATTCTGACCGACCTGGTGCAGAATTCGGAAGTGGTTTTGCAGCAGCAGTCACGCGTCAGCACCGATTTACAGGAAGAGCTGTTGCAAACACGCATGGTCAAATTTGAAGGTCTGGCTTCGCGACTGCGCAGAATTGTCAGGCAGACTGCGTTGCAACTGGATAAGAAAGTCGAGTTGAATATTATTGGCGCAGAAAATGAAATTGATCGCAGTGTTCAGGAACGTATGCTGGCGCCGTTGGAACATATGCTGCGAAATGCCGTGTATCACGGTATTGAAAGTACAGAAGAACGTATTTCAGCGGGCAAACCGGAAGTCGGCACCATCCGTCTGGATATTGGTAGAGATGGTTCTTATATCATCCTCAATGTCTCCGATGATGGAGGCGGTATTGATGTTGCACGTATTCGTCGCAAAGCGATGCAAATGGGTTTGTTGGAAGCTGATGAAGAAAAAAGCAACCAGGAAATCATGCAATATATTTTGCATGATGGATTTACTACCGCGGAAAACGTGTCGCAGATTGCCGGACGCGGTGTTGGTCTTGATGTTGTTCACAACGAAATCACGCAGCTTGGCGGTAATTTAACCATCAGCTCGGAACCGAATCGGGGCACGGTCTTCAGCGTTCGGTTGCCGTTAACACTGGCCATAAACCAGGCCTTGCTGGTTACACTTGAAGAAGATATTTACGCGATTCCATTAACGGCGATTGAAGGTGTCGCATTATTAAGTCGACAGGAAGTTGAAGAAAATCTAACCGGTAGACGCAAAGATTATGAATATGCCGGTAATACATACGATATGTATTATCTCGGTACATTGATGGGTATGGGGTTACCGTCAGTGTTGGCGATGGAAGGCCGATTCCCATTATTACTTATGCGCGCCGGCGGCCGCCGTATTGGTGTACATATGGAATCCATGCTCGGCCGTCGTGAAATTGTGGTGAAGCCGGTTGGTCCGCAAATTACCGCAGTACCGGGTATTTCCGGTGCAACCATTCTGGCTGATGGGCGAGTTGCTTTGATTCTGGATATTGCTGGTTTGGTGGGTGGTGGCGGAGCAGCCGAGCTGACTTACGAACCTGAGCACACCACTTTACCGTTCGATAAGCCTGATAATGAATTAACGGTTATGGTGGTTGACGATTCCATTACGATTCGTAAAGTTACCGCGCGCATACTCAGTCGCCATGGTTTGAAAGTAATCACTGCAAAAGATGGATTGGATGCCGTGCAACAGTGTCAGGAAATGACACCGGATCTATTCCTGATGGATATTGAAATGCCGCGTATGGATGGCTTTGAATTGGCCACACACGTTCGCGCTGATGTGCGTTTGCAGGGCATACCGATCATCATGATTACTTCACGAACCGGCGAAAAGCATCGTGATCGCGCACGCGAAATAGGCGTTGATAAATATCTGGGTAAACCGTTCCAGGAAGCTGAGTTAATGCAGGAAATTAATAACTTGCTCGATCGCGAAGCAACCGCATAGTTAAAGGCATCTTATGGCAGAAGAAAAACAAAATATTGACTGCATATTACTGCCGCAATTTAATTTGAATTTGTTATTGCCCCGAGCGAGCATCGTTCAGGTTATCGAAAGCGAACAGCTGGATATCGTCGTTGATTTACAGGGCGGTATGTTGGGAAAACTGCAGTGGCACGGATGGACGGTACCGTTGTTGTCATTTGAATCTGTTGCCAATGGAACCATCCCTAAGTTTAATCGAGAAACCAAATCGGCGATTGTGCATTCGTTAATGGATGATGCGGTAACACCGTTTATTGCCTTAACTTTACAGGGTTCCCCGCAGGCTATTGAAATCAACAGTAAGAACACCAAAATGGTAACGGGTTTTGTTCCGAATGATTTCATAAAAAGCAAGGTTATTATCAATGCGGAATTGGAAGCTTATATTCCGGAGTTGCCGGTGTTGGTGACTTATGCAGTGCAGTTCCTGTAAGAAAACAGTAACAACTGCTGTTTATTTTAAATCGCCTAATTCAGCCTGAATAATTGCCAATGCCGCCACGCCTGCGGTTTCGGTTCTGAGTATTCTGGGTCCGAGGCCGACACGCTGATAGCCGGTTTTACATGCCATCTCAATTTCATGCCGACATAGTCCGCCTTCCGGACCGATCAATATCTCGATTTTTCCGTTGGACGATACTGAGCTTTTCAAGGATTGCTCCGAGCTTGGGTCGAGTACAAAGCCTTTTGTGGATATATCACGGTTGCTCAGATAATCGCTTAAGGGGCGCGTGGCTGCCAGTATTGGTAATCGACAACGACCCGATTGCTCACACGCACTGATAACGATACCTTGCCAGTGCTGCTGTTTTTTTTCTGCACGCTCAGTATCCAAAGCTTTCATGCTGCGCTCGCAATATATCGGAGCAATACAGCCCACACCAAGTTCAACGGCTTTCTGAATCGCCCAATCCATACGATCGCCACGGCAGACGCCCTGAGCCAGCGTGATGTGAAGCGGTGATTCACGAAAAGCATTTTGAACGTTTGTTATAAATGCGGTGATGGTTTTACCATGAATGGTCAGAGTGGCGGGATACTCTTTATCATCGCCATTAAACAGAATGACCTCGTTACCGGATTGCATACGCAAGACATTGAGCAAATGATGCGATGCACGTTGATCCAGCGATATGTTGCTGCCGACAGAGAGTTGACCGGCCTGATAAATTCGGTTTGAGGACATAAATTAAGAACCATCACTAAAAGCCTGCTGCCAATAGTCTACACCAGACGGCTAATTACATATAAAGGTTTACGGGAATTTCGATTGTACAGGTATAATTTGCTTTATTCGTCGGGGAGTGTAATAAGATGAGAGCCGTAATTGAAGTCAATCCTGCCGATTCAGTGATACGGGTTCGCTTCCTGGAAAAATTCAGTATGGAGGATTACCGGAATTTTTACCGGAACCTGATCAATCGAGAAGATTTTAAATCCGGCAACCATATGATCTGGGATATACGGGCGCTGGATATCAGCATGATGTCCGCAGAGCTGATTAAAGAAATCGGCTCCATATCAGTGTTGTATGCCAAACAAAGAGGGCGTGGCAAGACCGCTTTTGTGGTTGGTTCGGATTTTCAGTTTGGTACTGCCAGGATGTTTGATTCTTCACATATCGGTTTGATTCCTGCAATATTTCGTCCCTTCAAGACCATGGAAGAGGCTGAAAAATGGGTGAAGGATGACAACGATATGGGTTATGGCGATTAACACTAAATAATTGATAACTAAGAGCACCATTGATGCAAACATCTGAAAAACGACTGGATGAGCTGGAGATAAAAGTCTCTTATCAGGAAGACCTGATGCAGGAACTGAATGCGATCATAAGCAACCAGCAAAAAACGATTGATCGTTTGGAGAATACTCTCAAACTTATAACGGAACGAATAAACGAGCTATCTGTGAGTTTGCCGGGCAATCCGATTGCAGAAGAAAAACCACCGCATTATTAACACAAAGACGATTTATATTTTGTTCGCTTCTTTGAAAACGTATATTTATTAAAGTGACCCCAGTATTTTCCGCTAACCAGATACTAAAGGCTCGTTGTGAACCGGAGGCGTTATCATGACCAAGGGAAAACCTAAATCCTCAAAAGAGAAGAAAGCCGATGTCAATGATACTGGTATGGTTGATAAGAAAACAGGCAAACAAGAGCTGGATAAAAAATACTACGAAGCTGAGTTGTTTAAACTTCAGATAGAGTTAGTTAAGTTGCAGGAATGGATAAGGGAGAAAGGATTAAAGGTTGTCGTGATATTCGAAGGTCGAGATGCGGCCGGCAAGGGTGGAACGATAAAACGTATAACTGAATGCTTAAATCCTCGCATCTGCCGGGTGGCGGCCTTGCCAGCACCGACGGAAAGAGAAAAAACCCAATGGTATTTCCAACGTTATGTTTCGCATTTGCCGGCTGCCGGCGAGATGGTTTTGTTTGATCGCAGCTGGTACAACCGCGCCGGCGTTGAGAAGGTCATGGGATTTTGTACGGAAGAAGAACATCGGGAATTTTTACGCTCCTGCCCGGAATTTGAACGCATGTTGGTACGTGCCGGCATCACATTAATCAAGTACTGGTTTTCAGTTAGCGATGAAGAGCAGGAGCGCCGTTTTCAGGCCCGGATCCACGACCCAATCAAACATTGGAAGTTAAGCCCGATGGATGTCGAATCCCGTTCGCGCTGGGTTGAATACTCCAAGGCAAAAGATGAAATGTTTGCGCATACCGATATCAAACAAGCGCCCTGGTATGTAGTGGAAGCGGATGACAAAAAACGTGCGCGTTTGAATGTGATTTCACATTTGCTTGGGATGTTCAAATATGAAGACCTGTCTCCTGAGCCGATGAAACTGCCGCCCAGACAAGAGCAAGTGGGTTATGTCAGACCTCCGTTGACGGATCAGACTTTTGTTCCCGAAGTTTATTAAGCCGACTTGCACTAAAATAGGGCATCCTGCTTGAAAGGGTGTTGATTTTATTTGGGTTTTCAACGGTCTATTCCTTGCAGCCGGGGATGCAGTCGTGACATCAATGGCGTGCTTGATTATAATCCTGCTCCATTTTGCGTGAACCTTTCCCTATGTTCCGTATGGTAAATGGAGAAAGGTTGCAGACATAAAGAGGCACAGTTTTCGCACGTTTAATGCTGAAACTGGTCGAATTACCACGCTTCTTGTGAGATATCCAGATTTTGGCGTTAACGCGCGACCGCGCGTTCCGTACTGTTGTCACCAAGGTATGTAAGCATGAAACAATTTGTTGGTCACCCGGCTGAAGGACTCTACGATCCAAATCATGAGCATGATTCCTGTGGTGTCGGATTTGTAGTCGACATGAAAGGGCGTAAGTCGCATAAAATCGTTTCCGACGCGCTGACCATACTCAAAAACTTGCTACATCGTGGTGCATGCGGCTGTGAAGAAAACACCGGCGACGGCGTCGGTATCCTGTTACAGAAGCCACACAAATTTTTCCTGCGTGAATGCAAAAAGCTGGCAATCGAATTACCACAGGATCCGGAGCAATATGGCGCCGGTATGATTTTTCTGCCCCGTGACCCGCAGCAATCCTCGCAGGTCCAGGAAATCATTAATCGTATCGTCAAACAGGAGGGTCAGACGGTGCTGGGTTGGCGTGACGTGCCAACCGATGATTCGATGATTGGTCCGACAGCGCTGGCCGGTGAACCGACTTTTAAACAGATATTTATCCTCCGTAATAGCGAGCTGGATGCGGCGGCATTTGATCGTAAGTTGTATGTCATTCGCAAATGCGCGGAACAGGAAATCTGGAATTCGGATTTAAGCGAACGCGATTTGTTTTATGTCCCATCGTTGTCGTATCGGACTTTCCTATATAAAGGTATGTTGACCGGCGATCAGATTGAGCCGATGTTTCCCGATATTACCGATCCGGATGTTGAATCAGCGATGGCGCTGGTGCACCAGCGATTTTCAACCAATACCTTTCCTTCATGGCGTCTCGCTCAACCATTTCGCTACATTTCACACAACGGCGAAATCAATACCGTGCGCGGTAATGCCAACTGGATGCGCGCTCGCCAGACTTTATGTGAGTCTGATTTATTCAAGGATGATTTGCAGAAGCTGTTCCCGGTGGTCATCGAAGGCGGCAGTGACTCGGCCTGCTTTGACAATG
The DNA here is from genome assembly GCA_016928055.1 of Gammaproteobacteria bacterium. Classification (GTDB taxonomy): domain Bacteria; phylum Pseudomonadota; class Gammaproteobacteria; order HTCC5015; family HTCC5015; genus JAFGLM01. The sequence continues at coordinate 64,007 of JAFGLM010000038.1, forward strand.
TTATGGAGTTTTTGCATCTGAACGGACGGCCATTGCCGCTGGCGGTGCTGATGATGATTCCGGAAGCCTGGAGCGGCCATAAAAGCATGGATAAAGAGCGTAAGGCATTCTATGAATATCACGCCTGCCTGATGGAACCCTGGGATGGTCCGGCGTCTATTGCGTTTATGGATGGCGAAGTGATCGGCGCAGTGCTGGATCGAAATGGTTTGCGTCCTTCGCGTTATTACGTGACTAAGGACGATATGGTTATTATGGCGTCCGAAGTTGGGGTATTGGATATAGCACCGGAAAACGTTGCAATAAAAGAACGGTTACACCCTGGTCGAATCTTTATGGTCGATACTCGTGCGGGCCGCATTATTGACGATGAAGAACTGAAAAAGAAACTTGTCAGCGAACACCCGTATGCGGATTGGTTGAAAAAAAATCTTATTCCGTTGAATAAACTTCCAATTCCAAAATCAGTTTACGGCTCGGATCCCAAAACGCTATTAAAGTGCCAACAGGCTTTTGGCTATACCCATGAAGATTTAAAACTGATAATGGCGCCAATGGCGATCGAAGGCGAGGAACCGATTGGTTCAATGGGCACAGATGCTTCGCTGGCGGTGTTGTCGAATCGGTCGCGGTTATTATATGACTATTTCAAGCAGCTGTTTGCACAGGTAACGAATCCTCCGCTGGACGGTATCCGTGAGAAACTCATTACCCAGTTATCCTCCACGATGGGACCGGAGAGGAATTTACTCAAACCGACACCTGAAAGTTGTCGTCAAATAAAGCTGGAAACCCCGATACTTAAAAATGAGCAGCTAGCTCGTATCAAGGAAGTTAATCTGCCTGGACACAAAAGCAAGACGGTGCAGATTTTGTATCCGGTGGCTAAAGGTGGCGCAGGTTTAGATGAAGCCTTAAAGCAGGTTTGCCGCCAGGTCGATTTAGCGATAGAAGAGGGTTACACCTACGTTATTTTGTCAGATCGAGGCATTGATGCAGATAATGCCGCGATCCCTGCATTATTGGCAGTGTCTGGCGTGCATCACCATTTAACTCGAAATGGTCAACGCACCAAGCTCGGTCTTATTCTCGAATCCGGCGAGCCGCGTGAAGTACATCACTTCGCGGTGCTGATTGGTTACGGTGTACATGCGATTAATCCATACCTGGCCTTTGAAACTTTGGAAAGCATGATTGGACAGGGCCTTATTCCGCAAATCGATTATGAAACAGCCACAGAGAATTACATTAAGGCAGCGAACAAAGGTTTGATCAAGGCTATGTCGAAGATGGGGATTTCGACTCTGCAATCTTATCGCGGTGCGCAGATTTTTGAAGCCATTGGTTTAGATAAAGCATTTGTAGATCGTTACTTCACCTGGACTGTGACTCGAGTGGGCGGTATTGGCCTGGAGACTGTGGCTGAAGAAGTCAGTATACGACACCATAATGCCTTCCCTCGGCGGACCGTTAAAAAACCAGATTTGGAATGGGGAGGTGAATATCAATGGCGTCGCGATGGCGAATACCATGCCTTTAATCCTGACAATGTTGTCAAGCTGCAGAATGCTACGCGGAATAACGATTATGCTTTGTACAAAGAATATGCTGCATCAATTGATGAACAGGCCGAACATTTAGCGACTTTGCGTGGCCTATTTGATTTGCAGTGGGCGGAGAAGCCTTTATCTCTGGACGAGGTTGAGCCGCTGGAAAATATCTTGGCACGTTTCTCAACCGGCGCGATGTCTTACGGTTCAATTTCGCAAGAGGCTCATGAAACATTAGCGATTGCGATGAATCGCATTGGCGGCAAATCCAATACCGGCGAAGGTGGTGAAGACCCGGCCCGTTTTAAACCGGATGCCAATGGTGATTTACGTCGTAGTGCTATTAAGCAGGTAGCCTCGGGTCGTTTTGGTGTTACCGCCGAGTACCTGACTAACGCCGATGATATTCAAATTAAGATGGCACAGGGTGCCAAGCCAGGCGAGGGTGGACAGTTACCAGGTACCAAAGTATATCCATGGATTGCTAAAGTTCGTCATTCCACTGCTGGTGTCGGTTTAATTTCACCGCCGCCACATCATGATATTTATTCTATCGAGGATCTGGCGCAATTAATTCACGATTTGAAGAATGCCAATCCAAAGGCCCGTATTCATGTGAAGTTGGTGGCGGAAATCGGCATCGGCACGGTTGCAGCCGGTGTCGCGAAAGCGCACTCAGATGTTGTCCTTATCTCTGGTTATGATGGTGGTACAGGCGCATCACCAATTAGTTCGTTAAAACATGTAGGGTTGCCCTGGGAACTGGGATTAGCTGAAACCCAACAAACACTGGTTCTTAATAAACTACGTGATCGTATTGTTGTGCAGGTCGATGGTCAGATGAAAACGGGTCGAGACGTTATTATTGCGGCCTTACTCGGTGGTGAGGAATTCGGTTTTTCCACTGCTCCACTGGTTACTATGGGTTGCATCATGATGCGTAAGTGCCATAGCAACACCTGCCCGGTAGGCGTTGCCACACAGGATCCAAAGCTTCGCAAAAAGTTCACTGGCAAGCCAGAATATGTTGTGTCTTACTTTCGTTTTCTCGCGCAGGAAGTTCGCGAATACATGGCTAAGCTTGGTTTTAGGACCTTTGATGAAATGATCGGTCAGGTAGATCGCATCAATATACGTAAAGCAGTTGATCACTGGAAAGCCAAGGGATTGGATTTCAGTATGATCTTGCATAAACCAGAGATGGGCCCTGAGGTTGGCATTTACTGTCAGCGAAAACAGGACCATGGTTTGGATCAATCACTTGATGTAACGACCTTATTGCCTTTATGTAAGGATGCTATTGAGGAAGGTAAAGAACTGGAAGCGACCCTACCGATTAAGAATACTAATCGTACTGTCGGTACAATTGTTGGACATGAGATAACTAAACGTTATGGTAGTGTCGGCTTATGGGAAGATACCATCAAGATACTGTTTATAGGCTCTGCGGGCATGAGTTTTGGTGCCTTTATACCTAGGGGTATGACCCTCGCTATAGAAGGTGATGCGAACGATTATTTAGGTAAGGGTCTATCTGGCGGTAAAATTATTGTGTACCCGCCACGCGACTCAACTTTTAAGCCGGAAGAAAATATTATCGCTGGTAATGTGCTGCTATACGGTGCAACCCAGGGTGAGGTTTATATTCGCGGTATTGCGGGCGAGCGCTTCTGTGTTCGCAACAGTGGCGCGCATGCTGTAGTTGAAGGTGTCGGAGAGCATGGTTGTGAGTATATGACCGGTGGTCGAGTGGTGGTTATTGGTCGTACCGGCCGTAATTTTGCGGCGGGAATGTCTGGAGGCGTCGCTTATATTCTTGATGAGCAGGGTGATTTCTCAATTCGTTGTAATCAGGATATGGTTGACTTAGACCCACTGATTGAGGATGAAGATGTCAAACTCGTTCAATCATTATTAACCAAACATGTCAGTTATACGCAAAGCACGGTAGCCGAGAATATTCTTGAAAACTGGTCAGATTACCGACAGAAATTTGTCAAGGTTATGCCAAGAGATTACAAGCGCGTACTTAATGCCATCAAGATGGCCAAGGAAAAGGGATTGCCGGAAGATGAAGCGATAATGGAGGCGTCTCATGGCTAAGCTGAGGGGTTTCTTGGAATATATGCGCAAGAAAACGCCTTACCGTCCCATCGAAGAACGCGTAAAGGATTGGGGGCTGGTAATGGCACCCTGGGACGCGGAGGAGTTAAACAAGCAAGCGGCGCGCTGCATGGATTGTGGTATTCCTTTTTGTCATCAGGGGTGTCCGCTGGGTAATCTGATTCCGGACTGGAATGATCTGGTTTATCGTAAGCAGTGGCGTGAAGCAATAGATCGCTTACATGCAACCAATAACTTCCCTGAATTTACCGGCACACTTTGTCCTGCCCCCTGTGAGGGTTCCTGTGTTCTGGGTATCAATGATTCCCCGGTAAGTATTAAAGCCATTGAGCTTTCGATAATTGATTATGCTTATGAGCGGGGCTGGGTAAAACCAGAGCCTGCCGAAAAACAGACCGACAAAAAAGTGGCCATCGTGGGTTCAGGTCCGGCCGGTTTGGCAGCAGCGCAGCAACTCGCGCGCGCAGGTCATGCTGTAACAGTGTTTGAGCGCGATGATCGTATCGGCGGTTTAATGCGTTACGGCATTCCCGAATTCAAGATGGAAAAACGCGTTATCGATCGACGCCTGGAACAAATGAAAGCTGAAGGAGTTAAGTTTGAGCCTAATAGCCACGTGGGTGTGAACGTCGATGTTAAGGCTCTTCAGAATGATTTTGATGTATTGCTACTGGCTGGTGGCGCCTGTGAGCGACGTGACCTGCCTGTGGAAGGATCTGAATTAAATGGAATATTCCAGGCTATGGATTATCTTCCCCAGGCTAATCGTCGATGTGAAGGGGACAATATTCCTGCTGATAAGTTGATCGATGCAAAAGATAAACATGTCGTCATTATTGGCGGTGGTGATACCGGCGCGGATTGTCTCGGCACAGCCAATCGTCAGGGCGCCAAGTCAGTGTATCAGCTCGAAATTATGCCAAAACCGCCAGAGCAGCGGGCCAAAACCAACCCCTGGCCGCAGTGGCCGATGATCTATCGAACTTCTTCTGCGCATGAAGAAGGCGCAGAGCGACTGTTTTCTGTATCAACCAAACGATTTATCGATAACGGGACGGGGAGTGTCAAAGCGATTGAGTTGGTTGAAGTGGAGATGAAGAACGTAGATGGTCGCATTAGCTTTGAGGAAGTGCCCAATAGCATCAAAACCTTACCGGCTGATTTGGTCTTCCTGGCGATGGGTTTTACCGGCTCAGAAAAGCACGGCATGCTCGAACAGTTGGGTGTGAAAATAACGGATCGGGGTAATGTGGCGAGAGACAGAAACTGGATGACGTCAGTTCCCGGCGTATTTACTGCCGGTGACATGCAGCGCGGACAGTCGTTAATTGTCTGGGCTATTGCTGAAGGGCGTTCAGTAGCCCGGGCGATTGATTTATATCTAATGGGTGAGTCAGATTTGCCCGCGCCATTGGAATAGCATCGTCTAATCTCACCCTGAGTAAGGACTTTCTATTATCCCAGGTCATGATCTTCTGGGACAGCAGTACGCTAACCTCCCGTCTTATTGAAATATTTCGGGCTGGCGGTGTACGGATATGCCAAATTCGATTAAACTCCGGGCCCGCCGGTATAACATCACTGGGTTTAGGGGTATATCGTCAGCCCCACTACATTTGAATCAAAACAAAGTGCTTAACAATGCGTTCGTCATTATTGGGCAAAGGGTGTTTGTCCGTGGCGTAATTGCGAATGCTTAAGGCAATACGGTGAGCAACGTGTTGTGTTGCGGCAGCCGAATTTCAAATCATCAAATCGTTTCGAAAGGAGAAACTGATGACAGAAGTATATGAAAGAGTCGTTAAAAAGAATCCGAATGAGCCAGAATTTCATCAGGCTGTCCAGGAAGTGTTCGATTCCCTGGCACTGGTAATGGAAAAACACCCGGAATTTCGTGCCGCCAAGATTTTAGATCGGCTCGCAGAGCCGGAGCGGGTAATCATGTTCCGCGTTCCCTGGGTGGATGACAAGGGCGAGATACAGGTCAATAAAGGATATCGAATCGAGATGAGCAGTGCCATCGGCCCTTACAAGGGCGGCCTCAGATTTCATCCTTCGGTCAATCTCAGCATCTTAAAGTTTTTGGCGTTTGAGCAAGTCTTAAAAAACGCTCTGACTACGCTACCGATGGGTGGAGGCAAGGGCGGCTCGGACTTCGATCCCAAAGGAAAAACGGATCGTGAGGTTATGGCGTTCTGCCAGTCCTTTATGAGCGAGCTGTGGCGGCACATTGGACCGGATACAGACGTACCGGCTGGTGATATCGGTGTAGGTGGACGGGAAATTGGCTATCTGTTCGGTACTTACAAGAAACTCGCCAATCAATTCACAGGTGTGCTGACCGGCAAGGGTATTCCATGGGGTGGTAGTCTTATTCGGCCTGAGGCCACTGGCTACGGTCAAGTGTATTTTGCCGCTGAAATGCTCGCTGAAAAGGGTAAGAGCATGAAGGGTTTAAAATGTCTCGTCTCCGGATCCGGTAATGTCGCTCAGTATGCCATCGAAAAAACGCTGCACCTCGGAGGTACGGTGTTGACCGTATCGGATTCCTCCGGATTCATCCATGACGAAGAAGGCATTAATGCCGAGAAACTGGCGTTTATCATGGATCTCAAGAACAATCGCCGTGGGCGCATTAAAGAATATACCGACAAGTACAAAAAGGCTGTTTTCACGCCGCTGGATTCGAGCCTTGACTACAACCCTCTGTGGGACATTAAAGCCGATGTGGCTCTTCCGTCCGCAACCCAAAACGAAATCAATGCCAGGGATGCGGCCAACCTGGTGAAAAACGGGGTATTTTGTGTATCGGAAGGTGCCAATATGCCCACTACCGCAGACGGCGTAGAAGTCTTTCTTGATGCAGGCATACTCTACGGTCCAGGAAAGGCCGCTAATGCCGGCGGCGTGTCGGTGTCTGGTCTTGAAATGAGCCAGAACAGTATGCGCCTGTCATGGACCCGCGAGGAAGTGGATGCCCGTCTTCAAATTATTATGAAGAACATACATAAGAATGCGTTAGATGCGGCCAAAGCCTATGCGAAGTCGAAGAAACACGTAAATTACGTAAATGGTGCCAACATCGCGGGATTCCTCAAGGTTGCGCATGCCATGCTCGACCAAGGTGTGGTCTAAAATAGCCGTTTTACTTTATGAATCAGGTTTTTCAGCGGCGATTGTGTAACAAATTAGTTATCAAAAATGTAGTTTGAAAAACGCGGCCAACAGGCCGCGTCAGGCTGCTGACAAAGTCCTCGCCATTGGCGGGGACTTTTTTTATGATGAAGCTGTTTTTTAAAGGGGATGCTGAAGATGCTCAGA